>NZ_JBFPKN010000011.1:0-286905 GCF_040948805.1 Paraburkholderia sp. BR13439 | reverse complement strand
CATCTGAACCTCGTCAGAATTTGCAGGCTATGTGAAGCAATATGCCAGGTCTCTGCAATTCCAACAACACGATTTCTACCCGGAAGCCCAGCTACTCAAGGCTCTACGGATTGTTCAGGACGGACTATGTGGTCAACAACCTCTCGGGCTTCCTGTTTTGACTCGTGATGGTGCACCGCGACATCCCATCCTCGCGCAGCGAAACCGAGCGCAAGCGCCCGCCCGATCCGTCTGGCGGCGCCTGTTACGAGTACTGCGCGGCGGGAGGACCCGCCGTGATCCGAGTCTGATTCGATCATGTCAAACGGCCAGATTGGGAAGGCACGTGACCAGCCTTCGGATTGGCACCCTGCCCTGCTGGTCCAGAAGCGCGGCGGCAAGGCTATACATGGAGAACTCAAATTTCCATGTTGTCGATCAGTCGCGTGTTGCCGAGGCGCGCAGCGGCAAGGATAACCAGCTTGCTGTCATCGGCCTCCTGAGCCGTGGGTGATCGCAGATTGGCCTGCTTGCGCACCGAGATGTAATCCGGCTGCCAGCCACGATCGACCAACGTGGAGAACGCGCGTCGTTCGATACCCTGAATATCTTTCTCTCCGCTCAAAACCTTGTCGCGGATCTGGTTCAGGAGCCGATACAACGTTGGCGCCTCGACCCGCTCCTCGGGCGTCAGGAAACGATTGCGAGAAGATAAGGCAAGACCGTCGCAATCACGGATGGTTTCGCCCGCTACCACGTCCGTCGGCATCGCAAACTGCTTGCACATCTCCCGAACAATCATCAATTGCTGATAGTCCTTTTTTCCGAAAACGGCGACACGCGGTTGGGCGCACAACATCAGCTTCATCACCACCGTGCACACACCCTGGAAAAACCCGCGCCGGAATTCACCCTCCAGCACGTCGCCAATGCCGCCAGGCGGCTGCACTCGATACTCCTGCGGCTGAGGGTATAGATCCTCTTCCGTAGGGGCAAAGACGACATAGACGTTCTCCTTCTGGAGCTTCTCGATGTCCGCCTCCAGCGTTCGCGGATAGCGCGCAAAATCCTCCTCCGGCCCGAACTGCAGCGGATTGACGAAGATGCTCGTGACGACAGGATCCCCATGCTGCCGGGCGAGCCGGATAAGCGACAAATGCCCTTCGTGCAAATTGCCCATGGTCGGCACGAATGCGGTACGGTTTTGCCCGCGCAACTGCGCGCGCAGCTCGTCGATTGACCGAATCAGTTTCATTCTGAGACTTACCTCTGAGACCTGGCTGACATCTGCTTACATGTTTGGATAGTTCGGACCGCCGCCGCCTTCCGGCGTGACCCACACGATGTTCTGGGTCGGGTCCTTGATGTCGCAGGTCTTACAGTGCACGCAATTCTGCGCGTTGATTTGCAGACGGTCATCGTCCTGCTCGTCCTTCACGTACTCGTAGACGCCTGCTGGACAGAAGCGGGTTTCTGGGCCTGCATACGTTCGCAGATTGACGTTCACCGGCACACTCGCGTCCCTGAGCGTGAGATGCGCCGGCTGATTCTCTTCGTGATTCGTATTCGAAATGAAAACAGACGACAGACGGTCGAACGTGAGTTTGCCGTCCGGCTTTGGATACTCGATCGGCTTGCACTGCGAGGCGGGTTTCAGCATTTCGTGATCGCGATGCCGGTGATGCAGCGTCCAGGGCACATTACCGCCCAGCACTTTCTGCTCGATGCCCACCATCAACGTGCCGAGGTACAGGCCTTTGCTCATCCACTGCTTGAAGTTGCGCGCCTTGTACAGCTCCGTGTAGAGCCACGACTGCTTGAACGCCTCCGGATAGGCCGCGAGTTCGTCGTGCTGGCGGCCAGCCTGCAACGCATCGAAGGCGGCATCCGCGGCCAGCATGCCGGTCTTGATCGCTGCGTGACTGCCCTTGATGCGCGATGCGTTCAGGAAGCCGGCATCGTCACCCACGAGTGCGCCGCCCGGGAATACCAGCTTAGGCAGAGACATCAGGCCACCGGCTGTGATCGCGCGCGCACCATACGACACGCGCTTGCCGCCCTCCAGGAACTTGCGGATTTCCGGGTGCGTCTTGTACCGCTGGAACTCCTCGAATGGCGAAAGATAGGGGTTCTGATACGCGAGACCGACGACAAAACCCACCATCACCTGGTTGTTGTCGATGTGGTACAGAAACGAGCCGCCATAGGTGTCCGACTCCAGCGGCCAGCCAGCCGTGTGAACCACCAGACCCGGCTGATGTTTCGAAGGATCGATTTCCCACAGCTCCTTGATGCCGATGCCATAGACCTGTGGATCGGCGTTCTTGCCGAGATTGAAATTCTCGTCGAGCTGACGGCCAAGATGACCGCGGCAGCCTTCGCAGAACAGCGTGTACTTCGCGTGCAACTCCATCCCGAGCTGGAAGTTCTCGGTGGGCTCGCCGTCTTTGCCAATGCCCATGTTGCCGGTGGCGACGCCCTTGACCGAGCCGTCCTCGTTGTAGAGGACTTCAGCGGCCGGAAAGCCCGGGAAAATCTCCACGCCCAGTGCCTCGGCCATTGTCCCAAGCCAGCGCGTGACATTCGCGAGGCTGATCACGAAGTTGCCGTGATTCTTGAAGTTGTCCGGCAATGCCCAGTTCGGGACCGACTTCGCACCGGTTTCCGAAAGGAAAAGGAACTTGTCTTCGGTCACGGCGACGTTCAGCGGCGCGCCCTGTTCCTTCCAGTCGGGTATCAGTTCATCGAGCGCGCGTGGGTCCATGACCGCGCCCGAGAGGATATGCGCTCCGATCTCCGAGCCTTTCTCCAGCACACAGACGCCAATCTCGGCGTTCTTTTCGGCTGCCAGCTGCTTCAGGCGGATCGCCGCTGAGAGGCCTGCGGGACCGCCGCCGACGATGACCACGTCGTATTCCATCGACTCGCGCGACCCATAGCCTTGCTGATTGCTTTCCGCCATCCCCACTGCCTCCTTGACGCGTCGAAACGTCCCGATACCTGTTGGACTGTCGCCCGAGTGGGCGATGTCAACACGGGAATTGCGCTCTGCGTCTCCCGTGGTCGACAGCAGGGAGTATATATAAATGAATGTCGTATAACAATATGAACGCAAGACGCGCGAGGCACGCCGCCCCGCGACGTCTCAGAGCGGCGATCCCCTCGACACGTCAAGGAATCCCGCGGTCTGCAACTTCTGGAAGATCGTCTCTACAGCAACCTCGGCAGAACTGGTCGTGGTATTGATGTGGATTTCGGGCTTCACCGGCGCCTCGTAGGGCGAATCGATGCCAGTGAAGTTCTTCAACTCTCCGCGACGCGCTTTCTTGTAGAGTCCTTTCGGATCGCGCTGCTCAGCCACTTCCAATGGCGTGTCGATGAAGACCTCGATGAACTCACCCTCCTCCATGAGCTCGCGCGCCAGTGCGCGCTCTGCACGAAACGGCGAAATGAATGCGGTGATGACGATCACGCCGGCGTCGGCCATCAATTTCGCCACCTCGGCAATGCGCCGGATATTTTCGACGCGGTCTTCGGCCGTGAAGCCGAGATCCTTGTTCAATCCATGCCGAACATTGTCCCCATCGAGCAGATAGGTTCGCTTGCCCATTGCATGCAAGCGTTTCTCGAGCAGATTCGCAATCGTCGATTTACCCGCACCAGAAAGGCCTGTCAGCCAGACGACGCCGCTCTGATGCCCATTGAGGGTCCGTCGCGCATGTTTGTCGACTTCCAGCGTCTGCCAGCGAATATTGGTCGCACGGCGCAGTGCGAAGCGCAGCATACCCGCACCGACCGTGCTATTGGTCATGCGGTCAATAACGATGAAACCGCCCGTCTCGTGGTCCCGCTCGTATGGATCGAATGCGATCGGACGGTCAAACTCCAGTTCGGCGACGCCGATTTCGTTCAAGGCGAGAGTGTCAGCGGCGACGTGATCGAGCGTCTCGACATTGAGCTTGTATTTCAGCGGCAATATCGTTGCCGTGACGGTCCGAGTGCCGATCTTCAGCAGGTAGCTGCGCCCACGGAGCATGGGTTGATCGCTCATCCATACGAGCGTTGCTTCGAACTGGTCGGCAACCTGCGCTGGCGAATCGGCCGCTGAAATCAGATCGCCACGAGAGACATCCACTTCGTCGGCGAGCAGAAGCGTCACCGACTGTTCCGCGAAGGCCTCGTCGAGATCTCCATCGGCCGTCACGATTCTTGCGACGGTGGTTTCCCGCCCTGACGGCTGAACTTGCACACGCTGCCCGACGCGTACGACACCGGACGCAATAGTGCCTGCAAACCCACGGAAATCAAGGTTCGGGCGGTTGACCCACTGCACCGGGAAACGCAATGGCAGGGTCTGCAAACGGGCTTCGTCGATCTCGACAGTATCGAGGTGATGCATCAAGGACGGCCCGTCGTACCATGGCGTCTTTGTGCTCCTTTGAACAACGTTGTCGCCATTTACGCCCGAAATCGGAATTGCCGTCACATCGGATATACCGATTTTTTTTGCAAATTCGCAATACTCGCGTGAAATTTCGTCGAACCGCTCACGGGAGTAATCAACCAGGTCCATCTTGTTCACCGCAAGAACCACGTTGCGAATGCCGATCAACGACACGAGATAGCTATGCCGTCGCGTTTGCTGCAACAAGCCTTTGCGTGAATCGACGAGGATGATGGCGAGATCCGCCGTGGAAGCCCCCGTTATCATGTTGCGAGTGTACTGCTCATGCCCGGGCGTATCGGCAACGATGAACTTGCGGCGGTCCGTCGAGAAAAACCGGTAGGCGACGTCGATGGTGATGCCCTGCTCGCGCTCGGCAGCCAGACCGTCGAGCAGCAGCGCATAGTCTATTTCCCCACCACGCGTACCGACCTTCTTCGAATCGGCTTCGAGCGCGGCAAGCTGATCCTCGAATAGCATCCTGGATTCATAGAGCAAACGGCCAATCAACGTGCTCTTGCCGTCATCCACGCTCCCGCATGTGATGAAACGCAGAAGGCTCTTTCTTTCGTGCTGCTTCAGGTACCGTTCGATATCGGTCCCGATCAGGTCAGAGACGTGTGCCATTAAAAGTACCCCTCCTGTTTCTTTCTCTCCATCGATGCGGCGCCGTCGTGATCGATCACCCGACCCTGGCGCTCGGAGGTCGTCGTCAAGAGCATTTCCTGAATGATCTGCGGCAATGTCGTGGCGTTCGACTCGACCGCACCGGTCAGCGGATAGCAACCCAGCGTGCGAAAGCGCACCATTCTGTGCTCTGCCTTTTCGTGCCGCGAAAGCGGCATGCGGTCGTCGTCCACCATCACCAGCGTGCCGCCCCGATTCACTACGGGTCGCCGCGCCGCGAAATATAGCGGCACGATGGGGATGTTCTCGAGGTAGATGTACTGCCAGATGTCCAGCTCGGTCCAGTTTGAGATGGGAAACACGCGGATCGACTCGCCATGGTTCTTGCGCGCGTTATAAAGGCGCCACAGTTCGGGTCGTTGACTCTTCGGGTCCCATTGATGGCTGGCTGTACGGAATGAAAAAATTCGCTCCTTCGCACGCGATTTCTCTTCGTCCCTGCGAGCGCCCCCCAAAGCGGCCTCGAAGCCGTACTTATCGAGCGCCTGCTTCAGGCCCTGTGTCTTCCACATGTCGGTGTGAACCTGCGAACCATGATCGAACGGATTGATTCCAAGTTCTTTCGCTTCCGGATTCTGGTGGACGATGAGCTCCATTCCGGCCTCGCGAGCCATCCGGTCGCGCATCGTGTACATGTCGCGAAACTTCCAGGTGGTATCGACATGCAGGAGCGGAAACGGGGGCGGCGCCGGGTAAAACGCCTTTTTTGCCAGATGGAGCATGCAGGCGCTGTCCTTGCCGATCGAGTAAAGCATCACAGGGCGCTGTGACTCAGCGACGACTTCTCGCATGATATGAATGCTCTCGGCTTCGAGCCGCCGCAGGTGAGTCAATGTGGGCATGGCAAATCCTTTTACAAAGGCGATTCACTGCGCGGCTGCGATGGCGGCCAGCATCAGTTCGGCAATCTCCGCTCGACATATGAGCAGATCGGGCATCGAAACGTCCGACCCGTTATAGATGCATGGGCTACCGTCGATGCGGCTGGCATGAAGTCCGGCCGCAAGCGCGACCCCTACCGGAGCGCACGAATCCCATTCATATTGCCCGCCGGCATGAAGATATGCGTGCGCCTCGCCACGCAGCACGGCCATTGCCTTTGCGCCTGCCGAACCCATCGGCACGAGCTCGGCGTTCAAGCGCTGGGCAACCCGTAGTGCCAGTTCGGGGGCACGGGAACGGCTCACGAGAATTTTTAGGCGCCCCTCAGGCGCTGGGGGCAACTCAGGCGGCGATAAAGTTCCGAACGTGACGCCACGAGCCGGAAGCGCGACAGCACAAGCGCGCGGCTCGCCGCAAACCGTCAGTGCGACATGGACCGCCCAGTCGTCGCGCCGCTCCAGGCATTCGCCATACTCGCGCGTGCCATCGAGGGGGTCGATGATCCATACACGATCGAGGGCTAGCCGTTTTGGATCCGGTGCGGACTCTTCGGAAAGGAAGCCGTCTGCCGGTCTGGTGTGAGCGAGAATGTGCGTGATCAGCTCGTTTGCCGTGGCATCGCCCGCTGTTCCCAGTGGTTTGCCCGCAAGGACCGCCGACGCGCGTATCGCGTTCAAGGCAGCTCCGGCCGCCGTAGCAATGTGCACGGCCAGGCGGTGATCGTCGTCAACCGAATGCACGGTGCCAGCCGTGTTCATCGAACCGCTCCATTGCGAGGCACCTGTTCCATCGCGGTGAGACCCGCTGGTGTGTACCAGATGTGCTCGATATAGTGACCCAGCGTTGCCCTGTGATCTGTGTAGAAGTACCGGGCGGACCCAGGCGACTGACCGTCGATGACGATGGGCACGCCCGCGGCAGTCATTTCGCTACGCTGCGTTTCGAACGCCGCTTCGCTATCGATCAACTGCGCGATGTGGTGATGGCGAATCGCGACCCCGTCTCGAGGAAGCGCATCACGATACACACGGTCGTCGCCGGATAACGGCTCGATCAGTTCGAGCTGAACGGATCCGACGAATGCAAGCGCGATGTTCAGCTTGCAATGATGCCCGGCGATCGACTCGATTTCAATGCCGGGCAAGCGCGCCCACGTCTGCACATTCTGTTGCCTGCAAAAGTAGTCAATTGCCTTGTCCACGTCGGTGGTGACGTACGCAATCTGCAGAAAGCCGGAAAACGGAGAAAGTGAGAGCGTGCTCATCATTGCAGGCCATAGGTAGTCATGTAGCGGGAGAATCGCTCCCGGATCGCCTCGGTTGCAAGGCCGAATTCGGCTTGGGTATATTTATGCACACCATGAGCGCGTTCTGGGCTTTGCTCAACTCGCCGGCGCATTGCTTCCATCGTTTCCTCGGTCAGTTGAAAGCCGAAGTGACCGTAAATCCGCCGCATCGTACCAATCGGATCGGCGTGAAGGTCGGCTTGGCTGATATCGAGGAACTGCTTCTTCGGCAAGGACGCGCGCGCCGCCATTGCTGCTTCGCTGGCCCACGCCCAATTATCGAGTTCGCGCGCGCCGATCTCGTGCCTGTCGACTTGCTCGCCCTCGGAAATTCGACGCGCCATCGCCAGCACGCTCGCGAGCGAAGGCAACGCCTCCACGGGATTCCGATGTGTCTGGACCACGCATGCGTCGGGAAAAACCTCGAATAGTGCGGGCAACTGCATCAGGTGGCCGGGATTTTTCAGCAGCCACGTTTTTTCGCGGTCGCGCGCGCCGATCAGACTGAGCGTCTTTGCAAAGTAGCGATAGGCGGGTAATTCGCTCTGCTCGCGCCACCAGCGATCGTATTGAGGTACGCGGAAGGACGACCCCCACAGATTGCTGCAAAAGCCCTGTTTGAGTATTTCGAGGCATTCATCGACCTCGTCGGCGACGATGTTATGTGCTGCGCGCATCTCCGGCGCCGACCTGAAAAAGGCCTCCAGTCCGGCCGCGGTCGCCTGGAACTGAACGTAGTTGATCCAGGTGTCGCGCGGCGGCCGTGGCTGCGGAAAGACCGTCAGCCACTTTTCCAAACCCTGAAATTGCGGGTCGACCGAAAGCAACTTGTGCAATGCGGTCGTGCCGGTCCGAGGTATGCCGGTGATGACGAGCGGACGCCGCGGAGTCTGGGACAAGACATCGGCATGCTTGCGCAGGCCCTCCACTAGCGTCAGGCGCGAGACCAAAGCACCGACAACTGCATTCCACGCAAATTCCCGGCCCCCTGGCGCGAAGCGCGGGCCATCTTCGTCGAAAGCGTTCAGAAGTTGCGTCAGGCCGGGCATGTATTCGGCGCTGGAGCCGAAATCGCTCGAGCCAGTAGCGGCACTCGCGACTGCATGAAGCTCATCCTCCGCACCCGAAAATCGTTTTGATGGCGACATCTATCGTCTCCTGAAGATCCCTTAATCGTGCTTACCACCGCCGTCTCAGCTGCGCACCTATTCGTCTCTCGCGCAAGAGTCTCTCGCGTTCGGTTGCGTCAACGAAGCGAGTCCCTGTCGGCAAGTGATTGCGCAACTCGGACACCGGCACACGCTTGAGCGTCGGAACCGGCTCCGAACTGCACCCATACCATCTGCCTATTGCGGTCCCCCGATTGACCCCGCATGTATCCAGCCAGTTCGCGACACCCGGATCACGGTGCGCAATCACGGCGCGGAAATGGCCGTCTTCGTCGACGTGCGCCTGATGTCCATTGAGGCTGCTTTGGTGATCGATATAGTCAAGCGCGTTGAACAGAGCGTCGTTCAATTGCACGTTCCAGTATCGGCGTGTCTGCGGCAGTGCGGTTTCGAGAATGAGCGCTTCGTCGTCACCGAAATCGAAAATCGCTTGCCAGTACGCCTGTTTCGCGAGGCCACCACCGAAAGCGAAAAACTCGAACTCGTTCATGTTGATCCGCGTGCGCAGTTGCTGCATGTGCGTGAGCCAGCGACGTGACAGACGCTCCGCGTAGTCCATCAGCTCGCCGGTACGCCTCGCGATCTCCTCGTGGCCCATTGGCGGTTTCGTCCGGGGAGCGTCGAGGCACTCGATAGCGATTCGTGCGTCACGTTCCGCTCCCCACGCATACGAGCGCTGGCGCAGCATTGCGAAGTCAGCCTCGGGGTGCAACTCGAGCCAGTTGCCGTGATAACCGGCGGGACGCCGTGCGCTCAATAGAACTTCGAAGCTGCCGTCCTCGCCGATCTCGAGGTCGTCCAGGTCGAACTGACCTAGCGGAGGGTGGATTTTATCGGTAGTACCCATGATGCCGCGGCCGATATCCAGCGTCAGCAAATGCACGCTGCCGCGCTCTCCAACTAGCCGATATCGCAGGTCACCTCGCAACGGTGCGACGAAATAGGTGTCGTCGGGATTCGGCTGCAGCATGAAGACCGAGTTAAGGAAAGGCAACCAGTCTGGATGAAGCGGATCGGATTGGAAGTAGATGAAGTAGGCAAGCGAGAGATTCATCTGAAACTGCCGATACAGCTCCGCGCGCGTTTGAGGATCGCGCGGTGTCTCCGTCAATTCGAGCAGACTCTCCGCGTTTGCCAACTGGGAGAGATAGTCGCTCCAGGATTTCAGCTGAGCCATGGGTTCACCATTACCTTGCATTGCGTCGACCGTTCACGCAGTGCTTCAAATGCATCGGGTAGCGCGTCAAGCGAGACGCGGTCGGTAATCATCGCGCGCGGTTCGACACAGCCCGCGTCGAACACGTTCGCGACATGAGTGAACTCTTGCATACTGTAGGTGACAGCGAACTGAATTCGCACTTCCTTCCATACCGCTACTGCCGGAATGAATTGATCCGGCACCGTGCAGAAGCCGAGCACTACGACGTCGCCCTGCGGCTTAACGCAATGAATCGCCTTTGCAATCAGATCCTTCTGCCCTGCGCATTCAAACACGACGTCTGGTGGACCCTTGAGAGCATCGGCAGCTAGCGCCGCCAGATCCTGCCCATCCTGCGGAACCACAAATTCGTCAGCCCCCATGTGTCGCGCGAGCGCTTCGCGGCGCTGCGATGAAGCAGTCGCAACAATGCGACCAGCGCCGAGGCGACGAGCCCAGAACGTGGCGGCCAGTCCAACGGGACCCGCGCCAATCACGAGCACTTTCGCGCCCGGCGTGAGCTTTGCCAGCGCAACTCCGTGCAAGCCGACGGCCATCGGTTCGATCAGTGCGCCGTCCTCCATGCTCAGCGTCTTCGGAAGCCGGGTCGTTACGCGCTCGGCAACGACTGCATATTGAGCGAAGCCGGCGGCGGCGCCCTTGAATTGCGCGCAGAAGTTCGGCTTCCCGGAAAGACAGGTCGCGCAATGCCCGCATCCGACAAACGGCAGCGCGGTTACAGCATCGCCAATCTTCAGCTTCTCAACGCCCTTACCTAAGGCCACCACCTCGCCGGCAAATTCGTGACCTAGGGTCGAATTTTCTGGAAGCGTGAAATGCGGTGCGTGTCCATCCGTCATGTGTAGATCCGATCCGCAGATACCGCAGCGGTGAATCTTCAGCACAACTTCTCCCGATGCTGGAGTGGGATCGGCCACACCCCTAACTTCTAGAGGCGAACCTACCTTCTTGAAATATGCGGCCCTCATCGCTTGAGTCTCCGGTTGGCGTCAATGTGCTGCCCGTCATCGAACATCTGAAATATACTTTACTGGGAAAGTAAATTGCGGTGTCCAGGTGTTTGTACCGGGACGGCACTGGAAGCAGACGCGCCAATGTGTTCCCCTGAGCTTTCGCTCACGAACATAGCGTTATGCGGGATTGGCCATATGCCACCGGATGCCTCGATGGCAACGAAAGACGGGAGAGAAGGCCTGCTGAGAGCGCAGGCCCAGGATGGGTTTGTGTCTTGCGCGCTGATTGCGAGCAGCGATGGCGATGACTAGGGGTTTGCTATCGAAATGGTGATCACCGAAGCTATGTCAGCCGCGCTCGGCACCCCGACGTGCGGCCTCCGCGTCTGCAAGGACATGCAGTTCCCGCAACAAGGTCGAGAGTGCCGCTCGCCGTTCAGGCGCCATATGACTGGATGCCACCCAGTCAGTGCCGTACGCCTCCTGATGGAGGATGTTCCTCAATACTTTGCGTGCCTGTGACTTCATTCGTACGAGTATTCCACGACCATCCGCCGGGTCCGGCATGCGCTCCACCAAGCCCATCTGTTCGAGCCTGCCGACACACTTCGTGATGCCGCCCAGCGTCATTGCCAGCGGTTTTTGAAGTTGCGTCGGAGACTGCGTGTAAGGCGGACCGGAAACCAGAAGCGCATCCAATAGCAACAGTTCGGCTGCCAGCAGGCCCTGACTCGCGGCGGCTTCCTTGAGCGCCCGGTCGATGTGAGCAGACAGTCGTAGGAGTCGTTGCCCGATCAGATAGACATTCGGGTCTTCCGCTGGCCACTCGCGCGCCCAAGCCGCAGCCTGTTCGTCCAACGCATCGCTAGCCTCTGAGCACACGGGGTTCTGCAGCGCCTCGCATTCGGCCAGAAATTGTGCTTCAGCCTGAGAACGTTTCGAATAGGACGCCTCGCCGTTGTCACCGAAAGCGACGTCGACCCAGCCGGCCTCGCCAAGTTCGTTCAGGTGCTCGATCACGCTCGCACGCGATATTTTCAGCTCACGCGCCAATGCGGCTGCGCTTTGAGGACCCGCATTCAGCAGAGTCAGCAGTTGTCGTCGGGAAGCATCCGCTAACGCGGCGAATAGCGGATCTGCGGTCTTGCGAGCACCCATGCGATTATCGATTGGTTCGGACCCCCGCTTGCCGGACGGCAAATACGCGTTGTCGAGCAAACAGGCGATCGGCATGGACCGCGACTCAGCGGTCCGTGCCAGCGCCCTACAGGTGCCGTTTCCTGTCACGCGGGTCAATTCAGCCACGCTAAGTTACCAGAAAACACGCCCTGTAAGCTCCGTGCTAATAGACACGCTTCACGTGGCGAGGCGCACACTGGCCAGATCGACGGCTATTGTTGAACCAGGTCGTATGCCGCAAGCGCGGCGACCTCCGTCACACCACCGTCTACGGGTAGGCACGTGCCGGTAATGAATCGCGATTCATCGCTGCAGAGAAACAACGCGGCGGCCGCGACGTCCCACGCATCCCCTTCCAACGGAAGGGGCGCGATTTTTCGGCGGCGTTCGCGGGCCTTGTCACTGAGCATGCTTTCGACCATCGGCGTAAAAATATGGCCCGGAGCAATCGCGTTGGCACGAACATGATCGCGGCCGTACATCACCGCGAGTTCACGCGTAAAGCCGACCATGCCCGCTTTCGATGAGCCGTATGCGGCTGACCCGTGGCTGCGGATGCCCGCGACCGAACCGATGTTGACGATTGCCCCGCCTCCGCGCGCCACGATCTTCGGCACCGCACTTCGGCTCATCAAAAAGGCACTTTTCAGATTGACGTCGATCACGCGATCCCAGGAGGCCTCGTCGAGGTCCTGCAACCGCCCCGGCGCGCCCGAAATACCGACGTTGTTGACGAGAATGTCGAGGCCACCGTACCTCTCGACGGTCTCGTCGACAATGCGCGCACAGACCGCACCGTCGGTGACATTGCCGGTCGAGACGAACGCGCTGCCGCCCCCCTCCGTGATCAGCGCGAGCGTTTCCGCCGCCCGCTCGTATTGCTGATCGACGAGACAGACGGACGCGCCCTCCGCGGCGAAAAGACAGGCAATTGCCTTGCCCGTGCCGAAACCCTGACCGAGCGATCCCGCGCCGGTCACGATCGCGATCTTGCCGTTTAAACGTTGATGAAAGACTTTCGGAGCGGGCATGCTGTAGCCGGTTGAGGTAGATCGATCGTCGTCTGGAGCGTTCGATCGAGCGGGTATTCGTTAGCGCTCAATCCCTCGCTCGCGAGGACGTCACTGATGCTTGAGCTTAGTCTCGTCAGGCCAATAATGCAACATATAGTTGCATTATTGGCCTTCGATCCAATCGGTTAACCCACTTCGCCATGATCCACCAATGCCGCACCAAAGCGCGCTGCATACGCCGTGTTCACCGCCTCGGTCTGGAAGCGCGTTTCGTTGATCGCAAAGATGAAGAATCCGTATGCGAGATCGCGTCGATAGTCGCCCCATGCTTCGTCGAAGTCTGGTGCCTGAACCCCGTTAATCGCCAATTGGGAAAGATAGTGCTCTAGTAGCGACCGCTCCCACGAGCGCCGGTCTTCGATATCGAGCGCGCACCCTATGTGATAAGCGACCTCGAGACTCCAAGGCGCCCGGCTAACCTGAGCATCGAAAAAACCCGGCGCTTCATCAGCTTCGACGTAGAGATTTCCAAGGTGCGTATCGCCGTGGATCACACATACCGGTTTGCGCTTGTGTTCGCGCGCAATGCGCCCGAGCGCTGCCACCATCCAGTCGCGATCGTGCAGATGCCGGCTTACCGCGGCCCCTCTCGGCAGCGATACGTAGTGCGCCCAGACATCCGGCTCGAGGTAGCGGTTCTGATATTCCAACGACCAATCCGAAAAGCGCTCCCCCACCCAATCAAGCCGCCCGCCCTTGTCGAACTCCCGGCTATTCCATGTTTGCGCGTGATAGCGCGCCATTGCACTCAGACGCAAAGCCACCTGTTCGTAGCCCTGCGGCTGCTGAGCACGACAGAACCGAACGTTACGCTCGACCAGGTCTTCCATCACTACGACCGCCTGCCAGGCGTCAGGATCGGCGCCCGCATAAAAACACTTCGGCGCGTTCATGTTTATGAACGGCAGTACGTCCCGATAGAAGCGCATTTCGTTGCGATACATCTCCTTCATCGACGGACTGTGTTCCTCGAAACCGCCCTTCACGATCATGCGCGACGGTAGTGCCATCGCATGTCCCGCGTCGTTGTACTCCAGAGCCACTCGGACCTTGGTCGACGTGCCCGGCAGTACATCCACGTGCTCGCACGAGAGCACTTCGACGCCGCTGAAGCGGAATCCCAGCGCTGAAGTAAGCCACTCCGCCGTCACTTCCCCGACAGTGACAGGCAACCTCATGTCACTTGCCACACCAGATTCAGACAAGGTTCCTCCCGAATATTGCGGATGAAAGACGCGTGCGCATCGTCGCGCAGACAGCCATTCGGTCGCAACATGGGGAAAACCACACCCCCCGGTGCGTTGCATATTTTGAATGACGTGCATATAGTTGCTTGCAAACGCAAAAATTTTTTTAGCAGGTAATCGATGACCCCACTCGAATCCCCCGCACTTCAGAGACGTCCGCCTAGCGCCGAACTCGCGCATACGCTTGCTCCGGACGAGTACCGCACAGAAGAAAGCGTCGCGTTCAAGATGAACATGGTTCATCTTCTGCTTGGCGCGGAAATCGACCGGAAGCTCGCGGCGAGCAAACTTTCTGCGATTCAGTGGGGGATTTTGAAAGCGCTGTTCGACGAGCGTGCTCGTACACCTACCGCCCTGTGCCGAATACTTCTCGCTGACGGCAGCATCATGACTCGCAAGCTCGATTCGCTCGAAAAAAGAGGATTGGTTGAACGGATCCGCAGTACTTCCGATAGACGTTCTGTCGAGCTCGCACTGACAGAAGATGGTCGACAGCTGTTAGGCGAGACTTTGCCGCTCATCGTCGAAACAAGCAATCGCCAACTTCACGGCTTCACAGTGGATGAAGTTGAAGCCGCCCGGAATCTGCTCGATCGGATGATCGCCAACTTGAGTTGAGCTGCCAGATCCCACCGATCGATTCACGTCGGCGCTCAGGTCGACGCGTACCCGCTACTGAAAAGGAGTTGTTCATGGAGCATACCGAAACAACCGTAAAGCAAAGCGCGGACCCGGCGCAGGATGCCAGCCTGGCACCGCTGCTGGTTCCTCACGTATACCGTGGGCGCACCGTCACCGGAAGCGCGATCAGACACGTGTCTCGCGATCTGGGGCAAGGCTTTTGCACGCCTAAAATCGAACTAGACGATTTGGTGTGGCCACGCGCTGAATCCGGCCCTGCCTTCGATGTTCCTGTCGCGAAGATCATCGATTTTCTTGTCGAACTAGGTCCGCGTTTGCACCTCGACGTCAATCCGCTGATGCAGGCTGCGCTCGAATCGATGATCAAGGTCAGTCCGCTCGGGCGACGGATCCTCGAAAACTGCTATCGCGACATTCCCAATCTTTTCTTGCGTGAAGTGATCGAGGACGAACTGCGCGTGAGTCTCGGCGACGCGCGTCTCGTGGACGGTTGGGTGGAACGTACTCTGCGCGGGCGCCCGAGTCGTCTGCGCGCGTTTCCCCCGCGCCTCGTACATATCCTCGCAGGCAACTCGCCGATGGTCGCAGCCATGACGGTCATGCGCGCGGCGCTGACGAAGGGTGTTCACCTGCTGAAGCTGCCTTCGAACGATCTTTTCACGGCCACCGCAATCCTGCGCACCATGGCCGAAATCGACCCGGATCATCCGGTTACCCAGTCGTTTTCTGCCGCGTACTGGCGCGGCGGCGACGAAAACGTCGAGTCGATTCTTTATCGTCCGCAGTACTTCGACAAAATCGTCGTGTGGGGCGGCGAAAGCGCGGTTCGGCATGTGATGCGCTATGCCGGCCCCGGGCTCGAGCTGGTCGCGTTCGATCCGAAGGTATCGATCTCGCTGATCGGCCGCGAGGCCTTTGCATCCGACGAAGTACTGCGCGAGGTCGCGCGTGCGGGCGCAGCCGATGTGCTGTCGTTCAACCAGGACGCGTGCAATGCTAGCCGGTATCAATTCGTCGAAGGCGACGAAGACGACGCCGACCGCTACTGCGAGCAACTAGCGCTCGCACTCGGCGAAGACTATCGGTACGGCGACGGCCAAGGCCCGCTCGTGCCCGCCGACATTCGCGAGGCCGTGGACGTGCTGCGTGAAATGGAACCGATCTATCGCGTGTTCGGTGGCTATGACGGCAAGGGGCTCGTCATTCGTTCTGACGAAATGGTGGATTTCCACCCCATTTGCAAGACCGTCAACGTCGTTCCTGTAACAAGCCTGCGCGATGGCGCGCGGCACGCGACGGTCGCCACGCAGACGGTGGGGATCTATCCGCCTCACCGGGTCACGGAGGTACGCGATGCGCTCGCCTGCGCTGGTGTCCAGCGCATGGTGGCGCTGGGCGAGTCGATTTCTGACGGAGTCGGCGGCTATCCCCATGACGGCATGTTCCCGATCCATCGATTCATGAAATGGGTATCGGAGGAATCCGGTCCGAATCAGGAGGGGACTCGATGATGCAAGCCCTTTCTAAGCTACTGCCACTCACGGACGTCGCCGACCCTTTCCGGAATGCGCCCGAAAACCTCCACGCGATGCAGCTTCAGGCCGTGGACGAGCGCTTCGCACAGCGACGGCAGCAGATTCGTATTCTCGACAAGCGGGCCAGCGAGGCTGGCGTTACCGAAGTGAAGAACATGAGCGATGCCGTGCCATTGCTCTTTGCCGACGCCGTCTATAAAAGCTATCCGGATGCGTTCATCGAGCAGGGTAAATGGCGCCATCTCACTGCATGGCTGCAAACGCTCACGACGCGCAAGATCGACGGACTCCAATATGACGCGATTCGCGACCTCGATGACTGGATCAACGAGTTGCGCCGCAACGGACACTACGTGATGAGTTCGAGCGGGACGTCGGGCAAGCAGTCCTTCATATACCAAAGCGAGGCCGACCGTGAACTTGGATGGCGGCTGCTCGCCCAGGGTATTCGGTGGGCCGCGAGCGGTATGCGCGATCCGTCGCGGCGTTATCCGGTGTTTCTGTTGACGCCTTCTTCAGGCTCTTATACCGGCACGGAACGGATGGCGAAGTTCGCTGAATCCATTGCCGTGCCCGGCGACCTCCACTACATGTCCGATGTACCGCAGAGTGCCGCGCACACGACGCGCATGGCACGCATGCGACGCGCGATCGCGGACGGTACCGCGCTGCCAAGTGAAATCGAGGCGTTCCAGAACGAGAGCCGGGAACGTAGCGAGCGCGTACAAGCCGATTTCCGGCTTTTCATCGACCAATTGCTCGACAGGCGCCGTGAGCCCATGTTCATCATGGGCATGCTGGGCATGCTGTACCAGATCGTGGCCACCGGCCGCGAACGCGGCATCGCCGACGGCGAGTTCCATCCCGATACGATCATCAGTATCGGAGGCGGCAAAAAAGGCGCGAACTTGCCCGAGGATTTCCAGCAGCAGTGCGAACGCTTCTTCAATTTCAACTCGGCCAATTTCAACGACGGCTACGGAATGGGCGAAGTGTCAGGCTTTTGCCCGTGGTTCCATGAAGCGAAGGCGTGGGCCGTACCGCCGTGGCTGGTCCCGCTGGTGCTCGACTCCAAAGGCGAAGAACTTCTCAATCCGCCCGATGGAAAAGGCGTTGTCGAAGGACGGCTCGCGATGATCGACTTGCTGGCGGATGGTCGCTGGGGCGGGGTCATCAGCGGCGACAAGGTCACTGTCGAGTTTGGTCATGGCATCGACGGCGTGCGCACGCCCATCATTCGCGACGTCGTTCGCTACAAGGATCTGCCCGGCGGCGACGACAAGCTGTCTTGCGCCGGAACGATCGACGCCTATGTCCGCGGAGAGGTCGCAGACATGACTGAGGCTCGCACCGCCGGATGACCTTATCTCCCGAGAAATCTACAGAACCTGCTCAACGATGACACAACAAACGACAAGTCCGGCCGTGTGGTTTATCACCGGTGTTTCGTCCGGCTTCGGCCGCTCCCTGGCCGAGGCAGTCCTCGCTCGCGGCGACACAGTGGTCGGCACTGTACGCAATGAAACGCAAGTCGCCTCCTTTGAAAATCTTGCGCCCGGCCGCGCACACGGCCTGCTGCTCGACGTCACCGATGCGGCGGCGGTACCACGCGCCGTTGGGCAAGCACTCGAGCGCACTGGCGCTATCGACATACTCGTCAACAATGCCGGCTACGGCCTGTTTGGCGCACTCGAAGAGGTTTCCGACGCGCAGGCGCGGCAACTATTCGATACCAACGTCTTTGGCACAGTCAATGTGATACGAGCGGTGCTGCCCCACTTTCGCGCGCGTAAGCGCGGCCATATCGTGAACTTCTCGTCGGTCGCCGGCGTGATCGGTATCGCTGGCTGCAGCTTCTATTGCGCGTCGAAGCACGCGGTCGAAGGGCTTTCAGAATCGTTGGCTCAGGAACTCCACCCGTTTGGCATTGGCGTGACCCTCGTCGAGCCGGGCGGTTTCCGCACGAACTTCGCGGGTGGATCGCTGAAGTGGAGCGAGAACGAATTGCCCGACTACTCGGAGACAGTGGGGCAAATGCGCCGATATATGAGCAGCTACCACGGCACCCAGGCGGGCGACCCCGCGAAGGCCGCCGAGGCCATCGTCCGCGCGGTGTCGGCAGACGCGCCGCCGCTGCGTCTGCCGCTCGGTCCCGACGCCGTCGACGTCGTCCGCAAAAAGCTCGCATCGGTACAGGACAACCTCGAAACATGGCTTGAAGTCTCGAGTTCCACCAATTTCGATCAATAAAATCGCAGCAATTTCCTGCAGAGGAGACAACATGTCCGCTCTGGACCCGTTCTACGCAATGCTTCGTGGCGAAGGCGACCCTTTCCGCAATCACCCCGAGAATCTCCGTGAGCTTCAGCTCGCAGCCATGAAAGAGCGCTTCGCCGAGCGCCGCGAGCAGATCAAGCTGCTGCGCCGCAGAGCGGACGATGTCGGCATCGCAGACGTCAACCGTCACGCAGACATGGTGCCGCTGCTGTTCGCGCATCAAATCTACAAGAGCTACCCTGAGCAGTTCATCGACAACGGCCGCTGGAAGCATCTGTCCGTCTGGCTGCAGACACTATCGAGCAAACGCGTTGGTGACGTCGAGGTCAACGGCGTCGATAACGTCGACGCGTGGATGGATCGATTGCGCGACGCAGGTCATCACGTGTTCAGTTCGAGCGGCACGTCCGGCAAGTGCAGCTTCGTCAGCCAGACGCGAGCCGATCTCGACAATGTCACCGAGTCCTGCGTGAAGCTGGGCGTGTATGGCAACGCATTGATCCAAAGAGACTTCGGCAAACGTCCGGTATTCCTGATGATGCCGCCGGGCGGAGCGCATCGGCATATTGAGCCGGTACTGAACGCAGCAAAGCGACTCGGCGCCGAAAGCACCTTGATGTTCGACGACCCGGTGCTCGCATCTTCAACGATCTCGATGGGCCGCATGCGTCGTGCAATGGCCGATGGCTCCGCCAAGCCAAGTGAAGTCGCGGCATTCCAGGAGCAGGCGGTGGCACGCCAGCGACACACAGGCGCGATGATCGACCGGTTTCTCGACAAGCTTACGGCGCGCTGGAAAGTCCCCGTGCTCGTGCAAGGCAACTGGTCGTTGCACTGGACTCTCGTGGAGCGCGCCCGCCAGCGCGGGATAGCGGATGGAATCTGCCACCCCGACACGGTGATCACGGCCGGAGGCGGATTGAAAGGCACCGCCGCGCCCGCCGACTACCGCGAGCAGGTCATCCGCTTTTACGGTATCCGGCCGGAGAACGTTCAGAACAGCTATGGCATGACCGAGATGATCGGCACCGGTCCGTGGTCGGACGTTGCGCAGGGCTACGCTATCTGCCCGTGGATCGTTCCGTTCGTTCTCGACAAATCGGGTGAGCACCTGCTGAATCCTGCCGATGGTCAGGGTGTCGTCGAAGGGCGGTTCGCGTTCTTCGATCTGCTGGCCGAAGGATACTGGGGCGGTTTCATTACCGGCGACAAGGTCACCGTCGACTTTTCGCCGACCGGCAACACCGACGGACTGCGGGGACCGCTAGTCAGGCAGGTCGGCCGGTATGCGGATCTTGAAGAAGGCGAAGACAAACTTTCGTGCGCAGGTACGATGGAGTCGTATGTACGCGGCATGATCAACGTTTGAGCCTCGCGCACTGACCTTGGAACCGAGGGGCGTCGTCAGTGGCGCCCCCCGGGACACGTGAGTATACTGGCGGCCTGTATCCGTCATAAAACACTCACCGATGTTCAAACCTATGGCAGTTCTTGCTCCCGACGGAGCTTCGCGGCTCGCTGCCGCGGGCAAACAGCGAACGGCCGGGCGGCCCACCCACGACGATGCGCTCCAGATGCGCGAGAGCCTCCTCGATGCCGCCAAATCGGTCTTCATGAGAGAAGGTTTCGGCGCCGCCAGAGTCGAAGAAATCGCGTCGATCGCGGGCGTCAGCAAGACGACGATTTACCGTCAGTTCGGAACCAAGGAAGAGTTGTTTCGCGCCATCGTCTGGCGCGGGATGGCTGATTTGCGCGGCAAGATTTCACAGCATGTCGAGCCGGGCCGCGATTTTTCGAGGAACCTGGCAGCCCTCATCGACGCGCTCGTCGAGCACATCGCGACACCGGACAGCATGCACACTTCCCGACTGGTGATCGGCGAAGCGATACGCTTCCCGGACATCGCGAAACAATTTCTGCAATACACAGCTACGATGCTGGAGCCCCTCGCCAGCGCGCTCGAATCCGCCGCGGCCAGCGGAGTCATCGAGATCGATGACCCTGCGAACTCGGCGCGCGATGTCCTGACGTTGGTCACCGGCGCGCCCGAAGTCCACCTTGCGATACAAACCACGCGCGCAGAACGCAAACGCCGGGCCGAACGCATTCATCGGTTCGTGTTGACGGCGTGGAAATATCGGGCGACTCTGGATAAGGTTCGGGGCAGATCAATGCCGTAACGTGGGGCGCTACATTCTCTAGTCCCGCGAAGGACTAGTTGTCAAACGCCCCCATCACCTGGAACTGCCCCGACGCCTGGGCAATGCACTTTGCATTCGCCCAGATTTGACAGTCCGAGAAAATCACTCGCCTTCCCGAACGCAAAACGTCGACACGAGCTTCAACCCAATCGCCGGGCTCAGCGTTGCCCATGAAGTTGACGGTCAAGCTCGTCGTCAAAACTTT
This sequence comes from Paraburkholderia sp. BR13439, assembly GCF_040948805.1. NCBI lineage: Bacteria > Pseudomonadati > Pseudomonadota > Betaproteobacteria > Burkholderiales > Burkholderiaceae > Paraburkholderia > Paraburkholderia sp. BR13439. The sequence goes on along the minus strand of NZ_JBFPKN010000011.1, from coordinate 265,928 downwards.
CACCGCCGGCGCGCGCGAATGCTTGCTCGCCCATGTAATGGCCGTATCAGCGAGCATGCAAACCGCGCCGCCGTGCATCATCTGACCGAGGTTGCGATGCGCCTCGCGGACATACATCCCAATCACGTGTCCGCGCTCGGTCTTACGAAAGTACGTTGGTCCGAACATCTGATGGAAGGGCCCAAACGCCGGCATCAACGCAAATCCTTCTGGAATGGGCCCTTCGTCATCTGCTTGCCCGCAGAAAACGGCCAGTGCGTCTGTTTGCTCCAATGCAATTCTCCTCTTCGACGCCGGATGTAACACGGCGGCAGATTTTCTTTCTTCCTCAATCAAAGATAGCGTATCATTATTCGCACGAAAGTCAATTATATGAACGCTCATGGATATCGGACCGCTCTTTACGCCCCTCACCGTACGGGGCGTCACGCTTGCCAACCGTATCGTCATGTCACCCATGACCCGCGGCTTTTCACCCAATGGACTGCCTGGCAGTGACGTCGCGTCCTACTACAAGCGCCGTGCGCAGGGCGAGACAGGTCTCATCATCACGGAAGGCGTTGGTGTCGATCATCCGGCAGCACTTGGCGAAGCGGGACTAGGCGAAAATTCGATCCCGGTGCTGGTCGACGACGAATCCGTTACCGCCTGGCGCCGCGTGACGGACGAAGTGCATGCAAGTGGCGGCATCATCTTTCCTCAGTTGTGGCACATGGGTCCGATGAAGGAAGCGAATACGGGCCCCTTCCCGGCTGCGGCACCGCTGCGCCCCTCCGGATTGTGGGGGCCGGCGGGACGAACGACATCGCTGAACGCAGGCTACATGGAGCGGGTCATGACGCCAACTCGCCCGATGACCGACACCGAGATCGCGGACGTCATTGCGGCCTATGGTCGAAGCGCCCGCTATGCGAAGGCCGCCGGCTTCGACGGAATCGCGATTCACGGTGGTCACGGCTATCTGATCGACGCGTTTCTGTGGGCCGAAACCAATCAGCGCACGGATCAATGGGGCAAAGATCTGACAGCGCGCAGCCGCTTCGCCACCGAAGTCGTTCGCGCAATTCGCGAAGCGATCGGCGCCACGATGCCGATCACGTTCCGCTTTTCCCAGTGGAAACAGCAGGATTTCCGCGCGCGTCTCGCCAACGATCCGCACGAGCTTGAACAGATCCTCGCCCCGCTCGCGGACGCGGGCGTCGACATCTTCGAGGCGAGCACCCGGTACTTCAATCGGGCGGAATTCCCGGGCTCAGAAATGAATCTCGCCGGTTGGGTGAAGAAGGTAACCGGCAGGCTTTCGATGGCCGTTGGTGGAATCGGCATTAACAAGGGCTACTACGATTCGATGGCCGGGGACGAGACCTCCGCGCAGCCCGATCTCACCCCTCTGCTCGATCGCTTTTCGCGCGGCGAATTCGATCTTGTTGGCGTAGGACGCTCGCTTCTGCATGATCCAAACTGGGCGCGGCGCGCGCGGCTTGGCGAGCCGTTCCTCGGATTCAGCAACGATTCGCTCGCACGACTAACTTAAAGTGCATTGTTCGCACTGCCCTCATGTCACTGGCGGACTCACGCTCCGGCGCAATCCCACGGCGGCCGAGATCGCCGCTTCGGTGCAAGCGGCGACACGATGAGGACATTTTTTATGAGCGGGAGAAACTGACAATGCATCTGCAGCTTGGAGGCAAGCGCGCACTGGTCACCGGCAGCAACTCTGGAATTGGCGAAGGCATCGCAAAAGTCCTGGCTCGCGAGGGCGCCGTCGTGGTCGTGCACGGCCGCAATGAAGGACGTTGCCGGAACGTGGCAGAAGCAATCACGACTGCCGGAGGCAAGGCTTCTTATGTCGTGGGTGACTTGTCCGATGAGGCGGCTTGCAACGGCGTCGCGGATCAGATCATCGAGCGGCTCGGCGGAGTTGACATCCTGGTGAACAACGCCGGCGGCCGTGCCAGCTCACATCGTATGGACGGCAAAGGTGGTGCGATGAATCCAGCCTGGCTCGAGACGCCTTGGACCGATTGGCTCTGGACCTTCGAGCAGAATGTCGGCGCGGCCATCAGGCTTATCCAGAAGCTCGTTCCAGGAATGAAGGAGCGCGGTTTCGGGCGCATCATCAATATCGGAAGCGCGGCCGCCACACAAGTGGAGCCCGATCTTGCCGAATATCAGGCCATCAAGGCGGCGATGGTCAACATGAGCGCATCGCTTGCGAAGACACTCGCCGCGACAGGGATCACGGTCAACACCGTGACGCCCGGCATCATCATGTCGCCCGCCGTCAAAAGTACGTTTACCGATCTCGCACTGAAGCAGGGTTGGGATGTCGATGACTGGGCAGAGGTGGAGCGCCGCTTTACTTCCCAGATCTTCGTCAATTCGGCCGGCAAGTTCGGCGAGCCGGAGGATATCGGCCGCATGGCCGCCCTGCTGGCCAGTCCGCTATCCGGATACATGACCGGTGCCAACTATCGTGTCGATGGCGGCCAAGTCAGATCGATCAACTGAGTTTCAAGGCTGGATGAGCGAACGCCGCGAAAGGCCCGGCGAAGATCTGCTGAACGCCATAGTCCACGATCGATTTCAACGCAAGCGAACGACCGACTGCACTTTTGGCAGCGGCGTACACACCTGCCCGGGCGCCGGCCTTGCGCGCAGCGAAGTGGCGATCATGGTCGAGGAGTGGACCAGGGCCATCCCGGAGGTCCGCCTCGATCCGGCGAAGAAGGCCGTCGCCAGCAGCGGACTAGTCAAGGGTATGCTTGAACTGCATTTGGTGTTGGCCTGTTTGACCATCCAGCGAGACAGAAAACGCTCGGGAGATCTCGCCTGACTGCCCGCTGGACCATCGCTTGCGGTTTTTTACGTGCGCCCGGTCACCGGAATCAACGCCCCGGTTACCCCCGACGCGGCACCCGACGCGAGAAAGAGAATCACGTTGGCGATTTCTTCAGCCCGCACCCAACGGGAAAAGTCGGCGTCCGGCATATCCTTGCGGTTTTGCGGCGTATCGATGATGCCTGGCAAGATAGCGTTGACGGTAACGGAGCGGCCCTTGAGTTCCTCGGCCAGCGCCTCGGTCAAACGCATCACCCCCGACTTCGAAGCCGTATACGCTCCCATGCCCGCGCCCGCCTTCAGTGCAGCGCCGGCTCCGATATTGATGATGCGTCCGCCTTCCGCGCTGTTGGCAATATAGTCGAGCGCGGCTTTCGACGCAGTCGCTGCCGTGCGCACGTTCATCTGGTACATCAGATCCCACGTGTCCAGACTGCCGTCCGCCAACGTCTCCCAGCGAAAGCCCCCCGCTATGTTGACGACCGCATCGAGCTTGCCAAGCTGCTCGACGATATCCGAGATCGCCGAGCGCGCCGAATCGAGATCAGTTAGCTCGACGCCGCCTCGCCACCACGAAGCGTGCAATTGCTCCGCGCTGGCGTTCTCTGGCGCAGGCGCCTTGTCGATCAGCGCAACCTCCCAGCCGTTCTCAGCAAACACGCGACCAACCGTGCGCCCAAGCGCGCCGAATCCACCCGTTACCGCCACAACCCGTTGCATGTCAGATCTCCCTCGCCGCGCCCGCCGCATACATCGCTAAAGCCGGACGCAGTAAAAAGCTCAACGTCCCTTGAACACCGGCTCGCGTTTCTCGCGAAACGCGTTGACCGCCTCTTGATGGTCTTCCGTCAGGTTCGACAACGCCTCGTATGCAATCGACGCGTCGAGAATGGAATGCGCAAGTTGCTTCAGGCCGATGTTGATCGACGCCTTGGTCCACTGGATCGCGCGTGAAGCGCCGTTGGCGAGACGCCTCGCCATGGCGTCGACAACGGCATCCAGCTCGTCGGCCGGCACCGCATGATTGATGAGACCCAGTCGTGCTGCCTCCTCCGCGGTGACGAGGTCGCCCGTCAACAGGTATTCCTTGGCCTTCGCATAGCCCACCAGCTGCGGCCAGATCACCGCGCCGCCATCGCCCGCCACGAAGCCGACTTTCACGTGCGGATCACCGATCTTCGCGTGATTGGCCGCGTAGCTCAGATCCGAGAATAGCGCGATCGTCGCGCCGAGGCCAATTGCATGACCGTTTATCTTTGCGATGACCGGCTTCGGACAATCGAGCATCGAGAAGACAATTTTCTTCGCGCGCTGCATGCCTTCGAGAAACAGCGTCGGGTTGTCGATGACCTGCTGCATGTGCTCGATATCGCCACCCGCGCTAAAAGCGCGCCCTGCGCCCGTCAACACGACGACCCGGGTTTCATCATCCTCGGCGACATCGATAAAAAGCCGCGACATCTCGATGTCCATCTGCTCGTCGAACGCGTTCAACGTTTCAGGGCGGTTGAGCGTGACGGTCAGGATGCCGCCATCGCGTTCGAGCAATAACGCCTTATAGTCCGAAATATTCATGGCTAACCTATTCACAATGAAGAAATCCGGCGGGACGGCAGGTCAGTCTGCCGCCGTCATCGGACGCTGCATTCGCGCTGCCGCGCGAATGCATGACGCCGACCAGCGCACACCCGGCGCCCAGCGCAAAAGCGGTCACACGTGCAGCGGAATGAACCTGCGACCGTTGTCGTACATGATCTTGCGCGTGTCCTCTTCGGACAGCGCATTGCATGCTTCCGACGCAAAGTCCTTCGGTTCCGGCACCCCTTCCGCGTGCGGATAGTCGGAGCCCATCAACAGGAAGTCCGACGAATCCGTTTGAGCGATGATCTGGGCGATGTTGTCCTCCGGATACGCGACCACGAAGACGTTTTCCTTGAAGATCTGACTCGGGCGTTTCTTCAACTGACCGCACGGCCAGTAACCATTCTTCGCCATCCCGCGGCACTTGTCCATTTTGACGAGCATCGACGGCACCCATTCCGCGCCGTTTTCCGCGCTGCACAGCTTGACGCGCGGGAAACGCTCGAAGAAGTTATAGAAGATGAACGACGACAGCGTCTCGATCACGGGACGCTCGCCATAGCCGTGCATCCAGACGAAGGCGGTCTGACGCTGGCGCGACTGCTGCACCGGCTCGCCCCACACCGCCATGTGATCCTTCATGTAGATCGCTTCCGACACGTGGAACGTCACGCGCACGCCAGCCTCGTTCAAAATCGACCAGAACGGATCGAAGTACGGGTCCGCCGGCGCACGGCCATTGAACGGCCCCATCGGCATCAGGACCACGCGCACGCCGTTCGCCACGAGCCACTTGGCCTCGGCGACAGCGGCGTCGAGATCGTCGAGCGTGACGACCGGCGTCGTGTAGATGCGATCCTTGTAGTTGAAACCCCAGTCTTCGAGCATCCAGCGGTTGTACGCATGCAGAACCGCGTTGGCCGCGACGGGCTCGTTGAGATACGAAATACACGCGACCATTTCGCCGATGTACATCGTGCAGGCCTCGACACCGAATTGGTCCATCTTCTGCAAACGCGCGTCGCGGTTGAACATGTCCGGGGTCGGGGGCACCCGCATATCGACGTTATCTTTGCCTTCCTTCATCGCGCGCAACCATTCATGCAGCTTGCCCGGCGGCGGCACGTGCCCCTCGGCCGAGGTGTAGCCCTCGCTGATTTCCACCTTGCGGTCACCGACATACATGCAGCGATTGCCGTCTGCCGTCACGCGGCTGGTAAACGACCAGTCCTTCTTGAACTGCTCGGGCAAGTAGCGGCTGAATGCGTCCTCGACTTCGTAGAAGTGCGTGTCCGCGTCGTAGATCTTCCCTTGATACGCTTGCATGTTCTATCTCCTGATCGTGGGGAGCGCTGCTGAACGAGCGCCCTTGAGAGAAGTATCGGGTCAAGCCATCGACCGAAAAACTCTCATATCGAACTCAAAAGCGTCGATATCGATTTGATATCGGGGAGCGCCCTCACCATCCTTGTCGCCTGCATCGATCGCTCGCACAAAACATCAATGCGAACAGTGTTCGTATATAAGTATAATCGAAACGATACATGCAACCGGAGACGTTCATGCAAGCAGAAGTACTCTCCCCGCAGGGACACCGAGCGCAACGCGTAGCGGGACCACCACGTGGGTTCACGATCGCGATCCTGCTTGCCGCGGTAGCGGCTTCGTCTGGCATCACCGTCATCTATACGGTGCTGGTCACGCTCTACAAGGCCTTTCCTGCGTCGAACTCCGTGAGCTGGACCGTGACCGCATACTGGCTCGGCTCGGCCGCCTTTGCAGCGGTGAGTGGGCGACTCGGTGACCTGTTGGGCTACCGCAGAATCCTGCTGGTGGTGATGTCGGTCGCTGCGGTCGGCGCAGTCGTCGCTGCGTGCGCGACCGACGTCGGCATACTCGTCGCGGGTTGTGCGATGCAATCGATCGCGGCAGGCATCACGCCGCTCTCAATCGGGTTGGTTCGTGAGAACCTGCCACCCGCCAGGGTGCCTGCCGCGGTCGGATTGATCAGTGCGGCGGGAATGGTATCGGCGGGGCTGATTTACATCTGCGCGGGCGTCGTCGTGGATCACTATTCGTGGCAGGGCGGCTTCTGGTTCAAAGTCGCGCTGTGCGTGGTCGCCGTCTCAGCCGTACGCACGTGGGCACCGCCGTCTCCGCCGAATCCCGGCGTCCGGATCGACTACATTCGAGGCCTTGCGTTCGCTCCAGCACTGTGTGCCATCCTGTTCGCAGTGCAGGAAATCCGCGCGTGGGGACTCGGCGATGTGCGGCTATGGGCTTTGATCGTTGGCGGGATGATCGTGCTCGGACTCTGGGCACGCCATCAACTCGGAGCCCGTCATCCGCTCATCAACGTACGTCTGCTGAAAATGCGCGAAGTCGTATTGGCGAATGCATGCATGGCATTCCTCGCGGCTGGCGCCATGCAGCTGGGACAGGTTTTCTCGCTGCTCGCCCAGCAACCTGCCGGCACGCACGCCGGATTCGGGCTGAGCGCAACGACGGCTGGACTGCTGATGTTTAGCATCAACATCGTCGCGCTGGTCGCAAGCCCGTGGAGCGGCCGTGTTGCGGCCCGCTACAAGGCCCGCCCCGCTGCCATGATCGGCATGCTCATACTGGCCCTGGCCTGGGCCTCACTGATCGTGCTTCATCGCAACCTGCTGCTCTTCGTGCCAGGTGCGGTGCTGTGCTCGTTCGGCCTCGCTTTTACGAGCACTGCGCTGTACAACCAGATCGTGGAAACGACGCCTGCACATCAGACAGGCGAGGCAACGGGCATGCTGTACGTGTTCTTCTCGTGTTTCTTCGCGGTAGGCGCCCAGGCGGTCTTTTCACTACTGCGCAGCGCGACGGCCGGACACAGCGGTGCATCGTTTCCCGCCGATAGCGGCTATGTTTCGGTATTCGTCTACATTGCCTGCAGTTCGATGGCCGGACTGTTGATCGCTTCCATGCTGCCGAAGCGTCGTACCCACTGATTGTCGTTTCGATCGATGCGTTGCGCTCAGGTGCAACGCATCTCAAACTGCGCCACGCCCGCTTCGCGGTGAAGCACGCGCTTCACCGCGAAGCCGACCGCCCGGCCAGTCACTCCTCTTCTGCTTGCCCCAACGCGGACGCCCGCTGAGCGACTCTGATCATGTTCTCTTCGAGTCGATGACGTTCGCGGTCGAAGCGCTCGAGCGGCGCACCAATCGCCATCGCCGCGATCACATTGCCATTCGGCCCGAAGATCGGCGACGACACACCGGCGGAATCCGGCAGCAGTTCGCCGCGACTCACCGACAGGCCGCTTTGGAGAATATGATCGAGTTCGTCACGCAGCGCCTTCTTCGTTGCGATCGTTTGCGGCGTGCGGCGCTCGAACTTGACCGACTTCATGTAATCGGTAACGAAAGCATCCGGTGCATGGGCCAGCAGTACGCGTCCCGCAGCCGTGCAATAGAGCGGGCGACGCAGACCGATGTGCATTGAATAGCGCACCGATTGCTCGCTTTCGATCACGTCGACATAGGTGATCTCTTTGTGCTCGGCGTCAAGGACACCGATATACACGGTTTCATTGGTGCTCTTCGAGAGATCCACCAGGAACGGGCGCAGCATCTTCGAGAAGTTCCACGCGGCCATCACACCCGCGGACAACCGGAAGATCGACGGCCCCAAGCGATAGCGGCCTGCGTCGTGCATCAAGAACCCTTCCGCCACTAGAGGCCTCAGCAGATTGAGCAGGCTGCTCTTGGGTGACTCGAGGGCGACATTCAGTTCTGCCAGCGACATACCGTCCGGAGACTTCGCCAGAACATCGAAAATTCCGAGGAGTCGGGTCAGCGAGCGCGGCCCGCTGACGTCCCGGTCCGCCGGCGCTGAGGTCTCTTTCAACATGATTTTCCCCATGAATTGACTGTATCGATTATACGGGAACTATTCACATAGTTTTACAACGATCGCAATGTGGCACACTTTTGCGCCATCCGAATTCGGGAATACGCCAGGGCGTCCCCGCTCTCTTGTTGCGATATAGTTGAACGACGTTCATAAAATTGGAATGCCGGGCATCACTTTCCGGAACATCCTCGAGGTGCGCCTGCGCGCCGAACAACACCATTAACCATCACTTTCGGACTCACACATGCACACGAAAAAACTGGCAGAAAAGGTCGCCATCGTGACCGGAGGTGGGCAAGGCCTCGGACTCGGTATTGCCCGCGCACTTGCCGCCGAAGGAGCGAGCCTGGTCCTGACTGGCCGTACGGAGGCCAAACTCACGCAGGCTGCCGAGGAATTGACCGCCCATGGCTCACGAGTGCTCGTGGTGCCCGGTGATACGCGCAATCGCGCCGACGCCGTTCGGACAGTCGAGCTTGCCGTCGAGCGGTTCGGACGTGTAGACGCGCTTATCAACAATGCGCAAAGCAGCAGCCCGGGTGTACCGCTTGAGTCTGTTACCGACGATGACTGGAGTAATACGCTCGAGTCGGGCCTATACGGTACGCTGTATTTCATGCAAGCCGTATTGCCGCAGATGAAGTCGCGAGGCCGCGGCGCCATCATCAACTTCGGTTCACGCACCGGCATCGAAGGTCTCAAGGGGTTCGGCGCGTACGCCGCAACCAAGGAGGGCATTCGTGGTCTCTCGCGCGTCGCGGCGCGCGAATGGGGCGCCTATGGCATTACCGTCAATGTCATTTGCCCGGCAGCGCTAACGCCTGCTGCCGAAGCCTACCTCGAGGCCAATCCCCAGGAACGCACTCGCTATCTCTCTGAAATTGCAGTTGGGCGCTTCGGCGATCCTCAGCGCGATATTGGACGAACAGTTGCATTTCTGTGCAGTGACGACGCTAATTTCATAACAGGGCAGACTATCAGTGTGGACGGCGGGCAGTCAATGCTTTAGTGCGTCTTTTTGAACGTAGTGCAATATATGAAACGAACAGTTGCATTTCGATAGATTAAGAAATGATCTAACTAAACAGATCGTTGCATTATCGCGAACTTCGATCCGAGAAATGATTTTGCGCCCGGCGCGTAACACCAAGATCGAAGAGTGATCAGGGACGACTTCTCCTCTCACACACTTCGCGAGAGCGTGTGGAGTTTGGCCTTGGCTGCGGGACACCGAGCCAAGGCGTTTTTTTCATCGCTGATTTTGGATGTGTTCGTCGACGCAGGAGCGTTTTGCACGTGCAGACTCCAAGGCTCACCGTCGCCCGCAAAAACAATCAACGGCTTGTGGGAAAACGTCGAGTTGGATGCGCCTCGCGAGAGAGCGACGCGCGAGGAGACCACCCAACCGGCCCTCCAGGGCAACGCAGGGCCGGCCGCCCCGCGTCGCGCTAGAAGTTGGAGGCCGATCGCGGAGAGTGCGGTTTCGATCCGTCTGTTAAGAAGGTTCTTAAAACCATTCGGACGTGGAGGACGGCAAGTGCACGTCCATCCAGTCGAATTCGCTGCGGCAGTTCCCCCAGGCCCACGGCGGTGACTTCCCACCTCGTCCGGCAGCGTCCGAACCTTGACGCGGTCGCGAGATGTCCCGGCCCTCCCTGCCCGAGTCGATTTTTCCTACTGCTGACTGGTCTGTACTTGCGATGTGACTGTTGCCTGTCCCGGTCGTCATGACTCGCCCCCTAGCTGCAATTTTTTACCATTTCTTCGATTACCTTCTTCGCATCGCCGAACACCATCATCGTCTTGTCCATGTAGAAGAGTTCGTTGTCGAGGCCCGCATAACCGGCGGCCATCGAGCGCTTGTTCACGATGATCGTGCGCGCCTTGTACGCCTCGATGATCGGCATGCCCGCGATCGGCGACTTCGGATCGTTCTTCGCGGCCGGATTCACCACGTCATTCGCGCCGAGCACCAGCACTACGTCGGTCTGGCCGAATTCGTTGTTGATGTCCTCCATTTCGAACACGAGGTCGTAGGGCACCTCGGCTTCCGCGAGCAGCACGTTCATGTGACCGGGCATGCGGCCCGCCACGGGGTGAATCGCATAGCGCACGTCCACGCCCTTTTCGACGAGCTTGTCGGTCAGTTCCTTCAGCGCATGCTGCGCGCGCGCCACCGCGAGACCGTAGCCCGGCACGATCACGACACTCTCGGCGTTGCCCAGCATGAACGCCGCATCATCGGCGGAGCCCGACTTCACTGGACGCTGCTCCTGCGCGCCAGCCGCTGCCGCTGAGCCAGCCTCGCCGCCGAAGCCGCCAAGCAGCACGCTGAAGAACGAGCGGTTCATCGCGTGGCACATGATGTACGACAGAATCGCGCCGGAAGAGCCCACGAGCGAACCCGCGATGATCAGCATCGCGTTGTTCAGCGAGAAGCCGATACCCGCCGCCGCCCAGCCCGAGTAGGAGTTCAGCATCGACACGACCACCGGCATGTCCGCACCACCGATCGGAATGATGATCAGCACGCCGAGCACGAACGCAATGATCGTCATGATGATGAACGGCAGCCACGACTGCGTGAGGAAGAACAGGACACCGAAGCCGAGCATCGCGAGCGCGAGCATCAGGTTGATCAGATGCTGGCCGGAGTAGACCACGGGCGCGCCCTGAAACAGCCGGAACTTGTACTTGCCCGACAGCTTGCCGAAGGCGATCACCGAGCCGCTAAACGTAATCGCGCCGACGAAGGTGCCGATGAACAGCTCGATACGGTTGCCGTATGGCAGGAAGCCCGGATACGGCGCATCTTCTGCAACGAGCCCGAATGCGGCGGGATCGGAAACTACCGCGTACGCAATGCAGACAGCAGCAAGACCGATCAGCGAATGCATCGCCGCGACCAGCTCGGGCATCTTCGTCATCTCGACGCGTGCGGCGACATACGCGCCAAGACCGCCGCCCACCACGAGCGCCGTGAAAAGCAACGCAAGCCCGAGCCCGAGATTCGAGCCGAACTGCGCGGACTCCTTCACGATGAGCGCAAGGGTGGTGAGAATGGCGATCGCCATGCCGATCATGCCGAAGGTATTGCCAGCGCGCGCGCTCCTCGGGTTGGAAAGCCCTTTGAGCGCCTGAATGAAACAGACCGACGCCACCAGGTAAAGCAGCGTAACGAGGTTCATGCTCATTTACGCACCCTCCTTGCTGGTTAGCTTCTTCGGCTCTTTCTTGCGGAACATCTCCAGCATGCGCCGCGTGACGAGGAATCCGCCGAACACGTTGACGGCCGCGAGCAGCACGGCGAACGTGCCGAAGAACTTGCCCGCCCCGCCCACGGTCAGTCCCGTGGCGAGCATCGCGCCGACGATGACGATCGCCGAAATCGCATTGGTGACGGCCATCAGCGGCGTATGCAGAGCAGGCGTGACGTTCCAGACCACGTGATAGCCGACGTAGACGGCTAGCACGAAGATGATCAGATTGATGACCGTATGATTGATGACTTCCATTCCTGTTCTCCTTCCCGTCATGCCTTGCGCGTGACCTGGCCGTCACGGGCCAGCAGCGTAGCCGCGACGATGTCGTCCGCGAGATCGATGTTGAGGATGCCCTCCTTCGTGACGATCAGCTTCAGGAAGTCGAGCAGATTGCGCGCGTAGAGCGCGGAGGCATCGGCGGCGACCATCGAAGCGAGGTTCGTGTAGCCGCAGATCTGCACCCCATGGTGCGTCACGACCTTGTCGGCCTCGGTGAGGGGGCAATTGCCGCCGCGCCGTCCCGTGGCCTGCTCGGCGACCGGACCCCGTCCCGCCGCGAGGTCGATCACGACCGAGCCCGGCTTCATCGCCTGCACGGTTTCCGAAGGCAGCAGCGTCGGCGCGTCGCGGCCCGGAATCAGCGCGGTCGAGATGACGATGTCGGCCTGCTTTGCGCGCTCATGCACCAGCGTCGACTGGCGCGCGAGCCACGACGGCGCCATCGGCCTCGCATAGCCGCCGACACCCTGCGCGGCCTCGCGTTCCTCATCGGTTTCGAACGGCACGTCGAGAAACTTTCCGCCGAGAGACTCGATCTGCTCCTTGACCGCCGGGCGCACATCGGAAGCTTCGATCACCGCGCCAAGGCGCCGCGCCGTGGCAATGGCCTGCAGACCCGCCACGCCCGCACCAAGAATCAGCACGCGCGCCGCCTTCACGGTGCCTGCGGCGGTCATGAGCATCGGCATGAAGCGCGGATAAAGGTTCGCAGCCAGCAGCACCGCCTTGTACCCAGCGATATTGGCCTGCGAGGACAGCACATCGAGGCTCTGTGCGCGCGTCGTGCGCGGTGCGGCTTCGAGCGCGAACGCGGTGACGCCAGCCGCGGCGAGTGTGGTCGCATTGTCGACGTTGAAGGGGTCGAGCATGCCGACGAGCACCGAACCCCGCTTCATGAACGGCAATTCGCTCTGCGTTGGCGACTGAACCTTGAGCACGAGGTCCGCGCCGAAGGCAGCAGCCGCATCGGCTACCCGCGCGCCCACGGCGATGTACGCCTCGTCAGGATAGCTCGCGCCAATGCCCGCCCCGGTCTGGATCGTCACCGTGTGCCCCTGGGCGACGTATTTCCTGACTGTTTCGGGTGTCGCGGCCACACGGCTTTCGTTCGCCCGCGTTTCCGCGGGTATTCCAATGTGCATCAAAGTACTCCTGATTGCATATGGGTGGTATGAACGTACCCACGAGGCCTGCTGCGGGAGGCAGCAACCATTCGACCTTCGGGCGCAATGCACCCCTCAAGGAACTGGTGGGTAATCCATAAAAAAAGCGCACCCTCGAAGAATGCGCTTCACAGGCTTTTCCGCGCTCTATAGAACTTTCTTTTCGCGCAGAGCATCGATATCGGGCTGCGACATACCGAGCACGTCACGCAGCACATCGTCCGTATGTTGGCCGAGCGTCGGCGGCGCGCCGTATGAATCGATAGGCGTCCCCGACATCTTGACCGGATTCGCCACCATACGAACGGCCTGATCTGTGAGCGGGTGCGCGACTTCCACGCACATCGCGCGTGCCTGCACATGCGGATCTGCGAACACCTGTTCCAGATTGTTGATCGGTCCAGCCGGCACTCCGGCGGCGTCGAGTGCCGCGAGCAGTTCATCGCTCTGCCATTCGACGATCAGCGGCTCGAACACTTCGCCCAGTGCACGACGATTCTTCACGCGCAGAGCGATCTCGCTGAATCGCGGATCAGTAGCAAGCTCGGGATGCCCGAGAACATTGCACATTCGCGCGTACTGCTCGTTGTTGCCGGCAACGATCATGATGTCGCGATCGGCGCAACGGAACATGCGGGACGGCATGCCACCATTGCCCTCGGTACCGCGCCGGATCGGAATCTGGCCAGAAACGAGGTACTGGCTTGCATAGTGCGATGTGGCAGCAATCATCGCGTCCAGCAATGCCAGGTCGATGTATTGCCCTTCGCCAGTACCGCCTTGCGCCACGTCGCGGTGATAGAGGGCCGCGATGATCGCCGAAGCGGCATACTGACCACAGAGGATGTCGGCAAGACTGGGCCCGGTTTTCATAGGGCCGCCGCCGGGCACGTCGTCACCGTTTCCGGTCACGCTCATCAAGCCACCCATCGCCTGGAAAATCGAGTCATAGCCCGGCCGTGGGCTATACGGTCCGGTCTGGCCGAACCCGGTTATCGAACAGTAGATCAGGCGCGGATTGACCAGCTTGAGGCTCTCGTAGTCGAGCCCATAACGCTTGAGGTCGCCCACCTTATAGTTCTCGAGCAACACGTCGCATTGTGCAGCCAGCGAGCGGATCAGCGCCTGGCCTTCAGGCGTAGAGATATCGCAGGTGATCGACTTCTTGCCGCGGTTCGCGCTGATAAAAAACGTCGATTCGCGCGTGACCTTGCCGTCCCGATCCATCAGGAACGGTGGGCCGAATTGCCGCGAATCGTCGCCCTTTCCCGGACGCTCGACCTTGATGACCTCGGCGCCGAGATCCGCCAGCATTTGAGCCCCCCACGGCCCCGCGAGAATACGGCTCAGGTCGAGGACGCGAACACCCGCCAACGCGCCTTTTGTCATAACAAACTGTCCCCTTGAATTCGCACCGGCTGCGCCGGAAGCCATGCATCAGCGGCCGACAAATTTCGCCGCACGTTTTTCGATGAAGGACTGAACACCTTCCTTGGCATCTTCAGTGTTGTAGAGAAACTGCTGGGTCGACTGAATGGTCGCGTAAGCATCCTGCCAGCCTTGTCCCAGCGAAACCCGCGCGTTCTGCATCGTGGCCTGCACGGCTAGCGGTGCCTGCGCCGCAATTCGCTCTGCGATCGCGAGCGCCCGGTCGAACTCCTGCCCCGCGGGCACGACATCCTGCACGAAGTTCATGTGCCGCGCCTCTTGCGCGGTGAATTCGTCGCCAGTAAGTAGTACCTTCATCGCGTTGCCCCAGCCGGCACGCTGGACCATGCGGAACGTCGCACCACAACCTGCCATGATCCCCCGCTTGACTTCAAGCTGGGAGAAACGGCAGTTATCGGCCGCCACAGCCACTTCCGATGCGAGCATCAATTCGACCGCAACCGTGAAACAGATTCCCTTGAGCGCAATGACGACCGGCTTGGTGCGCAGCGGCGCGCGCAAGTTGAACGGATCTACCTCGCCTTCAGGAAGCAGGGATTTCCCTTCCCGGCGCAATGGCGCGATCTTCGGCATGTCGAGCCCTGCCGTAAAGTGATCCCCTTCGGCGTAGACCAGCCCGCAAAAAATATCGCTGCTCTGTTCGAGCTGCGTGTAGGCCATGGCCAGTTCGCGGAACATCTTCGGGGTAAATCCGTTGCGCTTTTCCGGCCGGTCGATGCCCATCAAAAGCAGGTTCCCGCGCTGCTCAACGCGAATCTGTCCGTCCTCGTGACGAGTAGTCATGCAGTGTCTCCTCGCGGTGTTTCCCGTTAGTGAATCTGCCCTCGCGCTCAATTGACAAAGCCGGGCCTCACATTCAGAATCATAAACGTCGTTCAAATAATTGGCAACGTGCGGTACGCTTTGACGTAACCCGAACGGCGCGCCGCGGCCCACGAACCACGCGCGAGCAGCGTTGCCCCTCATTCCCTCAAGGAAGAAGCATGGCCTACGAGACGATCATCGTCGAAACGCACGGAAAAGCCGGCTTGCTCAGGCTGAACCGTCCGCAAGCCTACAACGCGCTGAACAACCAGCTGATGGACGAGCTGACGGCAGCACTCGACGACTTTGAAGCCGATCCCGCCATCGGCTCGATCGTGCTGACCGGCAGCGAAAAGGCGTTCGCCGCCGGAGCCGACATCAAGATGATGAACGAATGGACGTACATGGACGTCTACAAGAATCAGTTCATCACGTCTAACTGGGAACGCACCTCGCGTTGCCGCAAGCCGGTCATCGCGGCGGTCGCGGGTCTTGCGTTGGGCGGAGGCTGCGAACTGGCCATGATGTGCGACTTCATTCTCGCCGCCGACAACGCCCGTTTCGCCCTGCCCGAAATCACGCTGGCGACCATTCCCGGCGCTGGCGGCACCCAACGCCTCACGCGCGTGCTCGGCAAATCGAAGGCGATGGAGATGATCCTCACCGGCCGCAAGATGGACGCCGTCGAGGCCGAACGATGCGGCCTCGTAAGCCGCATCCTGCCGGTCGGCACGCTCGTCGAAGAAGCACTGAAAACGGCCGATGAAATCGCGCGATATTCGCAACCCGTCGTGGCGATGGCGAAAGAGTGTGTGAACCGCGCCTACGAATCCAGCCTCGCGGAAGGCATCCTGTTCGAGCGGCGCATGGCCTATTCGACCTTCGCCACCGCAGATCGAAAGGAAGGCATGGCAGCCTTCGCCGAAAAGCGCAAACCCCAGTTTCGCGATTGTTGAATCGCCAAGAACGCCACGCGCATCGTGGCAAACCGAGCACGCCAGGTCACGCGCGTCAGGCGCATTTCTCTGGCACCCACACTCCCTATCCAGATTACAGGCGCGCGATGAAACCGTATGTCAACCGCATTACTGAATTACTCGGCATTCAATATCCCATCATTCAGGGCGGTATGCGCTGGGTGGCGCGAGCCGAACTGGCGGCGGCCGTGGGGAACGCGGGAGGGCTCGGGTTCATCTCCGCGCACACCCATGCAAGTGCCGATGCACTCGCGCGCGAAATCGACAAGGTGCGTTCGCTCACGGACAAGCCCTTTGGCGTCAACCTGACCGTTCTCGGCGCGAATGCCGGTCTCGACTATGACGGGTATGTTCGCGCGATCGTGTCTCAGGGCGTCCAGGTCGTTGAAACAGCTGGCAGCAATCCCGCGAAATACATCGCCGAGTTCAAGGCACATGGCGTTAAGGTCGTGCATAAGTGCGTCACGGTTCGCCACGCGGTGAAGGCGCAATCGCTCGGCGCAGATGTCGTCAGCATCAACGGATTCGAATGCGCGGGGCACCCTGGCGAAGACGATATCCCCGGACTAATCCTGATTCCCGCCGCAGCCGAAAAGCTCAAGGTGCCGATTCTCGCGTCCGGGGGCTTCGCCGACGGGCGCGGCCTGATGGCGGCTCTCGCGCTCGGCGCGGATGGCATCAACATGGGTACGCGTTTCATGCTCACGCAAGAATCGCCGGTCCACCCAGCGATCAAGCAACGTCTGCTGGAAGCGACCGAGCGCGATACCGTCCTGTTGGGCCGCTCGATCGGGGACCCGAGCCGCGTGGTCAAGAATAGCGTGAGCCTCGCCGCACTCGAACTTGAGCGCAGCAAAAACGTGACGCACTCGGACCTGTCCGCACTGACCGGAGCACAGCGCTGGATGGATGCGTTCGCTACGGGAGAAGTCGAAGGCGGCGCTTTCCCCGCCGGTATCGTCACAGGCCTCATTCACGATTTGCCGACCTGCGCGGAATTGATCGCCCGCATCGTCAAGGAAGCCGCCGCGATTGCCCAACGCCAGCTAGGCTTCAGCGCTGCTCTGGCATGAAACTGACCGGCCTTCGAGTCATTGACCTGTCGCAGTTCATGCCGGGTCCGTTCCTCGCTGCCAATCTCGCCGATCACGGGGCGCAAGTCATCAAGGTCGAACCGGTCACCGGCGACCCGACGCGCGGCGCACCCGGAACGGACGGCGCTTTCTTCGCGGCTATCAACCGCGGCAAGCGCAGCATCGGCCTCGACCTGAAGCATCCGGACGGACGCGAGGTCGCGCTGAAGCTGCTGAACGAGGCCGATGTCGTCATTGAATCGTCGAGGCCGGGCGTCGCTGCTCGCCTTGGTATCGACTACGACACGGTGAGCCGCAATAACCCGAAGGTCGTTTATTGCGCGATTACCGCATTCGGCCAGACCGGCCCGCTCTGTCAATTGCCCGCACACGATCCGGTAGTTCAATCGCTTGCAGGTACGCTGCCGCGAGATGAGCGGGGAATGCCGATTGCCACGGGACCGTCGCTCGCCGCGCTGGCCGGTTCGCTGACGGCATTGTCCGCTGTGTTGATGGCGCTGCTGCGCGCCCGGGAAACGGGACGCGGCGACTACATCGACGTGTCGCTGTTCGATGCGGCGCTCACGGCACAGCCGTACCTGAGCGGCCGTTTGCTCAACATGCCGGTCGGGCAATCCTCGGAAGCGACCGAGGACGATAGTGGGCTCGCGATGCTCAGCACCTACGAGACCGCCGATGCGAAATGGCTCTGCCTCGGCGGCCGGGAACACAGTTTTGCCAGCAACCTCCTTACGCCGCTCGGCCGCCCCGATCTTGTCGCCGACGCGACCGGGCCGGCGGGTGAAGGCCAGATACGCGTTCGAGCATTCCTGACGCAAACATTCATTACACGCACGCTCGATGAATGGCTCGATTGGTTCAAAGGCCGGAACGTCAGCGTCGCGCCGGTGCTCTCGACCGCGGAGGCGCTAAACCATCCACATGCTCATGAGCGAAGAATGGTCCAGACCGATCCGTCCGGACGCGCCCACGTAGCGAGCCCGATTCATTTCCGCATGGAGCCCGCGTCGCCACCGCTCGCGGTTCCGGGACTGGGCGAGCATGCGGAGCTCGTCCTGCACAGCATCGGCTACAGCGAAGACCGGATTGCGGAACTCGTTGCCTCGGGCGCCGTGCGGGGGCAGCACAACGAAGCGCATGACTTTGCGCAAGCCGCCAATTGACGCGAACAACATCATGCCCATACTGCTAGAGGCGGACGCCATCGACTTTGCGTCCATCATCCGTCGCGGCGACACTGTCACATGGGGCCAATCGAACGCGGAGCCTCTTGCGCTCACCCGCAAGCTGCTCGAGCAACGGCATGCTGTCGGCGCGTTCCGGGTTTTTCTCGGTGCCAGCAATTACGACACGTACCGCCCCGAGCACGCCGACTGCATCGATTTCGTTTCGTACTGCGGCAGCGGCTCCAACCGCGCACTGGCCAAGGCTGGCGCGCTCGACATTCTTCCGTGCCACTATTCGCAGTTCCCGGAGATGATGGACTCGGGTCAGCTTGCGATCGACGTGCTGCTGTTGCAGTTGGCGCCCCCAGATTCGCAAGGCCGCTATAGCCTGTCGATCGCGCATGAGTATCTGATCCCTGCGCTCGAGCGCGCGCGCGTCATCGTCGCGGAGGTCAATGAACAGGCACCCTGGACTTACGGCGAACGATATCTTCGCGACGACGAGATCGACTTCATTCTCCCGACATCACGCGCTCTGCCCGAGAGTTCGCCAAGCGCGGCAAGCGCGACGGATCAGGCGATTGCACAAAACACGGCCGCTTTGATCGAAGACGGCGCCACGATTCAACTCGGCCTCGGCGCGATTCCCGAAGCGATTCTCGCTTGCCTCGGCGATCGGCGCGACCTCGGCATTCATTCCGGCACGATCGGGGACAAGGTCGCCGATCTGATGGAAATCGGCGTGATCAACAATGCGCGCAAGACCATCGACGCGGGCAAGACCATTGCAGGCGTGATGATGGGCGGCCGTCGCATTCACGAGTTCGCGCATCGCAACGACGCCATCGAGTTCCGTTCGACGCGCTACACGCACGACGCGAACGTGCTCGCAAGCATCGAGCGCTTCGTCGCCATCAACTCGGCTGTGGAAGTCGATCTGAGCGGCCAGATCAACGCCGAGGTTGCCGGTGGCGTGTATGTGGGCGCGGTGGGCGGCGCACTGGATTTTCTGCGCGGCGCGCGGCGCTCGCGTGGCGGCGTTCCAGTCATCGCGTTGCCGTCTACCGCGGGCAAGGGCGCCAGCCGCATCGTCGCGTCGTTGAATGGACCGGTCAGCACGCCCCGCAGCGACGCCGCCATCGTGGTGACCGAATACGGCGTAGCCGATCTGCGCGGCCTGACGCTGCGGCAACGGCGCGAACGCATGCTGGCGATCGCCCATCCGGATCATCGCGCCGCTCTCGATCAGATGGCGAGCGCCCTGCCCCTTCATCGCACCGGAAGCGCGACGCTCGTTGCCTGATCGCAAGCACACCCGCATCCGCAACCTCGAACTTTGCAAGGAAACGTCCCATGAAACGCGCGGCAATTGTCTCCCCTGTACGAACGCCCGTGGGCACCTTTGGTGGCAGCCTGCGCGGCGTTAGCGTCGAAGAGCTCGGCGCACTCGTCGCGAACGAAACGATCCGGCGTGCAGGGCTCGACCCCGCTCGCATCGACGACGTCGTCTTCGCACAATCGTATGCAAACAGCGAAACGCCGTGCGTAGGCCGCTGGATCGCGCTGCAGGCCGGCCTGCCCGTCGACGTGCCCGGCATGCAACTGGACCGCCGCTGCGGCGGCGGCCTGCAGGCGCTCGCCACCGCCGCGATGATGGTGCAGACCGGTGCCGCGGACGTCGTGCTGGCTGGCGGCGTGGAAAGCATGAGCAACATCGAGTACTACAGCACGGACATGCGCTGGGGCGCCCGCTCGGGCTCCGTGCAGTTTCACGACCGGCTCGCGCGCGGCCGCGAGCGCTCGCAGCCGGAATCACGTTTCGGCTATATCTCCGGCATGATCGAGACCGCAGAAAATCTCGCCATCGACTATGGCATCAGCCGCGAGGCCGCCGACGAGTTCGCGCTGCGCAGCCATCAGCGCGCCGCGGCAGCGTGGGAGTCGGGCCATATGGCCGAAGAGGTCGTTGCGGTCAGCGTTCCGCAGAAAAAAGGCGAGCCGCTGCTGTTTTCCAAAGACGAGGGATTCCGTGCGGACGCCAGTATGGAAAGCCTCGGCAAGCTTCGCGCGTTGATGCCGGGCGGAACGGTCACCGCAGGTAACTCCAGCCAGCAGAACGATGCGGCCGCCGCTTGCATCGTTGTCGCGGAAGACCGCCTCGAAGAGCTCGGACTCGAGCCTATGGCATGGCTGACGGGATGGGCCGCGGCGGGCTGCGAGCCCTCGCGGATGGGCATCGGTCCCGTGCCCGCAGTGCAGAAGCTGATGATGCGCACCGGTCTTACGCTCGATCAGATGGATCTCGTCGAGGTGAACGAAGCGTTCGCATGCCAGGTACTGGCTGTCCTCAAAGGCTGGAACTGGCACGACATCGACCGGCTCAACGTGAATGGCTCGGGCATATCGCTCGGTCACCCGATCGGCGCAACGGGCGTGCGGATCATGACCACGCTGTTGCACGAGTTGACGCGCCGAAAGGGGCGCTATGCGCTCGAGACCATGTGCATCGGCGGCGGCCAGGGTATTGCCGCCGTGTTCGAGCGCGCCTGACCCGGGGCAATGAAGCGCACGGCTCGACGCCGTGCGCGTGTCCGAACGCTTAGGCCTCGACCTCGATCATCACGAAGTCAGCCTTGGTCGCCCCACATTCAGGACATGCCCAGTCATCCGGAATGTCTTCCCAACGAGTGCCTGGCGCGATGCCCTCCGCCGGAAGTCCCGCTGCTTCGTCGTAGTAGAAACCGCAAAAGATACATTGCCACTTTTTCATGATCGTCGATGAGTCGTTGAGGGTGGGGATACTTCAGGGTGCTACGTCCCAGACGAGCGGCAGATAAAGCATGCCGTTGACGGAGCCCGAACCGCATCGCGGCTTGTCGCCCTCGCGAATACGAAAATCGGGAATGCGTTTGAGCCACTCCTGCAGGAAAACCTTGATCTCCGTACGCGCAAGGAACGACCCCGGGCAGCGATGCGGGCCGTTGCCGAACGCCGCGTGAAGCACTGGCTTGCGCGTCAGGTCGACGGCGAGCGGATCGCTGAACTTGCGGTCGTCGAGGCCAAAGAGCGAATTCGGCAATTGAATCTGGTCACCCTTCCTGAACTGGATGCCCTTGTATTCCATGTCCTGCGTGATGAGCCGCGCGGTGTTCGCCACGCCAAAGCGACGAATCATCTCATCGACTGACGAAACCATCAGTTCTGGATTTTCGATTAGCTGGCGCCGATGAGCCGGGTTCTCCGCGAGGAAACGCGCGATGAAACCCATCATCGATGCGACGGTATCGAGGCCGCCGAACAGCACGACGATGAACATGCCGAACATCCGCTCAGGGCTGATCGGTTTGCCGTCGATCTGCGCGTTCGCGATCAGGCTGACGAGATCTCCGCCCGCCTCTGCCTTGCGCTTTTCCACCCAGGTGGAAATATAGCCAATCAGCCGGTGCTGGGATTCGTTGCGCTGCTCGACATTGCCGCGCACGGCCCATTCCGCCCATTCGAGCAATTGTCCGCGATCGCTCAACGGGAGATCGGCCAGACGCAGGAAAATCACGATCGGCAGGATCTTCGAGAACTCCGACACGAACTCGCATTCGCCTCGTGGAGCGATTTTTTCGATCAGCTCGATTGCGAGGCTGCGCACGTCGCTTTCCAGCGACGCGATAGCTTGGGGCAGAAAAGCGGGCGTGATCAGGTTGCGGTACTGGGTATGTTCGGGCGGGTCGAGTTCCAGCGGCACGAGCTGCGTTTCATTGAGCGGCGGGATGTTGACGCTGCGATGCGAAAAACGGGTGTGGTCCTTCTGCATCGCCTCGATGTCTTCGCCCCGGGTGGCGATCCAGTGGCCGCCATAGTATGGAGACCAGACGATATCGGGACCCGTATGCAGCGTCTTCCACGCGCGATGGACGTCGTCTTCGGCACCGGGTGGATTCATATAGTCGAAATCGACCACGAGTTCTCGCGGAACATGGTCCGGCACGGTCCAGCCTTTCATGTCGTTCATTGCGTGTCTCCTTTCATTTTGTCGTCTTCGAATGGATGAATCGCTACACAGTCGCTGCCAACGCAATATCGTTCATATTCTGCAACGGCGTTCAGTTTTTGTTATTATACGTGGGCGAGCTTTTCAACATCAACGCCTGTATCGAACGGAGACAAGAGTGAGCGATTTCGTCAAGGACAAGGTGGTAGTGGTAACGGGTGCGGGTGCAGGCATCGGGCGCGATTTCGCGCTGCAATTCGCGGCGAACGGCGCCAAGGTCGTCGTCAACGACCTCGGTCGCAACGCCGAAACCGGCGAATTCGCCGCACAGCGCGTCGTCGCGGAAATCAAGGAGGCGGGCGGCCAAGCGGTTGCTTCCACGGACAGCGTGGCCGAATGGGACTCCGCGCAGAAGATCGTGCAGGCCGCGCTGGACACGTTCGGCCGCGTCGACTGTGTGGTCAACAACGCCGGCATCGTGCGTGACCGTATGTTTTTCAACATGAGCCTCGATGAGTGGAAAGCCGTCGTCGACGTTCATCTGAACGGGTCGTTTTTCGTGGCACGCGCCGCGGCTCCGCATTTCAAGGCGCAAAACAGCGGCAGCTTCGTTCATATGACCTCCACGTCGGGTCTGATCGGCAACATCGGACAGGCCAACTACTCGGCCGCCAAGATGGGTGTCGTCGGTCTGTCGAAGTCGATTGCCCTCGACATGGCCAAATTCAACGTGCGCTCGAACTGCATCGCACCGTGGGCATGGACCGCGATGACGGCCTCGATCCCCTCGGAGACGCCCGAGCAAAAGGCACGTGTCGAAGTTCTCAAGCGCATGGAATCGCGCAAGATCGCGCCGCTCGCGGTCTACCTCGCTTCCGACCAGGCCGCGAAGGTATCGGGACAGATCTTCGGCGTGCGCGCCAACGAGATCTACTTCTTCAACCAGATCCGGATGATCCGCTCGCTGCATCGCGACGGCGGCTGGACGCCCGAAGCGATTGCCGAGCAGGTCATGCCGGCGTTCGAAGCGAGCTTCTTCCCGAACGTGCCTTCCATGGCGCTCACGCCGTGGGACCCGGTGTAAGCCAAATTGCAACACTCCCGCGTCACCCCTTGAAGTGGCGGCGCGGGCGATGCAGCGCTCACTCCGCCGCACCTCTCACCCCTCTGCCGAATCGCGCACCTTTTCGGACGCGCTGACGATACGTCTTGCCTTGAGCAACACGGGCAAGTCCACCATCCGTCCATCGACGGACACTGCCCCGCCTTCCGCCCGCTCATACGCTTCGACGATCCGCCGCGCCTTGGCAATCTGATCCGCACTCGGGCTGAAAGCGGCGTTGACCGCCTTGACCTGGCGCGGATGAATGCACAGCTTGCCGCCAAAACCCAGCGATCGCGCCTTCGACGAGTCCTCGGCGAGTTGCCGCTCGTCGTCGATCGCCACGGTGACGCCATCGACCGGACTTTCAATTCCAGCGACGCGCGAAGCCAGCACGATACGCGAACGCGCGTGCAGCAACGCGTCCCATGAGCCGTCGCAATCCAGATCGAGCTCGAAGTCGACGGAGCCGAAGACCAGCCGCTCGACGCCGGGCATGCGTGCCACCTCCAACGCATTCCAGACACCCGCGGCGGATTCGATGATTGGCCAGATTGGCTTCGTCGTTGCCGCCGCTACGGTGGTCAGCGCAGCCGGAGCCTCCGCCTTGGGCAACACGACGCCATCGATCCCATCGAACGCGGCAAGTGACAGGTCCTCGTCGAACCACTGCGTTCCAGCGCCATTGATGCGCAACAGCACGCAAACTGGCGATGCCGAAAATATTCGTACCGCATCGGCAACATGGGCTCGCGCCGACGCTTTGTCCGCGTCTGCAACGGCGTCCTCCAGGTCAACGATCACCGCATCGGCGCCTGCCGCGAGCGCCTTGGCGAATCTTTCGGGCTTGCTTCCCGGCACAAAAAGAAACGAACGCATAAGTCTCCCATTCAGCGCCCGGTCCGGCTACGGCGTACCCGCCGGCGGACCGGACTCAACGATCAGCTGAGAACAGCCGCGGCATCCATCCGCAATGACCCGTCACTACCAGCGATCCACAAGCTCACTTTGCCAGGGTCGGATTCGTCTCGCTTTCCGCAAACATAGAAAGGCGAAGTGTCCACCACCGGTTTGATTGCGCGGAACGAAAACGCTCCGACGCGCGCGCCCGGCAGTTCCGATCTCAGCGAGTCCATGAGTAGCGTGGCGAGCAGCGGGCCATGCACGACGAGACCCTCGTAGCCCTCTTCGCCGGTTGCGTAAGGCCGATCGTAGTGAATGCGATGACCATTCAACGTCAGTGCCGAATAGCGGAACAGCAGCACGGGATCGGGATTGATCTCGCGGGCCCAATGGGCGCCTGCGGGCGCGGCCTGTGACGCCGCCGGCTTCTCGCCAGCAACCGGATGATCGCGATACACGATATCCTGGCGTTCTACGAGCGCAACGCCATTCGCATCACTGACTTCGTGCTTGACCTTGACGAACACCAGATCGCCGGTGCGCCCCTGCTTGTGAGCTACGCTCTCGATCGAAGAAAGTCGGGTGATCGCGCTGCCCGCTCTCAGCGGCCGTAGAAAGTCGAGTTGACTGCCCGCCCACATGCGGCGAGGCAAGTCGACCGGCGGCAGGAAACCGCCACGCTTCGGATGCCCGTCGAGCCCGACCACGGACTGACGATGAACCGGCAGAAAATAGAGCCAGTGCCACAACGGCGGCAACTCATCGCCAGCTGCCGCGGGCGGGTCGTCCCGGTCTAGCACGGCGCCGAACGCTGTCATCGGCGTGAGGGTGAGCTGGTCCTTCACTTCCTCCGTGCGCCCGGTCCATTGCTGCAAATACGCGATATCCATGACCATGGTGCCGGTCACTCCAGATCCAGCGCGTTGCGAATCGCCGCAGCGATCGGAAGCAGTGGGTCTTCTTCCGGCGTGGTCGGGTTGAACAGCTTGTTATGGCAAATCGCGACGGCGAGCCCGGTGTCCGGGTCCGCCCAGCCGATCGAATTGCCTTGTCCCGGATGGCACAACGCGCGCGGCGAACGCGCCGCCGTCACCGGCGGATGGTTGCCGCCGAACCAGAAGCCACCAATCGTGATCGGAATCGGAAAGCCGAACATCACCGGGTCGGGCTCTTCGCTATTGGCACGTGGCGTATTCAGCGTGGCGACGAGCTCCTTCGACAGTATCCTCACGCCGTCCAACTCACCGCCACATGCGAGCATCGCCCAGAAGCGCGCCTCGCTGCGCGCATTGAAGATCCCGCCAACACCCGCCACTTCCGCGCGCCGCACGTCCGGACGCTCGAACACTTGCGGCGTCAATGCGACCTGTTCGGGCATCGAGCGCAGGAATAGCGGCGGCAGGTACTCCGCGGGAACCGGCACCATCGCATCGGTGAGACGTGCGATGCGCGGTTCGACTTCGTCAGGGATGCCAATCCATAGATCTTCGATGCCTAGCGGCATCGCGATCTCTTCCCGGACGAAACGGCCCAGCGAGCGCTTCTTCGGATCGGCACGTCGCACCAGCTCGCCAACGATCCAGCCGAACGTCATCGAAAGGTAAAGCGTTTTCGTCCCCGGCTCGGCAAGCGGCTCCAGGTTTGCGATCGCGCGGGTCATCCAGTGCCAGTCGCACATCAGCTCCGGCGTGACGTCTTCAGGCATTTGCGGCACGCACGCGCGATGAGTCAGCACATCGCGCACCGTGGTTTTCTCCTTGCCGTGCGCGCCGTACTCCGGCCAGTAGCGCGTCACTGGCGCGTCGTACTCGATCAGGCCGCGGTCGGCCAGGATGTGCAACGCGGTTGCCGCAACGGCCTTCGTTACCGAATAGACATTGAAGAGCGTGTCGCCATCGACAGGACGGCCGGTGGACGGATCGGCCACGCCGCTCCATGCGTCGATCACGAGTTTGCCGTTCAGATAAGCCGCCACCTGCACGCCGATCTCACCGCCTTCGCGCGTCGCGCGGTCGAGCGCCTGCTGAACGATCGCGCTGCGCTGCGTTGATGCTTGCACTGCCAATGTCATATCGGGTCTCCCATTTGTGAACATGTCGCGTTGACGGGCTACGTTCTGCCGGACTGCGCGGCGATACCGGCAAGCCCTTCGAGCGCGAGCCCATAGCCCAGTTCGGCGACCATGCGACGCTTGAACGGCTGCGTAAAGACCGCGCGCGTGTATCGCAACGTCTCGACCGGCTTCGCCGCGAGTTCGCGCGCGATTTGCCAGGCGCGTTCGAGCAACGTGTCGGGCGCGACGACTTCGCCGACTACACCAAGCTCCCACGCACGTTGCGCACTGATGCGCTCGCCGGTGAGTAGAAGGTGGCGGGCGCGGTTGTGGCCGATCAGCATCGGCCAGACGATCTGCACGCCGTCCGCGGGCACGACGCCGTGAATGAAGTGCGCCTGATCCGAGATTTCTGCGTGGTTGGAGGCGAGCACGATGTCGGACAGCGCCAGCAGCTCGGCATGGATATGCGCAGGCCCGTTGATCGCGCCGATAACCGGAACCGGAATGTCCAGCAGTTGCATCAGCAAGTCTTGCCCCTCGCGTTGCAAGCGCGGCCAGACTTGCGAAAGCGGCTCCGCCGGCAACTCGGCGTAATTCATCGCGTCGCAGAAAGAATCGCCGGTTCCGGTCAGGATGACCACGCGATTGTCGAGGTCGCGTGCGATCTGATAGAACGCCTCGCCTAGCTGGCTGTGAATGCTGCGATCGAGTGCGCCCCACTTCAGCGGGCCGCCATCCGTATGCAGGCGCACTTGCAAAACACCGTCGCGTCGCTCGAATTCGATATTCGAAAAGTGCCCCTTATAGTCCTCAAGGCAACTCATCGCGCGTCCTCCAGGATCAGCCCGGCGGCGCGCCATGCCATCGCCATCATCGGGCCGTTCGTGTTGCCGGAGATCATCGTGGGTGTGACGGACAGATCCATCACGCGCAGGCCTTCGATACCGCGCACGCGCAGCCGCGAATCGAGCACGGCAAGCGGGTCCGAGCCCATCCTGCAAGTGCCGCATGCGTGAAAACCGGATTGGCCGTCGCGCCGGTAGAGGTCAAGAATTTCGTCATCGGTCTGGACGGCGAGGCCGGGGCGTGTCTCCCCCACCAGCAGACTCCTGAGCGGCTCGGCGGCCAGCACGTTGCGCATGAGCCGGAACGCATTGACGGCCATCTGCTGGTCGTACGGATCGGCAAGGTAGTTAGCGACGACTTCAGACGGCACGCGCGGGTCCGACGACTGGAGCCTGATGTGCCCCTCGCTGCGTGGACGCAGTGGATAGCTGAAGAGCTGCATGCCTGGGAACGACTCGAACGCGTAACCCGCCGCGCCGAAATCCATCGAGTACGGCGCCATCATCAATTGAACGTCCGGACGCTTCGCATCGGGCGCGGTCTTGACGAAACCACCCACCTGATACGAGCCGAGCGACATCACGCCACGGCGGAACAGAAAATACTGCATCGCGTTACGCCATAGCCGCATGCCGCTGAACTGCCGGTTCTGCGAATCGCGCCAATGCTGTAGACGCGCCTGCACCATATACAGATAGTGCTCGCGCATGTTCCGTCCGACACCCGGATTCGCCGCCACGACAGGAATGCCGAGCGACTGCAAATGGACTGGATCGCCAATGCCCGAAAGCTGCAAAAGCCGCGGCGACTCGATCGCGCCCGCCGACAGCACGACCTCGCGGCGCGCCCGGTAAGCGATCTGCTGCCCCGCGCTTTCGCACTGGACGCCGACGGCGCGCGTGCCGTCGAACACGATTCGCGCGGCTTGCGTGCCGGTAACGACGGTCAGATTCTTGCGCGTCCTCGCAGGCTTCAGAAAGGCTTCGGCTGAGCTTTGCCGGCGACCGTTGCGGATCGTATAGATCAGATAGGCCACGCCCTCATGATCGAGCCTGTTGATATCTTCGACGCGCCTCACGCCGAGCGACCGGCACGCTTCGAGCACTGCGTCGCCGATACGATTGCGCTGCGCGTACTGCGACACTTTCAGCGGTCCGCCCTCGCCTCGTAGCTCATCGGCGCCGAGCGCGTGATCCTCGATGCGCCGGAAGCACGGCGCCAGATTCTGCCAGCTCCATCCCTCGACGCCCAGCTCGGCCCATCCGTCGTAGTCTTCTGGATGACCCCGCATATACACCATGCCGTTGATGCTGCTGGAACCACCGAGCATCTTGCCGCGCAGCCAGATCTCGTTGCGATGCCCGTTCCCGTCATCGGGCTGCACCGGAATGAACCAGGCATGAGCTGGATCGCCCAGCAGCTTTCCGAAGCCTTTAGGCATTCGGATCAACGGATTGCGATCTTCCGGACCTGCCTCGATCAGCAGCACTGAATGGCGCCCGCTTTCCGAAAGACGATTGGCCAGCACGCAACCCGCGGCACCGGCGCCAATCACGATAAAGTCAAACTCGATCATCTATGCGTTCTCCACCGTCCGTGCGTGCGGACCAGCGGTATCTCGTGAGCTGGCCCGCCACACGTGCCTTGTCGGCCAGCCTCGTCCACGACACGGGAGGCTGGCGCTGTTCTGGTTAGCCGAAGACGACGGGAATCGAATGCGGAACGCGCATCATGATTCCATTGATCTGTGGAGCTGCCGCGGCCGGATCGAGGCGAAGATTGGGCAGGCGATCGAGAATCGCGTTGAGCGCGCGCGTCATTTCCACGCGCGCAAGGTGCTGGCCGATGCATACGTGCGGGCCATACGCGAATGCGAAGTGCCGGTGCGCAGGCTTTCGATAGATGTCGAACCTGTCCGGATCGGGGAAGCGGCTGGGGTCGCGATTGGCGCTTCCCGCCAACACGTCGAGAAATGCGCCCGCCGGAATCTCCACACCGCCGAGCGTGACGTCACGCGAGGCCATACGCGATTGCATCAACACGGGGCCATCCCAGCGCAGAGCCTCCTCGATCGCCTGCGCGACCAGCGTGCGATCCTCGCGCACCGCTTCAAGCTGTGCGGGATCGCGCAATAGCGCAAGCAGCAGCACGCTGGTTGCGCGATACGTGGTGTCACCGCCCGCATTCACCAATTGACGCAGGAACGAAATGACGACCTCGTCCGGCAGCAACTCGCCATCGACTTCCGCGATGGCCAGCGAACTGACGAGATCGTCGCCCGGATTGCTGCGGCGCTCCTCGACGAGTCGAGCGAAATAAGCACCCAGCTTCGTCGACGCCTCCACACCGTGCGCCACATCGATCGAAACCAGCGTCTGCGCGATCGCCAGCTTGTGGAAGATCTTGACGTCTTCCGGCGGCAATGCCAGTTGGCGGTAGATGATATTGAACGGATAGTGAAGCGTGAACTCGTTGACGAGATCCGCATGTCCGCGATCCATGAACTTCGACATCAGTTCGTTCACGACCGGATCGACCAGCGTATCGCCCCATGCTGCCACCGTGTGCGGCAAAAAGGCCTTCTGGAAGATGCGGCGGTAACGCGGGTGCTCGGGCGCGTCCATCGTCGAGATGCTGCGTCCGAAGCTGATGCCGATATTGCGCTCGTAAGACTTGTTCGAGAACGTGACCGGATCTCCGAGCACCTGCGCTACCTCGTCGTATCCGAATACGCAGTAATGCGCGACATCGGACATCGTCAGATCCGCTGCCGCACCCATCAGCACACGGTAGTCGCCCTTCTGAACCGAGCCTTTCTTGCGGAGCTCGGCAATCCGCGGATACGGGTTAGGATCGGCGCCGAAAGCGAGCGAATCCTCGAAAAAGGGGTTGAACTTGGGATCGTCGAAGTCCTCGAGTTGCAGCGCGCCCGCCATGGTTCCTGTCTCCATTAATCGTTCATTTAAAGGCACCTCTGCCTGGTAGCGACGTGCCGATATCTGAACTATGTTCGATTTTGCACGAATGTGCAAGATCGTTCTATCATTCGCTGAAAGGGATCGCGCACTGTCCGATTTGCACCCGCCATGAAAGGGAAACCATGCCGTCCAGAACGACTCACGCCGCTAGCAGCCCGGCGACTGCCATCAATGCGCCGCGCGCCACGGCGCGCAGCACGACGCCAGAGCGCATTCTCGATACGGCCGAGCGGCTGTTCGCGATGCACGGCTACTTCGGCACATCGATCCGCGACATCATGCAGAGCTGTGGCATGGAGCTGAGCCTCGCGCGCTACCACTTCGGCAGCAAAGACGCGCTGTTTCAACAGGCGATCGGCCGTCGCGCGGCCGTGATCAGCCGGCAGGTCATCGAATCGCTCGAGGCCGGACTCGCACCGCTGCGAGGCAAACGTCCCGATGTCGAGACGATCGTGACCGCACTTTCCGCACCGGCTTTCGCGCATCTGACGAGCGGCGATCCGGGGTGGCGAAACTACCTGCGCCTGCTGACCCAGATTGGCTGCCTTTTGGAGCGCCCCGACCTCACGGCGCCGTTTTATGACCAATACGCGCCGGCGGCCGCGCGCTATCGTGACGCCTTCGCCAAGGCGCTTCCTCATGCCACGCGTGAGACCGTCGAACTGGTGCAGCATTTCGTCGAGTCCGTGTTTCATCTCGTGCTCAACGAGCTTTACGCGCAGGAAGCGCGATCCCGAACACGGGCACTCGCGACGGCGCATATCGAGCGCATGCGCACCTACCTGATCCGTTTCGCGGTTGGCGGCATCGAGGCGATGGTCAGCTCCGCTGCGGCTCAGCGGGGTTCATGAGCATTGACAGTAGCAACGACGCTCGTTCACAATTTGGAACACTATTCGCAATTTCTGGCCGCAGCGAACTTGTGGCCGTATGAGACGGAGTTGGCTTCATGACAGCTGGAGACGCAGAGAACACCGCACTGATCGTCGGGGCGGGTCACGCGGCGGGGGAATGCGCGACCGCGATCCGCGAACAGGGATGGGCGGGGCGCATCGTGATGGTTGGGGAAGAATCCCACTTGCCGTACCAACGGCCGCCGCTCTCCAAGGCATTTCTGTCGGGCGAATCGACCGCCGAGCAGCTCTACCTGAAACCGCTGTCGACGTACGACAAAGCGCGTGTCGAGTTCATTCCGAATGTGCGCGCGCAACGCATCGACCGTGACGCGAAACGGGTCACGCTCTCCAACGGCAGCGAAATCGGCTATACGAAACTCGTTCTGGCTACCGGCGGGCGCGCGCGGCGCCTGATGTTGCCCGGTATCGAAACGATCGAGAAGCTGCAGAACTTTCACTACCTTCGCACGCTCGATCACGTCGCGCGCATTCGAAACCAGTTTCATGCCGGCTCGCGCCTCGTGATCATTGGCGGCGGATATGTCGGACTGGAGGTGGCAGCCGTAGCCGTGAAGCGCGGCTTGCACGTCACCGTGCTCGAAGCATTGCCCCGCGTCCTCGCGCGCGTCACGGCGCCCGAGCTTTCCGCGTTCTACGAGAAAGTGCACCGCGAGGCCGGCGTCGACATCCGCACGAACGCGATCGTCAGTGAGTTCGAACTCGACGCGTCGGGCGACGCGGTCGCGGCCGTGTGCTGCGCGGACGGCACGCACGTCGCCGCGGATCTCGTCATCGTCGGCGTGGGACTGGAGCCCGCCACCGAACTTGCAGACGCAGCCGGGCTGGCCGTCGACAACGGCATCGTGGTCGACGAATACACCCGCACGTCCGATCCGGACATTTTCGCGGTCGGGGATTGCACCAACCACCCCAACCCTTCGCTCGGCCGGCGCCTGCGGCTCGAGTCGGTGCCCAACGCGCTGGAGCAGGCCCGCACCGCGGCTGCCTCGTTGTGTGGCAAGGAGCGCGTCTACAACAGCGTGCCGTGGTTCTGGTCCGATCAATACGATCTGAAGCTCAAGATGGTCGGCTTGTCCCACGGCTACGACGAGTTCGTCCTGCGCGGCAATCCCGATACCCGCTCGTTCTCAGCGTTTTATCTGAAAGACGGCGTCATGCTCGCCGCCGATACGGTCAGTCGCGTGCCCGAATTCGTGCTGGCCAAGCGATTCGTTGCCGAGAAGATTCCAGTCCGCGCGGCCGATCTCGCCGACGAATCGATCCCGTTGAAGAGTCTGCTTCCGCAGTCCAACTAATTTTTCAGAGGTTCAGAAGCCATGCCGCTCATTCGATTCATTCAGCCGGACGGCAGCGAAGCCGCCGTGAGCGCCACCGTTGGCGATTCCGTGATGCAAACGGCAGTCAACAACCAGATCCCCGGCATTCTCGGCGACTGTGGCGGCAGCTGCAGCTGCGCAACCTGTCATGCGTACGTCGACGCGGCTTGGAGAAGCCACATGCCAGCGGCCGAATCCTATGAAGTCGACATGCTCACCTGTGCGATGGACGTGCGCGAAAACAGCCGTCTGACATGCCAGATCTTCGTGACGCCGGAGCTGGACGGATTGGTCGTCCATCTGCCCGGCGTGGCTGCGTAAGCGTGACGGACATGAAGGTTCCACGCACGACGCTGATCACCGGCGCCGCATCGGGCATGGGCGCGGCGCTGGCCCGGCATTTGACCGCGCTCGGCGAACGGGTGATCGGCGTCGATCTCCACGATGCGGAAGTTTGCGCGGACCTCACTGTCCCGGCGCAGCGCGCAGCGCTGGTCGCGCGCGTACAGCAGATCACACCGTCGATCGATGCGGTGGTCGCCTGCGCAGGCGTATCGCCGCCGGTGCCCGGCGACACGCTGGTGGCGGTGAATTACTTCGGCGTTACTGATCTGTTGCCACGCCTGTTGCCGCTGCTGCATCGCGCAAGGGAGCCACGCGCCGTGGTGATCTCATCGCTCGCCTCGCTTCACCCGGTCGATGCACGCCTCGTCGAGTTATGCCTCGACGGCAACGAGGCCGCGGCACGCGAGCAAGCTGCAAAGATCGGCGCACAAGGCTATGCGTCATCCAAGCGTGCGCTGACCCAGTGGATACGGCGCACGGCGGTGCTGCCCGGCTGGGCCGACAAGGGCGTGTTGCTCAATGGTGTCGCGCCGGGCGTCGTGAAGACGCCGATGGTCGCGCCGCTGCTGGAAACTGCCGAAGGTCGCGAGGCGCTTGCCGCCGGCGTGCCCACCGTCGTGCCCAATTACGCCACCGCCGAGCAGATCGTGCCGCTCCTCGCATTCCTTGCGAGTCCAGCCAATGGCTACATGGTGGGCCAAGTCCCCTTCGCCGACGGCGGTGCCGACGTGCTCTTGCGTGGAGAAGCCGCGCTGTAACGCGCAAGAGCCGCGGACACTGCCGTGCTTACGGCGCCTTCGTCAAAGCGTCGATGGCGTGCTGTTCGCTCGCGCTCCAGAAGGTCGCCCACGTAGGAAAACTCTGCGGAAGGCGCGGCTGATACCGGTCGCCTTCATACTTGCCGGGCCAGTTCTGGAAGCGCGGCGTACCGGGGCGCTCGAGCCAATCCGTCGAATACCAGTGCTGTTCGTCGCGACGCTCGAAGTACCATTGCCCATCGCGCCGCACGTAGTGATCGAAGTAGCAGATCGCCATCACCACCCACGCACCGTTGTCCTCATGCTCCGCGCGACAATAGACGCTTCCCGTTGCATGGTCGGCGTCGATGAAATCGACTGTGTGGCCGCAGATCTGGTGAATGCTGCGGTAAAAGCCGCGCAAAATATGCTCGGACCCATAGAAGGTCTTCAGCGCCGCGCGCCCCACGCCCCATCGGCCGCAGTTGACGTATTCGGCGAACAGCTGCACCAGACCGTCCAGATCGCGCGAATCGACCGCAAGCGCGTATCGCACCGGCAACTGTTGTATAGCAAGCTGCGCCTCGATGCGCTCGATACGCGCAAGAAGACCGGAATCCGTCGTCATGCCGCCCCCTTCGCAACGTTAGTCGTCGCCGCCGAGCGCGCACGGATTTCGTCCGCATAGTAAGGCTGGTGCGAAAGCAGCCCGCCATCGACGTTAAACACCTGGCCGGTGACGAACGCCGCTTCATCCGAAGCGAGATACACCACCGCATGCGCAATGTCTTCGGGCTGCCCGAGCCGCGGCGTCAGATGGTGGCTCAGCATCATCTCCCCGAGCACGCCCGCGTAGTACGCCTGGGTCACCGGCGTGACGATCAGGCCGGGAGCAATCGCGTTGCAGCGTATTCCTTCCTTACCGTGCTGCGCGGCGATGTAGCGCGTCAGGTTCTCGATACCGGCCTTGCAGACACCATATGCGCTATACCCCAGAGCACCCGCCTGAGCGGAACCCGACGAGGTATTGATGATCGAACCGCCACCGCGTGCCCGCATCAGCGGCAGCGCACGCCGGGAAGCCAGCATCGTGCCGCGAAGATTGATGCGCATCGTGTCGTCCCAGACAGCGACGTCGACTGTCTCGACTGCCGCATCGACGGTACTGGAAAGCGACGTGGCCGCGGCGTTGTTGTGCAGAATATCGAGGCCGCCCCAGGTCTTAAGCGTCAACTCGAACATCGCATCGATCGAACCTTCGTCGCCAATATCGACACGCGCCGCAACCGCCCGGCCGCCCGACTCCTCGATGCGACGAACCTGCTCCTGTGCGCCTTCGAGATTGAGGTCCGCCACGACGAGCAGCGCGCCCTCATCCGCGAGTCTCGCAGCACAGGCCGCGCCGATGCCAGACGCGGCCCCGGTCACAATAGCTATCTTGTCCTTGACACGCTGCATCCTCATCCTCCTCGGTAACCGATCGTTATTGAGTGGTCAGTGAAAGCTTGCCGAGATTGAGGACCGGGCCCGCTGTGTGCTGACCACCATCACCGTAGATCACGGCGCCATTGACAAAATTGCATGCCTCGGAGGCCAGGAAAAGCCGTCCACGCGACCGAACGCGCGCATGGGGTTGTCGACGATAGCCCGCGCCGACTCCGTTGTGCCTACCGGATTGCAGTCGGCGCCGGCCGTATCGCCACCATAGCCGTTCACGACGATCCGTGCGCCGCGAAGCGCAAGCTCCGTCGCAATCGCGCGGCCAATTGCACCGGCAGCACCAGTCACTATGGCGACTTGTCCATCGAACGATAGCTGCGGCATAACGGCGACTCGATCAGCCGGCCGCAACGCGGTCGAGATGAAAGTCGATATCGCCAAACATCTTCTCCATCATCGTCATCTTGCGGAAGTAGTGCCCCACCGGATATTCCTCGGTGAGCCCCATGCCACCGTGCAACTGGATGCCCTGCGCGCAAACGAAGCGATTGGCGCGCGCGGCGACGGCCTTGGCCGCCGAGATCACGCGGCTGCGTTCGGCCGCCGGGCTGTTCAGGTGTGCGATCCCGCAGTACAGCATCGAGCGCGCCTCCTGGGTGGCGACGAACATCTCCGCCATGCGGTGCTGCAACGCCTGAAACTTGCCGATAGACTGGCCGAACTGCGAGCGTCCCTTGATGTACTCCGAGGTGATCGCCATCACCGCTTCCATCATGCCGAGGCTCTCGGCCACGCTCGCGAGAATCGCGAGTTCCGTTGCTTGCGTGAGCACCTCCAGCGCGCGTTCCGGGCCGACGACCAGCGCATCCTCACCGAGCTCCACGTTGTGCAGGTCGATATCCGCGGCACGCGATCCATCGAGCAAGCGGTACGAACGGCACGTCACGCCCGCAGCGCGTCGATCGACGAGAAAAACGCCCACGCCCTGCGATGCACCTTCGACTCGCGCGGTCACGAGCAACTGATTTGCCGACGCGCCTGCGATCACCAGCGTCTTCGCCCCGCTGATCAGATAACCCGAGGCTGTCTTGAGCGCGTGCGTTCGGGCGTGGCATCCCACTTTGTACCGGCTGCCCGCTTCGCTGTCCGCGAGCGAAAGCAGCAGCTTGCCCTCGATGACGGCGGGAAGCAGCGTCTCGCGCTGACCCGGCGCATCGCCTCGTTCGATGATCGTCGCGCAAAGCAGCGCCGTCTGTACGACCGGCTCGAGCGCCATGCCGCGGCCCAGCGCCTCCATCAGGATCGCCGTCTCGACGAACGAGCAACCGAGACCGCCGACGTCTTCCGGCATGGTCAGACCGAGCCAGCCAAGCTCCGCATAGGAGCGCCAATGATCGCGGCTGAAGCCTTCTTGTCCCGCCGCGATGCGCGTGCGCGCCTCGAATCCATACTCCTGCTGAACATAGCGCTCAGCGCCATCCTTCAGCATCAATTGTTCTTCGGAGAGGTTGAAGTCCATGGCTACAGTCCAAATGCCAGCTTGGCAATGATGTTCTTCTGCACTTCGCGCGTGCCACCATAGATGGTGGATGCGCGAGCGATCAGATAGCCCGACGTGCGGCCACCCATGTAGTCCGGCCAGTTTTCGTCGACTACCGGATCACCATCTGGATCGCTGTGGTCGTCGAAACGTATCGCGCGAGGACCGAGTGCGTCCATTTGCAGCTGCGTCACTCGCTGTTGCATCTCCGAGCCGCTGATCTTCAGCGCAGAGACGACAGCGTCGAGATTGCGCTCGCTCTTCTCTTCAGCGAGGATGCGCAGCACGGACCATTCGAGTGCCATCAGGTCCGCTTCGACCTCCGCGACCTTGCGCGCGAACCCGGGCGTATCGATCAGGCGCACGCCGTCCACCGTCTCCTGTCCGGCGATGTCTTTCGCGCGTTGCAGCTCACGTTTGTTGAAGTACAGGAACGCGCTCGCCGTGCGCTCCTTTTCGAGCAGATACTTCGCATAGGTCCAGCCCATGCCAGCCTCGCCCACGAGATGCGCCTTCGGCACGCGCACGTTCTCGAGGAACACTTCATTCAGCCCCCTGCCGCCCTCGATCGAGACGATCGGACGCACCGTGATGCCCGGTGTGTCCATTCTGACCAGCAGGAAGGAGATACCGCGTTGCGGCTTCACGGTCGTATCGGTCTTGACGAGGAAGAATCCCCAATCGGCAATCGTCGCGTCGCTGGTCCAGATCTTCTGGCCGTTGATGACGTACTCGTCACCGTCGAGCACGGCCGTGGTCTTCAGTCCGGCCAGATCCGAGCCCGCGTTCGGTTCCGAGAAGCCTTGACACCAGAACTCGTCGCCACGCAGGATAGGCCCGAGAAAACGCTCCTTCTGCCAGTCCGAGCCAAACGCGATGATGACGGGCGCCACCATCTGAGTGGACTGCCAACCGTAGTCCATCGCATCGGCGTTGTACAGCTCCTCCATGAAGATGTGCTTGCGCAACGCGCTCCAGTCAGTGCCGCCATGCTCGGCCGGCCAATGGGGCGCGCCCCAGCCGCGCTCGTACAAAATGCGCTGCCATCTGCGGATGTCATCGCGCGTGGGCGGATGCACGCCATCACGCCAGCGGCGCGAGATGTCGGCCGGCGCATGCTCGTTGAAAAACTTCCTGACTTCCTGACGAAATGATTCGTCTTCCTCGCTGTAGCCGAAATGCATGCCTGACTCCTGAATCTCTTCCGTCTTCGTTTGTCTGCTCTGCCGTGCCGCTGTGCCGCGCTCGTGCGGGGTCTGCGCCTAGCGGCCCCTGAACGCTGGTGCGCGCTTTTCTCTGGCCGCGAGCCGTCCTTCCGCCGCATCCTCCGAGTTCACCGCGAGCGCCACCGCGTTGAGTTCCTGAGCAAGAAACTCTTCCATGCTGCCCGTGTTCAACCTGAACAACTGCTTGGTCAGCCCGAGCGAAAAAGTCGGGCCGGCCGCAAGCTCGCCAGCCAGCTTCCCGGCAGCCGCATCGAGGTCGCCGTCTTCGACGAGATGACTCGCCAGACCTATATCGAGCGCTTCCTTGCCGCTCAGCCGGCGATTCAGATACATGATTTCCTTCGCGCGAAACTCGCCGCAATGACGGGCGAGCAGATGCACCATGCCACCTTCAGGCAAGGTGGCGCGCATCAGGAATGCGGGAATGAACTGCGCAGTGTCGGAAACGACGAGCTGGTCCGCGCACAGCGCAAAGCTCCATGCAATTCCCACCGCGACACCCCGTACCGCCGCGACCATCGGCTTGTTGAGGTTGTACAACCGCAGCGCGATCTTCTGGTACACCGCCATCGATGCACGCGCGTGCGCCACGCTCATCTGCGGCGGCGCGGCGCCGCTGCCCTTGATGTCGGCGCCGGCGCAAAAAGCGCGGCCTGCGCCGGTGAGGATCACCGCGCGAATCTCCGGGTCCTGTTCGATGCGATCCAGATGGCCGAGAATCAGGTGGAGCATCTCCGGCGTCAGCGCGTTGAGCTTCTCGGGGCGGTTCAGACACAGCGTCGCAACCGCGCCGTTCAATGTGAGTTCAACATCCATGATGTTCGGATCTTCGTTGGGGTTGGAGTGGTCGCTTCGAACGACGGGTCAACTGCCGCGAGCGTGCAGCCGGATCATCCCGTCGCCGAATGGCTCGTCGCGGCGCTTGAGCGCCTCCTTGAGGCCAACCGCTTCCATGTCTGCCTTGAATTGCGCGCGCCGCGGCCCCTGGCTCTGGTGAGCGCGGGCGTCGTTCTCGACCGCAATGCGTTGAAGCGTGCGCGAGCCGGCCAACTCCAGGCCGAGGTTGACGATGCGCTTATTCGCAGCCAACAGATCGGCATCGACGAACGACAGACGGCGCGCCAGCTCGTTCACCTCCGCGTCGAGCTGTTCTGCCGGCACCGCATCCATGACCAGCCCAATCTTCGCGGCGTCGCGGCCCGTCAGCGAGTCGCCGGATAGCAGCAGACGTTTCGCCCACTGCGGGCCCACGTGATAGAACCACATATGCGCAGGCGGCGAGCCGTTCGCACGCGTGGCGGGAAAACCGATCCTCGCATCGTCGGCGGCGATCACCATGTCGCACGCGAGCGCCAGGTCCGTGCCGCCCGCAAGACAGTTGCCATGCACCTGCGCGATGATCGGCTTGTGGATTTCGGCCATCAGATTGACCGTCTCCGACTGCCGCTCCATCGACCAGCAGTCGTCGTCGAAACTG
Source organism: Paraburkholderia sp. BR13439 (assembly GCF_040948805.1). Classification (NCBI taxonomy): domain Bacteria; kingdom Pseudomonadati; phylum Pseudomonadota; class Betaproteobacteria; order Burkholderiales; family Burkholderiaceae; genus Paraburkholderia; species Paraburkholderia sp. BR13439. The sequence continues at coordinate 226,552 of NZ_JBFPKN010000011.1, read as the reverse complement.
CGAATCGTGCCGCGATAGTCACCCGGATCGACGGCGTCCGCGGCACGGTCCGAATACGTCGTCACGAGATCGTAGCCCGCGCAGAAATCGCGGCCGGCTCCCGACAGCACGATCACGTTCACCGATTTGAGGTCGTCGGCTTCGAGCAACGCCGCTTTGAGTTCCTGCAGTAGCGGATTGTTGATGGCGTTGCGCTTGTCGGGACGATTCAGCGTGATACGCGCAACCCGTTCCGCTACTTCGAACTTCACGCATTCCGAACTCTTCAGCCATTTGGCCATGGTCGATTCTCTCCAAATGAGGCGATTGCCGTTCACTGGGCAAACTGCTGGCGCAAGCTCACCTTGCTGATCTTGCCGGTCGGCAGTCTCGGCAGCTCGTCGACGAAGGCGATGGCCTTCGGACATTTGTAGCTCGCGATCAGGCCGCGGCAGAACTCGATCAGCTCGGCTTCGCCCGCTTGCTCGCCCCGGCGCAACACGACGATCGCTTTCACGCACTCTCCCCACTTCTCGTGCGGCACGCCGATCACCGCCACGTCGATGACCGCCGGATGCTGCCCCAGCGCATCTTCGACTTCACGGCTATAAATGTTTTCGCCGCCGGAAATGATCATGTCCTTCTTGCGGTCGACGAGGAAGATGTAGCCGTCCTTGTCCTGGTAGCCCATGTCGCCCGAGCGGTACCAGCCGTCGCGCAGTGCTTCCACCGTCGCCACGCTGTTGTTCCAGTAGCCGCTCAACTGCGTCTGCGAGCGCAGCCAGACCTCGCCTGTCTGACCTTGCGGCAGATCGTTGCCGTGATCGTCGACGATGCGCAGGTCGATGCCGGGACACGGACGTCCGACCGATGCGAGGCGCCGTACCTGTTCCGGCGACCCTTGAGGCTTCACCTCGTGCGCCGGCAGCCAGCAGGCGTTGCTCTCGGTCATCCCGTACTGCACCGAAAACACGGGGCCGAGCACCTGAATGCCACGCGCAAGCAGTGGCGGCGGCACCGGTGCAGCCGCGGTGACGATGTTTTCGATGCTCGACACGTCATAGCTCGCCAGCTCCGGCACGTCGAGGACCGCCTGAAGCATGGCGGCAACCATGAACGTGAAGGTGATGCGCTCTTGCGCGATCGTCTCGAGCATTTGCTTTGGATCGAAGGCGCGATGTACGACCGTCGTGCCGCCCATCCACGCGACTGCATTGACGAAGCCGATCCCGCCGACATGGAATGCCGGCGTCGTCTGCAGCACACGCGTCTCGCCGGAAAACTCCGTCACGAGCGCGCAGCTTTCCGCGGTGACGCACATCGCATGGTGCGTGCGCACGACACCCTTGGGACGCCCTGTGGTGCCGCTCGTGTACATCAGATACGCGTAATCCTCGGGATTCGAGCGGATCGGCGGCCCTTCCACTGGGCCGGCTTCCATCACCGCCTCGAATGAAACGGCCCAATCAGGCGCGTCGCCGATGCAGATGTACTGCTCGATTTCGGGCAGCTGCGAACGCAGTCCGTCCACGACATCGGCATACTGAGCCTCGAAGACGAGCGCTTTGGGCGCCGCATCCTTCAGAATGTAGAGAATCTCCGCGGGCGCCAGCCGAAAATTGACGGTCGCGAGAATAAAGCCGGCCCACTCGCACGCACGGTAGCTCTCGTAGTACTCCGCGCAGTTCATTGCGAGGATCGCAACCCGATCCTGACGCCGCAGGCCACGCTGATATAGCGCGCCCGAAAAGCGTCTTGCACGCTCCGCCAACTGAGCGTGCGTCAGACGCCGTTCCGCATATACGAGCGCCGTGTGGTCGGCATGCAAGCGAGCGTTTCGCTCGATCATCTCGCCAAGGGTTCTCATCTCAATCCCGTCGTTGTTGTGTCAGATCGTCTGTTAACCTGCGAGCGTCTGCGGATCGGCCAGCACGGTGCCGATGAATGCAGCGAAGCGCGCCGCGTCGGCTCCGTTGATCACGCGATGGTCGTAGCTGAGCGACAAGGGCAGCATCTTGCGCCAGCTGACGCCGCCGTCATCCGCCGGCGCGGCCGCCAGCCGGGTTTTAGTCACACCGAGAATCGCCACTTCGGGCGCATTGACGATAGGCGTAAAGCCAGTCCCGCCGAAGCCGCCCAGCGAGCTGATCGAGAAGCAGCCCCCCGACATCTCTGCCATCGATAGTCCCTTTTCGCGGGCCTTCTGCGAAATTGCTGCAAGTTCCACCGAGAGTTCTTCGACACTCTTCCTGTCGCAATCACGCAGCACCGGCACGAGCAATCCAAAGCGCGTGTCCACGGCGACCCCGATGTGGAAGTACTTCTTCAGAACGATGTTTTTGCCGTCACCGTCGAGCGACGCGTTGAATTGCGGGAACTCCTGCAAAGCCCGCACCACGGCTTTGATCAGGAAGACGAGCGGCGTCAGCTTGACCGCCGGATTCGCGTCGTTGCGCGCCTTGCGATAGCTTTCGAGCGACGTAATATCGGCATCGTCATGATGGGTCACATGCGGAATCGTCAGCCAGTTGCGCGACAGAAAGGCTCCTGTGAGCTTCTGGATGCGCGACACCGGCTTGACCTCTACCTCGCCGAATTCGGCGAAATCGACCTGCGGCCAGGGCGGCAAATGCGCACCAAATGCTGGGGCTGCGGCCTCGCCCGAACCAGTATGCACGTTGGACTGCGCTCGGGTAGCTACGGATTCGACACTCATCGCGGATGCCTCTTCAAACGACTCTTGAATAAGGTGACCGGCCTGGGGCCAATCAGACGATTTCCGCCAGCACCGTGCCGACGGGATACACTTCGCCAACCTGGGCGACGATGCGCAGCGTGCCCGACGCCGGCGACTCGACCTCCTGAACCGATTTGTCGCTCTCGAGCGCGTAGAGAATCTGCCCTTCGCTCACGGTCGCGCCGTCTTCCGCCAGCCATTCGGCCAGCGTGCCTTCATTCATGGAAAAGCCCAGTTTGGGCAGCAGAACTTGTGTGGTCATGAGCTTGCTCTATTGATGATGGAAATTCCGGGAGCGCGTGCTTGTCATTTCAGCGTCGCGCGAACCGCCGCTTCGATGTCTGCCACGCCCGGCGCGAACGCGTCTTCGAGCGGCTTGGAGAACGGCACGGGGCAGAATTGCGCGCCCACGCGCTGCACCGGCGCCTTGAGTTCGCGAAAGAGGGCCTCGTAGATGCGAGATGCGATTTCAGCACCCACGCCGAACGGCTTGACGGCCTCGTGCACCACGACGGCGCGCCCTGTCTTGGCAACCGAAGTCAGGATGGTTTCGGTATCCAGAGGCGAGACCGTGCGCAAATCGATCACTTCGCAGGCGATCCCATCCTTGGCGAGCGCCTCCGCGGCGACCATGACCTCTTGCACGCGGCGGCTGTAACTGATCAACGTGACGTCCGTGCCTGCGCGCACGACGTTGGCCTTTCCAAGTGGAATCGCCACGCCGCGCTCCGGCGCATTGCCCGGGTTCCAGTAGGTCGGCATGTTCTCGATGAACAGACAAGGGTCGTCATCGCGGATGCAGGACAGCATCAGGCCATACGCATCGGCAGGATTCGAAGGCGCGACCACCTTGATGCCGGCGACGTGCGCGAACCACGCTTCAAGATAGTCCGCGTGCTGACCACCCGTGCCGAAGCCGGCACCGGTCATCGTGCGGATCACGATCGGCACATTGGTCTGCCCGCCCGACATGAAGCGCAGTTTCGCCGCGTGATTCACGATCATGTCCATCGCGACGGTCGTGAAGTTCATCAGCATGATTTCCGCCACCGGGCGCATGCCGACCATCGAAGCGCCGATTGCCGCACCGATGATGGCCTGCTCCGAGATCGGCGTCGAACGCACGCGCGACGTGCCGTATTTCGACGACAGTCCCTTCGTTACGCCGACAATGCCGCCTTCCTGACCGTCGGCAACGTCTTCACCCAGCACGATCACGTTGACGTCGGCGGCCATTGCATCGTCGAGCGCGAAGTTGACGGCCTGGATAGTGTTGATGTTGGTTGGCATCTGGCTCATGCAAGCACCTCGTCCTTGAAGATGTCGCGACGAAGCTCAGCGACATCGGGATATTCGCTCGACAACGTGAATTCGACCGCAGCGTCGATCTGCGCCTCGTGCCCGGCTTCCATCGCAGCCAGTTGCTCTTCGGTCGCATGCTTTGCATCGATGAGCCACTGGCGGAAGAGCGGCACGGGGTCCTTGGCGACCCAGGCCGCCTTTTCGTGCTTGTCCATGTACGCGTCCGGATCGCCAAATACATGGCCCTGAAAGCGGAACGTGTTCGCTTCGATGAGCGTCGGGCCGCCACCGTCACGCGCACGCTCGACCGCCTCGCGCGCCGCCTTGTGCATCGCGATCGGATCGTTGCCGTTCACCGTCACGCCGGGCATCTGGTACGCGACCGCGCGTTGCGCGATATTGGACACGGAGGTGCCGTAAGCGTATTTGGTGTGCTCGGCGTAGCCGTTGTTCTGGCAGACGAAAATCACCGGCAGTTTCCAGACGGACGCCATGTTCAGTGACTCGTGGAACGCGCCGATGTTGGATGCGCCATCGCCGAAATAAGCGACTGCCACGTGCCGTTCACCGCGAATCTGCGCGGCAAGCGCCAGGCCATTCGCAATTGGCATCGAACTGCCGACGATGCCGGTCGTGACCATCACGCCGGAAGCGGGATGGGTAACGTGCATCGGACCGCCCTTGCCCTTGCAGGTCCCGGTCACTCGTCCACCGAGTTCGGCCCAGAGTTCCTTGAGCGGCACACCTTTGGCGATCATGTCGTGAACACCGCGGTAGATCGTGCAGATGTAGTCGTCATCGGTGAGACACACCGACATCGCCGACGGAATCACTTCCTGCCCGCGCGGCGAGTAGTACGGCATGACCAGCTTGCCGGCCTTGATCACGGCGCGAAAGCGCTCATCGTTCTGCTTGATGAGTGTCATGCGCCTGTAGATGTCGACCAGGACTTCGCTGCTGGGCGGCTGATAGGCATTCATTCGTCACTCTCCTGTGTCACCAGATCTTTTGCGCGCCGCTCGAATGCAGCGCCGCGATGTAACCGAACACAAACGATGCGCCGATGCTGCTGCCGGCGCCCGGATAACACCGGCCAACCACGGATGCCGTGCAGTTGCCGGTGGCGTACAGCCCAGGGATTTGCGAACCGTCGTCCTTCAGCACACGTCCGAACTCGTCGGTCACGAGACCGCCTGCAGTGCCGACATCGCCTGGATACATGCGCACCGCGTAGAACGGGCCCTCCTCGATCGGCCCGAGATTCGGGTTCGGTTTGATGGTCGGGTCACCATGGCAGCGATCGAATGCACGCGAGCCGCGGCCGTAATCTTCGTCGACGCCCGTTTTGCAGAAGCCGTTGAAGCGCTGGACCGTCTTGAGCAGACCAGTACGGTCGATGCTGCATTTCGCGGCCAGTTCTTCGAGCGTGTCAGCCTTGATCATGTATCCGCTGTCGAGCCACTTCTGCGGAATCTGGCCCGGCATCGCCGTACCCCACGGGTAGTACTTGCGCTGGCGGCTGTCCATCACGACCCACGCGGGCACCGCTTTTCCAGTCTGCTTGTGGCGCTGGTACATGCGTTGACCGATTTCCATATACGCTCCCGCTTCGTCGCAAAAGCGCTCGCCATCCTGATCGACCATGATCGAAAACGGCAGCGAGAGGTCGAGGTGATGCATGAACGGCAACGGCGAACCATCCGGAGCGCGCGCACCTTCCGGCAGTTCCTCGTTGGGGCCGAGCGACGTCACGACCCACCACGCTTCTTCCATGCAATCCACCGCGCCGCCGAGCGCGATCGCAGCTTGCAGGATTTCGCCGGTATCGCCTGGATTCGCATTGGTCCAATCCGCGGACGACGGCTGCGGCTGGTACTTGCGGCGCATTTCAGCGTTGTGTGAAAAGCCGCCCGTATTGAGCAGGACGCCCTGGCGAGCGCGCACGCGCAACTCCCGGCCGCTGCGCACTGCGACAATGCCGACCACACGTCCGTCCTCGACGATGAACTCGCGCACTGGCGTGTCCGTCCAGATCGGCACGTTCGCGCGCAGCGCCATCTGAAGCATGCGCCCCTGAATCGCCGCACCGTTGGCCACGAGCTCCTTGCCGGTGATCTTCTGGTAAAGCATGCGGCCGCCGAGCTGCATCGCCTTGCGCTTGCCGCCCCACGTCCGCTTCATCAGAAACAGTGTCGGGTACTCGTCCGAGTTGGCTGGCATCGACGGGCCTTTATAGCGCGACAAGCGCGGTGCCCATTCGCCCAGTTCCTTCACGTCGAACAACTTCGCCAATAGCGAGCGGCCACGGGGCTCCCCGCCGGGCAGCGTGTCGTAGTAATCGGACCAGCCGTCCGCGTACACGAACTGCATCCCCTGCTGCTCGAGAAACTCGGCCATCTTCGGCCCGGTGCGCAGGTAAGCCTCGCGTCGCGCATGCGAGGTGCCCGGACCTTGATACGTCACCGCGGCGTCGAAGTACTGCCGTGCGCGCTCATACGAATCGCTTACGCCGTGGCGCTTCATCACGTGATTGTTCGGCAGCCACCAGACACCGCCCGAATAGCCGGTCGAGCCACCGACCTTCGCCTGCTTCTCGATGATCAGCGCTTCCTTGCCCACCGACTTGCAGGCAAGCGCCGCACACATCGAACCACCGCCGCTGCCGACCACCACGAAGTCGTACGTTGCGTCCCAGCTCGTCGACATCACTCCTCCCGCGCGATGAAGTCGCGCAGCGCGCGATGGAAGTTCGAAACCGACGTTTCCTGCAGCGGATTCGTGCGCGAACCCTTGAAGCCGCGCGACTTCATCCCCTGCTGCACGTTGGTCATGTTCTGGAAGTCCTGCCACAGGATCAAGCCGAAGTTTTCCTGAGCGTTCTCTTTCCAGTCATCAACACCGTAGTAGAACTCGCGCTTGAGCGGCGGCTCCGCGCCCGGCGCGAAGCGCTGCAGCGACCAGATGTCGTAGATGCACGAATCGGGGTTATCGCCGTCCGGGCGTGCGCGGTAAAAGAGCGCGCCGTCGGGGTACGGAAGAAACACGAGGTTCGGGAAGACATGCCAGTCCGCTCCCGCGCGACCGAGTTGCTCGAACGTGATCTCCGGCCAGCCGGCGCCCTCGGCGATCGCCGCTTCGCGCTGGAAATCCATTGCCTTTGCGAGGACTTCGAACTGGTTACCCGAGGGCGACATTTCCGTCATCAGACGCTTCGCCGCTTCGTAGTCGCGCGCGGTATTGATTGCTTTCAGGGTCTCTTCCATCACACGGAAGAAGTTGACGAGACCCTGACGCACGTCCTCCGGCATCGGCTTGCCGGTTCGCGGTGACGGCGCGCCGATCATGCGCGTGGCCGTCGAGTAGCCGAACATGCCGTGGCGGCCGTAGGCGAAGCTTCGCGTTACGTCATCTCCCGCGACATCCAGCAACTGAGGATGTGTTGCCGCGACGTGATAACCCTCGGTGAACGCTTCGAGTGCAACCTTCCAGTTGCACGGAAGACGAATCGACTTGTACCAGCGGTAGCGCATCTTCTCGAACTCGAAGCAGTTCGTGATCTCCGGTACCGGATCGAGGAATTTAGCGAGCGGCTCCGCGTTCGGGTCCATGTTGATGAACACGAAGCCGCCCCACGTGTCCACCAGAACATCGGTGAGACGCAGATCACCGTCAGTCATTTCCTCGCAGCCCGCCCAGTCGTCACGATCGAGCACGCGCGCGATGCTGCCATCCAGATTCCACTGCCATCCGTGATAGGCACAGTGAAATTTCGAGGCCTTGCCGCTGCCGTTGGTCAAGCGACGGCCACGATGCTGACAGACGTTGAAAAAGGCCTTGATCTGATCGGCCGCCGTTCGCACCACGATGATCGATTCGCCGGCCACGTCGAAGGTGACGTAGTCGCCGACGTTGGGAATTTCTTCCAGCCGACATGCAACCTGCCACACGTGCGGCCACAGGCGCTCGTTCTCCCGCTCGAGAAATTGCTTCGACAGGTAACTGTCCTTCGGCACAAAATCGAGACGGACCGTGTGTTCACCCGAATCGGGACCTCTGTTACCCATTGCTATCTCCTTCGTGATGTGGCCGGCGTAGGCGCCGGTTCCGACTCTTTATGTTGTGGCCGGGTGGTTCGCAATCGATATGCAACGACCGGTTCAATTGTTGTGAACGGCGTTCAGATGCTAGGCTGACGCCCGGATTGCTGTCAATCCGGGCGAACGTCAATCGAGCGCTGCGGTCAGCGCCGGAACAGCTTCGAACAGGTCCGCGCTGAGACCGTAGTCGGCCACCTGAAAGATCGGTGCCTCTGCGTCTTTATTGATCGCGACGATGACCTTCGAATCCTTCATGCCGGCGAGGTGCTGAATCGCTCCCGAGATGCCCACCGCGATATACAACTGAGGCGCGACGATCTTGCCCGTCTGACCGACCTGATAATCGTTCGGCACGAAGCCGGCGTCGACCGCCGCACGCGACGCGCCCACGGCCGCACCAAGCTTGTCCGCAAGCGCGTCGAGGAGCTTGAAGTTGTCACCGTTCTGCATGCCACGGCCGCCCGACACCACGATGTTTGCCGCCGCAAGCTCCGGCCGGCTCGATTTCGTGAGTTCCTGCCCGACAAAACGGGCCTTATCGAAAGCCGGCGCCGATGCAACAGCGCGTGACGGCGCGGTGGTCGAACCGGTCGCTGCAGCATCGAACGCGGTCGGCCGAATCGTGATGACTTTGATCGGGTCGGACGATTGCACTGTTGCTAGTGCATTGCCGGCATAGATCGGACGCACGAAGACATCGGCAGCCTTGAAGGCAACGACATCGGAAATCTGCGCGCTATCGAGCAGCGCGGCCACACGGGGCATGAAGTTTTTGCCCACCGCCGTGGACGCTGCGATCACGTGTGTATAAGCGCGGGCCAACGAGACCACGAGTGCGGCGAGGTTTTCCGGTAACCCGTGCGCGTATTCGGGTGCTTCCGCGACGAGCACTTCGGCGACACCGGCTACGTTCGCGGCTTGCTCGACGACGGCCGATGCGCCGTGGCCCGCCACCAGCACATGAATGTCGCCACCCACTGCGCCCGCCGCCGCGATGGCGTTGAGCGTGGCGCGCTTCAGGGTCGCATTGTCGTGTTCGGCGATAACGAGAATAGTCATGGTCAGATCACCTTCGCTTCGTTTCGAAGCTTTTCAATCAGCGCTGCAACATCCGGAACCATCACACCGCCTTTGCGCGCCGGTGGCTCGGTCACTTCGAGAACCTTCAGGCGAGGCGCGACGTCAACCCCCAGCGCTTCAGGATTCAGCGTATCGAGAGGCTTCTTCTTCGCTTTCATGATATTGGGCAGCGTCACATAGCGTGGACTGTTCAGGCGCAGATCCGTCGTGATCACCGCAGGCAGATCGAGAGCGACGCGTTCGAGACCGCCATCGATTTCACGCGTGACGAGCAGTTGCTGACCATCCACTTCCGTCTTGAACGCAAACGTCGCTTGCGGCCAGCCGAGCAATGCGGCGAGCTTCTGCCCGGTTTGGCCAGCGTCGTTGTCGATGGCCTGCTTGCCGAGCAAGAACAGTTGCGGGTTTTCCCGCGCGGCTACGGCGGCCAGCAGCTTTGCGACCGCGAGCGGCTGCAGATCCGTATCGCTCTCCACTAGCACCGCACGATCCGCCCCCATGGCGAGTGCCGTACGCAGTACCTCCTGCGATTGCGCGGTGCCCGCCGATACCACGACGACTTCAGTCGCAACGCCTGCTTCCTTGAGGCGCACCGCCTCCTCCACCGCGATCTCGTCGAACGGGTTCATGGCCATTTTTACGTTGGCCAGATCGACGCCCGAGCCGTCGGACTTGACCCGAGGTTTCACGTTGTAGTCGATCACGCGCTTCACCGCGACCAGTATCTTCAATTTGACGCTCCGAACGCTTTGTTGAACAATGTTCTATATTCTGAACCGTTCTTTTTGTAGCTGTCAACGAGAAGAATGAGGAAAGCGTCACTCGGCGATCAATTCGACGCCCTCGTTCAACACCAGGGAGACGACAAATGAAGCTCTATCGATGTGAGCGTTTCGAAGGCATTGCGGGACTGGCGTTATGCGAGGAACCCGATCCGGCGCCACCTGGCGCTCATCAGGTATCGGTGCAGGTCAACGCGAGTTCGCTAAATTTCCGTGAGTTGCTGCTGATGAATGGAGCGTTTCGCGACTGGATGGCACCGAACTTCATTCCGGCCTCGGACGGCGCGGGGGTCGTGCTCGCGGTCGGCGCAAGTGTACGGCGCTTCAAACCGGGCGACCGGGTGATGGCCAATTTCGCGGAGAACTGGCACGGCGGAGCGCGCCCGCAACACGCAGATACTTTGGGCCGCGGCGCGATCGTCGAAGGGATGCTTCGCGACAAAGTCGTACTGAGTGAGGAAGAGCTGATTGGTGTTCCCGAGCACCTTTCCGACGAGGAAGCCGCGACACTGCCGTGCGCCGCCGTCACCGCATGGAACGCACTGTGTCAGCATGCGCCCCTGCTGCCGGGCCAGACCGTCCTCGTGCAAGGTTCCGGCGGCGTATCGATCTTTGCTCTTCAGCTAGCACGTCTTTTCGGCGCCCGCGTGATCGCCACTTCGTCCAGCGAATCGAAACTGAAACGCCTGGCCGAACTGGGCGCAGACGCGACCATCACCTACCGCGACACGCCCAATTGGGAAGACGCCGTGCTGCGCCTGACCAATGGCCTTGGGGTCGATCTCGTCGTCGAGGTGGGCGGGGCTCAAACGTTCGGCAAGTCGGTTGCTTGCACACGGGACGGCGGCCGGATCAGCGTCGTCGGACTGCTGACCGGTGCCCCCTCCACTGGCGAGGGATTCTTCACGCGCGGACTGACGATCGCACCGATCCGCGTCGGCTCGCGCCAGGACTTCGAATCGATGAACCGCGCAATCGCGTTGCACAAACTGCGGCCGGTGATCGACTCGGTCTATGACTTCGCGCATGTACCGGATGCGCTTCGGCACCTCGAAAGCCAGAAACATTTCGGCAAGATCGTCATTCGCCACCAGTAATCAGCCTTCCCATCATCCACGGGAGTCAGACAATGAAACTCTTTTCACTGGAAGGACAAGTCGCGCTCGTCACGGGCGCATCGCGCGGTCTCGGCTTTGCGATGGCGAGCGCCCTGGCGTCTGCGGGCGCGCGCGTGATTCTTTGTGCGCGATCGCGCGGGAGCCTCGAGACCGCGGCGGAGTCGATTCGCAAAACGGGCGGCACCGTCGATATTGAACCGTTCGATCTCACCGATCACAATGCGATCAGAAACGGCGTGCGCAACGTTCTCGCTCGTCACGGCCGCATCGACGTACTGCTCAACAATGCGGGCATTTGCGAGTGGAGCGATTTTCTCCAGTCAAGCGTCGATATGTGGCAAAGAACGATGGATACCAATGTCACGGCCGCATACCTGCTCGCGCAGGAAGTGGCGCGCCCGATGATCGAACGCGGACACGGACGCATCATCAACGTCGGGTCTTATGTGTCGGTGCTCGGCCGCGAGAAGCTTCAGGCGTACGTGGCCAGTAAGCACGCGGTTGTCGGACTCACGAAATCGCTCGGTGCGGAGCTGGGGCGACACGGCATTCGTTGCAACGGGATCTGCCCCGGCTACTTCCTCACGGATATGGCTGAGCCCGTCACATCGAATCCGCAAATGAAGGAGATCGTGCGCTCGCACATTTCGGTTGGCCGTTGGGGCAATCCCGAGGAACTAGGCGGCGTCGCCGTGTTTCTCGCGTCGCAGGCCAGCTCTTACATGAATGGCCAAATGCTGATGGTCGACGGCGGAGTCTCGGAGATCCTGAGCTTTTCGATGTCCGTGGTGTAGGGCCGAGCGGCCAGCGGGCCAACTTATTTGTGCTGCGAGGCGGTGCCGCGCGCAACGCGCGGCACCGCCACATACTCGCTACCGCAGCGTGACCTCGCCGCTACAAGCTTCGACGTTCGCCGAACCAGCCGCTACGCCCCTCGCCACCGCCTTGCGCGAAATTCCCTGCAGAAGAAAATGCGACAGCGCCGGGATCAAGATCAGCGCACCGATCATGTTCCACAGGAACATGAACGTTAGCAGGATGCCCATGTCGGCCTGAAACTTGATCGGTGAAAAGGCCCATGTCACAACGCCGGCAGCCAGCGTCACGCCGACCAGCGCCACGACCTTGCCCGTGAACTGCACCGCATGACGATAAGCTACGCGCAGCGGCTGCCCCGCACGCTGATACGCGAGCTGCACGCTCAGCAGATAGAGCGCATAGTCGACGCCAATCCCCACGCCCAGCGCGATCACCGGCAGCGTCGCCACCTTCACGCCGATGCCGAGCTTGACCATCAGCGCCTCGCACAGCACCGAGGTGATTCCGAGCGGCACGACGGCCACCACGACCGCGCGCCAGCTGCGGAATGTGATGAAGCACAGCAGGATCACCGCCGCATACACCATGAACAGCATGGTGCGGTTCGCTTTTGCGACAACCACGTTCGTCACTGCATCGATGCCAGCCGAGCCGGCAACCATCAGGAACTGGTGGTCGGCGTCGCTATGTTCTTTCGCGAATGCCTCCGCCGCCTCCATGACACGCGAGAGCGTCGCGGCTTTGTGATCGGTCAGATAGGCGATCACGGGCGCCGTGCCGCAAGTTTGGCTCAGTAGGTCCGGATGATCGAGCAGGATCTGCCACACCGTCTTGTTGACGATCGAAGGCACGCGGTCGACCGTGTACCACTTCGGGTAGCCCTCGTAGAAGCCCGCCGTCACCCAGCGCGCGAGGCCACCGACCGAAGTCGTCGTCTGCACGCCCGGCACGTTGCGCAGTGTGGCTTCGAGTCGGTCAGCCTCGAGAACGAGCGGGAAATTGTTGGCGTCGCAAGTGCCGTGCGACGACTTGCCAACCACGACGAAAAGATCGCTCGACAGGCCGAAATGCGCATTGACGTAGGCGTTGTCGAGGTTGTAGCGCGAGTCTGGACGAAGCTCAGGCGCGCCCGAATCGAGGTCGCCGATCTGCAGATGCTGACTGATCGACCAGCCGAACGCCGTGAGTGCCGCCGCGCAAACGATCGCACCCACGGCCCAGCGGCGTTCGGTGAAGCGGTCGAGCAGGTTCCACAGCGCGCCTGCCGACGAGGTTCCGCGCGCCTCGTTCTGTTCGCCGCGCACGCTGCGTCGTGCCGCTGACGGACTGACGCCAATGTATGAAAGCAGTACCGGCAGCAGCAGCAGATTGGTGAACACGAGCACGCCCACGCCAACGCTCGCCGTGAACGCCAGATCCTTGATCACCGGAATGTCGATGACCATCAGCACCGCGAAGCCAACCACGTCCGCGAGCAACGCCGTGAGACCGGCGAGGAAAAGCCGCCGGAACGTGTAGCGTGCCGCCACGTAGCGATGTGTGCCGCGCCCGATGTCCTGCGTGATCCCGTTCATCTTCTGTGCGCCATGCGATACCCCGATGGCGAAGACGAGGAACGGGACCAGTACCGAATAGGGATCGAGCACATAGCCGAGCGAGCGAATGATGCCGAGCTGCCAGACGACGGCAATCAGCGAACATGCCACCACCAGCAGCGTGCTGCGATAGCAGCGCGTGTACAGAAAGATCACGCCGAGCGCAATCGCCGCGGCCACGCCGAAGTACATCGCCACCAGCTTGAGGCCGTCGATCAGGTCGCCGATCAGCTTCGCGAAGCCCACCACGTGCACGTGCACCTCGCCGTGACCCTCCTTCTTGATGACCTCGTCGATCTGGTGCGAGAGCTTCGCGTAGTCGAGCGCCTTGCCGGTATCGGCATAGTGACCGAGCAGCGGCAACTGGATCATGCTCGAATGCAGATCATTCGACACGATGCTGCCCACGATGTTTGCGCGCGCCACGTTCGTGCGCAGCTGTGCGATGGCCCGCGCGGACGCGTCGAAGCCGTCAGGCATCACCGGGCCGCCCGCGAAGCCATTCTCCGTGACCACGTTCCAGCGCACGATCGGCATCCAGATCGACTTCACGCCAGGACGGTCGACGCCCGGAATCAGGAACAACGCATCATTGACGCGTCGCAGCGCGGCAAGATACTTCGGATCGTAGATGTCGCCCGAGGGGTTCTCGACGACGATCCGCAGGGAATTGCCGAGCCCTTTAAGGTCCGCCTTGTTGGCGAGATAGTTCTTGATGTACGGATGCGACAGCGGAATCATCTTCTCGAAGCTCGCATTCACATCGAGACGCAGCGCCTGAAACCCTAGCACCGCCGTGATGATCGCGCAGATGACGATGAGCCAGGGACGGCGGTTGAAGATCAACCGTTCAAGCGCGTTGCCCGAACGTGAATCGAACTGGGCAAGATCCGCCACAACGGGCATCTTGTCGAATTGGGCATTGTTGCCGCCAGCCATGTCTGCTCCCTTTTAGTTCGACTTCGACAATGTGATCCGCGACAGGCCGGCCGCACCAGCCAGCACCGCGGTGTCGCCGCGCAACGCCATCGCGAAGATGCCGCCCGGCTGGCTCGCGTGAAGTTTTTGAAACGTTGCCCCCTGATCGGCGCTCTCGAGCAGCTCACCCGCCTGGGTCGCGAGAAGAAGGTGACCGTTCGGCAGTTCAGCCGACGCCAGGATGCTCGCGCCGGTCGGCAGCGTGATCTTGTCCCAGGTCGCGCCGCTGTCGATGGAGCGATATGCGTTGCCGAGCAGACCGTAGACGATCAACGCGTTGCCCGTGGAAGCGAGACCGAAGAGGCTGCCCTTCGAGGGCGTAGGCACCGCGACGAAACGCTGCTTGCCCGGATCGAGCTTGAGCAGCCGCCCCTGTTCGCCCACGATATAAAGCGTTCCGTTGATACGGCGCATTGCATGCAGGTTCAACGCGTTGGGATTGTCGACGCGATCGAACCAGGGCACCCAGTTCTTGCCGCCGTCGTCGGTGTGAAAAATGATGTTGAACGAGCCGATGACCCAGCCCGAACGCTCATCATCAAACCAGACGTCGAGGAAAGGACGTCCCCCCTGGTCTGCTTCGAAGCGCTCTGCCTCTTCGCGCGACGCCTTCAGATCGGGGGAATCGCCCTGCTGCTTCGCGTAGTAAGCGCTCATCAGCTTCGCCGCCTGTTGGCCGTCGAGCTGCCGCGTCCAGGTATTGCCGCCGTCGGTGGTGTGCAGCACCTCGCCGTCGTGTCCGACCGCCCAACCGAGCGCGGCCGACTTGAACGTGACAGCGACCAGATCCGAACTCACCGGCACCTGGACCTGGCGCCAGTGCATGGCCATGTCGTCCGAAACCAGAATCGCCCCGCGCGGGCCTACCGCGACCAGACGCTGTCCGGCCTGGGCCAACGCGATCAGCGGTTCATGCGCGGCCTGCAGGTTGATCACGGCAGGCGAACGCATCGGATCGGCGAATTCGGCATGGACCGACCCGCTGGCGGCGCATGCCGCCGCGACGAGTGCCAGCCAACGAAACAGGGTATTGCGCATTGTGTCTCCTTCACAGTAACTGGCGATCGGTCACGCGAACAGTCCTGGATTTTTATGAAACTTCTCTGTGCGCCATGCGATACCCGGCATAGCGCACGTACTGCGCCCTTCCTTGCACCTGTATCGGCTATCGCACGCCGGTCGACTGCATATGCTCAGGTGTAAAGAAGTCCTTCGTGAAGCTCGTGTTGAACATGATCCCAGGCGAGTCCGCCGGATGGCTGCCGAAAATATAGATGCCGCTGTTGAAGTCGTAGAACCAGTTGCCCAGCGAATACGGCACCTTGTAGTCGTACGCAGGCGCCGTGGTCTCGAAGCCACCCCGATACAGCTTGCCCGACTGGTCATAGGCGTCCATCATTCCGCCGCCACCGTCCTCGTCGAAATAGAGCGTCTTTTTGCCATACACGTGACGCGAGCCCTGCTTGAGCGTCAAGTCGACGACCCACACACGGTGCAGTTCCCAGCGCACATGATCCGGGCTGACGAAATGCGGCGTCAGGATCTTGCTCGCCGGCGTTTCGTACTGTTGCTTGTAGTCGTTGTACGGGATGTACATCTCTTTCTTGCCGACGAGCTTCGCGTCCCAGCGATCGATGCGTCCGTAGAACAACTGGATGTCGTCCATCGTGATCGCGCCCGAATAGCCGGGGTTCGGCGTGTCGTAGGCAAGGTCGGGCGCCACCCGCACGCGGCGCTGACCGGGGTTGTATTCCCACGATTGCTGGTTGTGATCGGCCGTGTCGGTGAAGAACCAGTAGAGCGTGGTGTCGCCGATCATTCGCGCCGGTGCAACGAAATCGTTGTTGATGTATTGCCAGATCGCGAGACCGCCCTTCTTCCTGAATTCGCCTTCCTGTTTCAGATCGAAATATGGGTAGTACAGTGAGCTCTTGAATTGCGCGGCGAGGATCGGCGTGCCTCTCGAATCAACCAGCCACGTCTTGACGTTGTTGCGCTGGGCCGTACCCACGTAGCGCAGTTCCCAGTTCCACAATGCTTCCTGACCGTTCTTCGGCACCGGGAACGGCTTGCCGCCGAACGCACCGGAAACGAACAGGCCATTCTTTTCGAGCTTCGCGTTCTGCGCGTTCTTTTCCGAATTCTCGAGATACCAGTCCGGATACGACACCGAGCGATGCGTCGGATAGACGTCCATCCGATAGGTCGGATAACGCTTGAACAGCTCGATCGAACTCGCGCTCAGCTTGTCCGCGTACTGCTGATAGTTCTGGTTAGTGATTTGCAGCACTGCCTTCTCATCCGGGAACGGGTCTGCCCACTTTCCAGAATCTGCCTGGAATCCGGTCGGAAACTGTGTGATACCGCCTGTGTAGGCGGGAATCGTCCCGTCCTTGTTCCCGGCGATTTCGGCCCCGAAAGGCGTGATCCCGTTTTCGATCGCATTCGACATCGGCGCGGCGCAAATTGCTGCAGCAAGCGCGAACGCGTTAATCAACAGCCGGTGCTTCTTCAAAACTGTCTCCATCACTTTCCAGATTGGTCCAATACCAAAAGCAACCACACTACTTTCGATGCGTGCGACTCGATCCAGCCACTGCTGGTGAGACGTCCCGCCAGGCAGGCCGGGCGGGACGTCTCACTCAATACCTTATCCTCGACTCAGCGCGCAATTAGCGCACACCCGCAGATTGCATACGCTCCGGCGTGAAGTAGTCGTTCGGGAAGCTCACGTTGAACATGATCCCCGGCGACTCCGCCGGATGGCTGCCAAAAATATAGATGCCGCTGTTGAAGTCGTAGAACCAGTTACCGAGCGAATACGGAACCTTGTAGTCGTAGGCGGGCACCGTGGTTTCGAAGCCACCGCGATACAGCTTGCCCGACTGGTCATAGGCGTCCATCATTCCGCCACCGCCGTCCTCGTCGAAATACAGCGTCTTCTTGCTGTAGATATGACGCGCGCCCTGCTTGAGCGTCAGGTCCACGACCCACACGCGGTGCAGTTCCCAGCGCACATGATCCGGATTCACGAAATTCGGCGTGAGGATCTTGCTTGCAGGCGTATCGTACTGCTGCTTGTAGTCGTTGTACGGGATGTACATTTCCTTCTTTCCGACCAGTTTTGCGTCCCAGCGGTCGATCTTCCCGTAGAACAACTGGATGTCATCCATCGTGATCGCGCCGGAATAGCCGGGGTTCGGGGTGTCATAGGCGAGATCGGGCGCCACGCGCACGCGGCGTTGGCCCGGGTTGTATGCCCACGATTGCTGATCGTGATCGGCCGAATCCGTGAAGTACCAGAAGAGCGACGTCTCGCCGATCAGACGGGACGGTGCAGCGTAGTCGTTATAGACCTGATACCAGATCGCAAGGGGACCCTTCTTGCGAAACTCCGCTTCATACTTAGGCTCGAAATACGGATAGAGCAGCGAACTCTTGAACTGTGCAGCAAGAATCGGAGTGCCTCTCGAATCGACGAGCCACGTCTTCACGTTGTTTTTCTGGGCCGTGCCCACATAACGCAATTCCCAGTCCCACAACGCTTCCTGACCGTTCTTCGGGACCGGGAACGGCTTACCGCCGAACGCGCCCGAAATATAAAGGCCATTCTTTTCGAGCTTGGCGCTTTGCGCGTTCTTCTCCGAGTTCTCGAGGTACCAATCCGGATACGAAACGGAGCGGTGCGTCGGGTAGATGTCCATCCGGTAAGTCGGATAGCGCTTGAACAGTTCGATCGAAGCGGCGCTCAGCTTGTCCGCGTATTGCTGATAGTTCTGGGCCGTGATTTGCAGAACAGGCTTTTCACCGGCAAAAGGGTCCGCCCATTTCCCGGAGTCGGGCTTGAAGCCGGCCGGGAAGTCCTTGATGCCGCCCGCGTAGGCGGGAATCGTGCCGTCCTTGTTGCCGGCAATTTCCGCTCCGAACGGGGTAATCCCGCTCTCGATTGCCAGCGTATAGGGTGAAGCCCAAACGGCGGCGAGTATCGCCAGCGCCTTAAGAAGCTTTGGGAGTCTTTTCACAGGTGCCTCCATCATCAAAACGTTGTCTGATAGGTGATGCCGATCCACGACTTGTCGCTATACGGTGCGCCTAGTGCAGTCGCGGCTCCCGTCGTAGAGTACCCCTTCTTGTTCATGTAATAGGTGTAGGTCACGTTCACCTGATGCTTGTTGTAAATCGTGAAATCAAGCCCGACCACGAACGTGTTCTGCCCTTGTGCTTCGGCCGCTGGCGTAATGACCGAAGAGTAGCCCTTCAGATTCAGATTGACGAACAGTGGCATCGTCAGATCGACCCCCGGGAACACCTGATACCACTGCGGGCTCGCACCAATGCCGATTCCAGCCCAGAAGCGCGTCGAGCAGTTGTTGAAGGGGTTGTTCCCCGATGCTGAGCATTGGCCGGTCGTGTCATAGCTGGAATTCGCAAAGTTGCCCGCGTTGTGTGTCACGCTCAGCAGCTGGTTGAACGCGAATTCAGCCTGAAGGAACATGTTGTCCCACAAGGGCGTCTTGCCGAACGACTGCGTGACGTTCAGCAGACCGTGCAGCGTGCGACCCGTCGGTGCGTCGTTGACCGTCGTGGTATTGACGGCTGTGAGCGGCATGTTCCAGCGATACGACAGTTCGCCCGCCACTGCCGCGTTGCCGATCGCGCTGTTGAAGCCAGCGCCGATCAGGTTCACGTTGTTGCCGTACTTCGCCGTAACACCGGGCAGGTTGAAGCCAGGGAAGAGTTCCGGTCCGGCACCCGGGAGCAGCACCGCCGCCCATGGCATCTTCATGGCGAAGTGGCGATACGTGAATTCATAGGTCGTTGCGAGCGAATCGACTCGCCACTTGCCGTTCAGGCCGATGTCGCCTATCTGACCTTTGGTCGGCGCGATGCGCGGAATCCCGAACGTGCCCAGCCCCGGAATGGTTTCGTAGCTGGCGATCGGAGGGCCGTAGAGGATCGGATCCGCACCGCCGAAATAGGTGCCGCCTTCAGGCAGCCGGTCGTGATTCCATTCGAACGTGTACTGTGCCCCGAGGGAAATCGTGTCGGTAATGTTCGCCGTCACGGCGGCCTGAGCCGTCGGCAACACGATTTCCTTGAGCGAAGCGCTCGGGCTCTGCGTCAGCTTCATCAGGTCGAGCGGCTGTTGACCGATCGCCACCGAGTTCGCACCACCCAGCGTAGCGAACGCCGACTGCCCCCAGGTAATCGCCGTCCGGCCGAGCTTGACGTTTACAGAGTGGCCACCGAGGTCGAAGGTGTTGAACACGAACGCATCACGCAGTTCGGCGCTCGGCCCCTGATAGTACTTCTTGATGTAGCTCGTGTACTCGTTGTTCGGATAGTTCGGCAGAAACGCCGGATTGCTCGTATTGTGATTCTTGAACGTCGGGTCGTACCACGCGTCCATGCTGATGCGGAAGCCGGAGGTTTCCTTGTACTTGAAATCGAACTCGCTGTAGAGGTTCAGCATCGCCTGGATCGTGCTGAACTTCGGCGTCGACAGATTGCCTTCATCGAACGTCGGACTGCTCGTGTAGAACTGGTCCGGGTTCTGCAGCCGGATGCCGTAGTCCGCGCGCACCGTGTTGTCCCATTGCATGTCGATGTCCGGGTTCGGCACATCGAAGTGAAATGCATTGGCGTTCGCGCTCCACAACCCGCATGCCGCGGCGATACAGGCGGCGTGTACGCCAAGGCTGATCGCCCTTGGCTTAAGACTCTTCTGTTTCATGCGTCTCCTCTTGTCTTTGTCGAACTGCCGCAGAAAAGGCCAAGGCCGTTGGATTCCCGCAGACTTAGCAATGAAGCGAAACCGGCCTCCTCCACCTCATCAGCATCGCGTTTCAGATACCTCCCACCACGTCACCAGAATACGAATGCTGTTCGCAAAGATAAACGCTCGAAACTCGACTGTCAACGCTCGCCCACCCCTACGCGATGCATTTTTTCGAACGCCGTTCGAAATTCGGGGTAAACGTGGGTTTGCGATTGGTGACGAATTCGAAGCGATGCGCGCATGACCGGAGCACGCATCGGTGCCAGATGCGTGGCCGAGCGCGTCGCGCAATCGAGATGCCGGCGACGCTTGCATTGACAAGGCATCCGCCTCGCCTGCGAGGAATGGCGATGCAAACCATGGGTGGCTTCCTGGCAATCCGCGAGAGCGGATCATGAATCGATCTGCAGGCCGTACGCGGTACAGATCAGGGACGAGGTAGTCTTTCGTCTCTCACTTCGAACGCGAAAGGAGGACGAATCGCGGAAGCAGCCGAAAACGCTTGTGCGATTGGGTCAGTTTCCTTGGCAGTGCATGTATTTATCCTGACCATGAATCGACAAGACAAATCCCTTATCCCGCTCCCGGGCAGGAGTGCATTTCTGGTTTTCGGGGAGGCGGTGGGAACACTCGCCAAGCTCCGTCGTCGTGCCGAAAGAAGAATATCGCGAGGGACCTCTCCGAGGCAGACGACCGCGCGAGCACACACCTCGTCTGACTCGAATTTGCGAAAGTACATCGGGTTACATGCACCGGTGTGGTCGCAGTTGGCGCGAGCCACTTTTCGATGAGCGAACGCAAAGAACTTTCTCCAAGCTTCATGTCCTGCTCCTTCAACCGCCCCGTGTGCGCCGCTGGCAATCACTGCCACGAACGCAAAGATTGGCGACCTTCACCGGCTCGGCCCGACACCTGCGCATCACCGCTCCGGCTCCCGGCACTGCGAGAAAAATCTGGTTCTACCGTAATGTGTCGTTTGACTAAATACTAGTAGTCAGCCGACCCATTATCAAGCCCAGATGGCACCAGGGGAAATGCTGGTATGGACAAAACCACGCTTCAGTGGAGTACGATATGTGACGTAGCAATTAAATGGATGAGACGCTATCTGAAAGTAATTAGTCGATGGACGAATATTTATTCGTCAGCTGACTATCATCAGATCAAAGAGTCGCGCCTGGCCGATCAGGATCGAACGATGCACGCATCAGGGTGGGGAATGGTCTGCAGATTTGCGCATCCGGGACTCACAACGCGCGCGCGACAGGCAGCAGACGCCAAGGAGAGCACAACAGATGAAAGACCTGACCATCTCATCGGCAGACCTCGACAACACGGCGGAAGACGGACCCAAACGGCGAGGAAATAGAACCACCCGTGTGCCCGCCATCATCGAAGCGGCGATCGAGGTCTTTGCATCGGAAGGTAACGCTGGGTTCACTCAACGCCGCATTGCCAGCGACGCGGGAATCCGACTGAGAACCTTGCAGCACTATTTCAGCACTCGAGAAGAACTACTGCGGGCCACGATCGAGGCTTTTACAAGTCGCTATTTCGAGCACTATCGGACGATCGCAGAAGACAAACGGCGGCCACCGGAGGCCCGGCTGGAAGTCATCGTCGACGAGGCGTTCTCCGTACTGACGGCCCCCGGCGGCAAGCGCGTTAGCGCCTTTGTTCTGGAGTCCTGGAGTCTGGCGGAGCACGAGCCCGCCTTGCATGCCTTGATGGCGAAAACCACTGCGGATTTCCAGGCTCTGCTGGCGGAACTGATCGCACAGGTAAACCCCGCCGTGGCGGCGGGAGAATGTACGCTGCGCGGTGCCCTGCTCCTTTCACATCTACAGGGCCTCGTCGTCTATCTTCGCCGGGCCGACACGAACACACTCGATGTCGACTCGTTCCGTCACGCCATGAAGGTTGTCTGGCGCGCGTTGAGCAAGGCATCTCCATAGAACGAGGGGCGCGCCATATGACGGGCGTACCGAGCCGTAGATAGTCTTCTACAGACCCACATGGTCACCATGGCCTGCTCAGGCCATCGCGACCGACCTTCAACGGGCCACGTCCCAGACAAGAGGCAAGTGGTACAGCGTGCCGTTCACACCTCCGTGGACACCCGCCTTCTCGCCAGGCTTGATCTGGAAATCGGGAATCCGCTTCAGCCACTCCTGAAGGAAAACTTTCAACTCCACGCGCGCCAGGAACGAGCCGGGACAACGATGCGCGCCATTGCCGAACGTCGAATGAATCGGCGTGGGCCGAGTGAAATCCACCGTCAGCGGATCGTCGAACTTTCGCTCGTCCAGACCGTGCAGCGTGGTCGGCATGACGATCATGTCGCCCGCCTTCATCTGCACGCCCTTGTATTCGAAGTCGTGTGTGATCCGCCGCCCCTGATTGACCACCGGGAAGCGCCGCAGAAGCTCGTCCACGGCCTTCTGCGTCAGTTCGGGGTTGTCGATCAGCTGCTTGCGGTGGGCCGGGCTGCCGGCGAGGAATCGCGCGATAAAACCCATTGCCGAGGCAACCGTGTCGAGGCCGCCAATCAGCACGAGACCGCAAAGCCCGCGCACTTCATCGTCGGTGAGCGCACGCCCGTCGATCTTCGAATGGACGATCTTGCTGATGAGGTCGTCACCCGGATTCGCGCGGCGCTCCGCGATCTTCACCCCCAGGTACTGGAAAATCGCACCGAGCGCCTTGAGCTTCTCGTTGGCATCGACGGGGCGGACCATCTTGTCGGCGAGGCCGAGCAAGTACTCGCGATCTTCGGCGGGCAGCGCCACCATGTTCATGAAGATGCCGATTGGCAGATGCTGCGCAAACCCCGATACGAATTCCACTTCGCCCTTGGGATAAAAACCCTCGATCAGTTCGATCGCCATTTCGCGCGCCTTCTCCTCGAGCTTGCCGATTGCCTGCGGCATGAACGCAGGCGCGATCAGCGCGCGATAGGCGGTGTGCTGCGGAGGATCGAAGAAGATCGGCGGCAACGGTTGATGCTCGACCAGCGGCACCGTCAGCTGCTTCGACGAGAAATTCTCGTAGTCCTTGAGGATGTGATAGATGTCATCGCCGCGCGTCGCGATCCAGTGTCCGCCGTTTCGCGGTGTCCACAGAATGTCGGGAATGCCTTCGGCGTGCAACTGCTTGAGCGACAGATGATAGTCGTCTTCGGCACCCGGCGGATTGTAGATATCGATGTCGAACACACGTTCGGGCAATACGTGCGCGGGAATCGGCGCGAGCTCCGGAGCCGCGCCATGAGCAGCTACTGACATCTGTTGTCTCCTTTTTCGAATCGACCGGTATCGGCGGTCGGGACCATTCTGGGTCGTCGGGCAAACTGCGATTACAGGAACGCGCCGTACAGTTCGAGATGGTGTTCGGTGTTTCCCCAGGTCATATCGATGCAGGTGAGCCGCTTCACGTACCACCCCACCGCCAGTTCGTCGGTCATGCCCATCCCGCCGTGCAGTTGCACCGCTTGCTGTGCCACGAAGCGCGCACTACGGCCGATCAGCGCCTTGGCGGCTGTAACGGCACGATGGGCTTCGCGGTCGTCGTCCTCGCCGAGCTTGGCGGCGGCAAAGTAGACGATCGATTTCGCCTGCTCTACCGCGGTCAAAATATCGGCGGCGCGATGCTGCAGCGCCTGGAACTTACCGATCGGCGAACCGAACTGCTTTCGCGTGCGCAGGTATTCAAAGGTCAGTTCGCTCAACCGCGACATCGCGCCGACCGCTTCCGCGCACAGCGCAAAAATGCCTTGATCGACCGCCCACTCGAGCAGTGGGTAGCCCTGATCGACCGCGCCGATGACAGCCTTTGCATCGACGCGCACGTCCTCCAGCACCACCTCGGCGACTCGCTGGCCATCGAGTGCGGGAAATCCTCTGACGCGGACGCCTTGGGTTCGCGCATCGACGGCGAAGAGTGTGATGCCGTGCTGATCGGTCTGCTCGCCCGCGGTACGCGCCGAAACCAGCAGAATGTCCGCACTGTCGCCGTGCAATACGACGCCCTTTCGTCCGTTCAGGACGAACCCGTCACGCGCGGTCTCGGCCCTCGTCGCAACATTCCACAAATCGAAACGCGCACCGGGTTCAAGCGTCGCCACCGCGGTCTTCAGGCTGCCGTCGGCGATGCCGGTCAGCAACTCGGCCTTGCGCGCCTCGTGTCCTGCGCGCCCGATCAGCTTCGCGCCGAGCACCGCGGTCGAAACAAACGGCTCCAATACGAGTCCACGGCCGAAGGCTTCCATCACGAGCATGGTCTCGATCGGCCCCGTGCCAAGGCCGCCATGATCCTGCGGCACGTTCAGTGCCAGCACGCCCATTTCGGCCAGCGTAGTCCAGTGCGCAGCCGACCAGCCCTCGGGCGTAGCGGCGAGACGGCGTCGCGCCTCGAAGTCGTATTCCTTTTCGACGAAACGGCCGACCACGTCGGCCAGCATCTGTTCCTCTTCAACCAGCGTGAAGTCCATGGCGTGTCCTCAGATGCCGAGCGCCTGCTTGGCGATGATGTTTTTCTGCACTTCAGTCGAGCCGCCGTAGATCGAAATCTTGCGCCAGTCCAGGTAGTGCGCGGCCAGCGCGTTGAGCAACTCGCCATTCGGGGTTTCGCCCTGCCAGTCCGCCTCCAGCGCCTCGCTTACAAAAGGCACCGCATAGGGACCTGCGCACTCCATGATCAGCTCCGTAAGCTCCTGCTGAATCTCCGAACCGCGGATTTTCAGCACCGAAGCCTCCGGTCCGATCGGACGTCCGGCGGTTTCGGCCGAGACGACGCGCAGCAGCGACCATTCGTGCGCGATCACATCGATTTCCACCCTGGCGATGCGATCGCGAAAGCGGACGTCCTCGATGAGCGGCTTGCCGTGCTTACGCTCGGCGCTGGCGATCTCCTTCAGACGTCGCATGAAACGCTTGCAGTTGCCAAGCCCCGCGATGTTGGTCCGCTCATGGCCGAGCAGATACTTTGCGATCGACCAGCCGCGATGCTCTTCACCGACGAGATTGCTCACCGGCACTTCCACGTTATCGAAAAACACTTCGTTGACGTCGTGGCCGCCGTCGAGCGTGCGGATCGGTCTGACCGTGATGCCGGGCGTCGACATATCGATCAGCAGGAACGAGATGCCTTCCTGCGGACGGCCGCTCCCATCCGTGCGAACCAGGCAGAAAATCCAGTTCGCCCACTGGGCAAACGAAGTCCAGATCTTTTGGCCGTTGACCACGTAGAACGACTGACCGTCGCGCTGGACGCGGTCCGCACGCGTCTTGAGCGACGCCAGATCGGAACCCGCCCCCGGCTCGGAGTAACCCTGACACCACCAGTCCTCCATCGAGACGATGCGCGGCAGAAACCGTTCGCGCTGCGCGTCGGTGCCGAACTTCTGGATCACAGGTCCGACCATCGAAAGGCCAAACGGCATCTGGCGCGGCGCGCCGGCGGTAAAGCATTCCTCGTCGAAAATGTTGCGCTGCGTGGCATTCCAGGCGGCGCCGCCAAATTGGACGGGCCATGCAGGTGCGCCCCATCCGTTCCCGGCCAGAATGCGTTGCCAGCGCACATAGTCTTCGCGCGGCACATGGCGGAAGTTCAGCACCCGTCCACGAATGTCGTCGGGCAAATGCGTCGCTACGAATTCGCGCACCGTGGCGCGAAATTCCTTGTCGGCGGAACTCTCTTTCAGATCCATTTCAGCCTCCCGCCGAGCCGCCCCAAGGGAGGCTGAAGCCCTCCCGGGGGGCCGCGAACAACAGTGAGCATGGGGGTCGTTTCATTTCAGGCTCCAGTCGCTGCCCGGCAAAGCACGTTGGCGTTGCCGGGCGCGGTTTCAGGCAATTTCCACGATGCCGTTGTTCAGCACCACCGCGTCGCGCGCGTCGACGCGCGCGCGCAAATGCAGGCGCGTGTCATTGTCCCGCCAGAACTGGAAGCGCACTTCTTCGCCGGGGTACACCGGCGAAGTCAGGCGCAACGCCAGTCGCTTCAAGCGCGATGCGTCGTTGCCCGCGAACCTGCGAATCGCCGCGTAACCCGCCATACCGTAGGTCGCGAGGCCGTGAAGAATGGGACGGCTGAAGCCGGCCTTTGACGCAACCTCCGGGTCCGCGTGCAGCGGGTTCGCATCGCCCGAAAGGCGGTAGATCAACGCAGCATGGGCACCGGTCGGGAACACATATTCCGCATCGGGTGCACGCTCCGGCACCGCCGGAAGCGCTTCGGGCGGCGCGTCGCTCGCGCCCGACTCGGCGCTGAACCCGCCGTCGCCACGCAGAAAGGACACCTGCCGGACTTCGGCAAGCTGTTCGCCCGTCGAGGCGTCGATGATGTCGCGCTTGAGTTCGACGATCGCGCCTTTGCCCGCGCCCTTGTCCGAGATGCGGCTCACCCGCGTCTTGCTGACGATGGTCGCGGCCACCGGCATCGGGCGCATGAAACGCACGTCCTGCTCACCATGCACGAGCTTCAGGTAGTCGATGCCGGTGCGCGGGTCGCGCATCCACGATTTCGGCCACGCGAACGCGGCCGCGCAGGTCGGCATCGCTTGCAGGTCCTTTTCGTACACGTAGCGCAGCTGTTCGGTGTCGAGCGGGTCTCCGCCCAGCCCGAGACCCAGCGAATACAGCATCACGTCGCGCTCGCTGTACGTCTGCGTAACATCCTCGATCGGCCAGTTCTTGACGACTTCGTAGTTCAGCATGAGGTGATAGTCCTATGTGTGCTCAGTGGTCCGTGAAGTTGGGCTTGCGCTTTTCGAGGAAGCTGGCCATGCCTTCCTTGTAGTCATCGCACTGGTTGGCGATCGGCATGTCCAGTCCGGCGTACATCACCGCCTCGTGGGGCGTCTGGAATGGCACCTCCCAGACCTGCTCCTTCATGATGCGCATCGAGCGCGGCGAGCAGTACTCGGCCATTTCGCGCGCGTAGGCATAGGTCTCCTCGACGAGCTTGTCGGCCGGGATTGCCCGATTCACGAGTCCCATCCGTTCGGCTTCACGTCCCTTGATCTTGCGTCCCGACATCAGCAGGTCGAGCGCGTGCGCCTGGCCGACGTGGCGCGCGAGTATCCAGGCCATGCCGTATTCCGCGGTCAGGCCCCGGCGCGCGAACGCCGTCGTGATGGTGGCGTCTTCCGACGCAAAGCGGATGTCGCAAAAGAGCGCGTGGATCAGGCCAATGCCGACCGTCGCACCGTTGAGCATCGCGATCACCGGTTTCGGGATGGCCGGATAGTACGAGCAGCGCGTCTGCCAGTCGGCGCGCTTGCGCATGTCGAACGGGCGCGGCAGCTTCGTCATCAGCGCGGCCGGGTCGCCGCCAAAGCTGTGAATATCACCGCCCGCGCAGAACGCCTTGCCAGCACCGGTGAAAACGATGACGCGCACGCCATGATCCGCGCCCGCCGCCTGCATCGCCTCGTACACCTCGGTCGCCACCTGGTCGTTCCAGGTGTTCATGTGTTCAGGACGGTTCAGCGTAATCGTTGCAATACGGTCCTTGACGTCGTACAAAATGGTCTCGAAGCGCATGAGATCCCTCCAAAGCTCAGAATGAACGCGGCAGGTCGAGCACGTGCTCGGCGACGTAGGACAGAATCAGGTTCGTCGATATCGGCGCCACCTGATAGAGGCGCGTTTCGCGGAACTTGCGTTCGACGTCGTATTCGCAGGCGAACCCGAAACCGCCATGTGTCTGCAGACAGGCATTGGCGGCCTTCCACGAAGCCGTGGCCGCGAGATGCTTCGCCATGTTCGCTTCCGCGCCGCACGGCTGATGATTGTCGAACAGCTCGCAGGCCTTGTAGCGCATGAGGTCGGCCGCGCGCACGTCGATGTATGACTCGGCAATCGGAAACTGAATACCCTGATTCATGCCGATCGGCCGGTCGAACACGATGCGCTCGCTCGCGTACTTCGATGCGCGATCGACGAACCAGTAGCCGTCGCCGATACACTCGGCGGCGATCAGTGCGCGCTCGGCATTGAGTCCGTCGAGGATGTACTTGAAACCTTTGCCTTCCTCGCCGATCAGGTTCTCTTCAGGGATTTCCAGATTATCGAAGAACAGTTCGTTCGTCTCGTGGTTGACCATGTTCGGAATCGGTCGCACGGTCAGGCCATTGCCGATCGCCTGATGCAGGTCCACGAGGAAGCACGACAGCCCATCCGACTTCTTCTTCACGTCCGACAGCGGCGTGGTGCGCGCGAGCAGGATCATCATGTCCGAGTGCTGCACGCGTGATATCCACACCTTCTGGCCGTTGACCACGTAACGGCCATCTTTTTTTACAGCGTTGGTCTTCAGCTTTGTCGTGTCCGTTCCGGTGGTCGGCTCGGTCACGGCCATCGATTGCAGACGCAACTCTCCGCTCGCGATCTTCGGCAGGTATTTGCGCTTTTGCGCTTCCGAGCCATTACGCAGCAGCGTATTCATGTTGTACATCTGGCCGTGGCAGAACCCGGAGTTGCCGCCGTTGCGGTTGATCTCCTCCATGATCACGGACGCCTCGGTCAACCCGAGGCCGGAACCGCCATACTCCTGGGGAATCAGCGCAGCCATCCAGCCGGCCTTCGTCAGTGCGTCGACGAAGGCCTCCGGATAGACGCGCTCATGATCGATACGGCGCCAGTACTCGTCCGGGTACTCCTTCGAGAGGTCGCGCAACGCGTCGCGCAGTTCCTGATATTGATCGGGTTTGGAAATTCGGCTCATGAATGGATTCCGTTTGCTTGGCTGGACGCGCGGCTCACGCTGCCGCATCGATCAGCCCGCCGGCATTGGCGAGCTGGGTCAGATGATGTTCGGTCGATCCGAACTGGATATCGATCACGCTCAGGCGTCTCAGGTAGTGGCCGATCTTGCACTCCTCGGTCATCCCGATGCCGCCGTGAAGTTGCACGCCTTGCTGACCGACGAAACGGCCCGAGCGTCCGATCTGCACTTTCGCCGCGGACATACTGCGATCGCGTTCGGCCGCATCCGGCTCCTCGCTCATCATGGTCGCGAACAGCGCCATGCTGCGCGCCTGCTCCACCATGACGAGCATGTCGACCGCGCGATGCTGGAGCGCCTGAAACGATCCGATAGGCACGCCAAACTGCTTGCGGACCTTCAGATACTCGACCGTTTCTTCGTGCGCGGCGGCCATTGCGCCCACGGCTTCCGCGCTCACCGCCGCGATGGCGTGCGCAACGACCGCTTCGATCAGCGGCAACGCGGCGCCCGCCACGCCCAGCACGTCGCTATCCGCAATGCGCACGCCTAACAATTCGATATCTGCCGCACGCAACCGGTCTTGCGTCGGATACGAGTGGCGCGTCACGCCCGCCGCGTCGCCCCTGACCACGAACAGACCGATGCCGTCGCGCTCGCGTCTGCCGCCCGACACGCGCGCCGACACCACCAGAAGATCGGCGCTGCCGCCGTGCAGCACCACGCGCTTGGCGCCGTCGAGCACCCAGCCGTCGGCGTCGCGCCGTGCGGTGGTCGCAACGTCCGCAAGGTCGTAGCGCGACTGCGCCTCGCTGTGGGCGAACGCCATCTGCAGCTCACCCTGCGCAATCTGCGGCAGAATCGCCGCACGTTGCGCCGCGTTGCCGCCGAGGCGCACGAAGCCGCCGCCCAGCACGACCGTCGCAAGATACGGTTCGACTGCGAGCCCACGGCCCAACGCCTCCATCACGATCATCGTTTCGACCGGGCCGCAGTTACTGCCGCCGTATTCCTCGTCGAACGAAAGGCCCAGCAGACCCATGTCGGCGTAACGCGCCCAGAGCTCCCGGCTGAAACCGTCAGGCTCAGCGAGATACTTCGCGCGCTGCTCGAAGCCGTATTCGTCCTTGAGGAGCCGCTCGACGCTGTCCTTGAGCATGCGTTGCTCATCGGTGAAATCAAAGTCCATATCTGATGCTTCTCCGCAGTTCGCCGGTCGCTCAAAGTCCGAGTACGGACTTGGCGAGAATGTTCTTCTGAATCTCGTTGGAGCCGCCCACGATCGAGACGTGGCGCGCGAAGTAGTGATTCGGCGCGATCGTGAGCCCCCATTCGGGTTCACGAACCGGATCGCCAAGCCCGCGCAGGAAGTCGAGATCGAGCGGCAAGGCGTCCGGCCCTGCGACCTCGAGGAGCAATTCAGCCGCGAGTTGCTGCAGTTCCGAACCCTTGATCTTCAGGATCGAAGTCTTTGGGTCGGGCACGTGGCTGTCCTGCGCGCTGCTTTCGGCGATCACGCGCATCTGCGTCATTTCCAGGGCCTTCAGCTCCACCTCGACGGCCGCGACACGTTCGCGAAAACGCGGGTCGTCCCACAGCACGCCGTCGCCGCAGGGCACGCGCTTCGCTAGCTCCTTCGCATGACGCACGCGCATCTTCGAAACGCCCACGCGCGCGATGCCGCTGCGCTCGTTGCCAAGCAGATATTTCGCGTAATCCCAGCCCTTGTTTTCCTCGCCGATCCGGTTCGCAACCGGCACGCGCACGTTGTCGAAGAACACCTCGTTGGTTTCATGGTGGCCGTCGATCGTGATGATCGGACGCACGGTCAGGCCCGGTGTCTTCATGTCGATCAGCAGGTACGTGATGCCCTGCTGCTTCTTGCCGCTCGAATCCGTGCGCACGAGACAGAACATCCAGTCGGCGTGATGCGCGGTCGAAGTCCACAGCTTCTGCCCGTTGATCATGTAGTGGTCGCCGTCGCGGACCGCCTGGGTTCGCAGCGCGGCCAGGTCCGAACCGGCGCCGGGCTCGGAAAACCCCTGGCAGAACCAGTATTCGAGGCTCGCGATGCGAGGAAGGAAATGGCGCTTCTGCTCTTCGCTGCCGAACGCGATCAAAACCGGACCGATCATGTTCACGTTGAACGACAGCGTCTCGGGCGCCGGCGCCATGTGCAGCTCTTCCTTGAAGATGTACTGCTGCACCGCGCTCCAGCCCGTCCCGCCCCACGCCTTGTCCCACGCGGGAGTCGCCCAGCCGCGCTCGTACAGAATGCGCTGCCAGCGGCGCAGGTCGGCCGCCGAATAACGCTGCCCCAAGGTCGCCTTGCGTCGAATGTCGGCGGGCAGCGCCTCCTTGAAGAAGGCTCTCACCTCATTGCGGAACGCCAGCTCTTTGTCGGTATATCGCAGATCCATGAGTGTCTCGTTTCGTCTTGATGGGTCGCCTGACGGTGCGGATCAGGCCAGCGTTCCCGCTTCTTTCAGCTCGCCGATGCGGCCCGGATCGAGCCATGCGGCCAGCGCGGCCTCGACCGTGGACGCGTCGGGGGCCTCGGGCGGCGTCGGCTTCGCGGGCACGGTGGTGGAAAAGCGTGGCGCCGGCGCGGGCTGCACGATGCCGTCGACTTCGATGAACGTGCCGCGCGCCTTCAGATGCGCGTGCTCGGGTGCCTCGGTCCACGACAGCACGGGAGCAAAGCACGCGTCCGTATGCTCGAGCAGAGTCGACCACTGCTCGCGCGTGCGGCTCTTGAACTTGAGCGCGAACAGCGCGCGTGCCGCGGGCCAGTTGCTCGCGTCGAGCTGCGTTCCCAGCGTTTGCGGATCGATGTCGAGCAGGCGAAGCAGTTCGGCATAGAACTTGTCCTCGATAGGGCCGACCGTGATCCACTTACCATCCGCGCATTCATACACGTCGTAGAAGTGCGATCCCGAGTCGGTGACATTCGTCCCGCGGCCGTCACGCCAGATGCCGGCGGCCTGCATGCCGAAGAACGTGGTGGCGAGATTGGCGGTGCCATCGACGATTGCGGCATCCACGACCTGCCCGGCGCCGCCGTTGCGCGCATGCAGAATCGCCGAGAGCAGTCCCATTGCCAGGTACAGCGACCCGCCCGCATAGTCGCCAATCAGATTCAGCGGTATCGACGGTGGCTGGTCGCAGCGGCCAATTGCGTTGAGTACGCCGGTGATCGCGATGTAGTTCAGGTCGTGCCCGGCGTACCGCGCGAGCGGACCTTCCTGGCCCCACCCGGTGATGCGTCCGTAAGCGAGCTTCGGATTACGTTCGAGGCAGACCTGCGGGCCCAGCCCGAGTCGTTCGGTCACGCCCGGCCGGAAACCTTCTATCAGTGCGTCGGCGCGCTCCACCAGACCGAGCACGAGCTCGACGGCCTGCGGGTCCTTCAGGTCTAGCGCAATTGTCTTTCGGTTGCGCAGCAACAGGTTGTAGCGCAGCGGACGCTCGATACCGAGCTTGACCGGCTGGCGACGCTCGATGCGCAACACCGTCGCGCCGAGATCGGCGAGCAGCATCGCCGCCATGGGCCCCGGCCCGATGCCCGCCAGCTCGACGATTCGAACTCCTGCAAGCGGCCCCATCGTTCACCCCTTGCGAGCGTGGGCGCGCATCGCGTCCCATTGCTCGTCGGTCCAGTCCTGCATGGCGCGGAAGGTCGGACCGCCCACACCCTGCATCCAGCGGCCGCCGTCGATCACGATCATGTCGCCGGTGATGTAGCCGGAGCCATCCGACGCCAGATAAGCGTAGAGATCGGCAAGTTCGGTGTGATCGCCGAAGCGCCGCAGTGGCACCGAGCGCTCCTGCGGCTCGACCTGCGAGCCGGGCGGGTACAACTGCTCCCATGCGCCCGGTGTCGGGAAGAGTCCGGGCGCCACCGCGTTCAGGCGAATGCCCTTCGGGCCCCACTCGACCGCGAGGCTGCGGGTCATCGCCAGAACACCCGCCTTCGCCGCGGCGGACGGCACGGTAAAGGCCGAGCCCGTCATCGTGGGCGTCGATACCGTGCTGATCACGTTGCCCGGGTGACCCGCGTCGATCCAGCGCTTGCCCGCCGCGATCGTGCAATAGAAGCTGCCGTGCAGCACGATGTCGAGCACCGCATCCACTGCCCGCGCCGACAGGCTTTCCGTGCGCGCGATGAAGTTGGCCGCCGCGTTGTTCAGCAACACGTCGAGCGGACCGTCCCGCCAGATCGTGTCCATCATCGACTCGACGGACTCCGCGCTGCGCACGTCCGCCTGCACCGTCGTGACACGGGCGCCCGGCACCACGCCGCGAAACTCGTCGGCCGTCGCGTCCAGCACTTCCTTGCGGCGACCACAGATGACGAGTTCGGCGCCCAATTCGAGGTAGCGTCGGCCGATACTCTTGCCAAGGCCAGTGCCGCCTCCGGTGATGAGAATTCGTTTGTTCTTCAGCAGGTCGGGCGTAAACATATGCGTTGAACTTCCAGTAGAGACAGCAACGGAGAATGGCAGCGTCAGGCGCCCGTGAAAACCGGCTTGCGTTTTTCGATGAAGGCCTTTACCGCCTCCGTGTGGTCGCTCGTTTGACGGGTCAGCGGATTGAGGTCGGTTTCGAGGCGGCATGCGTCTTCGATCGAATTGCCTGCGTTGACGAGGCTCGCCTTCAGGAGCGCCAGCGTCACTGGCGGATAACTCGCGAAGCGCGCCGCGCTCCCGATCGCCGCATCGAGCACGCCGCCGCTTGCGGCCACCTCGCTGACGAGGCCGAGGCGGCGCGCCTCGGCGGCGTCGATCACATTGCCCCTGAGCATCAGCTCACGCGCCTTGCCGCCGCCGATCTTTTGCGGCAGCGTCCACAGAATGCCGGTATCGGGCAACAGTCCAACCTTGCTAAAGGCACACGAATATTTCGCTGTATCGGCGCTTACGACGACATCGCATGCGGCAGCCAGTGACACTCCCGCCCCGTAGCACGTGCCCTCTACCGCCGCAACGACGGGTTTCGTGCCCGTATAGATCAGCTTGAAAAGACGCACGCCCACTGCGATGCGCTCACGAAGCGCCAGCAGCGGTGGCGTGGCCGCGTGCATTTCGGACAGGTCGCCGCCCGCGCAAAAATGGCCGCCCGCGCCCGTCAGCACGATCGCGCGGGTATCCGGGTCGTCGTGCATCAGCCGCTGGAACACCTCGGTCAGCGCGAGACGCATCTTCATGGAGAACGCGTTGCGGCGCTCGGGATAGTTCATCGTGACGATGGTCACGTCGCCTTCACAGCGTAGCTGCACGATCTCGTCCGCAGCGTTTTCTTTCTGCTCGATAGTCATCGCATTGCTCCCCGCGCTCACTCGCCCGTGAAGACCGGTGTGGTCTTTTCCATAAACGCCTTGCAGGCAGCCTGATGGTCTTTCGACTGACGCAGGATGGGCTGAAAATCGATCTCGGCTCTCAGCGCGCCTTCCATGGTCGTCGCGGCGTTGGTCAGCGCGTCCTTCAGCAGCGCCACGCCGAGCGGCGGCAGCTCGGCGAGGCCGCGCGCCACTTCGATTGCCTTCGCGCGCGCAGTACCCGGCTCGACGACTTCGTTCGCAAGGTGAATCTTTGCGGCCTTGTCTCCGTCGATCTCGGTGGCGAGCGAGAGCATCTCGCGCGCGCGAGCCATGCCGATGCGTTTCGGCAGAGTCCACAGAATGCCGGTATCCGGAATCAGACCTACGCGCAGAAACGCCGCACAAAACCGCGCAGTCGAAGCCGCGACGACATGGTCGGTCGCCACCGCGAGCGACAGCCCGGCGCCGAAGGCCACGCCTTCCACCGCCGCCACGACCGGCTTCGGTCCAGCCTGCATTTCCCGCACCACGACGCACGACTCCGCCAGAATCTCGCGGCTTTGCAGGATCGTGCGCTTCGTCATCTCGGAGATGTCCGCGCCCGCGCAAAAGTGCTCGCCCGCGCCCGTGAGGACGATTGCGTGCGAATCCGGATCGTCGACCATCAGCCGATGCATGGTGTCGCGCAGCAACTGGCGCATCTGGCGTCCCATCGCGTTGCGGCGCCTGGGATTGTTCAGCGTCACGATCGCGACCGGTCCCTCGCGGGTCACCTCGATCAGCGACGTCACTTCGTTTTCTGCCGTTTGTTTTTCGCTCATATCGCCTTCCCTCAGTCGGCCACGAATACCGGCTTGCGCTTTTCCATGAAGGCGCTCACCGCCTCCTGGTGTTCGCGGCTGCGGCGCAGGATGGGCTGCAGGTTGACTTCGGCTTCGATCGCATCGTCGAGCGTGCGGATGCCCGTCGCGAGCGCGGCCTTCAGGTGCGCGGTGGCCACCGACGGCAGTTCCGCGTACTGTTGCGCCACCTTCAATGCGGCGTTCAGCGCCTCGCCGGGCTCTACGACCTGATTCGCAAAACCGCTCTCGCCTGCTTCGACGCCATTGAACTCGCGCGCACTCAGCATCAGTTCGCGTGCAAGACCGCCGCCCACGCGCTGCGACAGCGACCAATAGAGCCCCGTATCGGGCAGCAGCCCCACCTTGACGAACGCGCTCGCATATCGCGCGGCCGAGGACGTGACGACGTAGTCGCAAGCGGCGGCGAGCGAGAGGCCGGCGCCGAACGCAAACCCCTCGACGGCGGCGACAACCGCTTTCGGTCCTTCGACCATCAGCCTGAAAATATCGAGTGGCAGTTCATTGCGCTGGCGGTATTCGAGTACCTTGCGCGCCTGCATCTCCGAGATGTCTCCGCCTGCGCAAAACGTATTGCCTGCGCCCGTCAATACGATCGCACGGCAGGTTTCCTCGTGATGCATCAGGCGATAAAGCTGTGCGTACAATGTCTCACGCATCTTCAGCGAAAACGCGTTGCGCCGTTGTGGATAGTTCAATGTGACGATCGCGATCGCACCGTCTTGCCGGACCTGTACGATCTCTGCTGCATCGTTGCTGGTCTCTTCGCTCATCTGTCCGTCTCCTGTCGATCAGAGTCGGCGCTTTAGCTGTCGATCGGAGTTGGCGCTTTAGCGCCTACTCCGATCCCATGCAAGCACTTACTCTGATCCCATGCAAAGCTGTTGACAGCGACCCTGGCGGGTGGCGTGTCTTACAGCGTTTCCTGTGTTCCGAGAATCACCGTGGCCTGGCTCGACAGCACGCCGCCGTTGCCGTGCGCGATCGCCAGCTTCGCGCCGGGGATCTGGCGCTCGCCGGCACGGCCCGTCAATTGCCGCATCGATTCTTCCATCAGAAAGAGCCCATACATGCCGGGGTGAACGCAGGACAGACCGCCGCCGTTGGTGTTCACCGCGAGCCGGCCGCCCGGCGCGATGCCGCCGTCCGCGACGAAGTGGCCGCCTTCGCCTTTAGCGCAAAAGCCGAGGTCTTCGAGAAACAGAATGGTGTTGATCGTGAAAGCGTCGTAGAGCATCGCGACGTCGATATCGCCTGCTTTCACGCCCGCCATCTCATACGCACGCCGGCCTGATTCCGCTGCGGCGGTCACCGTGAGGTCCGGCATGTTCGCGATTTCGCGGTGCGAGGTGGCCGAAGCCGCGCCGAGCAGATACACCGGTTTGTCCGTCAGATCGCGCGCCCGATCGGCGCGCACCATGACGACCGCCGCCGCGCCATCGGTCACGAGGCAGCAATCACGCACGGAAAGCGGGTCGGACACGAGGCGTGCGCCCATCACATCTTCGATCGACAACGGCGTACGCATGTACGCTTCGGAATTGAGCTGGGCCCACTTGCGCGCGGCTACGGCCACTTCGGCGAGATGCTCGCGCTTCGTGCCGTACTGGTGCATATGCCGCGCCGCCGCAAGTGCATACGACGAAACCGGATTCATCGGCTTGTACGGGCTCTCCCACGGCGAGGGGCGCGACGATTGCACCAGCTTGCCCGCCGCGCTGCGCTGATTGCTTCCATATGCGATCAACGCAACGTCGATCTGTCCCGTACACAACGCCATGGCCGCGGTGTGCGCGTAAATTTCGAACGCCGAGCCGCCGCTCCGATTGTTGTCGGTGAACCTCGGGTTAATACCGAGGTATTCGGCAAACGTGAGGCCCGAGAGCATGTCGTCCGGCGTACACACGAAAAGCCCGTCGACATCGCCAGGCGTCAGCCCTACCTGAGCCAGCGCGTCAACGGAGGCACGCGCAGCAAGATCCAGCGACGACAAGCCAGGTGCTTCCCCAATGCCATGGGTGGCGCCTGCCACCAGTGCGGTACGCCCGCGCAAGTTAAATTCCATCGATCTACCTTTCATCGGTGCGACCGGCTCTTGACGGCCGGTTGCGGTTAGCGGGCGTCAGGCTGGTTCGAACACAAGCAGTGCCGCATCTCC
Source organism: Paraburkholderia sp. BR13439 (assembly GCF_040948805.1). Lineage (NCBI taxonomy): Bacteria > Pseudomonadati > Pseudomonadota > Betaproteobacteria > Burkholderiales > Burkholderiaceae > Paraburkholderia > Paraburkholderia sp. BR13439. The sequence goes on along the minus strand of NZ_JBFPKN010000011.1, from coordinate 189,221 downwards.
CCGGTACACGATCTTCGCCTGCACGGGCATACCAATGCGCACGGCCTCTGGCTCGATGCCCTCTACACAGCTGAGCATGCGCACACCTTCTTCCAGATCGATCACGGCGACGTTGTAGCTTGGCGTGGGCGATTTCTGGCGCACCACGGTGGTGGAATAAACCGTGCCCTTCCCGCAGGCTTCGACCCACTCGAGGTCGCGCATCCCGGTAACCGGCTCAGCTACGCGCGGGTAGAACACATAGCGACCGCTGCTGCGGCTACGCTGGATCATCAAGCGGCCCTCGGCCAGAAACTTCTGATAATCGACTTCAGGACAAAGAGAGTCCATTCCCCGCTCCTCCAAATCGTTTTGCCACGGGCTCGCGCCGAATCGAGCCACTCTGTCGGGTCAAAATGGAACACATAACCGAACACTGTTCCAAATCTTAAACGCATTGGAAGGATGCTGTCAACGCCGGGAAACCCCTGCCACGCCCCGCCGCGCAAGGCTGCCACTACATCCCGACCAAATTCCTGGCGCACCTCGGAGAAACCCGCGGCCGCAGGTTTCAGCGCTTGACGACCTACAAGCGATTCGTTTAATTTATCGAACATTGTTCAATTACGTGAAGAGACCGGGCGAGATTCGGAAGAGGTCGGCGGGGGCGACGTGTCTCCTGTCCGGTGACGAATCCGGGGCCGCCCCAGAAAAACCGCTAGCAAGAGAGCTCGAAGTGACATACGAACTAACAGACGACCAGGTTCAGATCCGCGACCTCATCCGCCGCGTCGCAAGGGAGCGCTTGGCGACACGCGCCGACGAGATCGACCGTACGGCCGAGTATCCGCACGACATGTACGCTCTGCTCAAGGAACTGGGCCTCTTCACGCTGCCGTTTCCCGAAGCGTATGGCGGCGCCGGCAGTTTGATGTCGGCCTGTGTCGCCGTCGAGGAATTCGGGCGGGTTTGCTACAACACGGGTTATCTGCTGGTCGTGCAATGGACCCCGTTCGGAGCCATTCTTGAAGGCGGCACCGAAGAGCAGAAGGCTCGCCTTCTGCCTGGACTCGCCTCCGGTGACTTGCGCGGTGCGCTGTCGATTACCGAAGCGCAAAGCGGCTCCGACGTCTCGGGCATTCGCACCACGGCACGCCGCAAGAACGGCGGATATGTGCTCAACGGCTCGAAGATCTGGTGCACCAATTCGCATATCGCCGACTTCATTCTGGTCGCCGCCAAGACGCTCGATGAAGAAGGACAGCCGCTCGGCATCAATCTATTTATCGTCGATCGCAACACGCCGGGTCTGACGATCGGCAACGAAGAAGACAAGATGGGCGCGCGCGGCGTCCCGTCATGCCCTCTTTATTTCGACGACGCTTTCATCCGCACGGAAGATCGTCTCGGGCCCGAAGGCGGCCAGGGGTTCAAAGTGGCAATGGAGACGCTCAACACCAGCCGCCCCATCGTGGCCGCGCGCGCGGTAGGCATCGCGCAGGGCGCGATCGATCACACCGTCAAATTCATTCAGGACCGCGTTGCATTCGGTCAGAGCATCAGCAACTTTCAGGGCGTGCGCTGGATGATCGCTGACATGGTCACCCAGACCGAGGCTGCGCGCCAGCTCGTCTATCGCACGGCGTCGCTCGTCGACGCGGGCGTCAGAGGCCGTGAACTCGCCCCCATGGCGGCGATGGCGAAGATGTTCGCATCGGATGTCGCGATGAAGGTCGCGACCGACGCCGTACAGCTTTTCGGCGCCGCGGGCATCTCCAATGAGTACCCGATCAATCGATATTTCCGCGACGCGAAGGTGGTGCAGATCATCGAGGGCACCAACCAGATTCAGCGCAACATCGTCGCGGACAACGTGCTGGGCCGCATCAAGAAGAACTGACGACGACAGCTGATCTAACAATCGAGCGACAACAACAGAGGACAGGCAATGGTAGAAATCGAAACGGTTGGTCTGGGGATTCACTGGGAGGATCTGCCCGTTGGACGCAAGTTCAAGACCGTAGGCCGGACGGTCACGGAAACGGATGTCGTGAATTTTGTTTCGGTGACCGGCATGCTGGAAGTCCTGTTCACCAACACCGAGTTCTTGCGCGAGCAATCCGCCATCAAGGGCCGTGTCGCACCGGGGGCGCTGGTGTTTACGCTCATGGAAGGGCTACTCACGCAGGCCACCATGCAGGGCGTCGGCTTTGCGTTCCTGAACATGGAGCTCGACATCAAAGGCCCGACCTACGTGGGCGACACGATCCATGTCGAATGCGAAGTGATCGAATGCCGGCCTAGCAAGGGGCGTCCCGGCCTCGGGCTCGTGCGCACCCGCAACCGCGTGGTCAAGCAGGACGGCACCGAAGTGATGGTGTACACGCCGCTCAGGCTCGTTAAGGGCAAGGAGTACAAGGCCTGAGCATGGAAAATCCACAACAACCTCTCGAACAGGCGACCGGCCCGCTAGCCGGTGTCCGCGTGATCGATCTGACCATCAACGTGCTCGGTCCGGTCGCCACGCAGTTGCTCGGCGACATGGGCGCGGACGTCATCAAGATCGAACCGCCCGAAGGCGACCAGAACCGCAAGAACGGTCCCGGCCGCAATCCCGACATGGCCGTGTTCTATACGATCATGAACCGCAACAAGCGGAGCGTGATCCTGAACCTCAAGCTGGCCGAATGCCGCGAAGCGCTGCTCAAGCTCGTCGAGACCGCCGACGTGATCGTGCACAGCATGCGCCCGAGCGCGGCCGAGCGCCTCGGCATCGACTATGAGACGGTGCGGGCGCGCAATCCGCGCATCGTCTATGCGTCGGGCGCGGGCTATCGAATCGACGGTCCCTACAAGGACCGCCCCGCTTTCGATGACGTGATCCAGGGCGAGAGCGGCATTGCCTCGATGAACCGCGACACGGATGGCTCGCCGCGCTACTTCCCCACCGTGATCGTCGACAAGTTCTGCGGCTACGTGCTGGCGTCGTCGATCGGCATGGCGCTCTATCACCGCGAGCGGACCGGTGTCGGCCAACTCGTGCATGTGCCGATGTTCGAAACGATGCTGCAATTCAATCTGTTCGAGCATCTTTGGGAAGGTGCGCTGGGCTCCAATGACGGAACCGGTCTCGGCTATCCGCGCATGTTCTCGCCGCACCGCCGACCCTACGCGACAAAAGACGGGCATATCTGCGTGCTCGCCGTGAACAACGAGCAATGGCGCCGCGTGCTGTGCGCAATCGATGCCGCGCATCTGCTCGACGACCCGCGCTTCTGTCACATGACCGAGCGCATGCGCAACATCAACGAGCTGTACCGCATCGTCGGCGACGCGATCCGCAACAAGACGACCGCGGAATGGAACGCGATCTTCGCCTCCGCCGACGTGCCGCACGGCCCGGTACGCGACCTGAAAGACCTGATGCACGATGCGTACATCAAGGAGACCGGCTTCTTCCAGCGCTTCGAGCACCCAACCGAAGGCGACATGGTAATGACCTCGATACCGGTGCACTTCTCCGAGTCGCCCGGCAACGTTCGCTATCTGCCGCCGAATCTCGGCGAGCACAGCATCCAGGTTCTGATCGAAGCGGGTTACAGCGAAGACGAGGCCAGCTCGCTGCTCGCCCGGGCCACGGGAAAAGCCGACGAAGTTTCCGAAGCGCTGAGCAAGGATTAACTGGCGCGAAAGCGCCTCGCATATTACGGAGGGAATCAATGAAGGGGCTCAAGGAGAAGGTCGTCATCGTAACCGGCGCCGCAGGCGGGATCGGAACAGCCATCAGCAAGCGATTCGGCGAGGAAGGCTCGACCGTTGCGCTGTTCGATCTGAACGAAGAGGGCGCGGCGCGTGTTGCGGCGGAGATCGAAGCAGCGGGCGGCAAGGCGCGCGCGTACCGCGTCGACATCACGGACCACGAAGGCGTGCATGCCGCGGTGGCGAGAGTCGAAGAAGAACTGGGACCGATCGAGGTTCTCGTGAACAACGCCGGCTGGGACATGGGCGCATTTTTCCTGCAAACGGAGAAGCCGTTCTGGGACAAGGTGGTTGCGATCAACCTGTACGGACCGCTGAACATGCACCATGCCGTGCTGCGACGGATGTCCGAGCGCGGCCGCGGCCGTGTCGTCAATATCTCGTCGGATGCGGGGCGCGTGGGCTCCTCGATGGAAGCGGTGTACTCGTTTTGCAAGGGCGGCCTGATCGCATTCACGAAGACGATGGCGCGCGAAATGGCTCGCCAGATGATTCCCGTCAACGTGGTTTGCCCGGGTCCCACCGCGACCCCTCTTCTCGACAACCTCGCGCAAGGCGAGAAAGGCGAGCGCATCAAGGCGGCCCTCGTGAAGGCCGTACCGTTCGGCCGCATGGGCGACCCGAGCGACATCCCGGGCGTGGTTGCCTTCCTCGCGAGTGACGACGCCGCCTTCATCAGCGGCCAGGTCATCAGCGTGTCTGGCGGTTTGACGATGGCCGGCTAAAAGGCACCGCTGCCGCAAACGACCAACAACATTGGACTACGACATGGAATTCAAGGACATCAGCTATCACGAGGCGGATGGGATCGCGACGATCACCATCAATCGCCCGAAGGTCTACAACGCATTCAGCGCCAACACCGTCGAAGAGCTCATCAAGGCTTTCGGCCTCGCGGGATGGAACAAGGATATCGGCGTCGTCGTGCTCACGGGTGCCGGCGACAAGGCATTCTGTACGGGCGGCGACCAGTCCGGCGACGGCTACAACGGGCGCGGCACCGTCGGTCTGCCGATCGAGGAACTGCAAAGCATCATCCGCGACATTCCGAAGCCCGTGATTGCCCGGGTGAACGGCTACGCAATCGGCGGCGGCAATGTGCTCGTGACCATATGCGATCTCGCCATCGCTTCCGAGAGCGCGGTGTTCGGCCAGGTCGGACCGAAGGTCGGGTCGGTCGATCCCGGTTTCGGTACCGCCTACCTCGCGCGCATCGTCGGCGAGAAGCGCGCGCGGGAAATCTGGTATCTGTGCCGCAAATACAGCGCGAAACAGGCGCTCGACTGGGGTCTAATCAATGCCGTCGTGCCGCCCGAACAGCTCGACGCCGAAACGAAGAAGATGTGTGACGAGATTCTGCAGATGAGTCCCACCGCTATTGCGCTGGCGAAGCGTTCGTTCAATATCGACACCGAGAATATCCGCGGTATCGGTGCGTTCGCAATGCAGGCGCTCGCGCTGTACTACGACACGGATGAATCGAAGGAAGGCGGCAATGCATTCCGCGAAAAGCGCAAGCCGGAGTTCCGCAAGTACGTGAAGTAAGAGAAAGAAGAAGCGTGGGCGACGGGCGTGCGAGCCGCCGCCCGTCCACCTGGCTCGAGTAGTGAGGGGCCACGCTGGCCGCTTCAACGATTGCCGATCTCGATCCATCGTCCGCTGCGGCCGGACTCGATCACCGCCTCCACTACCCGGTGCGCGTGGGCAGCCTCTTCGAAGCTCGGCGATGGTGTGCGCTCGTGCTTGATCGCTTCGAGCATGTCGTGAAACATCCAGCCCATCGACACCATGTACGACGGAGCATTCTGTTTCGAGAACCCCGTTCCCGGCACGGCGAAATAGTGCTCCGGGGTTTCGAGCCATTCGCCTGCGGCCGTGCCGAACTCGAACGGCTCCGGCTTGCCCGCATAGAGACGCGATGAAATGCCATCGCCGAACGTAGGATCGACGTAGAGCAGGCGTCCTTTCGTTCCCCACAATTCGGCACGAATGCCGGGGCCGTCGGCGACTGCCCAGCTTGTCTGGATCGTGCCCAACGCGCCGTTTTCCATGCGCAACACGCCGCAGCCGAGATCGGCGGTGTCTGGCGCGTACGTGCTACCGTCCGGCAAACGCCATTGCTTGATGCCCGTCGTGTCCGACCCGGTCGCCGCCTTCACCCGGCCGAGCAATGGCATCAGAAACAGGACCATGTGGCTGCCGAAATTGCGCCATGCGCTGCCGCCGCTTGTGGATTCGGCTAACCACTTGTACGGCGACACGCCACCACCAGGATAGGAAGCATGGGGATAAATGAAACCATCGTGGTTACGCAATGGCTGAAGAAGCTGAAAATTGAAACCGAGTGGCTCGCCAAGGAAGCCCTCTGAAACAAGCTTCAGCATGTGCATCGCCGCGGGCACCCAGCGGAACTGCGCATCGACCACACCGACCAGCCCTTTTTTCGCGGCCAGTTCGCTCTGCGCGAGCGCATGTTCAGTATCGACCGCGAACGGCAGCGCGTCATAGACGTGCTTGCCCGCGTTGAGCGCGGCCATCACCATGCCATAGCGATACGAAGGCCGGCTGCCGACATCGATGATGTCGAGAGTGGGATCGGCGACGAGATCCGCGACGTCCCAATAGGCGCGCGGCACGCCGAAGGCTTTCGCCGCTGCTTCGGCGGTCTCGCGGTGCGCGGTGCAGACTGCCGCCACCTCCACATCCGGCAATAGCCGCCAGGCGCTGCCATGCACTTTCAGGCTCCAGTTGGCGCCGATGATGCCGATTCTGCGTGTCACGATCGTTTCTCCATGTCTCGTTGCTCCCTGTCGTTGGTCAAAGTCCTGTCGGGTCCAGTCGCCGCTTTGCCTCGGCGCGATAGCCGCTGATGATCGATTCGAACTCTCCCCATACGCTTTGCGGCTGGTCGAAGTGCGTCGTGTCATCGATTTCGGCCAGATGTCGCTCGATGTCTTCCGGCGTAGGAGGACGGCCGTGCTGGCTCAACCACCCATCGGCCTCGCCGACGAAAACGCGTGCGAACCGCCCGCCCGTTGCCGTGTAGAGCGCGCGATTGGCCTTGCACCGTTCACTTGCCAGCCATATCGCCATCGGCACGACAAATTCGTTGCGGATGCCCGGCGCGACCAGTGCGAAATCTTCCGGCATACCGTCATGGAAATCGGCAGGCCATTCATCGCTGCCCTGACCGAGCCGGCTGGCGCCGCACGGGAGCAACGCGTTGACCTGAATGCCGTACTTCTCGCCTTCCGTGCCGATACTGTTCATCAGCCCCACCAAACCCGCTTTTGCGGCACCGTAGTTGGCTTGCCACACGGAACCAAACATCGCGGATGCGGAACTGGTCAGGACGATTCGCCCATATTTCGCGGCCTGCATCGCGCGCCACGCTGGCTGGCCCACATAAAATGCGGCCATCAGGTGAACATCCATGATCGAGCGAATCTGCTCGTCAGTGAGTTCCTCAAATGGCGCGTTGCGTAGAAATCCGGCGTTGTGAATGAGGACATCGACCCTGCCGAATGCGTTCAGCGCGGCGTCCACGATTGCAGTTCCACCGGCTCTCGTCGCGCAACTTTCATGGCAGGCGATCGCTTTGCCACCTGCGGTTCCGATTTCTTCGACGACACCCAGAGCCGCGCTCCGGGCACCGATGTCCGACAGCACATTGCCGCGCGGATCGGTTCCCAGATCGTTCACGACGACGGCGGCGCCACGCGCCGCCAACGCCTTCGCATAGTCGCGGCCCAATCCGCTTCCCGCGCCAGTCACGATCGCAACGCGGCCGTCGAAGCGAATTGTCGAATCCGCATCCAACACGTCCTGCGCGTTCATGCCGGCGCTGCGACATCGACGCGCAGTCGCTGCAGCTTCATGCTCTTGATATGCCACTGGCCGTCGATCTTCTCGTAGGTCTCGACATAGTGGCCGTAGCCGTGGAGCGAGCGATTCGGATATCCCGAGTCCGCTTCCCAGCGCAACATGTCTTCCATCGCCCAGGTGCCGCTCGCCATCGTGCCCGACGTAATCTCGATTTCCGGACAATGGCCGTGATGAACACTCACGCATTCCGCAAGAGGAACACTGACTGCCTGTTCGATTTTTTCCCTGCCGACGAGAATGCATCCGGGCACGTCATCGCTGATATCGAACCGGGCATCAGGCGCGAACACGGATTTGAATCCGTCCCAGTTCTTTGTGTCGATGCAACGGAAATAACGCGCTTTGAGTTGCTTGATCTCCTCGATTGCAAGAAGCTTTTCGATGTCGGTCACTCGGGTTCCTCCATTGATCGACGCGGTCGCATCGGAGTCTTTAGCGAAACCCGCTATCACGTGTTCCGCGGATTGCCTTGATCGTCTTGAACAACAATAGCACCGCCAGTACCATTATTCAATACATGAGATTGCGACACGCTTCGGTCGCGCACATCACCAAACGAAAGGACAAGGCGAATGGGTATTCTGGATCGCAGAGGCGCACTTGAAGGTCGCAGAGCGGTGTTGATTGGCGGCGCCGCAGGAATTGGAAAAGCGGTCGCCCTGGCACTAGGCGAGGCCGGCGTCGATATCGCTTTGTGCGACATCGATGACGAAGGCATTGCGGACACATCGGCGCAATTGCGAGCGCTCGGCCGCCGCGTGCTCGGCATGCACGCGGATGCCACACAGCCAGAGCAGCTCGCGCAGTTCTATGACGCGACTGCCGGCTTCTTCGATGCGATCGATCTACTCGTGAACGTGGTTGGCGGCACTGGTATGCAGCCGTTCATCGAACGCACGCAACGCGATTGCGCGGACGACATTCAGCGCAACTTCGGCTACGTGATTGAATCCATGCGCCACGCAGTACCGCTGCTACAGCGCAGCGGCCGTGGCGGCTCGATCGTGAACTTTACGACCATCGAAGCGCATCGCGGCGCCGGCGGCTTCGCAGTCTACGCTGGCGCGAAGGCCGCAACGACCCACTTCTCGAAGGCAATGGCCTGGGAGCTCGGTCCGCTCGGAATCCGCGTGAACCTGATTGCGCCCGACACGACGCCCAGCGCGGGCAACGCCGCCGCCATTCCCGAACCCTGGCGCTCGCTCAACGCCGATGCCCCGCCCGAGTGGTGGGCGAAGGCCTTCGAGATGTACATCCCGTTGCAAGCTCCTCCGAGTGCGGACGATCTGGCGAATGCCGTATTGTTCCTCGCGTCTGACCTTGCGAAATCGGTCACGGGTCAGGTGCTGCATGTGGATGGAGGCGCCGCGGCCGCCCTCGGCATGTTGCGCTGGCCATACGACGATGGCGCAACGCTCCCCGTTCCGATGGGCGGCACCTTGCGCAAACTGTTTGGCTAATGCCGTAACGGAAATCGCGACTACTTCCGATCCATTGCGCGCGGAAGTATGCCGTCGAGGAACAGCGTAAGTGCGAGCTCTAGCGCGGCATGCCGCTCTTTATCGCGAAGCGGCTCGCCAAGGAAGCTGGCGAGGCCGCCGCTCGTCAGCGCGCCAAAGCACGCGGCCGCCGCGCGCGGATCGGAGACCACGATCTTTCCGTTGAGTGCCAACGCAGTGAGATACTCGGCGATCGGAGCCAACGCCCTGTCTTGCTGATCGACGACGTCTTCGAGCATCTCGTCCAGTTCTTCTCGCGCCTCGCTTACCGCCCTCCACATCGCGCGTATGCTCGGGTCCGCATGGTAGGACTGGATGATTTCCCCATAGTCGCGCAGCACGGAGCGCGGCGAACGACGTGCGTCGGTGGACACGTTGGTGAGCGGATCGAGCAGCAGCGGAACGCCGCGCTCCATCGCCGCGCGCAGCAGGCCCGCCTTGCTTCCATAGCGCCGGTAGATCGTAGACTTGCTCGCGCCAAACGATGCCGCAATGCCGTCCATCGTCGCGGCTCGATAGCCGACGGCCATGAACTGTTCCAGCGTATGGTCGAGCAGTTCGTCCTGGCGCCTCTCTGCATCGGCCTTGAATGGGCGACCCCGTTTTGCGCGTGGTAAAGCCTCCCCCTTACGCGCGGCTCGCGACCTTTTCTCTGCGCTCATGACTTGTCGATAGATGATGCGTATGGTTCGCCGGTATTGGAACCACTTCGCGTCAGATTGTAGCCTGGGGGTCGCAACCGCCTTAGCCTCGTAACGCGCTGCTGCTCGCTCTATCGTCGCCGCGCTGGCCGTCTAGGTCATCAGTCTGTTCAACCGGCTCGACGCCGCCACCGCGTCGTCGATGATCTCATCGAAAATTGCCTCGACCTTCCGGACCGCGTCAGCAAAGACCGCGGCGTGCCCGTAGTCGATCATGCCTTTGCGTGTGTCGCCAGTCACATAAGCCTCGTGCGCGAGCGCGCCCATCACGTGCGGACGGAACCGCTCGAACTCGCTCACCTGCGCACGATCCAGTTCCATGACCGCCTCGGCGCTCTCGTTGCGCAGCACGCGGTGGTGATCGCGAATCGCAGACTTGACCACGACGCTTTCGCTGCCGTCGCCCGCCACGACCTTCGCTTTGACCTCGGGATGAATCCATAGCTCCTCGGCGACCATCATGCGAGTACCCATCAGGACCGCGTCGGCGCCCATCGCCAGCACCCCTGCAAGCTGCCGCCCGGTGCCGATGCCGCCGCCGATCACGACCGGCAAGCCGATTTCCCGCGGGGCCTGCGCGGCCTGCACGATGCTGCCGATCTGGTAGACGCCTGGATGGCCGCCGCATTCATTACCGACGACGATCACGCCGTCGACGCCCATCCGCGCCGCCGTATGTGCATAGCGCACGGCGGGCACCTTGTGCAAAACCTTGATGCCCGCCTCCTTGAGCAGCGGCACGACCGCTTCCGGGCTCGCACCGGCCGTCTCCACGCAGGCAACCTTCTCTTCGATCAGAATGCGGATCTGTTGCTTGACCCGCTCCACGCCACCCGCTTGCCGCGATATGTACAGATTGACGCCGAAGTTCCTGGCACCGGTGAGCTCACGGCAGGTGCGCAACTCATTGCGGAATTCGTCGGAATCGGGAAAGCCCGCGCCGACAATGAAGCCCATGCCGCCTGCGTTGACCACCGCCGCGACATACCGTGCGTCGGATACGCGCGGCCCGAGACCGCCGCAAAGAATCGGGTGGCGAATACCGAGCAGATCGGTGATTCGCGTGCTGAACGTGTGGGGGCGCACGATGCCATTTCCTCCCGCACGTCAGCGAAACGAAATCGTGTGGCCGCCATCCACCGCGATCGTCTGGCCGTTGATGTAACCGCCCGAAGGCGAAGCGAGCATCACGGCGAGCCCGGCGATCTCCTCGACCTCGCCGAAGCGCTGCGATGGATTGCGGCCACGGTACCATTCGACCATCGCCTCGTCCTCCCATTGCGATCGCGCCATCTCGGTCTTGAACGTTCCGGGCGCGATGCAATTGGCGGTGATGCCCTGTGCTGCGAATTCCATCGCGAGGTTCCTCACGAGCTGCATGTCGGCGGCTTTGGTGAGCCCGTAAGTTCCCGTCGCGGCATCACCGAACAATCCGACCACGGATGCCACCGAAATGAAGCGGCCATAGCCACGCGCGATCATGCCAGGCACGGTCAATTGCGCGAGCCAGATATTGCTCTGAACGTTGACCTGCATGAACTTGTTGAACGTTTCGTCTTGCAGATCCAGGGTGGATCCGATCCACGGATGAATCGCCGCATTGGCCATCACGATATCGACTCGGCCCCACTCGCCGTTCGCCGCGGCCACTAGTCCTTGCAGTTCGGCTTTACGGCCGATATTGCACGCGAACGGCATGGCCACGCGGCTGCCGATCTTATCGTTGATGGTTTCCGCCGCAGTTTCGCAGGCGTCGGCGTTCCGGCCGGAAATGACGACTTTCGCGCCGTGCTCCGCCATGCCCAGGGCGCTGGCGTAACCGATGCCGCGACTCGATCCGGTGACGATCGCGACCTTGTCGGTGAGGTCGAATAGTGATGAGCGCATTGGTACTCCACGAAATGAGCGGACGGATGAACACGAGACTCGGCGAGCGGAATTAGCCTTGCTTGCGTTTCTGCCGAGCGATGAAAGACGACGCGATCTGATGATGCTCGTTGCTGAGCGTCGCCGCCAACTGCCGCGCAAGCGTCGTGTCGAGCATCTGCGCCGCGCTGCGATGAAGATGCAGGTTCATCAGCTTCTTGGTTTCGCGCAGCGCATTGCGCGGTTGCTTGAGCAGTTTTTCAGCAAGCGTCAAGGCCTCGTCCATCAGCTTTTCAGGTTCGACGACGCGATTGGCAAGACCGAATTCGACTGCCTGCTGCGGTGTGATGCGGTCGCCGGTGAAGATCAGTTCTTTCGCTCGCAGCAGACTGGTGTAGAGCGGCCACGCCACGGAGATCCCATCACCGACGACCAGACCGATGTTGATATGCGGCTCGGCGAGAAACGACTTCTCCGACATCAGAACGATGTCGCACAAGGTCGCCATTGTCGCGCCCCAGCCGACCGCCGGCCCGTTGACCGCAGCGATCAGCGGAATCGGCACGTCGATGAAGCCGTGTATCGTTCGACGCGCGTTCTCCTGGACGTGCGCGGCGAACTCGGGGTCGTCGAGCGTCTTGACAAAGTGATTCATGTTTCCGCCAGCGCTGAACGCTCGTCCCGCACCGGTGAGAATGCCGACACGCGCGTCGGGGTCCGAGGCTAGCGCAGCAAAAAGCTTGGGATAGCTGAACAGCATCTCCGTGGTCGACGCGTTCAGATCGTCTGGCCGATTGAGCGTGATGATGCGCAGGCCGCCGGCGGCTGTCACCTGAATATCGTCTGGAAGATCGTAGAGATTTGCCATGCGGGTACATTACGTCCCTTGAGTTAAGCGCTTTGGTTGGGCAGCCGGTTATGTCCCCACCTGCCACGCCATGCCGCCATTCTTCTTTCTTTGCGCCAATGCAGCCTTCTCGATTCGCAAGGCCTCTTCCAGTGAAGTCAGCGCACCCTGATCGATCACGCGCTTGACCGTCGCGACGAGATCGGGCCGGCGGCTCGCGATCGTCTTCGCGAGTGAGCTTGCCCGCTCCATCAGTTGATCGTGGCCGACCACCTCGTTGACGAGGCCAATGCGCCACGCCGTGGCCGCGTCGATCGGGTCACTGGTAAAGCTGATCTGCTTGGCCCACCTCGCACCCACGATATATGGCAATCTCGCAGTCATACCGCCACCGGCGAGCGCGCCGATTTTCGTATGCGTATCGGCAAAGCGCGCGCGCTCGGACGCGATGATGAAATCGCATCCCATCGCAAGTTCCAGACCGCCGGTAACGGCAGCGCCGTTGACCGCCGCGATCACCGGCTTGGTGATGCGCGGCCACATATCGATCATTTCCGCGACCCACGAGCGCGGCGCATCGGGCGCCGAGAAGTCGTTCAGATCGAGCCCCGCGCAAAAGGCCGGATCGGCGCCGGTCACGATCAGCACACGCAGGCTTTCGTCCGCTTCGAAGCGGTTCAACGCGCCGACGAGTGCTTCGGTCAATGCAAGGTTCAGCGCGTTGCGAGCCTCGGGCCGATTCAGTGTCAGCGTAAGAACGGCGTCTTCTCGAGTCACGCCGAGCAACTCGGTTACTTTCGCGTCCATCGCAATTCCTCGATAGGGTTCACGCCAGCGCAGCCAATACCTCGCACTGAATCTGCCGTGCGTAACGATTCAGGTGATAGTCCATGTTGCCGAACAACGCGTCGAGTACCAGATGGCGGCGATAGTGATGGCCCACCTTGTATTCGTTCGTAATGCCGTAACCGCCGTGCAACTGGATGCCTTGCTGCGTCACGAACTTCGCGCTGCGAGTGGTCTGCGCCTTGCAGCCTGAAACCTCGACGCTTCTATTTGGCCCGTTCTCGCTGAGCGCGAGCAATGCGCGATCCAGTGTTGCTCGCGCCTGCATCGCATCGATCGCCATGTCGGCCATCCGGTGTTGCAGCGCCTGGAAGCTGCCGATCGCGACGCCGAACTGCTTGCGGGTCTTCAAATATTCCGAAGCGAGTTCGATGGCATCCTCCATATCGCCTACGAGTTCCGCACAGATCGCGACGATCGTTTCGTCGGCGGCGGCCTGCAGCCCTTCGAAGGCATTGCCCGCTTCGCCTAAGACATCGGATTGCGCCACCACGACGCCTTCGAGTAGCAAGTCGGCCGATGGCGTGCCGTCGAGCAACGCGCAGGTCTTGAGCGTCACGCCTGCCTGCTTCGGATCGATGACGAAAATACCGATGCCATCCTTGTCGCCGGCCGCACCGGCCGTGCGTGCGACGACGAGGAGGCGATCGGCAACAGGTGCGCCCACCACGAGCGTCTTGTAGCCATCCAGCCTCCACGCCCCGTCAGTGGTTTTCGTGGCGGTGGCCGTCACATAGTGCACCTGGCCTCGCGCCTCGCGTTCGCTGTGCGCGACCGCATAAACAGCCTGCCCCGAGACGATCTCGGCAAGCAGCGTCTCGCGCTGCCCTTCGCGCCCACAGCGCGTAACCAACGACGCGGGAAACACACCGCACATCGCATACGGTTCCAACACCAGCGCGCGGCCGATCTGCTCGGCCACAATGGCGCTTTCGACGGGCGAGAAACCGAGCCCTCCCATTTCCTCCGGAACGGCGATACCGAGCCAGCCCATTTCGCCGAGCGTGCGCCACGTGTCGCGCGAAAAGCCTCCTTCTTTCGAGGCCAGATTGCGGCGATGTTCGAACGTATAGCTCTTTTGCACAAAGCGCTGCGCGCTTTCCTGTAGCATCCGCTGTTCGTCGCTCAACTCAAAATCCATGCTGCACCCTTTTTCTGCCGGCAATTGATGCGATTCCCCCCAACGGGAATCGACAGATGTTCGTGGATCGACTCGAGCTCACAGGTCGAACATCGCCTTGGCGATGATGTTTCGCTGAATTTCGGCCGTCCCGCCATAGATCGTGCAAGCACGTCGATAGAAAACCTCTGCCGCGAGGCCCGGCGCGTACTCGGGCCCGATAAACGACGAGTCGCGCAGCGCTCGCTCTTCGTTCGGATCAGGATAGAACACGGCACCGTAGTCGCCGATTACCTCGAGCAGCATCTCGGTCAGCTTCTGATGGAGCTCCGAACCTCGCACCTTTAGCATGGAGCCGATTGCCATTCCGCCGCTGCGCTCGTCGATCCCTTGATGCAGGATCTTCTGCACCGCCATGTCGATGGCGCGAACCTCCAGCTCATACTGCGCAAGACGCGCCGCAAACGTCGGGTCCTGAATCAACGGCTTGCCGGCCGCGTGCTCGCGCGACGCGTAGTGCCGGATCTTGCGCAGATAGCGCTTGAGCGCCGGGGCCTCGGCGCCGAGGAACGCGCGCTCGTTGAAGAGCAGAAATTTCGTATACCCCCAGCCCTTGTTCACTTGGCCGATCAGGTTTTCGGCGGGCACGCGCACGTTGTCGTAGAACACCTCGGCAAGGTGGTTGCAGCCGTCGAGCGAGCCGATCGGTCGCACGGTAACACCCGGCGACCTCATGTCGAGCAGCAAAAAGGAAATGCCTTTTTGCGGCTTCGCTTCGGTATCCGTGCGCACCAGCACGAAATTCCATTGGCCAGAGGTGCCAAAGCTGGTCCAGATCTTCTGCCCGTTGACGATGTAATGGTCTCCGTCGCGAACCGCCGTCGTACGCAGCGACGCGAGATCGGAGCCCGAGCCCGGCTCCGAAAAGCCTTGTACCCAGAACACTTCCCCGCGTTGAATCGGCGGCAGAAAGCGGCGCTTCTGCTCTTCATTGCCGAACTCGCAAATCACGGGGCCAACCAGCGACACACCCGCCTGGTTCTGCGCCGGCGCACCCGCCAGATAGCACTCTTCTTCGAATATGTAGCGCTGCATCGCGCTCCAGCCTGTGCCGCCGTCCGCAACCGGCCAATGCGGCACTGACCATCCGCGCGTCTCATGCAGAATGCGGGTCCAGCGCTGCGAATCGTCATCGCCTGCGAGAAACCCCTGCTGCCCGCGAAAGGCCATATCCGCCGGCAGATGCTGCTTGAGAAACGCCCGAACTTCTTCACGGAACGCCATGTCCGCAGGGTCTACGCGAAAATCCATTGTTTAGCTTCCAGCGTTTTCAGTACGTTGAACTCGATCTGCATCCGCTGCCGCGGCAGCGCTACCGACCAGAGTGCGCGGCGTGGGCGGCACGCAATAGAGCTCGTCCACGACGCCACGACGCCGTTCGAGAACATTGCGTTGGCTGATTGCGCTCTTCGCGCTCAATTCGCCGTTATCGAGCGTCGGCTGCTCGCTTTCGAGCACGATGCGGACAATGCGGGCAGAGCTACCGCCAGCACGCGCGGCGAGCTTGTCGAGCCCCGCCTGGAAGAAGGCGCGCACCCCGCGGCTGTTGATGATCTGGTCGACGTCCGGCATCGGATCGTGAAGGTCGTCGCAAAGCGCACGGCACGCTTCGATGTCGGGGAAGACGAGCGCGCTCAGGTATTCGCGGTCGTGCCCGGCGATCACGATGTCGCGCGCATACGGGCCAAACACGTTCAGCGCGTACAGTCGCAACTCCGCGACGTTGACCCATGTACCCGTGGATAGCTTGAAGTTCTCCGCGATGCGTCCGTCGAAACGCAGTCCAAGTTCCAGACGCTGCGGGTCGATGAAGGTTGCGGCGTCACCCGAGCGGAAATAGCCCTCGTCGTCGAACGAGGTGGCGGTGCGCTCGGGATCTTTCCAGTAGCCGGGCGTAACACAGTCGCCGAAAAAGCGGATTTCCAGCTTCTCGTCCACCGGAGCCACTTTCACTTTGACGCCGGGCACGGGCAAGCCCGCAATCGCCTCGCGTCGCGGATCCCAGGCTGCCGACATTGGCGTGGGACCCGCTTCCGTCCCGCCGATGCCCGACATGATAAGAACACGCTGGCCGATGGTTCGCACCGCGAGCTCGTCGAGTTGCGCCCAGATGTGCTTCGGCAGGCTAGCGCCGCCGTAGTAGATGAGCGCAAGCTTGCTGAAGAATTTTTTGCGCAGCGCGTCGTCCGCCTTCAGATGCGGAATCAGCGAGGCCAGCCCTTGAGGCGTATTGAGGTAGACGACCGGTGCGATTTCGCGCAACGCCTGCACCGTCGGACCAATTTCCTCCGGCGTCGGCTTGCCTGGGTCCAGGTAGTACGTACCCCCGCCATACAGCACCATGCCGAAGTTGTGCGTGCCGCCAAAGGTGTGATGCCACGGCAGCCAGTCGACGAGATCCGGTGGCCCATCCTGAAGAAACGCGAACACCTGGGCGACTTGCTGTCGATTGCTGCACAACATGCGTTGCGGGTAGATGACGCCTTTCGGTGCGCCCGTCGTTCCCGAAGTAAACATGATCTTGCCCACCGTATCGGGGCCGACCGCGTTGAACGCCTTTTCGACGTCGGCCGTAACCGGCGTCTTCAGCCAGTCGGCGACCCGCGAACCGGCACACCCCTCCGGCAACGGACCGACGACGACACATTCCACGTCGCCGAACACTTCGCGCAATGCACGGCCATATTGCGCGCCGTCATCAGCGAAGACGAGGCCGGGCGTGCATACGGCAGCGAGTTGCCTGAGCTTCGAAAAGTCCTGCGACAACAGCGAATATGCGGGCGTCACCGGAATATAGGGAACCCCGACGTGCAATGCGGCGAGCGCGAACAGCGCGTGTTCGAAGCTCCGATCCGAAAGAATCATCAACGGACGGGACGGCGACAAGCCTCGGTCGAGCAACGCCTGCCCCAGCGCACGCGCACCGTCGAACGCCTGGCGATAGGTCAGGGACTCCCATGACTTGCCGTCCGGCGTCCGCCGCGCGAGCAGCGCACTCTCGGGTGTGACACTCGCCCAGTGTTCGAGCCGCTCCGTCAAGCGGACGGGATACGGTTCGAGCGGTTCCTTCAGTTCATACACCACGCTTCCATCGGGCCTTCGCTCGACGATCGCGTCCATGCTGCCGAGGCGGATCGGGCGAAACGGCACATCCATCAGGGCATCGTGCGAAGCCGTACCTGCATCCATCTGAATCGTCCTGTTGTTATCTGGCAAGTCATGTCTCGCGCGCGCTCGCATCGCCATCCGATACACGCAAATCTCGCGGATCAAGACAAACCAATAATTGAACGTCGATCATCATGTTGAACCAGCATAGCGCGAAATCGAACCCGCGTCTATCCGTTGTCACCCACAAGGAAGCCGGATATCCAACCCGCGATCCGGCGCGAATGAAGCACGAAATGCTCGGCACCATCTCATCCTTGCGCACTGCACAATTGCGTGGACATGAAAGCGAAAATGCGCTACTTTTCGAACATCATTCATATTGTTAAACACGAACCGGATCGTAACCGATTCTCGGGACCAAGGAGCCGTCATGTCGGATGAGGTCGTCGTCACCGCAGCCGTTCGCACCGCTATTGGAGATTTCGGTGGCGCGCTGTCGAGCGTTCCGCCAACGACGCTCGGCGCAACCGTCGTTCGCGCGCTGCTCGAGCGTACGAATCTGCCGGGTGAAGATGTGGGTCATGTGGTGTTCGGCAACGTGATCCATACCGAGCCTCGCGACATGTATCTCGCGCGCGTCGCCGCGATGGAAGGCGGCGTCAGCGCCGAAGCACCGGCGCTGACGCTCAACAGGCTGTGCGGTTCCGGCCTCCAGGCAATCATCTCCGCCGCCCAGTCCATCGCGCACGGCGACACCGAAATTGCGATCGGCGCAGGTGCGGAAAGCATGTCGCGCGCAGCCTACGTGGCGACCGGCGCGCGTTGGGGTTCGCGCATGGGCGACATCCGTCTGATCGACATGATGGTCGGCGCGTTGACTGATCCGTTCAGCGCTTGCCATATGGGCGTAACCGCAGAGAACGTCGCGAAGAAATACGGCATCACGCGCGACGACCAGGACTCGCTCGCCGTCGAATCGCACCGGCGCGCTCTGCAAGCCATTCACGACGGCAACTTCCGCGAGCAGATCGTGCCGGTAGCCTTGCGTACGAAAAAAGGCGAGATCGCTTTCGATACCGACGAGCATGTGCGGTCGGGCACGACCCGCGCCGATCTCGCCAAATTGCGCCCGGCTTTCCAGAAGGACGGTACGGTCACGCCCGGCAATGCGTCCGGTCTTAATGACGGCGCCGCAGCTGTCCTACTGATGGCCGGCCGCACCGCGCAACAACGTGGCCTTCGTCCTCTTGCGCGACTGGTCTCCTGGGCTCACGCGGGCGTCGACCCGCAATTCATGGGCATTGGTCCGGTGCCTGCAACACGGAAGGCGCTACAGCGCGCGGGTTTGACCGTCGCCGATCTCGATGTGATCGAAGCGAACGAGGCTTTCGCCGCGCAAGCTTGCGCGGTGGCGAAGGAACTGGAATTCGACAGCGCCAAGGTCAACCCGAACGGGTCGGGTATTTCGCTCGGTCATCCGATTGGCGCGACCGGCGCCGTCATTGCGGTCAAAGCCATTCACGAGTTGCATCGTTGCGGCGGCCGCTATGCGCTCGTGACGATGTGCATCGGCGGGGGTCAAGGCATCGCGGCCATCTTCGAGCGCATTTAAGGCTTTCCGCCGCGTTATCCGTTCAACCAGAGGGAGAGACGTGGTACGTCCCGAACAACTGCTTCACGCACAACGACAGCCGGTGGCGCCACGCCCCGCTGCGACGATGCTCCTGGTCCGCGACGCGCTGTACGAAGGTTCGCCAACCATCGAAGTGCTGATGACACGACGGTCGGCGCAGGCGAGCTTCGCGCCGGGCGCGTTCGTCTTTCCCGGCGGAGCGATCGACTGCTCCGATACACGAATCGCCGGCAGCGCACGACGGCGCGCCACGCAAGACGATACGCAGGCGGTTCAGGCCGTGGCTGCCATTCGGGAAACATTCGAAGAACTCGGCGTGCTGCTGGCATGGCGACACGACGGTGTGCTCGTCGACGACCACGATATTGCGAAGCTCGAGCGGGCAACAGCGATCGAGGACCATTGCTCGCAGCATGGGCTCACGCTCGCTGCGGATTGCGTTTATCCGTTTGCTCATTGGATCACCGACCGTGATCTGCCGCGGCGCTTTGACGTCCAGTTTTTCGTGGCGCGCATGCCGGTCGATCAAACCGCGGTCGCGGACGGCGCCGAGCAGTTCGAACCCTTGTGGGTCCGTCCCGACGAGGCGCTGGCACGCCATGCCGCTGGCGACTTCGCGATGATCTTCCCAACGGTGCGCACGCTCGAGCGCCTTCGCTCGTTCGACTCGGTTGATGCACTGCTCGCCGCGTGTAGGGCGGAAAAGTCACTCTGGAGCAGTTGTCCGCGTGGTGGGATGAAAGCAGGCAGTGTCATGCGGTGCATGGAAGGCGATACCCCATACGGCGAACTGCGCCTCGTGTGCCCCGATGGCCAGGTGCTCCACTGTCTCGATTGGCGATCCACAGAAGCGATCCCACTCCTGCGAAACGTGATGCGATTGACCGCGACGAACGGCGGGTTGATGACCGGTTCAGGCACGAATAGCTACATCGTCGGCACGGCGACGACTGGCTTCATCGTCGTCGATCCGGGACCAGGCGACCTCGCGCACCTTCAACGCATCTTCTCTGCAACGGGCGGCGACATTCGCATGATCGTCTGCACGCACTCCCACGTGGACCATGCGCCCGGAGCGAGGCCGCTGCAGTCCATGTGCCCGCACGAGCCACCCATCCTCGGCGTGCCGTCCGGACCTGCCGCCAAGGCAAGCAATCACTTCGTCCCCAACCGTGAATTGCTCGACGGCGAGGTGCTCACGCTTGAGCATGACGGAGAGACACATCGATTGCTCGTGGTCTCGACGCCGGGGCACGCAAGCAACCACGTCTGCCTGGTCCTTCTGGAGGACGGACTGCTATTCAGCGGCGATCACATTCTGAATGGCAGCACGACCATCATCGATCCTCCGGACGGCAATATGACGGCGTACCTTGCGTCACTAGACCGACTCGACGCGATCTGTACCGAACGTGAGATCGAATTTATTCTCCCCGCACACGGGTACGTGCTCGACCGTGCGCGTGACCAGATCACGCGCCTCAAGGCACACCGGATCGCCCGTGAAGCAAAGATCGCCGACGCGGTCAAGGCGCTGCCGAGCGGTTCGATCGACGATTGGCTGCGGCTTGCTTACACCGATGTTCCCGAAAGACTGTGGCCAGCCGCTTCCCGGTCGCTGCTGGCTCATCTCGAACGGCTCGACGAACACCGTCATCTGATCTCGCACGCCTGCTTGCACTCGTAATGCCCGTATCGGCTGTCCACGCCCGTGGAATCCCAAGCGCGGACAGCCGCATTCGATTGCCGTCTTCTTTCGACTTCAGCTCTCTGCTACGAGCGCGGTCAGCCGGTCATGAATGAGTGCGCGCGCCTCAGCCACCATCCGATTCACGAGTTCCGCACAGGTGGGAATATCTTCGATAAGCCCGATTGCCAGACCGGCCGGGAACGTTCCATCTTCCGTATCGCCCGTCTCGTACATACGCTTGCCGCGCTCCCCGCTGACGAGCGGCTTGAGATCCGCAAACGTCGCACCCTCTTTATGCTCCAGTTCCAGCACTCGCTCCGCTACCGAATTCCTGAAGATACGCGACGTGTTCTTCAGCGTGCGGAAGATCAATGCCGTATTGCGCTCATCATGCTCTACTAGCTTGCGCTTGACGTTCTCGTGAATCGGCGCCTCCCGCGTTGCCATGAAACGCGTTCCCATGTTGATCCCATCCGCGCCGAGCGCGAGTGCGGCGACCATGCCGCGCGCATCGGCGATGCCACCCGAGGCAATCATCGGGATGCGCAGCTTCGCGGCCGCGGCCGGCAACAGGACCAGATTCGGCACGTCGTCCTCACCGGGATGGCCGGCGCATTCGAATCCGTCCACGCTCACGGCGTCGCACCCCAACGCCTCGGCTTTCAGCGCGTGACGCACCGACGTGCACTTGTGGATCACCTTGATCCCCGCAGCCTTGAATGACGGCATATATGACTCGGGATTGCGTCCCGCCGTTTCGACGATCTGCACACCGCTCTCCACGACCGCTTGCACGTACTCGTCGTACGGCACCGGCTTGATCGTCGGCAGGATTGTCAGGTTCACGGCGAATGGCTGATCCGTCATCGAGCGAACGCGAGCTATCTCGTTGCGCAATGCCTCCGGTGTGGGCTGAGTGAGAGCGGTGATGGTTCCGAGCGCACCGGCGTTCGAGACAGCAGCGGCCAATTCCGCGCGGCCCACCCACATCATGCCCCCTTGAACAATCGGGTATCGAATCCCAAGCAACTCTGTAATGCGCGTTTTCATCTGCTGATTCCTGTGTAAGTGGATCCTGATTCGTCAACGTGCAGCGGTCGAGCGTCGCGTGTGAAATGCGTCACTCGTTTATATTTACGAACATCGTGCAATTATATACACTTCTCCATTGCCGATGCTCATGTGCTGCACTCGCGGACACGCACGTGATTGCACGAGGCATGAACGATCAGGAGAATTGATGAACAAGCGAGACAACGAGATTAGCGCTGAGGAAGCGTCGGTTCTCCCGACCCTGGATCAAGCGGAAGAAGCCGTGCGTACGCTCATCCGATGGGCAGGCGACAACCCCGAAAGGGAAGGGCTCATTCAAACACCCGCACGCGTCGCGCGCGCATACCGCGAGTTCTTCTCGGGCTACGAATCCGATCCAATGCAGATCCTGGCAACCACGTTTTCCGAGGTGGATGGCTATGACGAGATGGTGGTGCTAAAGGACATTCGCTTCGAAAGCTACTGCGAACATCATATGGTGCCCATCATCGGACGCGCGCACGTTGCCTACTTGCCCGAGCATCGCGTGGTCGGCATTTCCAAACTCGCGCGCCTCGTCGATGTCTATGCCAAGCGTCTGCAGATTCAGGAGAAGATGACCGTTCAGATCGCCGACGCGTTGAACACCGTGCTGCAACCCAAGGGGGTCGCCGTCATTCTCGAAGCCGCACATCAGTGCATGAGCACGCGGGGCGTGCATAAGCCGGGCGCGTCGCTGGTGACGAGTCGAATGCTGGGCGCATTCCGCGACGATCCTTCCACGCGCCGCGAGTTTCTCTCGATTGTCGGTCACGGCGCGAATACTCCATTACCCAATAGCTAAAAAAGCCAACGTCGGCTTCCAGCCGACGTTGGCTTTTTGGGCAAATCGATTCGCGTATCCGCGGCAAGTGTCGTTACAGGCTTGCGTACGGTTTCAAACCTCGGCGGGTTGACGCGTCGTTAGAGGCCGTTCATAAGAAACGTCTTCACGATTTCTTGAACTAACGCCGTTGCTCATCAGGATTTCACGCCATGCCGCAGGTACTTCTGCAGGCGTGAGTTCGTTGATAGCTTCAGAGATGCAGACACGAGCCGCGATCGCCCACACACCATCACGCTTCTCGAAGCGGTCGATATAGCGCCCCACCGCCAGCGTGTCCGGCTTGACGCGATTTTCTCCGAAGAAAAGCCAGTACGTTTCCGCGTGCGCCTCATTGCCCTGCAATTCGACGCTGTGATTGAACACCATATGGTGGTGCGACAGCTGATGCTCGGTATGGTATCCAAAAGCCCAGTCGACGAATTCCTCTGCATTTCCAACGAATGCGCCGTGATCGTCGATGGCGCCCGAATGGTATGCCGACAGCGTCAACTCACGGTCCATGCGGTCGACCCCGCGACAATATCGGTGCACGCATTCGAGTATGTCCTGCTTGTCCAACAGCGCTTCCACGCGTGCGTTCAACTCGTCATTCATCGTTTTTACCGTTAGATGGTCATGGCGACAAAAAAGACGACCGCGCCAATAACGGCGCCAACGAAGCAATAGCCTTCGCCTGTCGACAAATCAGTTTCCTGCGCTCGCGCACGGCTCGCGATCGCACATCCGATGATGCCCGCAAGTGCCGTCAAACCAAGCACGGCAAACGTCATCACGACGCCGAACAGCGCGGACCGACCCAGTTCTTCCATGTGCAGGTCACGTTGCAGCAGCCAGACCGCTGCTGCCGAAATCGACAGAAGAATGAGCGGCACCCATACTCTGCGCGCTTCTCGTGCGCTCTCGCGAGTCAGCGTTTTCATCGTGTCCGGCCCCCCATGCGCAGTTTGCCGAGAGTACCAGGCGCCATTGCTTCCAGCGCGCGCGTCACCCAATTCGGCTGTCTTGCGCGAGCCGATTCGTTCGACGAGGGAGCGCCGTTTTCAGCGCGCTGACGACGATAGTCGAACGTGTAGTCCGCAAGTGGACCTCGTAAATCGCTGTCGAGAAAGTACATCGCATGTCTCCGATCAGACTTATGCCTGGCGGGCGCTTGCATGGCGCCTCTAGATAGACATCCTAGGTCACGGAAAACTGTTATGCAACAAGTCGTTCAATTAATGGCGTCGGTGTTTTCACTAGCCGTGAAGGGATAGACCGGATCGCATGCGCGAGCGGCCGTTGCACACATGGTCATGTGTGCAACGGGTTCGGCAATGAGACGCGGACGGGCAATCAGGAGACCTGGAAGCCGCCATCGACAGCGAGAAGCTGCCCGGTGACATAGTCCGATGCCGGCGACGCGAAGAACAGCACAGCCCTCGCGATATCGGAGGCGACACCGATGCGGCCCAGCGGCATGCGGCCAGGCTGCGTAATGGGCCCGTGGGCCTGATGAACCTTCGTCGATGCGGCCGCGCCCTCCGTTGCCACGCCGCCGGGCAGCACTGCGTTCACGCGAATTCCATGTGGTGCGAATTCGAGAGCTGCGACCTTCGTGAGGTTGTTGACACCCGCCTTCGATGCGCCGTAGTCGCCGTTGTCGAAAATCACCGGCTGCAGCGAAGCCACCGACGAAATATTGATGATCGAACCGCCGTTTTTGGCACCCTGCATCCGCTTGATCGCTTCGCGCATGCACAGGAAGGTGCCGCGCAGGTTGACGCCGAGCACCTTGTCCCACTTCTCGGCCGACGTCTCGACGAATTGCGTCTTCGGATAGATACCCGCGTTGTTGACGAGAATATCGAGGCGCCCGAGCTTCGCCTGCACGGTTTCGTACATCGCGAGAATCGACGCTTCATTGCCGATGTCGACTTTGACCGCGATAGCCTTGCCTGACGCGCTTTCGATTTGTTTGACCGTCTGCTGCGCCGCTTCCTCGTTCAGATCCGCCGCGACCACCGCCGCGCCGGCCGACGCTAGCAGCAGGGCCGTCTCACGTCCGATGCCCGAACCTGCCCCTGTCACCACCGCTACTTTCTGATCGAGATTGAATAGACTCGCCACATTCGTGCTCACTGCTCCTCCTTTTGGCTCGCGTCGCGAGCAAGTTATTTTATGAACGTCATTCGGAAAAATAAACGCCCCGTTTGAAGGTGTCAAGATAAACGAGGATCCGCATGACGGAAGGAGCAGCTGCTGTGGGTATCACGTAGCAGTCGACGACGCGATTTCACGCATGATGTCGAGCATCGAACGATGATAGGGCTTGTGAGGCCTATCCGCCCACACCAGCGACACTTCGGTTTCGCCCGAAGCTGGAACATCCTCGATGTCGATGTAGGCGACACCCTCCACGGGCAAGTAACGCGCCGAGTCCAGCATCAGGCCGACACCCAGTTCGTGAGCCACGAGATTGAGCATCGTATAAGGATGGCGCGCTTGCTGGGTTACGCGCGGCGACAGCCCCGCCTCGCGGCGCGCGGCCTCGAACGCGGCGAAGAGCGGCTGCGACATCTGCTGAGGGAACATGATGAGCGGATATCGCGCGAGATCCGCAATGCGAATCGAACGCTGCGTCGCCACCGGCCACTTCGCCGGAACCGCGGCGACCACACGCAGACGCTCGATAACCACGCTTTCCAAACCCGAGACGTCCGCGGCGCTGGTGACCACCACGCCCAGGTCAATGCTGCCGTTTTTCACGCTGGCGACGGTCAAAGCACTGCCGCGCTCGATCAACCGGACGTCGACACCGGGCCATTGCTTGCGGAGCCCCTGAATGGCTAGCGGCATGATTCGAACCGCGCACATCGGCACGAACGCAACGCTCAAACTCGCCAGTTCGTCGGCGGCTTGCCGCACGCGCCGCTCGGCCAGCTCGGCTTGCGCGATCAGTGGCTTCGCTTCCGCGAGCAACGCGGCTCCGGCGGGCGTGAGCGAAACGCCTCGCGGTGTGCGTTCGAGCAGTTTGATACCAAGCTGCTCCTCCAGCCGCATGATCGACTGGCTGAGCGGCGGCTGCGCCATGCCCAGTCGCGCAGCCGCACGGCCAAAGTGCTGGGTCTCCGCAACCGCAACGAAATGTCTGAGATGCCGCAATTCCATGAGCTGATATGACTTTGATATCGGGTGCCGCCAGCATATCGCCTTTGTCCCGTTGCGGGGCACTGCGGACGAACCCTGGTCACATCGTTGAACGCGGCTTGGTGAACGCGGGCCCCACGACATATCGGGTGCTCCCCAGCTTGACGTCAAGCATCGATCCACATACATTTTCGAATGTCGTTCCACAATACGAATAATAATCAAAGGCGGCTCAGGTGAGCTTGGACAGATATGGGGCAACAGGACAATACGAATCGCGATTACGAGCTACAGGACCATGAGCTGATGGTCTGCTGCGTAGGCGTGCAATCTCAGGTGGTCTATACGAACCCGGTTTATCAACGCGTCACGGGCTTTTCGCTGCAGGAACTCCAGGCTACGCAGGGAGCGGACCGCATACGCGACGTTCCCCAACCGGTACTGGCCGACCTCGGAGCGGCTGTTAGGCAGGGCAAGCCCTGGAGCGGACTGATCAAGCTCGCTTGCAAGCGTGGCACCCTCGTGTGGTGCCGTTTGAACATGGCGCCACTCGTTTCGCATGGACGATACATCGGCTCCCTGATGGTTCTCAGCAAGCCGGTTCATGGTGAGATCGAGCAGACCGAAGCACTGTACCGACGTTTTCGCTCTGACCATGACGGAAAGCTCGGATGGGAGCAAGGGCGCATCGTGCGACGCGGCATCGTTGGCAAGGCCGCCGGCCGGATTCGCTCGGTTGGTCTGAAGCGCTACATCTGGGGTGTCCTCGGCGTGCTCACCCTGGTGGACATACTCGGACTGGCGAGTTGCGCTGACGGTCTTTCCTCGTTCTCGTTCTGGAGCGAACTCGCCGCGCTGATTCTGGAGACCTCCGCGGCGGGGGTGTTCCTGTGTCACGTCATCGCCGCCCCGTTGCAGGAAGCCGCGCGAACTGCGATGAAGATTGCCGCGGGCGATCTGAGCGCCACGTGCCACAGCGTTCGAAGCGATGAAATCGGTGACGTGCTCCGAACGCTGAATCAGGTCAGTATCAACATGCGTGCCACCGTGCTCGACGTCCGTAATGGCGTAAAGACCATGCAACAGGCAACGAACGATATTGCCGCGGGCACGTTCGAGCTTTCCGGACGAACGGAAACGCAGGCCAGCAGTCTCGAAGAGACGGCTGCTTCGATGGAGCAGATCAACTCGACGGTGGGTCACAATGCCGACGCAGCCAGACAGGCGAGTAGTCTGGCCGCCCGCGCGAGCCAGGCGGCCGAAGATGGGGGACGAGTAGTAGATCAGGTTATCTCGACGATGGAGAAAATCACGCAGTCGAGCAGCAAGATTTCGGACATCATCTCCGTCATCGATGCCATTGCCTTCCAGACCAACATTCTGGCCCTGAACGCCGCGGTCGAAGCCGCGAGAGCCGGCGAAGACGGACGTGGGTTCGCCGTGGTAGCGGGCGAGGTCCGGAATCTCGCTCAACGCAGCGCGCAGGCCGCAAAGGAAATCAAGGCGTTGATCACGCAAAGCGTCGAAACGGTCGAAGGAGGATCGAAGCTCGTCGATTCAGCAGGCAAGACGATTGCCGACATCGTCGCACAAGTTCGTGGCGTAACCAATCTGGTCAGCCAGATCGCGGAGGCATCGCGAGAGCAGTCGGCCGGAGTCAGTCAGGTCAGCGTTGCGGTAGAACAGTTGGACCGCATGACGCAGGTGAACTCAACGCTCGTTCAGCAGCACACGGCCGCAGCCGATAGTATGAAGCAGCAGACCCAGCGACTCGCCGAAATGCTGTGCGTTTTCACGCTTTCCCGCGACGAACGAAACGCGCTGCTGAGCGGAACTGCCGCGTAAAGCCGTAATGGTAGATGTCTGGACGATGTCTCCAGCGTCCCGGCTATTCGATAACACCGTCCTGATCTCCGACGTCATAGCTACAACCGCAGTCCAGCAATCCGCTGCATAATGACCGCCGTGTACTAGCACAACTTTGGAAATGCTCATTCGCGCGCTCCAGATCAGGCAAATCGTCGCAGAGGTCAACCCGCGATAATCATTTCCACCGCCTTCTCGGCCACGGCGATCGTCGCGGCGTTCGTGTTGCCCGAAATGATGTTCGGCATGACGGAAGCGTCGACCACGCGTAGCCGCTCGACACCGCGAACACGCAACCGGGTGTCGACTACGGCCATGTCGTCGGCTCCCATCCGGCAGCTGCCTACAGGGTGGTAGCCGATGCCCACGCGTTGGCGCACGTACGTTTCCCACGCACTATCGCTTTCAGGCAACGACGCAGGTTCATGATCGCCAATCACGTGTCTCGCCAGCGGGGTTGCGGCGAACACCTCGCTCACAAGACGGCTGCCCTTGATGGTCAACGCAAGATCGCGTGAATCACCAAGCAACGCATGCTCGATGACCGGCTTCGAGTACGGATCGAGATCCTTCAGGCGGATCCGCCCGCGGCCGTGGGGTCTCAGCACCTGCGAGCCGATCGTCACGCCTGCCTGCTTCGCGAGCGCGGGATGTCCGCCGACGAAACCTATCGCCAGCGGCAGGAAGCTCATCGCAATGTCCGGCTCGGTCAATTCGGGTGCGCTGCGCGCGTAGGCCATCGCGTGGACGGCTATCGAGGTCAGAATCCCTCTCTTTACCGTTGCATACTTCAGCAGATGTCCCGCGAGACGCAGGGGGCCCACCATTGTGTTGTACGTCGGCACGTCGGTCAGTCGGCTCTGTGAAACCCCGCAATGTTCCTGCACATTACGGCCGACGCCGGGCAGATCGGCGACGATTTCAACACCCATCGCGGATAGATCCGCACCAGCGCCGATGCCGGATCGCAGCAACACGCCGGGCGAAGCGATCGTTCCCGCACTCAGCACAACTTCGCGGCGAGCGGTAAATGTGCGCCTCTCGCCTGCGACAATCACCTTCACGCCAATTGCCCTCCGTTCTTGGAAGAGCACATGGTCTACGACCGCGCCAGTCGTGACAGTGAGATTGGGCCGATGTAGCGCAGGTTCGAGGTAGGCCTTGCGAGCGCTGCAGCGTTTGCCCTTCCGGGTCGTGCCATAGACAATGAATGATCCATGCACGTCGCCTGCGCAATACTCGGCACGCGCTGGCATGCCGCAATGCCCCGCAGCCTCGAGAAAGGTGTGAGCCAATGGATGCAGTACGCGCGGCGGCGAGACGCTCAGCGGACCATCAGAGCCATGCGCCGGGGACGCGGGACCGGTGAAATTCTCGGACTTGCGGAAATACGGAAGCAGATCGTCGAATCCCCAGCCCGGGCACCCGCTGTCCCGCCACGCGTCGTAATCTCCACGCTGGCCACGGATATAAACCATCCCATTGATGCTGCTGCTTCCACCTAGCGCCTTTCCCGCTGCCCATGTCG
This sequence comes from Paraburkholderia sp. BR13439, assembly GCF_040948805.1. NCBI lineage: Bacteria > Pseudomonadati > Pseudomonadota > Betaproteobacteria > Burkholderiales > Burkholderiaceae > Paraburkholderia > Paraburkholderia sp. BR13439. Next base: position 159,787 of record NZ_JBFPKN010000011.1, on the reverse strand, counting down.
TCACGCGCGCACCGGCGGAGGGATCGGGCGCGGTCGGATAAATCCAGTCCGCCTTGGGATTGCCCATCAGCGCGAAACTGCCGGCTGGCATGTCGAAGAGAAATCCCTTTCCCTCACTTCCTGCCTCCAGCAGCAACACGCGTGTCGAAGGATTTTCGCTCAATCTCGCCGCAATGACGCACCCAGCCGAACCGCCGCCGATCACGATATAGTCGAAAACGCTTTCGCTCATCGCTTGCCTTCTCTGCGCGCAACGAAGACGTTCTTGAGCTGCAGATACTCCTCCATACCGGCCCAGCCACCCACCCTGCCGAAGCCGCTTTGACGGTATCCGCCGAACGGCGCACCCGGTGCCATCGAGGCGAAGCCATTGATGTTCACGTAGCCCGCGTCGAGGCGCTCGGCGAATGCGTGCGCCCGATCGAGATCATTGGTGTGCAGATAAGCACCGAGCCCGTAACGCGTACCGTTGGCGATCGCCAGCGCTTCCGCGTCATCGGCAAACGGAGTGATCGACAACACGGGACCGAACACCTCGTTCTGTTCCAGCGCACTTCCGGGCTGCACATCGGCAAACACGGTCGGCTGGATGAAGAAGCCGTCGGCCAGTTCGCCGCCCAATCGCTCGCCGCCCGCAACCAGCTTCGCGTCGCGTCGCGCTTGCGCGATGATGCCGAGGATACGATCGCAAGCCGACTGGCATATCACCGGTCCAGCGACCGTGCCGGAATCGAAGGGATCGCCCACCTTCATGCTGGCAGCCACCGCCGCGACGCGCGACACCATTTCGTCGTAGCGGGATCGGTGCACGAGCAAACGGGTCGGGTTCACGCAACCCTGCCCGCTCAGCCCCAATGCGCCATACACCGCCTGGATCGCTGCGGCGTCGAGATCGGCGTCTTCGAAGACGAGATTGGCGGACTTGCCGCCCAGTTCCAACGCGACCGGCTTCAGACATGCCGCCGCTGTCGCCATCACACGCCGCGCGACGCCTTCGCCGCCCGTGAACGTGACCTTGGCGATATCGGGGTGAGCCACGAGCGCCTCGCCAGCCTCGGCCTCGCCGGGCACCACATTGAACAGGCCCGCTGGCAAGCCGGCCTGATGAGCGAGTTCAGCGATTCGCAGGGCGACGAAAGGCGCAAGCGCTGGCGGCTTCAGAACGACGCCATTGCCGGCCGCGATTGCAGGCAGCGCCATCATGCAGGTCGCCATCAGCGGACCGTTCCAGGGAATGATGACGCCCACCACACCATAAGGCTCTCGCCGGGTGTAATTGAAGCCTGGCGCCGGATAAGACTCGCCATACGAACCCTCGATCTTGTCGATCCAGCCCATGTAGTGATCGACCCAGCCCAGCGCCATGTCCATCAGCGGCAGTCCCACCGGAATGCCGGACTCCCGGGCACCGAGAAATGCCAACTGCTGCTGGTTCGCTTCGAGCAGCTCGCCGAGGCGCCTGAAGCATCGTGTCCTCGCGCGCGGCCCCATCTCCATCCATACACGTTGGGCCGCCTTGGCCGCCCTGACGGCGTGGTCGATGTCGCTCGCGCTAGCCAGGCGCACAACGGCCTGAGGACGACCCGTCGAAGGGTTGACGTGCTCGATGGCGTCGCCATCACCTTCGACAAATGCGCCGCCGATAAAGAGTCGGCCGGGGACGTCGAGCGGGTGTTGGTGCGAGGGGGAAAGTGACATGTGCTGTTCCATTGAGCGTTTGACTTCTGGAGGCAGAAGACGCGTGCAGGAACAGACGCCAGGCGCGTCGTCGCGGTCGGTCGTGTCGTCTCCTGAACGTTCTCCTGGCCGGCTGGCGCGCCACGCGAGCCGGCTCTGATAAATTCGATTCTAGCGACGGCTCATGCTTTACACTGCTTACCGACCGGAACATCTAGAGTTACTTTTTTTCATGAATTGACGATGCCCGAAATCAGAAACCTGGAGCCTTTCGTTCAGGCCGTCCGTTGCGGCAGCTTCATCGCAGCGGCCACCCGGCTCCAGGTCACACCGCCTGCCGTCAGCAAGAGCATTGCCGCTCTGGAGCGTGAACTGGGCGTGCGCCTCTTCAACCGGACCACTCGCAAGCTCAGTCTGACGAGCGAAGGGCGGCAGTTCTTTCAACGCGTGGCGCCGTTGTTGAGTCAACTCGATGAAGCCGTCGCGGATGTGCGGCGCAGCCCTGAGCATCCGGAGGGGGTGATCAAGGTTTCGGTGACGCCCACGTTCGGAAGGCATTGCCTCACTCCGGTGATCGCGGAGTTTCTGCAACGCTACCCGCTCGTCGAAATCGACATCAGCTATGACGAGGTTGCGCCAAGTCTGGTCAATGACGGTGTCGACGTGAGCATTCAGCATGCGCGCGGACGAGGAACCAACCATGTCTCCCGTCCGCTGTGTGACTACCCAATCGTATTGGTCGCGAGTCGGGACTACCTCGAACGCAAGGGGGTGCCGCAATCGCCGGATCAACTGGCCGAACATGACTTCATCGGCATCCGGATGCCTTTTGGGCTTGCGGCGCTTCATCTCGAACGCTTGCCCGGCGGTACGCGAAAACGAGCCAATCGCGGGGAAAAGGCGTTCATCCATCATCCCCGCGGCCGTCTCACCGTCGCGGGTCAGCCGGATACCAGCCTGATCGCCGCTCTCAGCGGCGCCGGCATCACGCCGTCCTCGGTGCCTGTGGTGCTGCCGTATCTGCACTCCGGAGCGCTCAAGATCGTGCTTCCCGACTACACGGTGCGCGGAGACGAGGCGGAGGGTGCGGGACCACGCATTTACGTGCACTATCCCCACCGCCAGTATCTGCCCGCGAAAGTCAGGGTTTTCGTGGATTACCTGCTCGCACGTTTTCGGACAACCGATTTCGGCAAAGCGGAACTCGACAAATATTCGGCCTGAGCGCCGGCTGCCTTCATTCGCGGTCGGTGCCACGTCGCCGATACGCGGAAGGACTCGTCGAAACGTGCTTGTGAAAGATATTGCGAAATGCGCGCACGTCCGAATAGCCCACCATGACGGCGATCTGCTCGATGGAGATCTGCGTGTTGCGCAGCATCCTCTTGGCAGACTCGATGCGCAGTGAACTCGCATAGGCACGCGGCGTCACGCCCAAGCTACGTGTGAAGCGACGCAGCAACGTGGCATGACTGACGGCGAGGACGTCCGCCAGCTCGCTGATCTTGAAGTCCTGAGCGAAACGCTGCGCGAGCCAGAATTGCGCGCTGCTCACGAGCGGATCGTCGCTCGTCAGGCGGCCTTCCTCGCGCTCGCCGTCGGTGCCGGTCGTCGATGCGAGCCATTGAGCGGTGTGCGGCGATATCGCACGATCGACCAGACGGGCCACGAGTTGCCACTCGCTTGCCGGCACGCTGCAAGTGTGCACGCCGTCATGCTCGGCGATCGTGGAACCCGGGTCCACGCGCACCTTTGGAAAGCGCGAGCGGAACAGGCTTCTGAGCACTCGCGGGACCGCTGCCGGGCCACCGTCGAGCAAGCCCGCCTGCGCGAGCAGCGCCCCTGCCGTGCCGCTCGCTGCCAATACTGCTCCCCGCGCACGCTGCCAGCGCAACCAGTCCGTCACGGGCTCCGCGTGGTCGAGGAGCGTAACGAGTGCCTCTTCACTGGCGACCGCAAAAGCGGGGACATAAACGATGCGGTACTCGGTATCGCCGAGCAGGTTCCCGTCACTCTCCATCTTTCGCCCGCCGGCGAACTCCAGACCGTTTCCGTTGGCGCCGAGAAGACGCACCTGCGTCTTCATCGTGTGCCGGTAGGGAGGAGCGAACTGCCCGAATATGTGTCGTGCGATCAGCGCGAATCCGTCTACGAGCGCGCCGACGCTCGATAGATAGCTGCCCGGCAGCACGAGCGCGGCAACGTCTTTTACCGGTTCAGTCGGAGCGGCGGGCTTGCGAATTTCGATCCCCCAATATGCAGATTTTGATCCTCTTTCGCCGCGATCTTAGCACGCATCATCGTTGCTATCGCCGGCTACCAGAACGGCGGGGAACGCGGAATCGCATCCGCTGCCAATAGCCGCGCCGTCGCGGTTAAACAGGAGACAGAAGTGAAGAACCTCGAAGAAAAGCTTGCCTACGGTTTGAAGGTATTCGGCGAAATCATGGGTGAAGACAAGGCGGCCGGCTTGCGCGCCGCGAGCGAGTCCACCGGCTTCGGATCCGACATTTCGCGCCTTGCCGTCAACTACGCGTTCGCGGATGTATGGGGCGACGACAAACTCGAGCGCAAGCAGCGCAGCCTCGTCACGCTGGGCATCCTCATCGCCAACCGGCAGACGCTCGAACTGAAGAACCACGTCCGCATTGCCGTGCGCAACGGTCTGAGCGCACGCGAACTCGAAGGTGTACTCATGCAGGCGCTCCCGTATGTCGGCTTTCCTGCCGTCGCCTCCGCTACCACGGCCGTTCTCGAGACGCTGCGGGAACTGGGCATCGACACCACCACCCGCACTTCGGAAGAGCGCGGATTGCTGTAAGGCGCCATCGGAGCGCCCCGCGATCCAAGGAGACAATTTATGAGCACACCAATCGTGGATATCGTGCCGGCAATGCGCGAATTCAACGTTTCCAACGACCTGATCGGCGATCACGCCGCGCTGCAAGCACGATGGAACGAAGACGGCTACCTGTTTTTCCGCGACGTTCTGGACCATGAGCCGCTGGAGCGCATGCGCGGTCTGCTGGTAGACCACCTCGACAGCCACGGCTTCGTGGACCGTAACGATCGAGACGTGCGATGGACCGGCAAAGAACGCGAAAACTTCAGCTTCTTTCCTGTGAAGGCGATGAATGAACAGCGTGCCGCACGCACCGTGATGGAAGACCCGGCGATTCGTGCGTTCTTTCAGCGGCTGTTCGGCGTACCGCTTTACTGGGTGCCGTTCACCGAATACCGCACGTCGCCGCCCGCTATCGACAAAAGCCGCACGCGCTTCGACTTCATTCATGAAGATGCCATCTACAGCGACCGGCTCGATTTCATCATCTGCTGGATTCCGCTCAGCGATATCGATGCGCAAGTTGGCGGGCTGGCCGTAGCGGAAGGATTGCACAAGCTTCCATGTCTGCACAGGAAAGACGGCGACAAGATCATCCCGATCGATCTCGCTAGCGTGCCCGAAGACGCATGGCGCCGCACGAACTACCGCTTGGGCGACGTCCTGTTGATGAGTCGACGCACGCCGCACTCCGGCCTCAGCAATCATTCGGACCGTTTTCGTCTTTCTCTCGACACGCGCATTCTGCCGCACGGCGGAAGTTTCCCGTTCGAGCCGCGCCTGCCGTATGTGGGGACGCTGACGTCGATCGCATCGGGCCAGATCGTCGTGCGCGACGCGCATGGCGAACATGTGCTGCGACTCGACGAGACGAGCTATCTGCGCGGTTTCCAGGGCAACCGTCTGCGCGGAGACGAAATCGCCGACGTTTATCAGCCGGGCTGCGAAGTGATCGTTGCGCATGAAGGCGGCCTCGTTCAAACGCTGCGGCCGCAGCACTGATCGTCGCATCAGGCGTGAAGACGAGGTTCGTCTTCACGCCGCCACACGCCTTACCTTTCTGAAACATCGACTCACGCTCCGCTCCCACATTAATTGAACATCGTGCTAATATCAGAACGCATGCTTCGGAGCACGAGGCCGCGCATCTGCAATCACTGTCACCGGGATCAGCGGCATCGCGCGCGAACCGTCCAGGCATGACACGCCTGGCCTGCGTATCGTTCGACCACGGGACAAGTCATGATCGATTCATCCGACGCGGTACTCGTCATCGGCGCCACTGGCATGCAAGGCGGTGCCACGGCTCGGCATCTCGTTGCGGCTGGGCGCAAGGTGCGTTTCCTGACGCGAAATCCAGACTCGCCGGCTGCGCGTGCACTTGTCGAAATGAATGCGCAGGCGCTCCACGGAGATCTGGACGACAGCGAGTCCCTCGAAAAAGCGCTGGAGGGCGTCGGTTCCGTCTTCTCCGTTCTCCTTCCTGATTTCGATCGCAGCGACAGCGAACGCCGCCAAGGCTTTGCGCTCATCAACGCAGCACGTAACGCGGGCGTCGCGCAGTTCGTTCATACCTCGGTGGCGCAGGCGGGCAATCACGAGACGTTTCCCGGCTGGAACGACAAGCGTTGGAACCGAAAATACTGGACGGACAAATGGGAGGTCGAAGAGGCCGTTCGCTCGGCGGGTTTCGAATCGTGGACGGTCTTGCAACCTGCATTCATGATGGACAATCTGGCTGAGCCGAAAGCAGCCGCGATGTTTCCGCACCTACGCGAACGCCTGCTGCTCACCGCATTACTACCCGACGCACGACTCGACTGGATTGCCGCCGACGACGTGGGCGCGCTCGCGACCAGCGCGCTAACCGATCCGCAACGCTGGCACGGCCACACCGTGCCGCTGGCGTCCGAAAAGCTCACGATGTCCGAAGTCGCGCAGCGCCTGGGCAACGCAACGGGTGTACAGATCCGCGTTTCGCACGTCTCACCGGATGAAGCCAGAGCAAAGGGACTCTTACCGGGATGGGTGAATGCACAGGAATGGATCAACGCGGTCGGGTATCGCGTCGATCTCGATGCGCTTTCCGAACGTGGTGTCCGGCTCACCCCGATGGTGGACTGGATCGATGCGAATCGACAACGCATCCCACTCGCATAGCGGTCGTTGCGAAGCAATCGATCTGTCGCAGGTGCGAGAAGTCCTTCGTATGTCATTTCGTTCCGCACCGTCCGTCTGTGAACCGGTGTGGGCAAGCCTCAGGCAATGGAAGATCCACAATGAATGACCGTGCACCCTCATGGTTCGATGGCGCGATGACGCAGCCGCGTCGATCCCACTTCACCGAAGGCAGCGGGGTTACCGTGCACTATGTCTCGTGGAATGCCGCAGACACAGCTAAGCCGCCCCTCGTCTTCGCGCACGGCTTTCTTGGGCACGCGCACTGGTGGGACTTCATTGCGCCGTTCTTCACTGATCGCTTTCGCGTTTTCGCGCTGGATTTCAGCGGCATGGGCGACAGTGCCTACAGGCAGGAATACAGCGCCGGCGTTTTCGTGCGCGACCTCGTCGCCGTCGTGGATGCAATCGGCTCCGGACCGTGCGTCGTGGTCGGCCACAGCTTTGGCGGATCGCGTCTGCTTCAGGCGTGCGCGACCTTTCCCGATCGTCTCTCGCATGCAATCGTGCTCGATTCGTATTTCATGCTACGCGGTGATAATTTGCCGACGGTGGAAAGACGCCCGCCGCCACGCCCCTATCCGGACTGGCATACCGCCGTGAGTCGCTTTCGACTCATCCCTGGACAAGATTGCGAGCCGTGGCTGCTCGAGCATCTCGCGCAAACATCGCTTCGTCGAACCGCTGACGGCTGGGTATGGCGATTCGACCCGAAGCTGCGGGTTCTCCAGCCGGTCGAAGGCGAGGAAGACTTGCTGAATCGCATCACAGTACCCGTCAGCTATGTTCACGCCGAGTGCAGCAGCGTGGTCAGCGCCGATCGCGCTCGCCGCATCGTGGATGCGATTCCCGGCGCGAAGGGCCCCATCACGATGCCAAGCGCAGGCCATCACATGATGCTTGACCAGCCACTCGCGCTGGTGAGCCTGCTACGAGCATTGCTGGCATGAACCCCGACATGCGCGATCCGATGACAACGCCGTGGTCGACCGAGCTGCCTCTCTCGGCCCTGATTGCACACGCGGTCGAAAAGCACGGCGCCACTGCGCTGCATTTTCATACCCAGGGCGGTGCCTACACTTGCACCACCCGGTCCCTGCTGCACGACGCGAAAGAGATCGGCCGGGCGCTGAGAGCCATCGGCCTGCGTCGAGGCGATGTGATCGCAATACAACTGCCCACCCAGCGTGAGACTGCGCTGCTATATCTGGCTGCGCTCGAGATTGGTGCGGTGCTCGTGCCAATCGTGCACATCTACGGTCCCGCCGAAGTCGGTTTCATCCTTCGACAATCGCGCGCCCGATTTCTTTGCGTGCCCGACTTCTGGTCCGGCACCGACTATCTGGAGCGTGTCGCCGCGCTTGGCAACACGCCTGACCTCGAGCGCGTTATCGTCGTTGGCGATCGGGCACCCTCGAACGGCATCACATTTAGCGCGCTGCAACGACTCGCCGCGACAACGCATGATCAGCGCCCTGTCGACTTGCCAACGTCGGAAGATATCTGCCTGCTGCTGTACACGTCGGGAACGACAGCCTCGCCGAAAGGCGTGCAGCACTCTCATCGCACCGTAGGCGCAGAGTGGCGGATTCCGTTCATCGACGGGCCAGGGCCGTATATGACGCCCTTCCCTGCTGGTCATATTGCAGGCTTCAATTTCCTGTTGCGTCCGTTCATAACCGGCACCGAGATGGTGTTTATGGACCGATGGGACACCTCACTTGCCGCGCGACTGGTCGATGAGTATCGCGTGCGCCTTTCTGGCGGCACACCGTTCCATCTCCACGGACTCCTGGAAGCCGCTCGCCGCGACGGGCGCAGTTTGGCGTCCCTCGTGTCTTACGGCCTGGGCGGCACGGGAGTCACGCCGGAGCACGTCGCGATCGCCGACCAGGCCGGATTCGCCGGAACCCGCGCGTACGGGCTGACCGAGCATTCGACAGTGAGCGTCGGATGGGCCGATTCTCCCTTTGATGTTCGGGCCTGCACGGACGGCCGCATTCAACCCGGCTCGCAGGTGCGCGTCGTCGACGAGTTGGACAGCGACCTGCCTACGGGACGCGACGGTGAGATTCTGATCAAGGGACCGGAGTTGTTTGTCGGCTACACCGATCCGGCGCTCAATGCGGCCGCATTCACGCACGACGGCTGGTTCCGGACCGGCGATATCGGCCGCGTCGACGAAAGCGGCTGCCTGACCATCACGGATCGCAAGAAAGACATCGTCATTCGCGGGGGAGAAAACATCTCGTCGCTCGAAGTAGAGCGAGTGCTTGCCACGCACCCGGCCGTGCGCGATGTCGCTGTCGTGGCGCAGCCAGACGCGCGATATGGCGAAAGAGTCTGTGCGGTCGTCGTCTTGCACGAACACGCCTCGCTCGATCTGAGCGCAGTCCAGACCCACTTTGCCGCTGCGGGGGTGGCGAAGCAAAAGACGCCGGAACACCTTTGCGTGGTTTCAGAACTGCCGCGCACGGCTTCGGGAAAGGTGAAAAAAGGCGATTTGCGCAAGCAGCTTGCGGCGCAATAGTGGGTCGGTCGATGTTTATCGAGCCTGGCCGTCGTGGCGAGACTTAAAAAACCGATCTCGCCGCCTTGACACCTCATCGGACGAAATAAGCCGATCATAGATCGCACGCGCTGCGGCCATACCCGCATCGAAATCGGCCGATTCGGCCGCGGCGGCGATGGCATTCAGACACTCGCTTTTTACCGCCTCGCTACAGCTGAGGCGTGAGCGCGCCTCGGCAACCACGGAAACCGGATCGCAATCGGGCAACGGCAGCCGGCGAATCAACGGCAATGACGTGCTCCCTACCTTCTCACGCGCCAGTTCTATCGCAACGCGCAACAGGTGCTCCTCATCGCCCTCAACGATCCGGTCGAATAACGCGGTGCCGCGGAACGTTCCTGCGCGCACGATCTGAGCGCCAAGAATGAAATCGATCGACTTTGCGAGGCCCAGCACGCGCGGCAAACGCTGAGTGCCGGAAAGAGGGATCATGCCAAGCTTGCATTCGGGCAGACCGATCTGCGCACTGTCCGCGACCACTCGATAGTGGCACACCAGCGCGGTTTCCAGGCCGCCACCAATTGCGAACCCGTGGATAGCGGCTACAACAGGCTTGTCGCTCGCCTCGATCACCGGGTGAACATGCATCGACAACGCTGGCGCAGCGGTTGCAGCAGAAGTGCCGAATTCGCGAATGTCACCTCCCGCGGAAAAGCCGCGTCCACTGCCGGTGAGCACGATCGCGCGAGCAAGCGCATCGCGTTGGGCTGCGTCGAACGCAGCGACGAGTCCACGGCGGAGCCCCAGCCCTAGACCGTTGACCGGTGGATGGTCCATCGTGACGATAGCGACGTCGTCTTCTACACGATACGTTACGTCGGCGAAGCGCTGCGGCTGGCAATGCATCATCTGTTGTTGGCTGTAGCGTTTGACGAGGCCGGTAATGTGTGGCTAGCGGCTGTTCGCAAGCCAGCTGGGCATGTCTGCTGGCCACGGATCGGCGTACACCGCGTGCACACCCATCGCGGTCGTGTAGGCCAGATTCAGTACGTTGCAAAACGCGATGAAAGCCAACACCCGAAGCGCCGTGCGAACCGCTGGATGACAGTCGATACGATCGACGCCTCGCTCGATGGCCGTATGTCCGTTCTTGTCGACGCTCAGCAGAAGGAAGGCCGACGCCACGAAAGCAGACGGAAACAGCAAAAACTCATAGACCGGAAACTGGTAGTAGTGACCACCCCAGAAAGAAGCGCTCTGGAACGCACCTGGCCACGCGTCGAACCCCATGAACCGGCTGGCAGCGATGTCGAGCAAGCCCATTGTCATCCAGATCACGGCGAAGCCCGCGAGCGCGAGTCGCAGGTTGCCGGCACGAGGCCAACGCTTGCGGGTCGCACGCATCGCCCACAACGCCACCACGGCGGTGCCCGTGAAGGTATAGAAGTAGCTTGGCGCGTCGATCAGAATGGGCTCGGCGATGCGAGCATGCGACGATTGCCAGAACGGAATGAAACGGCACCAGCAGCCGAAGTTCAGCGCATGGGCGTTATAGGTGAACATCGGTCGAAGAAAGTCCAACCACGGATCAAGCCAATATGCTGAGAGCCAGCCGATCATCATCAAACGCACCGCGTCGATGCGGCGACTCTTGACGATTCCGTAGACATACCAGATCGCTACTGGAATCAGGATCAGCACGCTGACCCACTGGTAATGGTCGATCGTCGCTTTCACGGACTCTGGAATCGGATCCGCGCCCAATTCCACGGGGCGGAAGTCCTCTGAACGAATCCACGCCACATAGGCGCGGATTTGTGCAAAAGCGAAAAGCGCACCGAGCGCTGCCCACGCATACACCCTATGCCAGGTTGTACTGCTGCGGGGGGCGACCATTTCCGACATGCGTTGCCTCCTTCATCACGCCGTCATTCACCTATGTGAATGTTGATCGCAAAAATGTACTCCTACCGATGTGGCTACGTCAAGCACATACGCAGGTTATCGGCCCATGAGGTCGTGAATCTCGTGATCGAGCGCCGCCATCGCGAACCGAGGCGCAACTGCGCAATTGTTGACTTCCGCCTGCCATTCCACGGGATTCACAAGCCAGAAGAACAGCCCATAGACGATGTGGCGCCGGTAAGCATCCAGCGCGCTTTCAAATGACGGCGGCTTGTCCACGCCGTGAAAAGCAAGCCGCTCGAGATAGTATTCGAGCAACTCACGCTCCCATCGCGGCCGATCCGCGATATCGAGTGCCGATATCAGGAAGTACGTGACGTCATGGGCCCACGGTCCGCGTCGATACGACTGCCAGTCAAGAAAGCCGGGCGTGCCGTCGCGGTCGAAATAGAGATTGCCGAGGTGTACGTCGCCGTGAAGAAACGTCATCGGCCCGATCCGGTCGAAAGCACGCAGATCGAGGAGCGCCTGCTCCATCCAGTCACGATCATGAAACCGCTTAGGCACTGCAGCGCCGCGCGGCAACTGCGTGTAGCTGGCGAACACATCCGGTTTCAGTTGGCCCCAGTGATACGTGCCGGCCTCGCCGTCGGGCAGCGGGTCCTGCGCCGCGAGCCAGCCCAGTTCGCCACCGTTCTCGAGCGCAGGCGATTGCCAGAACTGCGCATGCCACCGCGCCTGGGCATCCAGATTTGCCGCCGCCTGCGCAAACGTCAGCGGCCGCTGCACGCGGCAGAATTCCACTTGCCGAGAACGTAGATCCTCGAGGATCACGATTGACTGCCCGCTTCGACTGTCCGTCTCTGCATAGAAGCAGGCAGGCACATTCGCAAGTAAGCACGGATGGACTTCCTTGAAGAATCTCGCCTCGTATTCGTATATGTAGGCGTTCAGATCGCGATACTCAGGAACGAAGCCGCCCTTGACGATCAGAGACTCCGGCATGCCAAGCTCGCGTCCTCTTGCGTTGTAAGCCAGACGCACCCTGACTTTGGTAGCCGTGCCGTACATCACGTCGTCTATAGCCAGCGATTCAATCGCTACGCCCTCATGGCTCTGGGCGAGCGCCGAGGTCAGCCATGAAGGTGTGATTTCCTCGACCTGCAACGGAAGCCTGCCGGTGTCTGACTGTGGCCCGTGTGATTCCGTCAGGGCGAGGCTTTTCTTCGCAACACTCATCTTGACGCGCTCCTGTGAGTTCCGTGTGCGTTCGTGCTCGACATCGTCCACGCGCATGTTGCGCGGCACGTCTGAAGGCTCGCAACGAGGGAAATCCCGGCTGGCATTTTCGTTTCTTTTTTAGAACGACGTACGCTTTCCTGCGCACCGCTTCAAACTCGTCTGCTAACACCGCGCCGAGCCGGCTTCATTCCTACGGTTCGCGAGAGCGCTAATTAGTGAAATTTCTTCACTCTAATCGTTCCATCCGGTAACCATCTTCTGTCGGCTGTTGTGGCTAGAATTCATAAAAAGGCCTAAACCGAGCCCCACAGGAGACGACTCGATGACCACGACCGTGCTTGAACGGCTATTCGGCATTAGCGGAAAAATCGCTGTCGTTACCGACAAGGGACGCAATTCCAGCATCGATATTGCGCCGGTGCTGGCCGCGGCCGGCGCACGAGTGGTAGTCGCGGATCACAGTCCGGCGCATATGCAACCGGTCGTCGACAAAATCCATTCGGCGGGCGGCGAGGCAATCGCCATTGAGACGGACGTGGAACGCGAAGCCTCGGTGATTGCCTTATTCGACCAGGTCAAAGCCGCCTGGGGCAGCCCGGACATCGTAGTCAATTGCGCGGCGATGACCAATAACGGCCCGCTTACAGAGTTCTCAGAAGCCGCCTGGGACGAAGTCATGGCGATCGACCTGAAGTCTGTGTTCTTTTGCATGCGAGAAGCGATCAAGCACATGCTCGCCGCAGGCCGGGGTGGACGCATCGTGAACGTCACCACCATGGGCGCCACGCATGCCGTGCTCAATGGCAACGGCGCTTATGGCGCCGCGCGCGCCGGCGTCGCAGGGTTAGTGCGGTCCGCAGCGCTTGACTATGCCCGCGACCGGATTCTCGTCAACTGCGTGCTGCCCGGTGCGGTGCCCGGCAAGGTTCAGTTTCATCCGGATATGCAGGCTCGCCTTAAGACAGGACAGCTCACGGGACCCGGCACGGATGCTGAGCGACGTCTGCCGCTCGGATGGGGCGACCCCGCCGATATCGCCGCCGCGGTGCTGTATCTCGCGGGGCCATCGGGCCGCTATATGACCGGCCAATCGATTACGCTCGACGGCGGATTTCTGATTAGCTGAAGGCGTCGGCGGCTGCCGCGAATCCTGGGTCGGCGGTTCACCGTGGCACTACGACGACTGAAGCGAACCGAATAGCCCGACCTTCATCGACCAATCAAACCGGAGCATTCCATGTTTAGTGAAACGCAGATCGGCGCGCGCCTCGCGCAGATTTTCAATCTCACGGGCAAGACCGCCGTTATTACCGGCTCTGCGCAAGGTCTCGGCCGCGAGAGCGGGCGACTGCTTGCCGAGGCCGGCGCCAATGTCGTGATCGCCGACCTGAACCCGGATGCCGCTTGCGCAACAGCAGCAGAGATCGAAGTCGACGGCGGCATCGCGATTCCATGCAAAGTCGACGTTGCCGACGAAGCATCCGTCAAGGCACTCTTCGCCGCCGTCGATGCAAAGTTCGGCGGTGTGGACATTCTGATCAATAACGCCGCGCACCGTTCGAAAGCCGAATTCTTTGAAATGTCCGTCGAACAATGGGACCAGATGCAGGACGTCACACTGCGGGGCACGTTTCTGTGTTGCCGCGAGGCTATCACGCGTATGAAGGCAAAGGGCGGCGGTGGCTCGATCGTCAACATTTCCTCCGTTGGCGCACTTCGACCCACGCTGTGGGGCGTCAATGCCCATTACGACGCTGCGAAGGCTGGCGTTGACAGCATCACGCGATCACTCGCCAGCGAGTTCGCAGCCGATGGCATCCGCGTCAACTCGATCCTCCCAGGCGGCATGGCCAGCGAAGGCGGCAAGAACATCAGCGCGACCTTCAAGATTCGAGGACCAATCGTTGGTGCAGGCCGAGTTCCGATGGGACGGATGGCCGCCCCGATCGAGGTCGCCCAAAGCGTGTTCTTCCTCGCAAGCCCTGCCGCTAGCTATGTCACTGGACAGATCGTCGCCGCGGACGGCGGCTTCACGGTCAGCTAGGTAACTGCCACTGCGTGGCTCGCACGACTGCAAAACATTAGGACACTGAAATGCCAAAGATTACGTTTATCGAGCACGACAACACGGAGCATATCGTCGATGCGATTGCCGGACAGTCGTTAATGCAAGCAGCAATCGACAATTCGGTGCCCGGCATCCGCGCGGACTGCGGGGGCTATTGCAATTGCGCGACTTGCCATTGCTACGTCGACGATATGTGGACCGCAAGGATTCCGCCTGCAAAACACGCGGAACTCGACATGCTGGGCGGCGCCATCGATACCAACAACAACAGCCGACTCGGTTGCCAGATTCAATTGACCAACGACCTCGATGGATTAGTCGTCCGGCTACCCGTTTCGCAAACCTGACGAAACCCACGACGAATAACCTGTTCGCGGAGAACACACATGTCTCATAGCGCGGTCCCACTCGTTCCAGTTCCCGACCATGTTCCTCCCGAACTCGTGGTGGATTGGGATTTCAGCAAGCCTCCCGGCGGCGAAGCCGACATCGTCGGCGCCTGGAAACGTCTGCACGATGGTCCGGACATCATCTGGACGCCGTACAACGGCGGTCACTGGATTCTCACGCGAGCGGAAGACATCGAATTCGCGCAGCGCAATCACGATCCGTTCTCCATGCGCGAAATCACGCTGCCCGCTAGTACAACAATGCAAATCTTGCCGCTCTCGGCCGATCCGCCTGAGCATGCCGACTATCGCGCACTGATCAACCGCTTCTTCGCGCCGAAAGTGATACGCGACATGGAAGGCGAGATCCGTGAACTGGCCGTCTCGTTGATCGAAAGCTTCCGGGAAAGAGGCCGATGCGAATTCATGGCCGACTTCGCGATGAAGTTTCCCATCACGATCTTCATGCGGCTCGTGAATCTCCCGCTCACCGATCTGGACGATCTGCTTGCGTGGACCGAGGCGAGCGTTCGTGCCAACGATCCCGAGCGTCGCGAATGGTCGCAGCGCATGCTGTTCGGCTACCTGGAGAGCATCATTCGTGAGCGCCAGAAAGAGCCGGGTACCGATCTGATCAGCGCAATAGTGAATGGAACCGTATTCGACCGGCCCCTCACGGAGCAAGAGATCCGCGGCATGATGGTCAACGTCATCTTTGGCGGGCTCGACACTGTTGCGTCCACCATGGGTTTTGCCGTGCTCTATCTCGCTCGCAATCCGGCGCATCGTCGTCAACTGGCGGAGCACCCGGAGCTGGCGGGGAACGCGGTGGAGGAATTGCTGCGCATGTTCGCGCCTTCGAGCACAGGCCGTGTGATGACGCGCGACTTCGAATACAAGGGCCTGCATTTCAAAGCGGGCGATCGGGTGTACGTCCGTCCGCTGCTACACGGTATGGACGAGCGCAAGTTCAAGTGCCCGATGCATGCAGACTTCGCACGTGCCAATGCTTCGCAACATGCGGCCTTCGGCAACGGTCCTCATCGCTGCGCCGGTGCGCTCCTTGCGCGCAGTGAGATTCGCGTGTTCCTCGAGGAGTGGTTTAAGCGCATTCCCGACTTCTCGTTGGATCCGGATGGCGAAATAAGCTTCGAAGGGGGAATGGTGAACTGCGTGACGCGTGTATCGCTTTTGTGGGATTCCGACGCGAAGCGCGCAGTCTAGCGCTCGGCGTCTCCATGATCAGGCTTCTTGCAGAAATGCAATGCTCTCCTGATTGAATCTCTCGGGCTGTTCATACTGTGCCCAGTGGTCACAGCCCTTGATTTCCACGAGCTGCGCGTTTGGTACGGTCCTCGCGATCGCATGGGCGTTGCTGAGAAACATATTGGGCGCATCAACGGCAGCGATCACCTGCACAGGCAGGGTCAGGCTGCGCCACTCTTCCTCGCTGAGGGCCTGGCCGCCCAGTGAGAAGGCCAGAAGACGGGGCATGGCGGCCTTCATGCGCGGGTCGCGGTAAATCTCGAGGCGCACGCCAACCAGTTCGTCGGACAGTGCCTCCGGGTCCAGAAGCAGCGCTTTCAAGGCAGCGGAAACAGTTTCCCAGCCAGGTTCGGCCGCGGCGGAAGATCGGCTCTTGCGCACACCTTCGGCAAAGCGTCGCTCCTCTTCCGGATCGACGATGATGCCCGCGGGGGCCACCAGCACCAGCTTGTCGACACGAGCAGGATGGGCCAATGCCAGTGCCGCACCCACCCAGGCGCCCAGAGACACGCCGACAACCGCGGCTCTCGCGATACCCATGGCGTCCATGAAGCCGCGCACGTGCTCGACGTAGTCCTCGATCAGGTAGTCGTAATCGGGCTTGTCGGTCCAGCCGCAGCCCAGCATGTCCAGACCGATGACGCGGAAATGGCCGGCATACGCCGCATAGTTCGCGCCGAAATTCTCCAGACTGCCCGCCGTGCCATGCAGCAGAATCACCACCGGCGCATCCGCCGGACCGGCTTCCAGATAGCGCGTATCGACACCGGCGGCATCGACCCACGCCAGCTTGTGGGGCGTCTTGAACAGGTGTTGCCAGATGCTGGTGTGCTTCTTCATTGTGCAGGCCTCGCCGTCAGGTCCACCGACAGGAAGCCGGTGACATTACTGTTGAATTCTTCCATCTTCTCGTAGGGCACCCACAGTCCACAGTTGCCATGGATATGGACGCGCGCCCGGGGAATGCGGGTCAACATGAACAGGGCATTGTCGTAGTTGATCGTCTGGTTATTACGTCCCCAGATGACGAGCGTCTCGGCCTGAATCTTGTGCAGGTCCTGCCACAACGGCTCCAGTGTCTGCCCCGGCTTGCCGCCGTGACCTTCCGGCGCCTGATTCATGAACTCGGGCTCGATACTCGCCTCGTAGCGTTCGCGGATCACCTCGTCGGTGAGGATCGTCGGGTCGTAGACGAGCCGCTCGAGATTGGCACGCATGCGCTCCATGCTCGGACCTTCGCCGGCGTAGTAATTGTGCGTATCCGGCCTGGGCGGCATGGGCTGGAAAAGCGATAGCCCGCCGGGCGCACTGATCACCACCAGGCGATCGATCAGCTCCGGATAGTCGATCGCCATTTTCAAGGCTACCGAACCGCCGGTCGCGAGACCCATTACATGCGCGTTGGCGATGCCCAGCGCCTCGAGCATGTCGCGGAAGGTGCGCGCATAGAAACTGGTGCGTGGCCCCTGGATCTGCGGCTTGTCGGATTTGCCGTAGCCCGGCAGGTCGACGATGAGCGTGCGGAAATGGCGCGACAGCGCCTTCAGGTTGCGGCCGAAGTTCCCCCAGCCGAAAGCACCTGGCGCACCGCCATGAATGCACAGCAGGACGGGCCCTGTACCGGCCTCGTGAAAGTGCACCTTGACGGCGCCCGCCTGCACGAATTTCGAAGTGTTGTCTCTTGTCAGCGTCATTGAAGTGTCATCCCAATCGTTATTCGCCCGCGGCCTTCATTGCCGGGTAGCGCCCAAGCAGCAGGATCGCGGCAGCGCCGACGACGCACGCAACCAGCGAGACTTCGTGCACCAGCGCATATGAGCCCAGGCGGTCGAATGCAAGGCCGTACAGGAACGGGCCGGCCGCGCCGCCCAGCGTCGCCGCGCCGAACAGGCAGCCGTAAATCGAGCCGAACGAGCGATTGCCGAAATACTTGCGCGCGAGGAACGGAATCAGATCCCCTTCCGAGCCCGTCGAAATGCCGAGCAGCAACGCCGCCAGAATGATCAACGCCGGCACGTGCGCGGCGCCAGTGAGGAAGATCGCAAAACCCATCGCGCCGACAAAGAAGGCGGCGCAGGCCACGAATGGAGCAAACACGCGGTCGAGCACTGCGCCAAGCCCTACCCGCGCAATCGCGAGACCCGCACCGACGAAGCCCGCCGCCTGTGCGCCGACATCGTGTCCAAGCCCCCGGTCGCTAACGAACGGAGCAAGATGCACGAAGCCACCAAGAATCGCGCTCGAAATTAGGAACATGACGATCGCGAGCAGCCAGAAGCGATAGCCGCGCACCGCTTCGCCGAGCGTAAGCCCCGGGTCGACCGATGCCGCCGCCCTTACATCCGCGGCAAAGTGCTTCTGTTCCGGCAGATTGCGGAACATCAGCCGATGCGCAACGAAGCCGAGCACCAGCACGACCAGCGCGCTCGCGCCAAACCAATGGCGCCAGTCCATCATCACGCCCAGCCGGTTGGCGGCGATGGGTGCGAAGAAGCCACCCACACCGGTACCGATCATCGCGAACCCGAGCGCCATGCCGAGGCGCTTGTCGAAGACGCGCGGCAGTACGCCCAGGTAGCCTGCGGGGGTGGTCCCCGAGCCGAGAAAGCCGATCAGGAAACCGACTGCGGCGAAATAGGCGTGATTAGGGGGCGCAATTGCAAGCGCAACCAGCGAAACCGCGAGAAGCGCGATCGAACCCGCGACGACCTTGCTCCAGCCCAGCCGATCGGCAAGAAAGCCGACTGCCGGCGCTCCTAGCGTCGTCCCTATCAGCGAGAACATCGGCAGCACCGCCACGTCGGAGCGGCCCCAGCCAAAGGTCGCCGCCATGGGCTTCAGAAACACGCCCGCGACGCTGAAAAACAGAGGCCCGAAGCCGAACATCAGGCCGATGGCGGCGCCACAAACGATCCACAGGCCCGCGGATCGGGTCATCTTCGACGATGCTTCGAGCGAGGGCATCATCTTCGTGCCAAGAGGACTGCTGCTCATAATCTTCTCTCCTTCTTAAAACACGTGGCGAATGCCGAGGTGTACGATCGTTTGCGTCCGCGTCGACGATGCACCCACACCGTTGGGCATCGTCGGTGACTGCGAATACGGCGTCACCGCATAGAAATTGCCTGCCACTTTCGCGCCCGCAAACGCGTGCTGCCAGGTGCCGACCGTGAACAGGTCGGTGCGTTTCGACAGCCGATAGTCGACACCGAGAGTCCCGATGTTGTACTTGCCGAGCTTGCGCTGATCGACATAGGCGAGGCCCGCGCCTACAAGGAAATCCGGCGCCGGATGCCAGCTCAGTCCGCCTTCATCTTCACCAGGCCAAACCATCGCTGGTAAAACGCCACCATCCTGTCGACATCGATGGCATGGATGCCGACGTGTTTGAATCTGGCCTTGAGTGCCTGTGGCATGCTGAGTCTCCTGTTGTATGGGTCGTTGTGGTATTTGATTGACGGGCCGTCGTCCGTAGCACTCCATGAGCCAAGGTTACGGGCCCGAAACTCTATGACAAAGCAACATTTTTGCGGCTTGAATGACTTCAGATCATCCAGGCGCCTTCATTACATTCACGTCGACAGCGCCAGGGCCTCTCGTCCATGTCCCCGCACGATCAAAACCCTGCCGACGTAGCCGAGCACGCCGCACACGCCGATGGTCCAGCCCATGCCGGCCGGCGAGATCCCCGGAAACAGTCCGACGACGAAACTCGCCAGCGCGCCGAAGGCGAGCTGGGTCGCGCCGAACAGCGCCGCTGCCGCGCCGGCATTGTCTGGATAGCGCGACATCAGATCGGTCGCGCAATTGGCGGAAAGCAGTCCCACCACGCCGATGACACAGCACAGTCCGGCCACCATCGACCACAGCCCGCCCCACCCGGTCAAGCATGCAAACGCGACGAACAGTGCTGCGCCAGACGAGAGCGTCGATGCGGCGGAAATCATCCGCAACACGCCGAACCGGCCGACATAGCGCGTGTTCAGAAAGTTGCCGGCCATGATGCCGAGCACATTCAGTGCGAAGAACAGGCCATAGTGCTGCGGCGAGATATGGAAATACTGGATATAGACGAACGGCGTCTCCGTGATGTAGGTGAACATCGCGGCAAACACCATCCCGCCGCACAGCAGATGCCCCCAGACGGCCGGATCGCGCAGCAGCCGCCCGTATGCGGCGAACGACTGCAACACGGCCTGGTTAGCGCGCTTCTCCCGCGGCCACGTTTCCGGCACACGCAGCCACGCGGCCACTGAACAGAACGCGCCGAACAGCGTCAGTGCGACGAATACTGTGCGCCAGTCGCCGAGCAGCAACAGTTGCCCCCCGATCAACGGCGCGAGCAGCGGTCCGACCGAGGTGACCAGCGCGACCATCGACAGCACTTTCGACGCTTCGCCGGGCTCGTGCGCATCACGAGCAATGGTCCGCGCAAGCACCGAGGCAGCGCCTGCCCCGAGCGCTTGCAAAAAGCGCATCACTATGAGCTGGTTAATGGAGGCCGAGAGCCAGCATGCAACGCTGGCGACAACGAACAGGCCGAGACCGGCGAGCAGCACCGGACGTCGCCCGTACGCGTCGGAGATCGGACCGTACAGCACCATGCCGATCGAGAACCCGGCGATAAAAGCCGTCAGCGTTGCCGCCGCAGCGGCGGCCGGGACGCCGAACGATGCGGCAATCGCCGGCAGGCTCGGCAGATAGATATCGGTCCCGAGCGGACCGCAGGCGGCAAGCGCGCCAAGCAACAGGATCAGCCGCCGATCCGGCCGGCGTCGAGTCAGGTGGGGCATCGCAATTCCGTTGGAAGCGGTTCGGTTCGTATTCGCCAGAAAAAACCGGCGGGCGGGCACACTCACTGCACGCCATCAGATCGCAGCATCGCGACTCACGAATCCGCCTTCGCCGTTGATTTCAACCGGTGCCAGCGCTCCCCTGCTGGCGGCCAGCGCGTTTTGCTCGCGCTGCTTGAGCCGGTTTTCAGGCGTCTCCCAGCTACGCTCGTGCCCCCACAGGCTCATGCACCAGAGCTCCTCTGGCTTCCAGCTTTCACGATCGATCAGCCGGCCACCCCACCCCGTTTCGATGAGAAATCCACCGGGCGTCTTCGAATAGAAAGACAGCATGTGGTCATTGCCGTGTCGGCCGAGACTCGTCTGGATCATGCCCGGCATGGTCAACGCCTTGTCGTATAGCCGGCCGACATCGTCCATGAACTTGTATTCGACCATCACGTGATGCAGGAATCTGGCAGGGGTTTTGACCAGCGCCAGCGAGTGATGCCGCTCATTGGCATGGATAAAGCGCACCTTGATGTCCCCTTCCATATAGTCGGTCAGGCCGAAGCCGAGCACCTTTATGTAGAAATATTCCATCTCCTCCAGAAGCGGAGTGCCGATGACAACGTGGCCGAACCCCAGCGAACCGGTACGGAAGCCTCCGATCGGGCGGCCCGGCTTGAAGGGGCTCGCGTCGGTACTACGTCCAACGAAAAATTCGACACGATTGCCGTCTGGGTCAGATGCCCACAACATGCGCTGCACACTGCGTTCGCACCGCTCTGCAGCGTTGCTTTCGTGCACTGGAATACCCGCCGAGGTCATTTCCTCATGCACCGTCTCCAAGGCTTCCAGGCTGTCGACCTTCATGCCGATAAACCCGACGCCATTGCGCTGCGCCGGACGCACGAACAGACGCCAGGCATAGTCATCCATGCGCAGGCCGAGACACCCCTGATCCAGCGAACGGACTTCGAATCCGATGTAGTCCCTTGCGAACGCACGCCACCCGTCCATGTTGGTGGCGTCGATGCCCAGATAGCCGATTTCCTGGATTTGCAATTTGAATCCCCTGTCAATTCGGTGCGCAGTGATGCTCGCGCGGCAGCCCCTGCGTCATCGCGTATTCGCCATTGCTGAACGTCAGGGGCTTGCCGTCGAAATGCGCGTATTGCTTGACCTCGCCGATCAGGATCAGGTGATCGCCGGCTTCCTGGACGGAAACGCGCTGGCATTCCAGCTGCGCAACCGCACCGTAGATCAACGGCGCACCGCCGAGCCCCGCCACCCACGACACCAGCTCGAACTTCTCCGGATGACTCGTGCAGAACCACTGCGACACCTCGACCTGGTCATGCGCGAGCATGTTCACCACGAAATGCTCTGCGCTCCTGAAAGCCTCGACATTTCTCGACTCGCGCCGGATCGACCACAGGATCAATGGCGGGTCCAGCGAGACAGAGGCGAAGGAATTCACCGTCATGCCGACCGGACCGCCGTCATGACTGGCCGTGATCACCGTCACCCCAGTCGGATACTGACCAAGGCAGCGTCGGAATGAGCGGCTGTCATCCAACGGGCGGCCGCGTTCCAGCAGTGCCCACCGCTGCTTGTCCGCGACGAATTGCTGTTGAATCATCATTACGTTTTCGCTCCGTGATGTCTGCGGGATTAGCGCCAATAGGCGGCAGTGGCGAAGTCGTTGACCTTGAATTCGGGCGCCGGCAGACCCAGAAGTGCCCGCGAATAAGCGCTCGCCGCGAGCTCCTTGCCGCCGGTGCCGTGCGTGCGCGCCGCCATCAGGTTGCGGAAGATCAGCTGCATCGGATTGGAGCTCTGCGAAGCCACTGCGCCGACCATCGGCCAGATGTCATGCAGGACATCGAAGCAGGCGGCGAACGAATCGGCCGATTCGAAGCGCACGCGCAGACGCTCCAGATGCGAAATCGGTTCGCCCTTGCAGGCCTGATCGAAAATATGCCGCCAGTTGTTCAGGGTCCGCGTTCGAATGTCGTTGATGCGGGTCAACGCGTCCGCGAGCTTCAGATGGAGGATGGGGTTTTCGGCCAGGCGTGCCCCGGTGCCCATCTTCGTATAACGATTGCGGGACTGTTCAAGAAACAGGTTCACGCCTTCCAGCGCCGTGCCGATCACGGTATTGGCAGCCGTCGCGTAGAACACCGTCATCCACGACACGCCGCGATACAGCGGTGTCTGGATAGCCTCGTAGCCAGGGTTGATGTCGTTGACGACATCGACCATCACGTGGATGCGGTGATTCGGCACGAACACCTTGTTCGCCGTGACCGCCTTGCTGCCGGTGCCGCGCAGGCCCTGCACGTCCCAGCTGTCGTGGTCGATGACCAGGTCCTTGATCGGCACCAGGAAATTGCGCTCACCACCGCCGAGCACGACATAGTGCGCAAAATCGACGCCACTGGAGAAGGTCCATCTGCCATCGAGGATATAGCCGCCCTCGGTCGGTTCGGTCTTGCCGAGCGGCGCGTAAGAGCTGGAGGCACGGGCGTCCGGACCGTAGACGCCCCAGAAATCCTCGTGCATCTGCGGGTCCATCGCCGCGATTTCGAGGTTGTGGCAGACGATCTGGCCGGCGATCCACGCCGCGGAACTGTCGCATTGGGCAATGCGCATCAGGCCGTCGTAGAAGTCCGCCGGAGAGAGTTCCAGGCCGCCGTATTGCAGCGGCGTGAGGCTGCGGAACACGCCGGCATCGAGCATGGCCTCGACGCTGGCATCTGCAACGCGACACTCGCGCTCGGACTGCTCGCGGCCTGCGCGCAGCACCGGAAGGATCGCATCGACAGCCTTCAGGAATGCCTCGCCCGCTTTCAGCGCGCGCTGGCGATACGCTTCGCCCTCGGTGGCCGTGAAGGGTTGGGTTTCAATCACTGCGTTCATGTCGTCTCTATCGATGTAGTTCGAGTGAGCACAGTGTAGGTGGGGTAAGTACCCGATCTAAAACGATTCCTTGTACGTTAGAATGAGTTCAACTCATGCAAGAACGTTTGAAATGAAGCGCCTTCCCTCTCTGACAGCCGTCAGATATTTCGAGGTCGCTGCCCGCCTGCAAAGCTTTACCGCGGCGGCCGCCGAACTCCACGTGACCCAGGGCGCGATCAGCCGCATGATCCAGACGCTCGAGGAACAACTCGAGGTTCGCCTGTTCGAACGCAATGGCCGCTGGATTTCACTGACACCCGTCGGCAGGACCTATCACGAACAGATTACGGTGGGCCTGAACCAGATTGCCGAGGCGGGCAGCCGGCTGAAGGAAAGCGCAGACCAGTCGACGCTGATCCTTTCCGTCAACGTTGGCTTCACCCTCTGGCTGGTCCAAAACATCAGCGAGTTCCGCGCCAAATTCCCGGATATCCAGGTGGACGTGCTGGCCGAGGAACTCAAGGAACTTGATTACGACGCGCCCGTCCATGCTCGCATCCGTTATGGCTCACCCCCGTGGCCCGGTTACGATTCGATCTGCCTGCTCGACACGACCGAGGCGGGCGTGGTTTGCTCGCCGCGCATGAAGCAGCAGGTCGATGTGCATGAACCCGCCGACTTGCTCACGGCCCCGTTGCTGAGCATTGCCGGCACGCGCGAAGAACCTTGGCAGAAGTTTTTCGAACAGCACGGGCTGCAGATGCCAAGCCTCGGCAAATCCCCGCGCTTTCTGCAGATGCTGATGATGCGCGAAGCCGCCATGTCAGGTCTCGGCTTCGGATTGGTGCCCTTGTTCCTGTTTCAGCAGGACTTTCGGGACGGCCGGTTGGTGCAGGCCATCCCGCACACATGCACCATCCAACACGGGTACCACCTCCTTTACCGTAAGGGGGAGGACCTCAACCCGAAACTCAAGATTTTCAAGAAGTGGCTGTTGGCGCGGCTTCGAGCGTCGATATGAGCGCGTGGCCAGGGACACTGCGCACGGCATTGTCGAGTCAGCGACTATAGGTTGAGTCGCGCTGACTGGGTGTAGGCGTCCTGATCAGATAGCGTTGAGGCGGGCTTTTGCTACGCCGCAGAGTTGCCATGCCGTGAAGCGCGCCTCGACGGCAATCTTACTGAACCAACCGGGGCATCATGATCGTCCCATAGTTGGGGCCGATGCCGTCCATCTGGCTGTTTTTGCAGTAGTTC
This sequence comes from Paraburkholderia sp. BR13439, assembly GCF_040948805.1. NCBI lineage: Bacteria > Pseudomonadati > Pseudomonadota > Betaproteobacteria > Burkholderiales > Burkholderiaceae > Paraburkholderia > Paraburkholderia sp. BR13439. Next base: position 134,772 of record NZ_JBFPKN010000011.1, on the reverse strand, counting down.
GGATCGTTGCCCATCTGAACGGTGATCAGTGCGTTGGTGCCGCTGCCTGTCTCGTTCAGGATGTGCAGGCACCCGAATGCGACGATCGGCGGAGTACTCCCCTGTCCCCCCGTAACATTACTCACCACGGCTACCGTCACCCAGGCACAACTACCCGCCGAACCCGACGGAATCTGACTACAGGTTCCAACATTGTGGAACGCATTGCTATTCAGGCCCGTCTCGAGATAGATCGGTTGGCCGATAGACATCGGACTCGCGTTTCCGCTCGTCATCAACCCGACTATGGCGTCGGAACCAAGCTGGCTGTTAGCAGAAGAGAGGGACGTCCATTGTCCTGCGTTGCAATTGGCGGCCTGGTACGACGCTCTGATCCCGAAGATGTACGGTTGGCCGATCGTCTGCGGAATGGGCGTGCCGTTGTTGGCCGCTTGGGGGTCGGTTGTACTGGTAGCAAGCTTGGGGGAGTTGGTCGCCGAATTCCAGTAGGAGTTGTACAGGCATTGCGACATCACGATCGGGAACAGTGCCCCAACTTCAGCGGTTCCCGGACTAGCCACGACCGCGGTCGCCGTCGCACTCGTCTTCAGCGACGCGATGTTCAGCACTTGCGCCAGATACATCGGGACGCTCCCGTTGGAGTCGGTCCCATCCTTGTGCACCGTCACCTGGACCGCAGGCACGATCTTTCCGCTTGCTACCGGCACGGTGGCCTGGGAGACACCAGCCGCAACATTGGTCACATTCACATAGCCCGTGGTGACATCCGACGTATGCAACTGCACGGCCGCCCCCTGCACGTTGTTCTTCGGCCCGAACGAAACAGCCACGGTCTGCGAGTCGTTCCAATCCGGATTGGCGGCGCTCGCGTTGTTGCAGCTAGCGTTGCTGGCCTGGGTATAGAGGCACTGTGCCCCTGCAAGCGCCGCGGCGTCCGCGGCAGTCTGTGCCTGCGTGCGGGCCACCATCAGGTTGCCAATGTCGATCGCGAGCGCCGCGAAGCTGAGGAGCATAAGCAGCAGCAAGGCGACCATGATGGCCACCGCGCCCTTCTGCTTCTTCATCGATTTTGCGCGGCGCGGAGTACGCAGGGTATGGACGTTACGCATGATGTGCTTCTTATTCGTTGTTCATCGTGGCCGTGGAGCTCAACGTTATCGGCCCAGTCAACGGGTTCATCAGGGGGCCGAGCAACAACCCCGTGAACGTGTACGAGACCTTGACCGCCAACGCGGTGCCGAACGACCCGCCTGCATTGGTCACCGAGACCGATGGCGCGGGGTTTTTCGCCGCAAAAGAAATCAGGTACGAGGACGTATAGCCGGTCACGACGCTCGTAATGTCCGTGGTCGTGGGTCTGGGACTCGTTAGCACGATGCCCGCCCGCGCGCCCTCCCTGGCGGCGTTGGTGATGACAGCCTGGTCGTACAGAGCCAGGCCGAACTCGACGATTCCGAACACAATCAGCAACAGAAGCGGAAGTACGAGCGCGGTTTCGACGGCCACCACACCCTTTTGCTTTTTTTTCAGGTTCATCATTTGACTCCGTAGGCGGTCACGCAACATTCGCCGACCGCATCCTGGTCGCTAAAGCTTGCGCTCTGCTCCGGACGCTGATTCGGTGGACGCGATCTTGTATTTCGCAACGGCGCGGCTAGCGCCAGGAAATCGAAGTTGGGGTGACTGAACGGCAACGAGCCAGCACACATCGAGGTAACATCGATGACGTGGCAGGTTTGAAATATGATGGAATCGCGACGGTGCTCTTCGCTTGATTTTTCATGATGTCCCCCGACGATGAGTGCCACACTCCGCATGTGATTGCTGAATGCGAAGGGCCTCGGGAAGCCATCTGGTTGTCATTTTGGCTTCCGTTTATAGCTTCGAAGCATACGAGCCAAAGCGGGAAATTCTGCGCGCTGCCGCACAATTCTTCTGCAATAGCGGCAAAGCGGCGATCGACGACAACCCATTGGAATGATTCACCTCCCCCTATGAGCAACAGGATCGCGCAGCTTTTCCGGCATCTGACGTCAGGCGTATATGTGATCGGCGTAGCGGACGGCGAGCGCCGCAATGCGTTCACCGCGAGCTCGGTGATGCAGGTTTCGTTTGCACCATTGCTCGTCGCGCTCGGGATCAGTCCCGAGCATCAGTCGTACGAACTGCTGCGCAGCGGCGCGGTGTTTGCGATCAGCGTGCTGCGCGCGGATCAACAGAAGCTCGCCGAGCACTTCGGCACGCAGTCGGGCCGCGCCGTCGACAAGCTCGCGACGACTCGCTGGCGTACCGGCGTGACCGGCGCGCCGCTATTGGTCGATGCGCTCGCGCATTTCGAGTGCCGGGTGGTCGATGACATCGCGGCGGGAGATCATCGGGTGGTGATCGGGCGTGTCGTCGATGGCGCGCTAGCGGGCGCGGGCGGAAAGCCGCTGATCTATGCGCAGACCGGCAATCTCGATATGAGCGAGGACCTTTATCCCGGGACGTTTTCGTAGTGGGTGGCGTGCTGGCTGCTCAATGCCAGTGCCCGCCATGTCCTCCGTGCCAGTGGCCGTAGTAGCCGCCATGATGATAGCCACCGCCCCAGTAGCCTCCGATCACCACTGACGGTCCCCACCATCCGTAGTAGCCAGCCCATGGATAACCGTATGGGTAGCCGTAGGGATACCCGTAGTAGCCCGGATAACCGTAATACCCGGGATAGCCGTAATAAGCAGGCGCAGGAACCGCGACATAGGTGCAATCCTGTCCCGACAACGGCAAATCGTTTGGCGCCGGATTCGCGCCGGCCGTCCCGCTTGCCGCCGTAGGCGCGCTGCCGGTCGCTGATTCCGTGGTGGCAGTGGCCGCCCCGCTGGTGCAGGCGTAGTAACCACCCGCTCCCGGATAGTACGAATAGGGACCGTAATAGACGCAGCCACACAGCGCAAATGCGCCCGCCACGCCAGTGCATAGACCAACGATTCCACAACGCATGATCGCTCCCCCTCTGCGGGCGCAGCGCAGCCGTCGCGACACGGCATGGTTTTATTCTAGTCGTCGAATCGTGCATCAGGTACGCGTCTTGCGCCGGACAGGTATTCCGTGAAAATCAGGAGTTTCGACATGGACCTGCCCGATCCTCTCGACCCGAACGCCTCCTCGACTCCCGCACAGCCGGCCACCGGCGCACGGATCGCCGGCAGTGGCGTTGGCGATGGTCCCGGCCCCGACGTAATGGCCGCCGCCACGCTCGACGGCAACAAGGTACTGTCTTCCGACGGCCAGGACCTCGGCAAGATTTCCGACATCATGCTCGACGTGCGCAGCGGCCGCATCGCGTATGCGGTGCTGACGGAGGGCGCCATTCTCGGCATCGGCGGCACCTTGCACGCGATCCCCTGGCGCGCGCTGACGCTCGACACGGACCGCAAGTGCTTCCAGCTGGACGCCACGGCCGAGCAGGTGAAAAGCTCGCCGGGCTTCGACAAGGACCATTGGCCGGCGATGGCCGATCGCGCATGGGGCGCGTCGGTCCACCAGTTCTATCATCGCGAACCGTACTGGGAAGCCACACGCGGTGTCGTCGAAAGCGATCCCGCCGCACGTATCGATCCGACCACCGGGATCTGAAGAAGACCCTCGTCCCGGCGCTCCAGCACCGCTATCTCACGCACGTCACCGTCTTGCGACGAGCACACGAGGCGCGGCGCGCGGCAAAGGGGAAACGACGATGATGCGACGCGCACTAGTCAATCGAAAGAACATATCCTTCGTCGCGTGGGTGGCAATCGGCACGGGTTCGGTGTTTCTCAGCCTTGCGCTTCCGCTGCCCGCGCTGGGCGCATTCGTAGTCGGCGCTTGTTGCGCGTATGCGGGGCGTTCCGGCCGGTGGCAGAGCGGGCATCCGGTCGCCGGCTTGCTGGAGCGCAAGCAACCAGAGGTCGTCGACGACGTGAATCAGCAAGCACCGGCGACGAAGTCGACGCGCGAGGCGAGCGAGACGGAAGACGATGCGGCGACGCGTTGAAGCGCCGCATTCGCACGCTCATCGCCGGGCGGCGATCAAGTCATAGCGTTTGAGCAGCGCATAACGGCGAAGCTTGCGCATGCCGTCGGGCGGCACAATAGGCGTATGACGGATGTCGAGCGAAGCTTGCCTGACTAGCGAGAACGCCGCGCAGATCGCGTGCGGCGAAGAAAAACGGATAATGCACGGCGGTCTGTCTCCTGCGCAATGGTGCACTGCGCCATATCGGTATCGGTGCGGCTTACGGGCAGAATGGCAGTGCGCATCACTCGCGAACAAGGCGGTTTCCTTCAACTGCAACTGAAAAAAATTTCCCTATGCGCATCCCACCGCTGAAGGCGATCATCGCGTTCGAAAGCGTTGCCCGCACGAAAAGCGTAAATCGCGCAGCCGACGAACTTGGCCTGACCGCGTCGGCGGTGAGTCATCAGCTGAGCAACCTCGAATCGATCATCGGGCAGGCGCTGTTCCAGCGCTCCGGCCGCGGACTCGTGCTGACGCCGACCGGCGAGCGCTATCTGGCCGACGTGACGGGCTCGCTCGCGGACCTGAGCCGCGCGACCGAACGCGCGTCGAGCCGTACCGACGTCGAGATCCTGCGCGTGCATTCGAGCCCGAGCTTCGGCCTGATGTGGCTGCTGCCGCGACTGTCTTCGTTCCAGGAAGCGAACGACGACATCCAGCTGAACGTCGCCTGCTCATACGAAAACGTGTCGTTCTCGAACGGCTTCTACGACATCGACGTGCGCCACGGCTACGGCAACTGGACCAACGTCGAAGTCAAAACGGTGCGCGGCGAATTCATCGCGCCACTCGCGTCGCCGAAGTACCTCGCGCAACATCCGGTGAAGACGCCGGAAGACCTGCTGTCGCATCGGCTGATTTATTCGGAGTCGCCGCTCGTGCAGTGGAAACAGTGGTTCGGCAGGACCGGTGTCTCCGCCGCGCACAAGACCTTCGACTTCTCGTTCGACCGCTCGTACATGTCGCTCGAAACCGCGGCACTCGGGCTCGGCATCGCGCTCGAAAGCCTGATGCTCGCATCGGTGAAGATACGCGAAGGCCTGCTCGCGCCCGTGTTCGACGCCAGCTTCGCGGTCGAAGTCGGTGCCCACCATCTCGTCTATCCGGCGCAGAACGCGGACCTGCCGCGCGTCGAGCGCTTCCTTGCGTGGATCGAGCGCGAAGCGGCCGCCGACTTGCGGGGCTGAATCCGCGTTTTCGTTCGCGTCCGGCTGCACGCCTGGCACAGCGCCGCGCGTGCGCTCCATCCGTCATCTGAATTTTTCTCAGCTATTGCTGAACGTTTCCGCGTTGATGCGGGCGCCTCGCGAGCCGACACTCTGGGCACCAGTCAACACACAGGAGACAAACCATGTTGCTCGAGAACCGGACCATCATCGTGACGGGTGCGGCGTCGCCGCGAGGCATCGGCAAGGCCACGGCCCGCGCACTGGCCGCGCAAGGCGCAAGCGTCGTGATCCTCGATCTGCGCCGCGAAGATGCGCAAAGCGCGGCCGCCGAGCTCGGCGCGAGGCATCTCGGTCTGGCTTGCGACGTAACCGACAAGGACGCCTGCATCGCGGCCGCGCGCGAGACGCTGCAGCGCTTTGGACGCATCGACGGTCTCGTCAACAACGCGGGCATCACACAGCCGGTGCGCACGCTCGAGATCGGCGGCAAGGACTTCGACGCGATCGTCGACGTCAATCTGCGCGGCACGCTGTACATGTCGCAAGCGGTGCTCCCGGCGATGAAGGAGCAGAACGGCGGCAGCATCGTCTGCATGTCCTCGGTCTCGGCCCAGCGCGGCGGCGGCATCTTCGGCGGCCCGCACTACAGCGCCGCGAAAGCGGGCGTGCTCGGTCTCGCCAAGGCGATGGCGCGTGAATTCGGCGCGAACCATATCCGCGTGAACTCGATCACGCCGGGCCTCATCCATACGGATATCACCGGCGACAAACTGACGCCCGCGATGCGCGAGGACATCATCAAAGGCATTCCGCTCGGCCGGCTCGGTGACGCCGCGGACGTCGCGAACGCGTGCCTGTTTCTGCTGAGCGACCTGTCGAGCTACCTGACGGGGATCACGCTCGACGTCAACGGCGGCATGCTGATTCACTGAAACACTGCGCGCCGCCAGACGGCGCAAGCAACGCACCCGGGACACTATCCGGGGCACGTGGCCGCGGGCACGCGCAGCAGCGCCTGCCGTGGCACCCAGGAGACATCGATGAAAGCGAAATACACCGCGACCGTTGCCGGCGACGTGATGCCGCGAAACGACGAGCTCACGTTCGAAGCGCGGACCTATGCGAAGGTCGCCCGCCGGCTGATTCCATTCCTGATGCTGTGCTACCTCGGCGCGTATCTGGACCGCGTGAACGTCGGCTTCGCGAAGCTGCAGATGCTCAACGATCTTCACTTCAGCGAAACGGTGTACGGGATGGGCGCCGGCATCTTCTTTCTCGGCTACTTCCTATTCGAGGTGCCGAGCAACGTGATCCTTCATCGCGTCGGCGCGCGCCGCTGGCTTGCGCGAATCATGCTGACGTGGGCCGTTATCTCCGCGAGCTTCGTGTTCGTCAGAACACCTACCGCATTCTATGTGCTGCGGTTTCTGCTCGGCGTGGCCGAGGCCGGCTTTGCGCCCGGCGTGATCCTTTACCTGACCTACTGGTTCCCGGCGCAGCGCCGCGCCAAAGCGTTGTCGCTGTTCTTCATGGCGATTCCGCTCGCGGGCATCATTGGCGGACCGCTGTCCGGCGCGATCATGCATTCGCTGCACGACGCGCTGTCGATGTCGGGCTGGAAATGGCTGTTCCTGCTCGAAGCGCTGCCGTCGCTCGTGCTCGGCATCGCGATTCTGCTGTATCTCGATGACGGCATCGCCAAAGCGAAGTGGTTGAACGACGCGGAAAAAACGCTGCTCACACGCAACGTCGCGAACGATGCGCAACAGACGGTCACGCACGTGTCGATTCGCGACTTCATCGGCGACCGGCGCCTGTGGCTGATGGCGGCGATCTACTTCTGCGTGGTGCTGGGCCAGTATGGCCTGACGTTTTGGCTGCCCACGATCATCCGCAAGGCCGGCGTCGCCGATCCGTTGTGGGTTGGCCTGTTCACCGCGATTCCGTATCTGTGCGCGATCGTCGCGTTGCCGCTGATCGGCATGAGCGCGGATCGTCGCCGCGAGCGCCGCTTTCACCTGGCGATTCCGATGCTGGTCGCCGCCGCCGGCTTCGCGACGTTGCCGCTGCTTGGCAGCGTCGGTGCGTCGATCGTGTGTCTGAGCGTTGCGTCGGCAGGCATTCTCGCTTCGTCGTCGCAGTTCTGGTCGCTGCCGACCGCGCTGCTCGGCGGCATGTCCGCGGCGGCCGGTATTGCCGCGGTGAACTGCTTCGCGAATCTGGCGGGCTTCTTCTCTCCGGCGATCGTCGGCTGGCTCAACGATCTGACCGGCAAGTCCACCGCCGGGCTGATCTTCATTTCCGCCGCGGTAACGCTGGGCGCCTTGCTGGTCTTTCTGGTGCCCGCGCGATCCGTGAACCGATGAACCTCTCTCTCGACCTGCTACAGGAGTTACCGATGGACACTGAGACCATCACCGAGTCGGTCACGCTCGCCGAGCGTGCGTACCGCATCCGCCGCAACGCGTTGCTGATGGGCGAAGTACAGGGCCAGGGCTATATCGGCCAGGCGCTCGACATCGCCGACGTGCTGGCCGTCGCTTACTTCGGCGCGATGCGTTACCGCCCTGAAGACCCCGAATGGGAAGGCCGCGACCGCTTCCTGCTGTCGAATGGCCACTACGCGATTGCTTTATACGCGGCGCTGTTCGAAGCCGGCATCCTGCCCGCCGATGAACTCGAAACCTACGGCAGCGACGACAGCCGTCTGCCGATGTCCGGCATGGCGAGCTACACGCCCGGCATGGAGATGTCGGGCGGCTCGCTCGGCCAGGGGCTGACGATCGCCGTCGGCCGCTGCCTCGGATTGAAGCGCAAAGCGTCGGACTCCTTCGTCTACACGCTGTTCTCCGACGGCGAACTCGACGAAGGCGCGGTCTGGGAAGGCCTGATGTCGGCCGCGCACTGGAAGCTCGACAACCTGATCGCGATCGTCGACGTGAACAACCAGCAGGCCGATGGTCCATCAACGCAGATCATGGCGTTCGAGCCGCTCGTCGACAAGCTCGAAGCATTCGGCTGGTACACGCAGCGCCTGGACGGCAACGACATCGACGCGGTGAAGCGGGCCTTCGACAACGCGCGCCATCACGACAAGCCGCAACCGCGCATCATCGTCTGCGATACGAAGATGGGCTGTGGCGTGCCGTTCCTCGAAGCGCGCGAGAAGAATCACTTCATCCGCGTCGATGCACACGAATGGCAACTCGCGCTCGAAGCGCTCGAAGCCGGGAGACAAGCATGAGTACCGTTGCAAATAAGCCGCGCCTTAAAACCTCGGCGATGATCGCGTCGATTGCCGCCGAAGGACAGGTCACGCGTTCCGCGCCGTTCGGTCATGCGCTGGTCGAACTGGCGCGCACCAAGGCGAGCGTGATCGGCATGACAGCCGACCTCGGCAAGTACACCGACCTGCATATCTTCGCGAAGGAATTTCCGGACCGCTACTACCAGATGGGCATGGCCGAGCAACTGCTGATGGGCGCGGCCGCCGGCTTCGCGCACGAAGGCGCGCAGCCGTTCGTCACGACCTACGCGGTGTTCGGAACGCGCCGCGCGTACGACTTCATTCATCAAACGATCGCCGAAGACAATCTCGACGTGAAGATCGTCTGTGCGTTGCCGGGCCTGACGACCGGCTACGGCCCGAGTCACCAGGCGGCCGAAGATCTCGCGCTGATGCGCGCGATGCCGAACATGACGGTGATCGATCCGTGCGACGCGCTCGATATCGAGCAGATGGTGCCGGCCATTGCCGCACACGAAGGGCCGGTCTATGCACGCCTGTTGCGCGGCAACGTGCCCGCCGTGCTCGACGAATACGACTATTGCTTCGAATTGGGCAAGGCGAAGCTGCTGCGCGACGGCAACGACGTGCTGCTGATCTCGTCGGGGATCATGACGATGCGCTCGCTCGAAGTCGCGAAGGCACTCGAGGCAGATAACGTCGGTGTGGCGGTGCTGCACGTGCCGACCATCAAGCCGCTCGACACCGCGACGATCCTGCGCGAAGCGAAGCGCACGGGCCGTATGGTGATCGTCGCGGAGAACCATACGGTGATCGGCGGACTCGGCGAAGCCGTGGCGCGCACGCTGCTCAGCGCTGGAGTGGCGCCGCCGTTCCGGCAAATCGCGCTGCCCGACGCGTTCCTCGCCGCTGGTGCGCTGCCGACGCTGCACGATCTGTATGGCATCTCCACTAACGCGATGACTACGACGATCAAAACGTGGCTCGATTGACGTCGCACGTTGTCATGACACCGCGCGGGCCTCATCGGCTTTACACCCCGATGGTCCGCGTCGTCTTCAGCGCGATCCATGTCATGCCTTCGCGCAGTCCTTCGAGTACCGCTTCTCTTTCCACGGCGAACACCTGCGATTGCTGAAAGGTGCGTTCGAAGTCACCTTCGGGCGACACATGTTTGACATGGATCGTCGCCTGAAACCCGCCTTGTTGCGCCTCCTCCGTGTGGACACTGACGGACCAGGTCCCTTGCTGCGCGTTTGCTGATATGGCCATTGAATGCTCCTCGGGTTGTTGCGAGCGGCTGCCACCGTCAGCGTAAGGCCGTACAACGCCCGTCTCGTTGATCCAGGTCAAGCGTCGACGTGAACCGTGCGTCACGCTCGACGCCGATCGCTCGCCCGACGCCTTCAGCTTCGCTTCAGACTCACGCGAAATCGCGTGAAAACCCTGCCGGGAAAACGCGCAACGACCCGTGCATGTGAGATGCTGAGGCGCCATGCACCGCGCTCGCATCGATTTCAGGCCCCTCGCGCCGAAGTTTCGCGGTAAGCTTTTGCGACGTACCCGCGTCACGAGTTCGTGCCGGTGCGGCAACGCTGCCCTCATGATCGACGAATGCCGGGGTTCATCATGTGGTACGCCTTTATCGACGCACAACAACGCCTCGCTCGCGCGATGGTCGGGGGAGTTCCAACCGATTCGGGGTCGATGCCGAGCGCGCAAACGGGCTGGCTCAGCCCGAATCATGCGGCCGACGCGTTCAGCCACTGGCTGCTGAGATCGACTTGCGCTTTCGAGCGAACGCCGCCATTCGCGATCCACTCGGTTGTCGTCGACGGTCGCCGCGTGAGCGTCGACGAAAACGTCGTCGCCTCGTTGCCACTCGGCGCGCTGCTCAGATTCAAGCGCAACCTGCCTACCCCACCTACCGACACCAAACCGCCAGTGCTGTTGTGCGCGCCACTCGCCGGACATCACTCGGTGATGCTGCGCGAGACCGTCGAGACGCTGCTCGAAGAACGTGACGTATTCGTGACCGATTGGACCGATGCGCGCGACGTTCCGCTCGAAGCGGGCCCGCTATCGCTCGCCGACTACGTGCAGGCGCTCGATAGCTTCATCGGCACCGCCTGCGCGTTCGGGTCGCCGATTCATGTGGTCGCAATCTGTCAGGCGAGCGTGCCCGCGCTCGGCGCCGCGGCGCTGCTCGCCGTGGACGAGGCCGCGCCGATTGCGAGCATCTCGCTGCTGGGCGGCCCGATCGATACCCGTTTGAACCCGACCGTCACGGACCGCTTCGCGAGTTCGCATACGCTCGAGTGGTTCCACGATCATGCGATCGATATCGTTCCACCGCCCTATCGCGGCGCGGGACGTCTCGTGTATCCGGGATTCATCCAGCAGGCCGCGATTTTTGCCGCGCATCCGGAGCGGCAGTTGCGGCTCGAAGCGGACTACTGGTCCCGCTGGCTCGCCGGTGACATGCCCGGTGCGCGGCGGGCGCTGCGCTCGGCCAACGAGTATGCCGCGGTCCTCGATATGACGGAGTGCTACTTCCTCGACATGCTTCGCGTGGTGTTTCACGAACATCTTTTGCCGCGTGATTTATGGTCGGTCGCCGGGCGCCTGGTGCGGATCGCCGCGCTGCGCGATACCCCGCTGTGCACGATCGAGGGCGACAGCGACGAGATCACCGGCGCGGGGCAAACGCATTGCGCGCATGCGCTGCGCGACACGTCGCCGATGCGACCCGCGCGGCAGCTCACCATCGAGCAGTGCAATCACTACGATCTGTTCATCGGCCCGCGTTGGCGCGATGCGGTTTGTCCGAGCCTCTGCGAATTCTGGCGCGATGTCGAACACGCCGCGACGGAGGTTTGCCAGCCGCGCCGCGCGGCCAGGGCTTCGGCAGACCGCAGACCGGCGTGAGGTGGCCGCGACAACGCCGGCAGTCCGCGCGTCACGTCACGACGCCAGTTTGCTCAGTTCCCGCGCTCCATGCCGATCGCGGCTTCCAGGGCCAGTTCCGCCACATCGAACGCGCGGCGGATCGCCGCTTTGGCGTCGTCGTCAGCGCAGTGCGCGATGGGCTTGAGTTCGCGCGCGGGCGTGACGAGATCGAGCCGCACGTCATACAGCGGACGCGACGATCCGGGACGCAATGCCTCGATGGCGAGATGGCAGTGCGACACGAGCACGCCAAACCGCGCGAGACGCACCAGTTGCGCACCTGCTTCCGCTTCGAGCGGTGCGGCACCCGCAAAGCCAAGGTAGACAATCTGCATGTCAATGCCCATCTTCGCCTCCCGTTGCGATGATTAATCTGGCCCGGTTCCGATACACGCAGGTCCAGGCGCTCGTTATGGGCTTATCTTGTTCTTACCTGAGAGGCGGTCATTGACGTGGGTCAAGCGGGGTGAAGGCAGTGTGGCAATCAACTAGTGATAGTCGCTTGACTGCCATACCGGAGCGGACTAACATGGACTTAGTCCACTAGGAGCAGTTATGCAGACAGTCAATATACATGAAGCAAAGACCCAGTTTTCGCGTCTCGTCGATGCTGCGGCCAGCGGCGAGGAGATCGTGATCGCAAAGGCCGGCAAGCCGGCAGCGCGGCTCGTGCCGATGGAACATGCCAGGGCCGTTCGGCGGTTTGGTGGACTGAAGGGCAAGGTTCGCATTGCGGACGACTTTGACGCACCTCTGCCCGATGACGTTATCGCGGCATTCGAGGGCCGTTGATGCGACTCCTTCTCGATACGCACGTTTTCCTCTGGGCAGTCACGGACGATCGCAAGCTGACCAAAGCTGCCCGTAAGCTGATACTCGATGCAAGCGAGGTTTTCGTCAGCAGCGCGAGTATTTGGGAGGCCTCGATTAAAGCCGGTCTTGGAAAGCTCGAGGTGGACGTCAATCTCCTCGTGTCCGAGATCGAAGCGAGCGGCTTTCTGGAATTGCCGGTGCGGGCAGTGCATGCCGCTCTGGTTCGAGATTTGCCCGATATTCACAAGGACCCATTTGATCGGCTTCTGGTCGCACAAGCTCTTTCGGAGCCGTTGCGCTTGCTGAGTTCAGACGGCCACCTGTCGAAATACACAGACTTGGTTATCGCCGTCTAGGACACTCGTCAATGCATATGCATCCCCCCATTGATCGCAATATCGGCACCGGTGATAAAAGCCGCTTCGTCGGAGCATAGAAACGCGATCAACGCCGCCACCTCGTCCGGACGTCCGAGCCGGCCGACCGGGATCTGCGGCAGGATCTTCGTGTCGAGAATCTCGCGCGGCACCGCTTCGACCATCGCGGTCGCGAGGTAACCGGGCGACACGGTGTTCACCGTAACGCCGTGCTTCGCGGTTTCGAGCGCAAGCGCCTTGGTAAAGCCGTGCAGGCCCGCTTTGGCCGACGAATAGTTGGTTTGCCCGTAGGCGCCGCGCGAGCCGTTGACCGACCCCACGTTGACGATACGGCCGTGGCGCCGCTCGAGCATGCCGGGCAACAGCGGCTTGGTCATGTTGAACAGGCCATCGAGATCGGTGCGCAGCACGGCGTCCCAGTGCTCCTTGCTCATTTTCGCGAAGCTCGTGTCTTGCGTGATGCCGGCGTTGTTGATCAGCACGTCGACCGCACCGAGTTCGGTCAGCACGCGTTGTGCGCAGCGCGCGCAGGAATCGAAGTCGGCGATGTCGGCTTCGTATGCGTGAAAGTCGCGCCCCGTGTCGCGCTCGTGCTGCAGCCAGGTCGGCACGTGATCGTTGTGCGTCGAGTGCGTCACCGCGACCGTCATACCCGCGTCATGAAGCGCCCGGCTGACCGCCGCGCCCAAACCGCCCATTCCGCCTGTGACCAATGCCACGCGATCCGTTCCCATCTGAACTCCTCCTTGCCGTGTCTGCCATTGACGGTGCGCGCGCCGGCTTTGCCGGCCCGCGCGGCTAAACGACGCCCGCGAACGGCAGCGCGTTCTGCGAGCTCCACCACCACGCGCTCAAGCCGCCCGCGAGCGGCGCGACGCCCGGCGCGATGCCGTACGCCGCCTGCCACCACGCAGACCACGCAGCGCAAGCGCGGTTCGCCTCGTCGAACCACTCCGCCTCGCGCTGTACGGCGAAGGCGATCGACTTGCTCCAGTCGGCGAAACTCCGCGCCGCGTACTCGCGCGCGGCGCCCTGCGCGGTCTGATACGCCGACGCGTAATCGAACCAGCCTTCGGGCTGTCCGGATGCCGTCGAGGTCCATGGTGAAGCGAAGCGTCCGAGCGGCGCGTCGGATTCGGATGCCATCATCGCTGCCCTCCAGTGGACAGCATAGGATTGCCAGGCGCGGTTGCAAACCGTCGAGCGCGTCTGCCACCGTATCGAGCTCGCGACGGCCCGCGCTTGATCTGCATCAACAGCCTCGCCCGCCGGGCCCATAGACTCCATTTGACGACGGGCGCGAGCCCGCTTGCGCCCGTTTCCCACGTTCTGTCACGGAGCTTTGGCGATGAGCTACAAAAGCATTCTCGTTCACCTCGATACGAGCGTTCGTGCACATCCGCGTCTCGAGATCGCATTGCAGCTCGCACACCGCTTTCATGCGACGCTGACCGGCCTGTTTTCGACGTACGTACCGCCGCGGCACGCGTTCTTCGTGATGGCTGGCACCGCCGACTACTATGCGGAGCACGAGCGCCTGCGCCACGAGCGTGCCAGCGCGCTGGAGCGGCTCTTTCGCGCGGAACTCGCGCGCGCGAACGTCGACGGCCAGTGGATCGCCGCGAACGGCTACGCGAACGACGTCGTGCCGCCCTATGCGCGGGTCGCCGATCTGATCGTGCTGGGCCAGCCCGACCCGACCGACCCGGACGCGTTCGTCGCCGAACAGTTCGTCGAGCACATCGTGCTGTCGGCCGGGCGGCCGGTGTTGCTGGTGCCGTCGAGCGGCACCTTCGCGGCGCCGGGCCGCCACGCGCTGATCGCGTGGGACGGCAGCCGCGAAGCGACCCGCGCGATCCACGACGCGCTGCCGTTCCTCGCGCACGCGGCCAAAGTGACGCTGCTGACGGTTCATTCGTCGGCCGATCGTCCGCCGCAGGGCACGGCTGCCGGCGACGACATCGCACTCACCGTCGCGCGTCACGGCGTGAGGATCGACGTGCGCGAGCTGAGCGTCGCGGACCGCGCGCCGGTCGGCGACGCGCTGCTGTCGCAGGCGGCCGACCTCGGCTGCGACCTGATCGTAATGGGCGCCTACGCGCATTCGCGTCTGCACGAAGTCGTGCTGGGCGGCGCGACGCGCACGATGCTCGAATCGATGAGCGTGCCGGTGCTGTTGTCGCACTGAAGTGTGCGCTTAAGGAGTCCGCCATGTTTCACCGCCTATTCGTCGCGCTCGACGGCAGCGCCACGGCCTCGCGCGCGTTCGACGCCGCGCTGACCCTCGCCGCCGAATCGGGCGCCGAGCTGATGCCACTGTACGTGATCGACGTACCCATCATCGCTTACGACGCGCCCGGCTTCGACCCTTCCACGATCGAGGACGCGTTCATCGAGGAAGGCAAGCGGATCGCGGCCGACGCGCAGAGCCGGATGACCGCACGCGGGGTCA
This sequence comes from Paraburkholderia sp. BR13439, assembly GCF_040948805.1. Classification (NCBI taxonomy): domain Bacteria; kingdom Pseudomonadati; phylum Pseudomonadota; class Betaproteobacteria; order Burkholderiales; family Burkholderiaceae; genus Paraburkholderia; species Paraburkholderia sp. BR13439. Next base: position 119,729 of record NZ_JBFPKN010000011.1, on the reverse strand, counting down.
AGGGCACGGCCCGCGCCGTCGAAGCCGCGACCACCGGCGAAGACGTCGCGCATCGCATCGTCGAGACGGCGCGCGAATGGCACGCCGATGCGATCGTGATGGGCACGCACGGCCGCCGCGGGTTTCAACGGCTGATGCTCGGCAGCGTCGCCGAGCGCGTGCTGCGCCGCGCCTGTTGCCCGGTGCTGATGATTCCCGCGCAGGCGAGCGGCGCGACGCGCGTCCAGCCAGCCCCCGGACAGCGCCGACAGCGGACCCGCCTGAGCGAACTCGCCTGAGCCGCTAGAAACTGGCTCTGCGCGGCGCTTCAGGGCCGAGGGTGGGCTTGTTCGTCATGCCGCACGATCAGCACCGGTATGTCGGTCGACCGCACGAGCGACTCCGCGACGCTGCCGAGCAGAAAGCGCTGCACGCCACGGCGGCCATGCGTGCCCATCACGATCAGATCGGCCTGGATTTCGTCGGCGACGCGCGCGAGCACCGCCGACACGTTTTCGGCGTAAGCGTCGATCACCCGCACGCCGCCCGGCACCTGCGCCTCGCGCAACAGCTCGCGCGGGCCATCGAGCGCGCGGCTGGCGAAATCTTGCGCCGCGCCCGCCGGTTCCGGCTCGAAAGCCACGTCGGCATTGTTCGACCACTTGCCGTGCCCCACCACGCAGCAGGCTTCGAGCGTGGCGCCCGTCAGCTTCGCGAGCTTCAGCGCCTCGGCGAAGGCGCGCTGCGCGCTGGGACTGTCGTCGAGTGCAACCAGAATTCGTGCATACATGTCGGACTCCCTCTGAAAGCGCTGGCATGACCCGAAGTGGTGCCCTCGCGCGTTTGCACCGACAGTGTGAAGCGCGCCCCGCCACTCGGCTTGACGCAGGTCAACGGGTCGCCGCTCGGCGCTGCCGCTGCTGGACGACATCGCCAGCAACCCACTAGGAATAATCCTACAACCACTACCTGAACTCCTAGCACCGCTTAAAGCGCTGCCGATATGTTTCCAAGATTAGGTCGCCAATACTGGTCGGTATGGACACCGCCCCGTCAGCCACCTTATCGAGAGTCTTCCTCGTCGACGATGCGGTCGAGGTCCGGCGCCGGCTTGCTTGCCTGATCGCGCTGATTCCCGGCATCGAAATCGCCGGCGAGTCGGCGGGCGTCGAGCACGCGTTCGACGACATCGTCGCGAGTCGCGCCGATGTCGCGGTGCTGGACCCGTGCTTCTCGGGCAAGACCGACCTCCTGCTGCTCGCTGCGCTATCGCGGGTGCGGCCGTCCATCGTCAGCATCGTGCTGACCAATCATGACGCGACGGCGTTTCGCCGCGCGTGCGAAGCGGCGGGCGCCGACTTCTTCTTCGACAAGACCTCGGAGTTCGAGCTCGCCTGCCGCGCCATCGAAGCGATTGCCTATGCGCGTCGTGCGCATCGGGTCTGACCGCCAGGAGCCGATCATGCAAGTTGCCGCAGTCCGTGAACCCCGCCACGACGCGCCTCGCACCTCGCACGTCGTACCGATCCACGTCGCGCCCAGCACCGCGGCGGCACGCCACGCCGTCACGCGCTGCTCCACCTGCGCGATGCGCGCGATCTGCATGCCGCCCGAGCTGACACTGGACGAACTGAGCCGGCTCGATGCGTTGATCTGCTCGACGCGCTCGATCAAACGCGGCGACGCGCTGTATCGCGCGGGCGACGAGTTTCAAAGCATCTACGCGATACGCGCCGGCTCATTCAAAACCGTGGTCATGCATCGCGACGGTCGCGAGCACGTGACTGGCTTCCAGATTGCCGGCGACTCGCTTGGCCTCGACGGCATCGGCGAGGGCAAGCAGAATTGCGATGCGATTGCGCTCGAAGATAGCGTCGTGTGCATCATTCCGTTCGCGCAGCTCGAGGCGATCTGTCGCGAGATCAAACCGATGCAGCATCACATCTATCAGCTGATGAGCGGCGAGATCGTGCGCGAATCGAGCCAGATGATGCTGCTCGGCACGATGACCGCCGAACAGCGCGTCGCGACGTTTTTGCTGAATCTGTCGAAGCGCTTCAAGGCGCGCGGCTTTTCCGCGGCGGAGTTTCATCTGCGCATGACGCGCGAGGAAATCGGCTGCTTTCTGGGCATGAAGCTCGAAACGGTGAGCCGGATGTTCTCGAAGTTCCAGCGCGAGCACCTCGTCAAGGCGAACGGCAAAACGATCCGCATAGAAGACCCGGAACGACTGGCTCGGGTCTGAGCACCGGCGCGACGCCCGCCTCACGTTCGTTCGCGGGACATGCCGGGTGGAACAGGCGCTCCTGAACTGATATAACTCAGTGCGTTGCGGTACGCGACCTTGCGTGGCCGCCCGGAGGAGCGATGGGTCTATCGAGCGGCGAGTCTTCCTGCTTCACCAGTGCTGCATCCGGGTCGGACGTGTCGGTCGAGGATCGCTATTTCATGTTGGTCGAGGCGGTGCAGGACTACGCTATCTTCATGCTGGACCCCGCCGGCCGCGTCACCAGCTGGAATCCCGGCGCACAGCGCATCAAGGGCTACACGCCCGAAGAAATCATCGGCCAGCATTTCTCGAAGTTCTATACCCCGGAGGACATCGCGGCCGGCAAGCCCGCGCGCGAACTGGAAACCGCCGCAGCCGTAGGCCGCGCCGAGGACGAAGGATGGCGTGTGCGTCGCGACGGTTCGCGTTTCTGGGCCAACGTGGTCGTTTCCGCCGTGCACGATGCGTCGGGCGCGCTGCTCGGCTTCGCCAAGGTCACGCGCGATCTGACCGAGCGCATGCGTCTTGCGGAACTCGAACGCGCAAGCCAGGTATCCACGCACGCGCACATCGCCCGTGAAAACGAGCAGAAACGGATTGCGCGCGAACTGCACGACGATCTCGGCCAACGGCTGACGGCGCTAAAAATGAGCGTCGCGCTGCTCGAAGCGAAGCTGAACAAGCAAGCCGACACTGAGCCGCTTGCGGCGCAAACGCGTGAGCTGCAACAGCAGATCGACTGGATGGCCGCTTCGCTGCGGCGCATCGCCGCCGATCTGCGCCCCCCGCTGCTCGACGACCTCGGACTCGCCGCCGCGCTCGACTGGCTGGCCGAAGACTTCACGAAACGCTACAACGTGCGCTCCAGCGTGCATCTCGAACCCGCCGAGCCGGTATGCGGCGAATTCGCGGCGACGGCGCTGTTTCGCATCGTTCAGGAGGCGTTGACGAACGTCGCGCGGCACGCCAAGGCGAGGCGCGTACGCATCGACATGACCTGCGCGGGCCCGATCGTATCGCTCGATATCGACGATGACGGCGCGGGTGTCGCGCTGGATCATGCGCAGGGAACAACTTCATTCGGGCTGCTTGGCATTCGCGAACGTGTGCGGCAGTTGCGCGGCAACGTGTCGTTCATCAGCTCGCCGGGCCATGGTTTCAGGATCTCGATCCAGATACCAGCCGACGCGCTCGTGTAGTGCTCCCACGCCGCCGCGCCCCGCTACCGCGGATTACTCCTGGGGCGCTTCCTCGCTGATCTGCTCGCGCATCAGCAACACCGGACAGGTCGAGAAACGCAGCACCCGCTCCGCCACGCTGCCGATCACGAGGCGCCGCACGCCGCGTCGCCCATGCGTGCCCAGCACGAGCAGATCGGCGTGGACCTGCTCGCCGTGGCGCAGCACGATCGTGGCGACGTCGTCGGACAGGCTCTCCGACTCGATCATCGCGGGCCGGCAGCGCACATCGGCGGCGGCGCACGCCTGCTCGGCCTCCTCGAGCACCGAGTGGCCGTCCTGGCGCAATGCTTCGACTAGCGCGAGCGGGTCGTAATAGCCGGCATAGGAAAAGATCGGCGTCTTGTCGACTACATAAACCGGATGCACGACGGCCTTCGTCAACGCGGCGATAGTCACCGCTTCTTTCAGCGCGCGTTTCGAGAAGCTACTGCCGTCCAGCGCGACGAGGATATGTTGGTACATGCCGATTCTCCACTGAGGTTGGATTTGTCAACGCGCGTGGCGCGCCCCTGCTACAGATAAAAGGGCCCGCCCGCACTGCCCGGATGCGGCGTGCCGCGCGTATGCCGCGGCGGTGAGCCGTGTGCTGGTCGCGGTCGACGAGACGAAAGCGCGCATCGGCGGCGACGAACTGCCGGGCGACATGCGTGGCGAGCGCCAGTCCGGTGCCGCCCGCGGACGCGATCATCACGCGGTGGAAGGTGTTGCGCTCGGCAGCAGTGATCATCGGCTTTCCTCGGATCGTCGCGTCGCGCCTCGGACCGTGACGGGGCGCCCAACGGTGCCCGCTTACATAATGAACGCCGGCGCGGCGGGCGGCTTGATCTGCATCAAGCGACCATGGCTCGCGAACAAATCATGAGCGGACCGCGAGCACGGCCGCGCCGGTCAGCTTGCCGTGGCGCAGATCGTCGAGCGCGCGGTTCGCGTCGCGCAACGGGTAGGTGGTCGTCTCGATCGCGAGCCGGGTCTCCGCGGCGCTGCGCATGAACGCAAGCCCATCGTCGCGGGTCAGATTGGCGACCGACACGACGCGCCGTTCGCCCCACAGAAACGCGTACGGGAACGACGGAATGTCGCTCATATGAATCCCGCCGCACACCACCACGCCGCCCTTCGCGACCGCCTGCAGCGCCAGCGGCACCAGTGCGCCGACCGGCGCGAACAGCAGTGCGGCGTCGAGTTCGCTGGGCGGCGCCTCGTCGCTGCCGCCCGCCCATGTCGCGCCGAGGCGCAGCGCGAGTTGCTGGGCCGCGTGATCGCCGGGACGCGTGAACGCATAGACGGTGCGCTGCCGGTGACGCGCGACCTGCGCGACGAGATGCGCGGCCGCGCCGAAACCGTAGATGCCGATCCGTTCGGCGTCGCCCGCCATGCTCAACGTGCGATAGCCGATCAGACCCGCGCACAGCAGCGGCGCGGCCTCGATATCGCTGTAGTGCGGCGGCAGATGGAAGCAGTAGCGGCTATCGGCGACCGTGCGCTCGGCATAGCCGCCGTCGATCGTGTAGCCGGTGAAGCCGGCGTCTTCACAGAGATTTTCGCGGGCGGACAGACAGTAGCGGCAGTGACCGCAGGTGCGCCCGACCCACGGCACGCCGACCCGTTCGCCCACGTTGAAACCGCTGACGCCCGCGCCCAACTCGGCCACCACGCCGACGATTTCGTGGCCTGGAATCACCGGCCGCTTCGGATGTTCGAGGTCGCGATCGACCAGATGCAGGTCCGTGCGGCACACGCCGCAGGCATGAACGTCGATCAGAATCTCGCCGGCGCCGGGCCGCGGATCCGGCACTTCCCGCTCGGTCAGGGTCGCCGAGCTGCCGTCGAACACCATCGCTCGCATCGGGTTGCTCCTTCAGACGCTTCGGCGGCGGCACGCTGACGTTATGCAGATCGTGAGCTGCGCGCCGCTTTCATCAGATCAGCATAGGCGTGCCATTGTGTCGCGCGATCGGTCGCTGCCCTGAACCGTTTGATCGAGGTCAATAAGGGCCGTTTCGCCGTCCGTACACTGATCTTATTCCTGATAGGGGGCCCGTGCCGTGATTGCGGGAATGCGAATTTGTCTGCTCGCGGGCGCGGCGGGGTACTTAGCCAATACGAACCAGTCATTTAAATTGCGGAGACTTGTCATGCGCTTGACCGTTCATCTCGACACGTTCGATCGTGTCAACCCGATGGCCTTCGCCATTCTCTGGCTCGACAAGGACACCCGGCAATGGTCGCGCGAAGGTCATTTCGGGCTCGAGTTGCCCGAATGGGGCGCTTTGCATGTGGATTGCGGCGATACGCTCGTGTGCGCGCCGCATAGCACGGTGCCGGTCTGCGTGCTCGAGGGGCTCGATCTGAATCAGCTTGACGGGCCGTTCGAAGGCGAGGTCGGCCGCGTGCAGTGGTGCGTGGAACGCGGCCGCAGCCTGATGTGTGGCCACTGGCGCGTGCAATGCATCGACGTGGAACGGGCGGAACCGGAAAACAGCGTATTCGCAAGCGACGAAAACGCCTGAATCGGGGCGTCGCAAGCGGGGAGGCGATCGCCATGGCTCTCGTCGCTGATCTCGATGGCGTGCGGCAAGCGTACGCTTTGTGCTTCATCCGTACGCCGTGGGCCTATTTCACGCGACTGCGGCTCGATCAGCAATGGGGCGACGGCACCACCGCTCCGTACCGCCTTAGACGTTACGAAAAGAGGCCTCGAGCTGCGTCAGGTTATGGACATCTAGTTTCGCGTAAATTTTTCGCACGTGGTCGATCACAGTGCTTTCGCGAATACCCATCAATTGCGCAATATCCCCATGCGAGCGTCGGAGCAACAGGTAAATGCAGAGTTGCCGCTGCCGTTCGCTCAAGCCAAGCTGAAATCCCCGCGTCTCGATTTCGAACGCGAGCGGAGGGAAATGCTCAGTGTAGATAGCGATACATGCGTGGTCCGCGCTCGCTGCTGCGTGGTCGAAGCGATACGCCCTGAACGTAAATCGACCGGCGGCGTTGAACCGTTCCAGGAAAGGTGGCGCTGCGGCGCAGCCTCGCCAGATTCCGTTGAAATTGGCGAGTAGCGGCGCTAGCCAACCCGGGAGCCGTGTGTGTTGCGCGCGGCTGGCCGACTCTCCGCCTGCCAGCGCAAGCATCCGCATGCCGTCCTCATTCTGCAACATGATCTTGCCGGTGTCGTCGACCACGATAACCGACGAACGACCATCTTCCGTGTGATTGGGATGCCGGCCTTTGGGTGACGTGAGCGCATGCGCGATATGTGCCGACAAAGGTCGAATGTCCGCGAGGTCCCGTTCGGAAAACGGCCGGCCGCCGGGCATTCTCTTGAGCGTCACGCTGCCCCACCCGCGCTTCCCATCGAAGGCCGTCAGTTCCAGGCTGTGCCGGATGTACATAGGCCGGTAAAGCTCGTTATACATCGTGCTGTTGAGCAACACCCCATCATGGCGCGCCGAGTTTTCGTACCCTCGTCCTCGCCGCATCGCAGTCGAAAAGCTAACCCCCATCGCATCAACCTGCATTTCCGTATTGTGCACTTCGGACATGTAGAGCGGCATCATTGCGTAGATGGCCTCGTTCTGGCTGAACATGTCGCTAAGCGCATACTGCGCGTCGGCGTAGAAGAACATGCCCCAGTCCGCCCCGACCAACGTACGAAGCGTTTCGACGACGTGCGGAATGACGATGTGCGGATCAGATCCAAGCAGGCACAGCCGCCGGACGTGACCTGACAAAGCAGCGTGTTTTGAAGACATTTCTGTCTCCGGGGAGCGTAGAAGTCCGCTATGCCTTTGGTTGCTTTCTATACTGTCAGACGTTAGGCACGACTGTTACTCCCATTTGCGAGGGAGTCAGTCCAGCGGAGATGTAAAGATGGGACGAGTCGATGACATTCACGCGGCCGTGCGGCTCGTCTATCAGGCGGCGCTCGATCCCGGGGAATGGCATGCGGCGCTCTATTCGGTCGTGAACGCTATTGGTGCACATAAGGCGGTGCTCAACGGAGTGACCGGAGATGCCGTTGGTGTCGTCGCGTCGACCGGCATCGAGCTATCTTCCGCGTTACGACTGCACCACGAGTTCGCGTCACGAATGCCGGACTGGATCAGCGCCATTCCGGCAGGAACGTCCTTGCGTCAATCGTCAGCGATCTCGGACGCGGATTTCAGACGCTCTGATCTGTATAACGAGGCGGTTCGGCCAGCTGGCGGATTCTACGGGATCGTCACGCCACTTGTGCGCACGCCTGTGCGTCAGGTCTATCTTTCGTCCGGCCGCGAATTAGGTGCAGCGGATTTCGATAACGAAGATGTAGACGCCTTGAATCTCGTTGTGCCCCACCTTATCAACTCGCTTGAACTTGGCAAGCGCCTCGTGCGCGCGGACGCGAACGTCAAGTCGGTATTTGATCTGCTTGACCGCGCGAGCGTCGGCGTCATTCTGTTCGACGCCGCGCTGTGCCCTGTGTTCGTGAACAGACGCGCCGAGGCGCTTGCATCGAGCGGCGACGGATTGATGCTGTCTAAACGCACGGTGGCGGCGACGAAGCACGCGGAAACACTGTTGTTGCAGAAGGCGATGGCCGGCTCGGTTGGCTTGCACGACATAAAACGCAACGGCCGCGAGAGTGCGATACAACAAGCCGCCCCTACGCGTTGCTATCTTTCGCGCGATCCGCCGCGCCTGCCACTCGTCGTCAGGATCATGCCATTCGACCTGCACCAGCGCTCTGGCGCGTATGGAGATGCGGGCGAATCCAACACCACACGTGGCGCTCTGTTCCTGACGGAGGCCGACCGTGCGCCGAACGTCGATGCGGACGTACTCGTTGAAACGTTCCGACTCACGCGCCGCGAGGCGCAACTTGCAGTGTTACTTGCCAACGGCTACTGCCTCGAAGAGGCGGCGACGAAGCTCACAATCGGCTTAGGCACAGCGCGGGGATACCTGAAACAGATATTGGGCAAGACGTTCACTCATAGACAGGCCGAGCTCGTCGCGCTAATCCTGCGCAGCAGCCTGCAAGCTTTCGAATCTGCCGATGGCCGCTAGAGTCGCGGCGGCGAGGCCGTCTCCGCCAGACCGGCAAGCGGACGTTTTTCGCGCACGCGCTGACTCAGCATGCCGAGCGCGAGTAGTGCTATCGGATAGAGGATCTTGTAGTTCGAATCCGCCATCAGGAAACCACAGGACAGAAATGCGAGCGGTGTCAGAAGCCATCGCTGTGCTCCGCGTTCGATCTTCCAGCAAGCGAAAATACATATCAGGTAGAGCACCAGGAAATTCTGGTTAGCAACGATCAATAGATCCGGGATCTGGATGTGAAATGCCGTCACCCCTGCCAGTACGGCCGCAAAGCTTGCCGCCACCAACAATACTGCGTTGCGAGGCGTTCCTTGCCCGTCCAGGCGCGCAAAGACTCCGGGCAGCAGGCGGTTCCTGCTGGCGGCATAGAAAAGACGGCTGGCAGCGAAGACCCACGCATTGGCTGTCGCCTGGATAATCACAACTGTCACGAGCGCGAATGCAGACTGCCAGCGCAAGGGAACGAGATGGGCAATCCCTTCCGCCGCGTTCACTGACGATTGGTTACTTGACGCACCGTTTACGGTGCCTGCCAGCAGGGAATACAGCACCACCACGACGAGAAAGCTAGCCAGATAAACGAGCTTGATCGTTCGCTGCGGCTGCTGGAACTCCTCGAGACCGAACGAGACGTTCTCCCAGCCTATAAATGCCCAGAAAAGCAGAGCACTCACTCTCCAGACTTGCGATGGCTTCACGCCTGTCCAGTCGGGACGAGTCCACAGCAGCATACCGGTGCGCAGGTCGGCGTGCCTCGTCACGCAAAGGGCGAGCACGGCAGCGACGATCAATGCGAGCGAGAGCTTATTGACGAGTGCGGCCTTGCGAATGCCGAACAGGTTGAACGTGATGGCAACCAGCAAGATCGATATGCAGATAGGGACATGAGCACTCTTGTCGAGGCCAAAGGCAACGAGCGCATAGCTTGCCCCGATCATCGATTGAGCCGGAACGGTAAGCGGGAACGTGCCGCATAGAACGGCCGTGACGGCAGATTCGGCGCGCCGCCCGAGCGCGGCTTCGGCGTAACGCGAAACTCCCGCGGCGGAGGCGTAGCGCGTGCCAAGGATTGCAAACACCCAAAGCAGCGGAAGACAGGCGATCGCGCAGGCCAACCATCCGAATGCCGCGATTTGCGGCGAGCCGAGCTGCAGCGCAAGGCCGGGAAGACCAAACACGCCGGAGCCGACGACCATTCCGACAGCCAGCGCCGTGCCGCCGAACAGCGAAATCTGCCGACGCAATTCTGGCACTTCTTTCTCCTTCGCTGTTTCCTGTGCTGTGACTCGATGCAAGTCCAGATCGATTGCGGTGACTAGTACGGTCGTATTCATGCTAGATGTCGCGCGAAGGCGAAACACCCCATGTGCAGGGGGCATCTGCGACTCGGCCGTGAGCGGCCGGAGCGTCCGTTGGACGTACCGTCGCCACGCGCGAATCGGCTGGAAGCACAGCGGAAGGTTCTCTGAGACCACCCGCCGCGTCAGGCTGTCGTCAATGGCAGCGCCACACGTGCCTCCGGAATGCATTGGAGGCGATGGGCAGTCTGGAGGGGGCTCGACACGTGCGGGTCAGCACAAGCGAGGCGGGCGCGGCCGTTCAGTTCACGGTGCCCCTGCACGCGTCGCCAATGCTATGACGCACCGCCGGATATTTTCGCGAGAACGCTCGCAACGATGCGATCGCACTGCGCCCCGCCGAATTCGAACGCATCGCGCTCGGCGAGATCGAGCGCCTGAGCAAGCGACTCGCGCAACATGCTGCGCGCGCGAAAATGCCGGCTCCGCACCGTCGCTTCGGGAATGCTCAGACACTGCGCGGTCTCCTCGACGCTCATTTCCTCTATCGCGCGCAGCACGAAGACGACGCGAAACGGCTCGGGCAATTCATCGAGTGTGCGTTCGAGCAGCACGCGCACTTGCGAACCCGCAAGCGCCCGGTCGGGGGCATCGTCGTCGTGTGTGGTCATTGCATCGTCATGTTCGATGTATTCGGGCGCGTCCACGATCGGAATCACATTCTGACGCCGCGCCGCGCGCCGCAATCGAGCAAAGCATTCGTTGAGCACGAGCCGCGACAGCCACGTGAACAATTGCGACTCACCGCGAAACTGGCTGATCGATCTGTACGCATGCAAATACGCGTCCTGCAGCGCATCTTCCGCCTCGGCGTCGTTGCGCAAGGTCGCGCGCGCCATGCGATAGAGCCGGCGGTTGTGCCTTCGCATCAGCAGTTCGAACGCGTCGATCACGACGACGTACGTCGCCGCCATCGCATCGACGTGCAACACGAGCAGGCCCATCAGACAAACGAGCAGGCGCATATCACGCACCGCTCTTTGCCAGTTCCGCCTGCACATGGCGCGCATGTTCGAGATGCGCAACGAACGCCGGCCGCACCTTCACGAGCAGCGCCTTCAGTTCCTCGTTCTTCGCGCTCGGAATGACGAGTTTCATATGACATCTCCCCATATTCCATTGCGGATATGGGATTGGATGTCACGTCGGAGAAGCGCGTTCCGGATCGACCAGCAACGCGCCCGGAATGCGCGCGCCACGTTGACGCGTGACGCCGGAAACCACCGCACACTACATCGCGATCACCTTGCCGGGGTTCAGGATATTGTGCGGATCGAGCGCAAGCTTGATCGCCTTCATCGCGGCGAGTTCGGCCGGCGAGCGCGACATGCCGAGCACGCTCAGCTTTTCCTCGCCGATCCCATGCTCGGCCGATACCGAGCCGCCCATTTCCCCCGTGAGTTCATAGACGACGCGCTTGACCTCGTCGATGTCCTCGTCGGTCCAGCCCGGTTCCTGCGCCACCACGTGCAGATTGCCATCGCCGAGATGCCCGTAGACGAGGATCGTCGCTTGCGGCCAGCGCGCGCGCAGCCGCTCGTCGCAACGCTGCGCCGCATCGCCCGCCTGCGCGACCGCGAAGCTGATGTCGAACGAGATGCGTCCGGGGATCAGGCGCGGATATTCGGCCGGCGCGTCGCGAATCGCCCAGAACGCCGCGGCGTCGGCGTCCGATTGCGCGATCGCGGCGTCGGAGATCACGCCGGCGTCGAGCATGTCGGCGAGAAAGTCCTCGAACGCCGCCGACTGCCGCTCCGGGTCCGCGCCGCAAGTCTCGAGCAATACGTAGTAAGCGTGATCGCTGCCGAGCGGCACGCGCAATTCGGGCAGGCGTTCCCGCACGAAGTCGCAATAGCTGGGCCACATGACCTCGAACGCGGACACGCCGGCCGGCAGCCGCTCCTGCGCGCGGCCGAGCAGCGTGGTTACCGCCTCGTAATCCGGCATGCCGCACCATGCGGTCGAGATTGCGCGCGGTTTGGCGCGCAGGCGCAGTACCGCGCGCGTAATGACCCCGAGCGTGCCTTCGCTGCCGGTCAGCAGGTTGCGCAGGTCGTAGCCGGTATTGTTCTTGATCATCTTGCGCTCGCCGCCGATCACGCTGCCGTCGGCGAGCACCGCTTCGACGTCGAGCACCTGGTCGCGCATCATCCCGTAGCGGATCACGCGGTTGCCGCCCGCATTGGTTGCGATGTTGCCGCCGATCGTGCAACTGCCGCGCGCGCCAAGGTCGAGCGCGAACATGAAGCCGGCGTGATCGGCCGCTTCCTGCACCGCCTGCAGCGGCGTGCCCGCGAACACGGTGATGGTCGCGCTGACCGGATCGATGTCGATGACGCCGTTCATCCGCTCGACGCTCAGCGCAACCTCGCCGCCGAGCACGCAGGCGCCGCCCGCATGCCCGGTCATGCCGCCTTGCGTGACGACCGGCTGGCGGAATTGATGACAGATCCTGAGCGCGGTGGCGACTTCTTCGGTCGTGCGCGGTCGGATCAGCGCGATCGGATCGGTCGATGGCGTGCCGCTCCAGTCGGCGAACTGCCGCCCGCCAAATTCGGCCGGCAAACTCACGATGTCCGCGCCGAGCGTTTCGCGCAGCGCGGCGACGGCTTCGTTACGGCGGGTCGCGACGTTCGGTTCTTGCTGCATCAGATATCTCCAGTTCGTCAGGCGGACAGAGCCGCTGCGCGCGCCTGCACCGTTTGGGTCTGCGTTTGCGATTGCACGTGCGACAGTGGCGCCTGCTGCCCTGGCCAACGCAGATAACTACGGTCGAGCCCGGCGATATCGCAGCAACCGAGCAAGCCGAGCGCCCGGTCGATCTCGGTCTGCAGAATCTCGATAGCCCGCTCGGCGCCCGGCTGACCGCCCGCGCTCAGACCATAGGTGGTCGCGCGTCCGAGCAATACCGCATCGGCGCCCAGCGCGACCGCCTTCAGGATCTCGGAGCCGCGGCGAAATCCGCCGTCGAGCATCACGCACAGCTTACCCCCAACCTGCTCGACGACTTCGGGCAGCACGTCCATCGCCGATACCGCGCTGTCGAGCTGCCGCCCACCGTGGTTCGACAGCACGATGCCGTCGACGCCGGCCTCCAGCGCCTTCAGCGCATCCGGCGCACCCAGCACGCCTTTGACGATCAGCCGACGCGGCCACAGATCGCGCAGCCAGCGGATATCGTCCCACGACAACGACGGGTCGAGTTCCCGGCCCAGTGTGATCGTCGCGCCCTTCACGCTGTCCTGCCCCGGCGGCAGCAGGTCGCCGAGATTGGCGAAGCGCGGCATGCCGTTCGGCCACAGCACGTTGGCCATCCAGCCCGGATGGCGCAGCACGTCGAACTTGTTGCGCCAGTCGAGTTTCAGCGGCTCGATGTAGTTGCGCAGGTCCCATTCGCGTTTGCCGAACACCGCGCTGTCGGTCGTGACGACCAGCGCCTCGATGCCCGCGGCCTTCGCGCGCTGCGCCAGTTTCGCGAGAGATTCGCGCGTGCGGTACATGTAGACCTGCATCCACACGCGACCGCCCGCGCGCCGCACGACGTCCTCCAGCGAGACCGTCGACACGTTGCTCAGCACGAATGGAATGCCGGCCGCTGCCGCCGCGCTGGCCAGCTTGACGTCGCCTTCGCGAAACATCAGGCCGCTATAGCCGGTCGGGCCGATCATGAACGGCGACGCGCTGCGCTCGCCGAACAGCGTCACGCTCTGATTGCGCTTTTCGACGTTCACCAGCGTGCGCGGCAGAAAAGCGATTTCGCGGAACACGTCGCGGTTGCGCCGCAGTGTCGCTTCGTCTTCGGCGCCGCCCTCCACATACTCGAAACAGAAATTCGGCAGACGCTTGCGGGCCATCGCGCGCAGATCATCGATGCTGTGCGCGCGCTTCACGTCGCGGCCTGAATAAAGGCGGCGTTCCAATTGCATCCTCCAGTGCGTGATTGACTCGTCTATTTGATTGTTGGCTGTGTCGCTGCGCAGCCGTTCAGGTCACCACGCCGACCTGCCACGGCACGAACTCGCTCTGCCCGTAGCCGTGCAGCTCGCTCTTGGTGCGCGTACCGGAAGCGCAGTCGAGCATCATGCGGAAGATCGCTTCGCCGAGTTCGTCGATACTCGCGGTGCCGTCGATCACTCCGCCGCAATTGATATCGATGTCGTCCTGCTGGCGCTCCCACAACGCGGTGTTGGTCGCCAGCTTCAACGACGGCGACGGCGCGCAGCCGTAAGCGGAGCCGCGCCCGGTCGTGAAGCAGATCAGGTTCGCGCCCGAGGCGACCTGTCCCGTCGCGGACACCGGGTCGTAGCCGGGCGAATCCATGAACACGAAGCCCTTCGCGGCGATCGGCTGCGCGTATTCGTAGACGTCGACCAGATTCGTCGTGCCGCCCTTCGCGACCGCGCCGAGCGATTTTTCGAGGATCGTCGTCAGACCGCCCACCTTGTTGCCCGCCGATGGATTGTTGTCCATCGCGCCGCCATTGCGCGCGCAATAGTCCTGCCACCATGCGATGCGCGCGAGCAGTTTGTCGCCGACCGCGGCGCTCACCGCGCGGCGCGTCAGCAGATGCTCGGCGCCGTAGATTTCCGGCGTTTCCGACAGAATCGCGGTGCCGCCGTGCCGCACGAGCCGATCGACCGCGGCGCCGAGCGCCGGATTCGCGGAGATGCCCGAGTAGCCGTCCGAGCCGCCGCATTGCAGACCGACGCATAGATGCGCAGCCGGTACCGGCACGCGCTGCACGCGGTTCGCGTCGGCGAGCATCTCGCGCACCATCGTGACACCGCGTTCGATCGTCTTGCGCGTGCCGCCGCTGTCCTGGATCGTGAAGCTGCGCAGCTTCGTCGAGCTGGCGTCGAGGCCGCCCGCCGCGAGCACACCGTCGATCTGATTCGTCTCGCAGCCCAGCCCGACGAACAGCACCGACGCGAAGTTCGGATGCACCGCATAACCGGCGAGCGTACGACGCAGGATCGCAATGCCCTCGCCTTGCATGTCGATGCCGCAGCCGAGCCCGTGCGTCAAGGCGATTACACCGTCGACGTTCGGATAGTCGGCGAGCGCGTCGGGACGCACGTCGCGCCGGAAATGATCGGCAATCGCGCGCGCAACCGTCGCCGAGCAGTTCACACTGGTCAGAATGCCGATGTAATTGCGCGTCGCGATGCGGCCGTCGTCGCGACGAATCCCCATGAAATGCGCCGGTTCATCGACGTAGACGGTCGGCTGCGCATCGGCGCCGAACGCGTGCTCGCGCGCGAACTCGGACATGCCGAGATTGTGCGTATGAACATGCTGGCCGCGCGCGATCGCTTCACGCGCTACGCCGATGATCTGGTTGTAGCGCTTGACCGGTTCGCCCTGCGCGATGTCGCGCGTCGCGATCTTGTGTCCCGGCGGAATCAGCCCGGCGACGACCAGTTGTTCCGCGTCGATGCGCGTGCCCGGCAACAACTGCCGGGTCGCGATGATGACGTCGTCGGCGGGATGCAGGCGAATGATCGGGCACGCGCCGCTAGCTTGAGTCGACATGAAAAGCCTCGAAGACAGGGTTATCCGTAAGCGTTCGAACAGAATACGTCAGATCGTGGAGCCCACGCCCTTGGGCAGATCGCGGCTGTCCGATTCCAGCGACAGCGGCTCGATGCGTCCCACGATGAAAAGATAGCTGAACGCGCCAAGAAAGCAGAAGCCGCCCGCGACGACGAGCGGAATCGTGAACGAGCCCTTCGACATCGCCACCATCACGCCGGTGAACGTCGTGATCACGATCCCCGCCAGATTCGATGCGAAGTTCTGAATGCCGCCGATCGACGCGACATGACCCGGCGTCGGCGCGACGTCGCCTGGCAGCGACCAGATGCTCGCCGCGGCGAACGCGAGGCTGCCATAGGCGATGCCGAAGAACGCGAGCATCAGATACGTGTTCTCCGTGAACGCCGACAGCGTGATCACCGACGACAACAGCATGCCGCCGACCATGCAGGTCTTGCGCGCGGCCGTCAGGCTCCAACCGCGCCGGAACAGCGCGTCGGACACGAAGCCGCCGAGCCAGCCGCCCGGAATCGCGATCAACGCCGGAATCATTCCGAGCGTGCCGAGCGATTTGAGCGAGAAGCCACGGGTCTCCACGAGGTAGCTCGGAAACCACGTAATGAAGAAATAGATCACGAAGTTCAGGCAGAAGAAGCCGAGCATCATGCCCCACAGCGTGCGGTGGCGAAACAGCGACGCCCATGTCACCTTCTCCGCGCTTACCTGAGCCGCGGGAGTAGCCTCGAGTGCGACGGCCATCTCGTCTTGCACAGGATTGCGATAGATCACGAACCAGCCGACGATCCAGACCGCGCCGAGCAAGCCGGTGAGAACAAAAGCCGCCTTCCAGCCGAGCGTGCTGATGATCAGCGCAACCACGGGAATCGACAGCGCGGAGCCGACCCGCGAGCCGCTATCGAAGATGCTCGTCGCGAGCGCACGTTCCTTGGGCTGGAACCATTGGCTCACGAGCTTCGTGCAGGACGGATACGCGCCCGCCTCGCCGACGCCGAGCAACAGGCGGCAGCCGAACATGCCCGCGACGCTGGTCGTGACCGCGGTGGCCGCGGTAAACACCGACCACCAGCCGACCGCGAGCGGCAGCGCGATGCGCGCGCCGACGCGATCGACGAACCAGCCGAACGGCATCTGCATGAACGCGTAGGTCCAGAAGAAGCCGCTCAGGATGAAGCCCATCTCGGCGGGGCCGATGCCGAGCGCCTTTTCGATTTGCGGCGCGGCGACCGCGAGATTCGCACGATCGATGTAGTTCACCGCGATCGCGAGAAAGCACAGAAAAATCACTACCCAACGCATCTTCTTCATGAAACCGTCTCCTCCTAGCCAGGCTAAGCCTATGTTTAGATGAACCTTGCGACCTCGTGAGCCGCTGGTGTACTGCGGGGTCGACGACCCGATTTACTGCGGATTTGCGGCCCGCGCCTCTAGCCGCGTTGCACGCACGCGGCAAGCGCCGCGTTCAGACGCGGTTGCTCGACACGCACGCCGAGCTTGCGGGCGAGTTCGATCACCGGCTTGAAGCGCCGCTCTTTCTTTTGCTCGTGATTGCGCGCGATGTCGGCGAGGCGATGATCGAGGAACGGATTTTCGAATCGCTCGCGCACGTCGTCGAGATAGGCGCGCGCGTCGCTGCCCTGACCGAGCGCATCGAAGACCGGCAGTACCTCGTCGCGCCACAGCGATTCGAGATCGGCGCGCAACAGCGGATCGCGCATCGCGTGCAGTACGTTCTCGTCGGGATCGCGCGCGTCGGCCTGCCAGCGCTCGGCGAGCCACGTATGCCCGAGATTCAGCAGCAGCAGCTTCAGGCGTTCGTAGTGCAACAGATCGTCGGTGACGATCATCGCTTCGTGCTCGCACGGCAGCACCATGCCGGCACGCCGCTCGATCGCCCACAACGCGTAGGGTTCGGCAACCGCGCCGACCGGCCGGATCGGCTCGGACACGATGCGGTCCACCAGCGAATTGACCCAGATGCAGGTGTGCTCGATGTAGCGCAGGAACTCGGTCCCGCCGCCCCACCCGCGCGCGATATCGGCGACGAGGCCACGCAGCGTGTCGCCGTTGCCCGATACGAGTTCGCATGGCAGCAGCGTCAGCGGCGCGGCGCCGGCTTTGAAGCGCGCGTGCAGCAGCACTACGAGCTTCGCCGCGAATCCGCGCGGCACGCTCTTGTCGTTGCGCAATAGCTCGGCGGTGTCGTCGGCGAAACACTCGTAGCCTCGGTCGCCGGTGTTCGAGATCACCACGCGCGCGTCGCGCGCAAAGCGCTCAACCACCGTCGGCCAATCGGTATTCGCGTTCAATGCCTCGCTGATCGCATGACATTGCGTGGTCGTATCGATCACCGCTTCGCGACGCAGACCGCGAATGCGCACCTCGTACTGCCGGTGTGCGCGCAACGCGTCGATGCGCGCGAGGCTCTCGGGGTTGGCCGTCGTCTGCACGACGCTCACGTGCCCCAGCGCGCGGCCCGAGTCGAGCGCCGCCGATACGAACAGATCCGCGTGCGCCTGCAGAAAGCGACTCGTGCCGAATTGAAGAATCGGGTTGCCCATCGTCCGGTTTCCCCGCTCGCTCAACAGGCAACCAGCGCCTTGATGACGCCGGCATCCGGTTTCAGCAGCTCGGGGAATTCGCCCGGCAGATTGGCGAGTTCGACGACGTGGGTATTGAGCGCGGCCGTCGGAATCTTGCCGGCGCGCATCGCTTCGAGCACCGTTTCGAAGTCCGCGACGGTCGCGTTGCGGCTCGCGAGCAAGGTCGTCTCGCGCTTGTGGAACTCGGGATCGGCAAACGAAATGCGCTCGCTGACGATCGACACCAGCACGTACTTGCCGCCGTGCGCGACGAACTGCAGCCCGCGCTCCATCGCCTTCACGTTGCCGGTCGCGTCGAATACCACGTCGAAGAACTCGTTATCGGTCAGCGCGGCGAGTTGGGCGGCATCGGTCGCGGCGTCGGTGGTGTCGAGCAGCACCGTGTGACCGGCCTGCAACGCGCCGGCGCACACGGACAGGCGGTCCGCGCGGCCGTCGAGCACGCTGACCTCGGCGCCGCGCAGTTTCGCGAAGATCGTCACGGCCATGCCGATCGGCCCAGCCCCGACTACCAACGCACGCTGCCCGGCTTGCACGTCGGCGCGCGCGACCGCGTGTGCGCCGATAGCCAGGAACTCGAGCATCGCGGCCTGGTCGAGCGTCACGCCGTCGGCCTTGAAGACGAACGCCTGCGGCACCGCGAGGTACTCGGTCATGCCGCCGTCGGTATGGACGCCGAGCACGCGGATGTTCACGCAGCAGTTGCCCTTGCCCGCGCGGCAGGCCACGCAGCGCCCGCACGACAGATACGGCATCACGTACACCTGATCGCCGGCCGCGACGCGCGCGCCGGCCGGCGCCGCTTCGACGATGCCGGCAAGCTCGTGCCCCATCACGCGCGGATACGACAGATACGGCTGATTGCCGGTGAAGATATGGAAGTCGGTGCCGCAAATGCCGACTCGGCGGATGCGGATCAGCACATCGTCAGGGCCGGCGTTCGGCATCGCGCGTTCGGTGAGCGCGAGCTGGCCGGGTTGTTCGCAAATGACTGTCTTCATCGTCATGGAGGAATTGATCGGGTATCGGGAGCGGAGCGGCCTGCAGGGCTGCTCGCCTGGCGTCTACTTGGCGTCGATCTGGCCTTACCAATTTGCAAAAGTAACGGCACATGCGATACTGGTCAAGCCAATTTGCACGGAGTTGGGGGAAACCCCGAACGCTGTCAGCGCGCTGCCGAGCGCGCGCGATTTGCGCGCCGGGCGCTTCGATCTACAATCGGCGCTCGCCTTATCGGGATTGCACAAGCTCCATTGCCGGGAAACGTTTCGTGAACACCAAACCTGCCGACACGCGCCGTCTGTATCTTCAGATCGCGGAAAAATTGCGCGATCTGATCGCTCAGCCGGAGTTCGCGCCGAACGGCCGCCTGCCGCCCGAGCGCGCGCTGGCGGAAACGCTCGGCGTATCGCGGCCGTCGGTGCGCGAGGCGCTGGTCGCGCTGGAACTGGAAGGCCTCGTCGAGATTCGCATGGGCTCGGGCGTCTATCTGTGCGCGACGCCGTCCGCGCAAAGTGATGCGTCGCTGTCGCAGGCCGAACTCGGCGATAGCCTGCTCGACATCCTCGGCGCGCGCTGCCTGATCGAAGGCTCGATCATTGCGAGCGTCGCACCGTTCTGCAAACCGAAAGACCTGAAGATGCTGCGCGCGATCTACAACGAGATGGAGCGCGAAGTGAAGGCGGGCAGAATTCCGGTCGCCGCCGATCGCGCGTTCCATCTGGCGATCGCGCAGATGTCCGGCAACGAAGTGCTGGTGCGCACCGTCAGCTCGCTATTCGATGCGCGACATAGTCCGCTGTCGGAAAAGCTGCGTGGCCACTTCGAAAACGAAACGACGTGGCGCGCCGTGCCCGAAGAACATCTGGTGATTCTGGAAGCGCTGGAAGCGCACGATCCGCTGCAGGCGCAGGCGGCGATGCAGCGCCACTTGAAGCTGTCGTTGGAGCGGGTGATTACGGGGGGACAGCGGACGACTTAGAAACGGTTTCATCAAGACTTCTGGGCACGCTTGAGCGTATTCCAGCAGATCAAGGAACAACCGAGTCTGAGAAACGCCTCATCAACGGTTCGTCGTCAACGATTGGTTTTCCCATCTCCTCAGTCCGCTTGTTTGCGCCGCAACGGCAAACGTGCCAGCGTCGACGCGGCTCGTGTCAGCGCGCCGCCTCGGCCCGTGCGCTGCGCGATTTCACGCGCCAGTTCGCGAGCGCGCCGAACGCCATCAGCACGCTGGTGCCGAGAAACACCGCGCGCATGCCGATGTGGCCGCCGACGAAACCGCCCAGCAGCGGACCGGCCACCTGCCCCGCGTACTGCGACGACACCGAGTAGCCGAGAATCGCGCCCGTCACGCTCGCCGGCACGTTGTGCCGGATCACGCTCGCGATGCACGGCAACAGGCCGCCGAGTGCGATGCCCATCAGGAAACGCAGCACGATCAGCTGCCAGCTCGCGGTGACGAACGCCTGCGGCACGAGCAACACCGCCGATACCGCGAGGCAGCCGACGACCACGTTCCAGTGCCCGGCGCGATCCGCGAACCTGCCGAGGCGCGACGACGAGATCACGCTGCCGAGCGCCGCGCCCGACATGACGAAGCCCGCGACCATCGTCACGCTTTGAGGCTTCGTGAGCTGGGCGACGTAGACGGTGATGATCGGTTCGATCGACATGTTCGCGACCATCAGCAGCAGGCCGGTGGCAAGCATCGCGATGGCCGGCCGCTTGTCGTCCACCGAGGCCCACGCGCCTTTCTTCGACGCGCTGTCCGCGCGCTTGCGGACCGGCTGCTCGCGAATCAGAAACGCGGTCGCGAGAAAGGCGACGAAGATTGCCGCGCCCGAGGCCCAGAAGGTCGCGCGGATGCCGATCAGCGGCGGCAGGAAGCCGCCGATCAGCGGGCCGACCAGATTGCCCGCCATGATCCCCGACGACAGCACCCCGAGCGCCCAGCCCGAACGCGCCTTCGGCGTCTGCGTCGCGACGAGGATCATCGAGCCCGACGCATAGCCGCCGAGCAGCCCAGCGAGCAGCCGCAACGCGACCAGTTGCCAAGCCGAGTGCGCCATGCCGATCAGCGACATCGCGACCGCCATGCCGAGGCTCGAGCGGATCAGCATCAGCTTGCGGCCGTAGAGGTCCGCGAGCTTGCCCCACAGCGGCGCGACGAGCGCGGCGCTGAAAAACGTCGCGCCGAACGCGGCGCCGGACCACTGCACGATCGCCGCATGATCCTTCACGCCGAGTTGCTCGACGTAAAGCGGCAGGAACGGCAGCAGCAGCGTCATCGCGACGATGGTCGTGAACGAGCCGAACACGCACACGCACAGGTTGCGCTGCCAATGCGCGGCGGCTTCATCGCCGGCCGCAGGGGCGGCCTTGGCCGCCGCCGTCGCCTGCGGCGGCACCGGTTCGGCCGTCGGTACGTCGAGCTTGCGATTCATCTTCGAGACTTTCCAGGTGATTAGGGGCCGTTCGAGCTATCCGAAGCATGCTAACGGGCTGCGTCGCCGTCAGGCAGTCAACCCATCATCCTGGTATCGCTACTACCTCTTCCGACTAGTGGCCCGCGGGCGACGCGCTGTGCGACGTCTGCGGCGCGGCCGCCGCCGATGCCGCCGCATCCGACACCCCCGCCGCGCCGCCCGGCAGATCGGCCGGCTTCGTCGAACTCACCGCATCCGGATAGAGCTGCATCAGCACGCGCAGCACACCATTGGTCCAGCCAAAGCCGTCCTGTAGCGGATACTCGCCGCCGCCCGCCGACTTGTCGCTCGCGTCGACGTCGTACTTCTCGACCAGCTTGCCGGTGCGCTGGTAGTACGCGACGTTGGTGCGAATCCAGCGGGTCGCGATATCACGCGCGAGCTCCGGCTCGCTGTAGCGGCGCAGCCCGATCACCGCGAGGTACTGCAGCGGCGCCCAGCCGTTCGGTTCGTCCCACTGCTGTCCGGTATCGGTCCGCGTCGTCGCGAGACCGCCCGGGCGCAGTAGATCCCGCCGGATCGTCTGCGCCACTTCGCGCGCGTCGTTGCGTGTCGCGACGCCGGTGTAAAGCGGGTAGACGGTCGCGGCGGTCAGCCGGTGCGTGAGCGTGCGGTGCACGAAGTCGTAGTCGGCGAAAGCGTGCAGTTGCGGATCCCACAGCATCCGGCGGATCGCATCGGCTCGCACGCGGGCGCGTAGTTCGAGATTCTCCGCGTGGCCTGCGTCGCCGGTCACCCGGTAGGCTTTCGCGAGCGCGCGTTCGAGCTCCACTATCAGGCAGTTCAGGTCCACTGGCACGAGCGAGGTCACGTCGATGGTCGCGAGCGTCCTGCCGTCGGCGAACCAGCGCGAACTGAAATCCCAGCCGGTTTCGCCGCCCGCGCGCAGGTTGCGCCACAAATCCTGCGCGTCGCGTTGCGGTATCTGCTGCGCCGTCATCACATCCTCGCGGTACGACTCGTCGCGCGGCGCCGCGCGCTCGTCCCAGTAGCGATTGAGCAGCGTGCCGTCGGCGAGGCGCACCAGATGGCGCGCCGCGTTGCCGGGCGACAGATGATCGCTGCCCGCCATCCAGTACGCGTATTCACGGCGCAGCTCGGGCAGATAGCGGGCGTAGACCTGATCGCCCTCTTTGCGCGCGACGAGCTGCACCATCTGCGCGAAGAACGGCGGCTGCGAACGGCTCAGGTAATACGTGCGATTGCCGTTGGGAATATGGCCATAGCGGTCGATCAACGTTGAGAAATTGTTCAACTCGTCGTCGACGAGCGCGCGCTGGCCGCTCGCGTCGAGCCCCAGCAGAATGAAGTACGAGTCCCAGTAGTAGATCTCGTCGAAGCGGTCGCCCGGCACGATGTACGACGACGGCAGCGGCAACAGCGAAGCGTACGGGCTGGCGCTCGCATCCGGTTCGCGGCGCAGCACGCTCCACAGCGTATCGATGTGCGCGGTGACGCTTTCGTTCGGATCGGACACATAGCGCTTCGGCTCGCGCGGAGGCAGCGTGAAGCGCTGTTCGACGAATTGCTTCAGGTCGAAGCGCGGCTGAGCACGCTGGCTTTCGTAGTCGGCGTTGACTTGCGGCGGCGGCTCGTTGGGTGACATGTCGGCGAACGTCTTGCTGTCCGGGTACAGATGCGCGAGTTCGACGTCGCGATACAGCTCGCCATACAGCTCGGATGGCGGCGTCGGCACGACCGGCGACGGCTGCGCGTGATCCGTGTTGCCAACGCGCCCGGCCGCGGCGCTGCTCCCGGCATTCGCAGCGGCAGCCGATGCGGGCAGCGTAAGGGCCGGCACGGCCGGCTCGGTCGGCGCGACCGTCGGCGCGGATTGCGCGGTGACGCTGCTGCTTGCGGCGAGCGCCAGCGCGGTGGCCACGGAGGCTAGAACGCTGCGGTACGGCCGCTCGCGGGAAGACCAAACGGGAAGATCGGAACGAAATGGCATCGGCGGACCCGTTGAGGACGACGCGGTGACGTCGACGTAGGCGGCCCGCCGCGCGTGCCGATCCTATGCTGCACGCAACCGCGGGGCTTCGAGAGGGTCTCGCCAGCAAATGCGGGGCCCGCTCCGCAAAACGATGTCGCGTTAGCCTCCGGTCGCGAATCCTAATGACGCCGCCTTCGCGCGCAGATCCGCGAAGCGGTCCGCCGTCGGGTTGATCGCCCGCTTTTGCGACTGATCGATCGCCGATACCGAGCTCGACGGCGAAGGCACGACCGCCCCCAGGCAGGTTCCGCCGAACGGCCCCTGGGCGACAGTGAACGCGGGAGCGTCGGTGCGCGGCGCGTCGTTGAAATCGAGCGCGTAAGCGAGATTGAAGGTCGCCGGATCGCCGCCGCGCACGCCGAGCGGCTGCAAGCCGAAGCGCCATTGCAGCAGCGCGTGAATCGAGCTGGGGTCGAACGGATAGCGCGTGATCGAACCCGCGCGCACGTGCGGGCCCAGCAGCGCGAGCGGCACGCGAAAGCCGAGCTTGCCGTCGTTGCCGAGCGTGAGCTCGTTGTTGCTGATCCGCCTGGTGGGCGGCACCACGTGCTCGAGAAACCCGCCCCATTCGTCGTAGACGACGATCATCAGCGTGCGGCTCCACGTCGGGCTCGTGCGCAGCGCCTCGTAGACCTGCGCGAGAAACGCCTCGCCGTCGCGGATGTCGGCATGGGGATGATCGTCGGAGGAAACGCCTTCCGGCTCGCCCGTAAATGACGGATCGACCATGCAGAATGGCGGCAGCGTCCCCGCCGCGGCATTCACGAGGAAATCCGCAAACGGGCGGGAAATGCCGACATACCGCGTGCTATAAAGCGCCGTGATCGGCACGTCGTGGTAGTAGTAGCGAGCGTCGACATCGGCGTCGCTCAGCTTGTCCCAGATCGTCGCGAGCGACGATGTGTCGGCGCTGTCGTCGAGCCGGTCCGTTGCGCCGCTGTGCAGATAGAGGCGATTGGGAAACGTGCTGGTCAGGATGCCGCTGAAGTAAAAGTCGCCGATCGTGTAACTGCTGGCCACGGCGTTGAAAAATTGCAGGTCGGCCTGCGTGTAGAAGCCGATAGGCAGCAGGTCGCCCCGGCTCAGGCTCGTGCCCGGCGTGAGCAGCCAGCCATTCATCGCGCCCGATGCCAGTTGCGTGCGGGCCCCCGAAAAGCTGTGATTGGGGTCCAGGAACGCGCACGCCTGATAGCCGTACGCGGCATTCGCCGCGAGCGAAAACGGCGTTTGCGTCGCGCCGAACGCGTCCTTGAACTTCTGGTTCGCGGGCATGCCCTCGGAGCCCGGCACCCAGCCGAGGAAATGGTCGAACGAACGATTTTCCATCGTGACCAGCACGATGAAGTCGATGCCCGAGCTGGCCGGCGCGGGCAACGCCGGGCGCGGCAGGCTATAGCGGTCGGCGGCGTTGGGCGCCGGAATGTCGGTAATCGAGGGCGCGGGGTCGCCGCCTCCTCCGCCCGTTAAGTCGTCTTCGCCCGATCCGCCACCGCAACCCGCTAGCGCAACGCTGCCGGCCACCGCGGCTACGCCGGCAAGAAAGCGGCGGCGGTCGTGTGCGTGAGTCTTGCGAGTCTCGTCGCCCATCACACGCCTCCTGATTGGCTGCGGTGCGGGCATTCGTCCATGCCTGCCTGCCGCGAAGCAACACGCGCGCGCCGATTGGAGCGGCGGTTGGTCGTTGGCAGCAAGTTTCGAACCCGAGGGAGTGGCGGGCCGTTGCGAAGTGGCGATGTCCAACGAATTACTTCAAAGGTAGATGAGGCCTTGTCCGCCTAGATCTCCACGCGCGCGCCGACTTCGATCACCCGATTGGCCGGCAGTTTGAAGAAAGCCGCGATATTGCCCACGTTGTGCAGCATCACCGCGAACAGCCGCTCGCGCCATAGCGCCATGCCGTGGACGCGTTTGGGCACGACAGCCGCGCGGCTCAGGAACCAGGATGTGTCGTCCAGGTTGAACGTGAGTTCCGGCGACTTGTAGGCGGCCAGCGTGCGCGGCAAGTCCACTTCGTCCTTGAAGCCGTAATTCACCGTTGCGTGCCAGCAACCCGCGCACAGCGGCCTGATCTGCACGCGCTCGCTGTCGGCCACCCTCGGCACGCTTTTCGTCATTACGCTCAGGAAAACCGTGCGCTCATGCAGCACACGGTTGTGCCGCAGGTTGTTGACGAGCGCGTGCGGCACCGCTTCGGCGTCCGGCGTCAGGAAGATCGCCGTGCCGCCCACACGCGTCGGCGAACTTTCGAGCAGCGTGGTGAGGTACTGTTTGAGCGGCGTCTTTCCCGCCCGCGTGCGCGCTTCGGCCAGCATCATCTCCCAGCCGCGTCCCCACGTCGCCATGATCGTGAACATGATCGCGCCGACCACGAGCGGGAACCAGCCGCCGTCGACGATCTTGAGCAGATTCGCCGAGAAGAACAGCGCGTCGATCACGAAGAAGAACGAGGTGGAGAGCACGCACAGCAGCCAGTTGTAGCGCCACGCGTATCGCACGACGAAGAACGTCAGGAACGTGGTGATCAGCATCGTGCCGGTCACGGCGATGCCGTACGCGGCCCCGAGCGCCGTGGACGAGCGGAAGCCCAACACCGCCGCGACCACGGCGATCAGCAGAATCCAGTTGATGCCGGGCACGTAGATTTGCCCGATCTCGCGCTCCGACGTATGTACGATGTTCATGCGCGGCAGGAAGGAAAGCTGCATGGCCTGCATCGTCATCGAATAGGTACCCGAAATAACGGCTTGCGACGCGATCACGGTGGCGATCGTCGCCAGCACGATCATCGGCACGATGGCCCACTGCGGGAACAGTCGGTAGAACGGGTTTTGCACCGCGCCAGGGTTCGCCAGCAGCAGCGCGCCCTGGCCCAGATAGTTCAGCGCGAGCGCGGGAAAAACGACGCCGAACCACGTAACACGGATGGGTCGCTTACCGAAATGGCCCATGTCGGCGTAGAGCGCCTCGGCGCCCGTCAGCGACAGCACCACCGCGCCGAGCGCGACGAACGCCAGCCAGCGGTGATGCATGACCAGGCGGAGCCCTTCCAGCGGATTGAGCGCGTACAGCACGACCGGCGTGGCTATGATGTTCGCGACGCCCGCCGCGCCGATCACGACGAACCAGAGCACCATCACTGGCCCGAACACGGCGCCGATGCCGCCCGTGCCGTGCTTTTGCGTGACGAACAGGACGATCAGCGCGGCGAGTGTCACCGGAACCACATAGGTCTTGAGCCCGGGCTCGACGACTTCGAGCCCTTCCACGGCGCTCAGCACGGATATGGCCGGCGTGATCACGCTGTCGCCGAAGAACAGCGCCGCGCCCATCACCCCCACCACGAGGAGCCCGCGACGCAAGCGCGGCCGCGACGCGACCGACGACGCCGCGAGCGCGAGCAACGCCATGATCCCGCCTTCGCCGTGATTATTCGCCCGCAGGATCAGGACGACGTACTTCAGCGAAACGACGATCATCAACGACCAGAAAATCAGCGAAACGATGCCGACGATATTGAAAGCATTGAGCGTGAGACCGTTGGCGGGATCGAACACGGTGGCGAGCGTATAGAGCGGGCTCGTGCCGATGTCGCCATAGACCACGCCGAGCGCGGCCAGCGCGAGCGCTGGCAGAGCCGGTGAGGCGTCGCCGTGGCCTTCCTTCCCCGACGCGGCGGTTGCGGAATGTGCCATGTCTCCCTCCTCATACGAATCGCGCGTGAGCCGTGATGGCCGCGCCGCGGGTTCGCTTCGATTCTTTCGTTTCGTTGACGCGAATTCGTCTTGGTCGTGCGCGCTGGATCGTGCCAGTGCGCTAGAGAAGTATAGAAATTTCCGGCGAAAATGCGCTTTGCGCAGCAGTCACGCATTTGGCCGACGCCGTCGCTGCGTCCACCGTCAGCTCAACGTCAGGTAGAACGGCGCAAGTGTCAGCAGACCGCCTCGTCCGTCCGCCTCGAAGGCGCCGTGCCGGCGTGCTCTCCGAGTTCCATGATTTCCACGAGCCGCTGCTGGTAGTGCTCCGGCAAATACTCCGCGAGTGAATAGCTTCTGCCCTTGTCCGCCAGATGTATCGCGAGTCGATCCAGTGCCAGTTCGAGGCTCTGAGGCTCCGACCGAAATTTGATCTTGTTGCCCACCGCGTCAGCGGTCGTCGCCATGCTGCCGCCGTCGTGGACGAGGGCAGGCAAGCCGAGCATGGCGGCCTCGATAATGACGAGCGGCGCATTCTCGGCTCCCAACGATGGCACGACGACCGCGTCGGCAAATCGCCGCATCCGCGGAAACAATTCCTCCTGCGGCAGTCTGCCGAAAAAAACCAGCTTGCCGCGCTCGATCAGCGACGCGAAGCGCTGCTCCATCGCACGACGATCCGGACCGTCCCCGTAGACTCCCAATACGTCAATACGATGAAAGTTCACGCTCTCCGCGAGTTCGATAAATTCCGCGAGTCCCTTTTCCTGTGAAATCCTGCCGACAAAGGCAAGCCTGAATCTCTGCTTGCCAGCAACACGCGAAGGCTGAAACGCAACCGGTACTGAAGAGGGATTAAAAACGACTCTCGTATTCGTGATGCCACTGCGATGCAGCGCTTCTTCCATGAAGGCGCTTGGACAAACGATCGTCTCGAAGATCCGCGTGGCAGGGAATACCTCGCGCACTGCGTGCCAGTAACACTTCGTCATCAGGTCGTGCAGAAGACCTTTCGTCGTCGACCGACGGGTCAACGCCGCACGCGTGCCCAACACTTCGAGCGGCACGATCACCGGCCGCCGGTTGTCGAAATATTGCAGTGCCGGGTTGTAATAGACGAGATGGTAGTCGTGGCTCGTGTGATATGCGCGAAAGCCGAGCTTTCGCTTTTGACGGGCGATAACGCTCAGTATCGAATTCGATAGAGCGTTATGGTAGTTGTGCACCATCACCCGATGCGGACGAAAACCCACAATAGTCTTCTCGAGTGCGCGCGCGGCCGCGACATTCCAGGATCTGGACCACTTGGTGGTTCCCACCGGAAAGCGGGTGTCGTCGAAGCGTTCAACTTCGACCCCGGGCAATCGACTCAGAAGATCTGCCGATTGCTGATAAACAACTTCCGCGCCGCCCATCGACGCATAATCGTTTATTACCAATATCCTGCAGCGCTTCATGTTTAGGCCCGCTGTTGGTGCACAACTCACGACACCGAGTACATGCATGATGGTGGTTAATTCGTCGGGAATTTTATGAAGTCATTTTCGACGACTGTGTGTGAGAGCGCACCAAGCAAGTACCCGTTCTGTTACTGCGTCTTACAGGCCGGGGTGATTTTAGAAGTGCTATTACGCTGCGAAAGCTGCGGATGAAAAATTGACCGGAGATGGACAGTAATCGTTAAGTTGTGGGAAGAGAAAACATCTCAGGACGAATCGACGACACAACGGCGGCCACCCTCAGCCAGGGTTTCCCCTCCTTCAGCACATCAAAACTTGTCCTACTATCAAGCAGTCAAAACTAACTAACTCATCAGTTAGTCCGGTGTCCATGCCGCAAGTCGCCCGTTCCAGAATGGGTCGTCGTCCCCATCCGCAGGACTTCGACGCACGCGAACATCTGCTCGATGTCGCGGTGGCGCTGTTCGCCGAGCGCGGGATCGCCAACACGACGGTGGCGCAGATCGCGGCGGCGAGCGGCGTGACGTCCGCGATGGTGCACTACTGGTTCCAGACCCGCGAAAAGCTGCTCGACGCGTTGTTCGAGGAAAAGCTGGTCGCCGCGTTCGGCGCCATCTGGGACCCGGTCGATGCCGAACGCGACGATCCGCTCGCGCTGACGCAAGGCATCGTCAAACGCATGTTCGACGTCACCGAGGCCATGCCGTGGCTGCCTTCGCTCTGGCTGCGCGAAATCATCAACGAAGGCGGCCTGCTGCGCGAGCGCGCGTTTGCGCATGTCCCCGTGCAAAAGGTCGCCGCGTTCGGTCAGAACATCGCACGCGGTTGCGCGTCGGGTCAGTTGAATGCGCAGCTCGAACCGTTGCTGCTGTTCAACTCGGTGCTCGCGCTCGTGATGCTGCCGCAGGCAACCGCCAGGATCTGGCAACGCCTGAATCCGCGCAGCTCGTTCGATCGCGCGACGCTCGAACGCCACGTCGTCGCACTGCTCACGCAGGGCATGAGCGCAACCACGGCGGTCAAGACCAGCGCCAGGGCAAGGAGCCGGGCGACGTCCACCGCACGCCGCGCGAAAGGAAAGCCGTCATGATTCCGTCCGCCCGCTCATCCACACGTGTCGCGTTGCTTGCGCTGTGCATCGCGTGCGCGAGCTGTTCGCAACAACCGGCGAACACATGGCAAGGCTATGTGGAAGGCGAGTTCCTGTACCTCGCGTCTTCGCAGGCGGGCCAGTTGACCGAGCTCGCGGTCTCGCGCGGGCAGACCGTCGCGCAGAACACGCCGCTGTTCGCGCTCGAAGCGCAGAACGAAACCGACGCCGTGGCGCAGGCCAACGAGCAACTGCGCTCGGCCCGCGCCCAGCTCGCCGACCTCGGAACCGGCAAGCGTCCGCCGGAAGTCAACGTGACGCGCGCGCAACTCGTGCAGGCCGAAGCCGATGCGGCGCGCGCCGCGACCCAGTTCCGCCGCGACCAACAGCAATTCGACGCCGGCGGCATCGCGCAAAGCCAGCTCGACGACTCGCGCGCGAGCGCGCTGTCGAGCGCCGCGCACGTGCGCGAGTTGCAAAGTCAGCTCGCCGTCGCGCGTCTGCCGGGACGGATCGAGCAGATCCGCGCACAGCAGGCGCAAGTCGACGCCGCGCAGGCCCAACTCGGCCAGGCCCAATGGAAGCTCGATCAGAAAAGCGTGCACGCGCCGCACGCCGGCCTCGTGTTCGACACGATGTTTCGCAGCGGCGAATGGGTGCCGGCGGGCAGCCCCGTCGTGCGCATGTTGCCGCCGGAAAACGTCAAGGTGCGCTTCTTCGTGCCGCAGGGAGTCGTCGGTTCGCTCGCGCCGGGCCGTCGCGTATCGATTCATTGCGACGGGTGCGCCGCCGATGTGCCGGCCGTGCTCAGCTTCATCTCGGACCAGGCGGAGTACACGCCGCCAGTGATTTTCAGCAACGAAAGCCGCGCGAAGCTCGTGTTCATGGTCGAAGCCAGACCGCGAACCGCCGATGCGCCGAAGCTGCGGCCCGGCCAGCCCGTCACGGTCACGCTGCAATGAGTGCGCCCGCGCCGCCCCCCGCCAACGCCAGCGACCCCGTGCACGCGATCGATGTGCACGGGCTGAACAAGCATTTCGGCACCAAGCACGTGGTCAACGACGTGACGATGCAGGTGCAGCGCGGCGAGATCTTCGGTTTTCTCGGCCCGAACGGCAGCGGCAAGACTACCTGCATCCGCATGATGTGCGGACTGCTGACGCCGGACTCCGGCAGCGGCACCTGTCTCGGCTACGATATCGTGCGGGACAGCGCGCAGATCAAACGCCGCACCGGCTACATGACGCAGCGCTTCTCCTATTGGGAAGATCTGTCGATCCGCGAAAACCTCGACTTCGTCGCACGCATCTACGAGATGAAGAACCGCCGCGAGGCGGTGGATCGCGCGCTCGAACAGCTTGGCCTGCAAAGCCGTGAGAAGCAGTTGGCCGGCGCACTGTCGGGCGGATGGAAGCAGCGTCTCGCGCTGGCCGCGTGCATGCTCCATGAACCGGAACTGCTGCTGCTCGACGAGCCGACCGCCGGTGTCGATCCGAGCGCGCGCCGCGACTTCTGGGAAGAGCTGCACCGCCTCGCGGCGCGCGGCATCTCGGTACTCGTCAGCACGCACTATATGGACGAAGCGGAACGCTGCCACAAGCTCGCCTATATCGCGTACGGCAGGCTGCTCGCGCAGGGTACGTCGAAACAGGTGATCGACTCGCAAGGGCTCGTGACGTGGGCCGTGTACGGCCAGAATCTCGTCGAGCTCGGCGACCGGCTGCGCAGCTCGCCCGGCGTCGAGCAGACGGTCGCGTTCGGTTCGTCGCTGCACGTGAGCGGGCCCGACACGCCCGAACTCCACGCGAGCATCGACCAGTTGGAACGCTCGAACTCCACGCTACGAATCGAAAGACAGGAAACCGGCCTCGAGGACGTGTTCATCTACATGATGAACCGCTCGACCGACAACTATGCAACGCCTTCCGCGGGCAAAGCATCGTGAATTCCGCGCGCCGACTTCCGCGCTTTTCGCTGATGCGTTGGTGGAGCATCGTGCGCAAGGAGTTTTTGCAGCTGAAGCGCGACCGCATCACGTTTGCGATGATGATCGTGCTGCCGATCATGCAGATGGCGCTGTTCGGCTTCGCGATCAATACCGACCCGAAGCATCTGCCGACCGCCGTCATCGCCGCCGATCACAGCGAGTTCACGCGCAGCTTTCTGATGGCGATGCGCAACTCCGATTACTTCGACATCGTCTCGACGCTGCCCGATGAAGAGTCCGGCCGCCGCGCACTCGCGCAAGGCAAGGTGCTGTTCGTGCTGAATATTCCGGTCGGTTTCACCCGCGAGCTGGCCAAGGGCGCGCGGCCATCTCTGCTCGTCGAAGCCGACGCGACGGACCCGATGGCGGTGGGCACCGCGCTCGGCGCATTGCCGTCGATCACGCAGTCGGTACTGCAGAAGGACCTCACGGGTCCGCTGTCGCCGCTCGCGGTCGGCCCCACCGCTTTCGATGTTCAATTGCACCGGCTCTACAACCCCGAAAGCATCACCCAGTACAACGTGGTGCCCGGCCTGATGGGCGTGATCCTGACGATGACGATGGTGATGATGACGGGCCTCGCGATCACGCGCGAACGCGAGCGCGGCACGATGGAAAATCTGCTGGCTACGCCGGTGCTGCCGCTCGAAGTGATGACCGGCAAGATCGTGCCTTATGTGGCGATCGGTCTGGTGCAGGTCAGCATCATTCTCGCGGCCGCTCGCTTCGTGTTCAACGTGCCGTTCGAAGGTGGTCTGATCGCGCTGTATCTGTCCGCGCTATTGTTCGTCGCGGCCAATCTGACGATCGGCATTACGTTGTCGTCGCTCGCGCAGAATCAGTTGCAGGCCATGCAGCTGACGATGTTCTATTTTCTGCCCAACATCCTGCTGTCGGGATTCATGTTCCCGTTCGCGGGCATGCCGAAGTGGGCGCAGTACATCGGCAACCTGTTGCCGCTCACCTACTTCAACCGGCTCGTGCGCGGCATTCTGCTAAAAGGCGTCGGTTGGGCCGACATGTGGCCGCATGTGTGGCCGCTGCTGATCTTTCTGTTCGTCGTGATGGGCGTCGCCGTGAAGTTCTATCGACGCACGCTCGATTGAGGAAGGCCTGCAATGTGTTCCGCTCCTCGCTTTCGTGACGTGGTTTTTCATCGCGCGGCTTGTTTATCCGTCACGCGTCGGCTCGCCGCCTTCGGCGCAAGCGCGGCATTGTGCGCGTGCACCGTCGGCCCCGATTTCCATCGGCCCGACGTGACCAGCGTGTCGAGCTATACCGCCGCGCCGCTTGCGGCAAGCACGGTCGCCGCCGACGGTCCCGGCGGCGCCGCGCAACACTTCGTGCCGACCGATGTGCCCGGCGACGGCTGGTGGCGCGCGTTCGGCTCGCCGGCGCTGAACGCGCTGGTGCAGCAGGCGCTCGACGACAGCCTCACCCTCGCGCAAGCCCGCGCGAAACTCGACGAAGCGCAGCAGGACTACCGCGCGCAGGCGGGCGGCACGCTGTGGCCGCAGGTCGATGCGAACCTGTCGACCACGCGCGAGAGGATCGATCCCGAAGCGCTGGGCTTCGGCCAGCTGACGCAAGGCCGCGCGTTTGCGCCGTTCACGCTGTACAGCGCGCAAGTCACCGTGTCGTACACGCTCGATCTGTTCGGCGCGAATCGCCGCGCGCTCGAAGCGGTGGCCGCGCAGGTCGACTATCAGCAATACGAACTCGAAGCCGCGCGTTTGACGGTCGCGGGCAATGTGGTGACGGCGGCGATCCGGCGCGCGTCGCTCGCGCGGCAGATCGCACTCACAGAAGCACTGCTCGCGAATCAGATGCAGCAACTCGATATCGCCGAACACCGCTATCACGCGGGCGGCATCTCCGAGGTCGATCTGCTGAGTCAGCGCACACTCGTGCAGCAAACCCGCGCGACCTTACCGCCGTTGCGTACGCAGCTTGCACAGACCGATCATCAACTGGCGATCTATCTGGGACGCGCGCCAGCGGAATTGGCCACCACGCACGACCTTGCCGCGCTCGACCTCGATACGCTCGTGCTGCCCGCCGACCTGCCGCTGACCTTGCCGTCGACGCTCGCGCAGCAGCGGCCCGACATTCGCGCGTCCGAGGCGTTGTTGCATCAGGCGAGCGCGAACATCGGCGTCGCGACCGCGAACCTGTATCCGCGTATCACGCTGTCAGGCAGCGCGGCGACCGAACGCGTCAACGTGTCCGATCTGCTGACGGGTTTCAACGTGTGGAATTTCGGCGCGGGTCTCACGCAGCCGCTGTTTCATGGCGGTGAACTGCTGGCGCGCAAGCATTCGTCCGAGGCGGCCTATCAGGCGGCGCTCGCCGTGTACAAACAAACCGTGCTGCAGGGACTGCAACAGGTCGCCGACGCGCTGCGCGCGCTCGATCAGGATGCGATTGCGTTGCAGGCGCTCGATGCCGCGCAGCGCAGCGCGCAGCACAGCGCCGGTATTGCGAGTCAGCGTAATGCGGCGGGCGGCATCAGCCAATTGACGCTGCTCGATACGCAGCGCCAGCAATTGCAGACCGGACTCGATCGCACCAAAGCCGCCGCGCAGCGTTATGCCGATACCGCCGCGCTGTTTCAGGCGCTCGGGGCGCGGCCTTGAGTTACCGCTTCGTCATTGGTTTGCCGACGTCTCGCGCCGCACCTTGTTCAGCACGAGGTAGGCGAACGAGCCGATCACGATGCCCCAGAACGCGGAGCCGAGCCCGAGGAAGGTCATACCGGATGCGGTCGCGAGAAACGTGATGACCGAGGCCTCGCGATGGTCTTCGTCCTGGATCGCGCCCATCACGTTCGACGTGATCGCACCGATCAACGCGAGGCCCGCCAGAATCGCGACGAATTCCTTCGGCAGCATCGTGAACAGCGCGACGATCGCACCGGCGAAGGTCCCGCCGATAAGATAGAACACGCCGTTGGCGATGCCCGCGATATAGCGCTTGTCCGGGTCGTCGTGCGCGTCCTTGCCGGTGCACAGCGCCGCCGTGATCGCGGCGATAACGATCGTGATGCCGCCGAAAAACGCCACGCCGATCGACGCGATGCTAGTCGCGGTGATGATCGGCCGGGCCGGCGTGTGATAGCCGGACACGCGCAGAATCGCCATGCCCGGCAGAAACTGCCCGGTCAGACTGACGACGACGAGCGGCAGCGCAAGACTCAGCGTCGAGCTCAGCGTCCATTCGGGTTGGATGAAGATCGGCCGCGTGACTTGCAGCGGCAGCGCGCCGAGGTGCGCGGCGCCGAGCGCAATGGCGAGCACCGTGCCCGTCAACAGCACCAGCACGATGCAATAGCGCGGCAGCAGGCGCCTGAAGACGATGTACGCGCCGATCATGCCGAACGCCAGCGCCGGCATCGACGCGGCCGCCTTGAACGCATGCGTGCCGAACTGCAGCAGAATGCCGGCCATCATCCCGCAGGCGATGCCCTTCGGAATGCGGCGCACCATGCGATCGAAATAGCCCGATATGCCGATCAGCAGAATGATCATGGCCGCGCTCAGATACGCGCCCACCGCCTGATGCAGCGTCAACGCGGGGAACAGTCCGACCAGCAGCGCGGTGCCGGGCGCGGACCACGCGGTCACGACCGGCACCTTCAGCTTCCAGCTCGCGAAGATGCCGGAGACGGCCGCGCCGATCGAGATGCCCCATACCCACGACGCGACCATCTCGTTGGGCATGTGGGCCGCTTGCGCGGCCTGGAAGAAGATCACGAGCGGGCCCGCGTACGAGATCAGCACGGCCAGAAAGCCGGCCACGATGGCGGACACGGACCAGTCGGCCGCAATGGCGCGCATGGTAGGCGCCTGGCTAGGGGTGGGATTCATCGTCGATGTGGGTCGTGGCGGCCCGCTGTTGGTGACACGCGCCGGGCGGCGCATGTCACCGCGAGTGACCGCGAATCACCGCATGTCACCATCCGGCAGCGGAGTCATTGCGGGCCGATAGTATGAAGGACAATCGCCGCGCGGCCTATCGGCGTCGTTCGGCCCGACGCTCGCTAGCCCTGATCGCCGCCGCCGACCGGCAACACGGTGCCGGTGATATACGACGCTTCGTCGGAAGCGAGGAACAGGATCGCGCCGACCTGTTCGTCGATCGTGCCGTAGCGATGCATCAGACTCGACGCGATCGTCTGGTCGACGATGCCCTGATACCACGTCGCTTCCTGCTCGCTTTGCGGTGCGGTATTGCGCGGCACGCGGCGCGGCGGCGCTTCGGTGCCGCCGGTCGCGACCGCGTTGATGCGGATGCCGTGTTCGGCATGCTCGAATGCGAGGCTCGCAGTCAGCGCATTGACGCCGCCTTTCGACGCCGCGTACGGCACGCGATAAATACTGCGCGTCGCAATCGACGACACGTTGACGATCGCGCCGCTCGCGCGCTCGAGCATCGCGGGCAACACCGCGTGGCAGCACCACAGCGTCGGGAACAGCGAACGCCGCACCTCGGCCTCGATCTGCTCCGCTTCATACTCCTCGTACGGCTTCGCCCAGATCGTGCCGCCGACATTGTTGACGAGTGCGTCGATGCGGCCGAACGTATCGATCGCGAAAGCCGTCATCGCAGTCGCGCCCGCATAGGTTTCGAGGTCGGCGATGAACGCACGCGCGTCGCCGCCGGCGCGCGCAATCTCTTCGGCCACCTCGTGCACGATCGGCGAACGGTCCACCAGCACCACCGCCGCGCCCTCGCGCGCCGCGCGCAGCGCGACGCCGCGGCCGATGCCCTGGCCCGCGCCGGTCACGACGAGCACCTTGTCCTTGAAGCGATCGGTAAAGGTCGAGGTCATGCTACGTTGCTCGCCGAGAATTTTTCGTAGTAGAAGTTCGCGGGCTCGACGCTGCTGTCGTGCAGCCAGCCCTGCACCGCTTCGACCATCGCGAC
Source organism: Paraburkholderia sp. BR13439 (assembly GCF_040948805.1). Classification (NCBI taxonomy): domain Bacteria; kingdom Pseudomonadati; phylum Pseudomonadota; class Betaproteobacteria; order Burkholderiales; family Burkholderiaceae; genus Paraburkholderia; species Paraburkholderia sp. BR13439. Next base: position 83,008 of record NZ_JBFPKN010000011.1, on the reverse strand, counting down.
CGGGCCGCACAGGTAGACGTCGACGTCGCCGCTATTGAGCCATTCGCTGTCGACGTGCGCGGTCACGTAGCCTTTGCGCTCGTGGCTGCTCGCGGCATCGACGACACAGGTGCGGTAGCTGAAATTCGGCAGCGTGCGCTGCGCTTGTTCGAGCTGTTCGAGCGCGACGAGATCGATGTCGTGGGTCACGCCGTACACGAGGCGCACCGGCTGCGTGTTGCCGCTCGCCTTCAGCACGTCGAGCATCGACAGGAACGGCGCGATGCCGGTGCCGCCCGCGAGGAACAGCACCGGGCGCTGCGGATCGCGCAGATAGAAGCTGCCATACGGACCCGTGAAGCCGATCCGTTGACCCGGCTGCGCATCGCGGCTCAAGAAGCCGCTCATCTTGCCGTCCGGCACGTTGCGCACGACGAACGCCGCGCGCGTCGCGCCCGGCGCCGAGCTGAACGAATACGACCGGCTCTCGCCGCTCGCGCCCGGAATCTCGACGTTCACGTATTGCCCTGCGAGAAAGCTCGGCGCGCTCGCGCCGTCGATATCGATCGAGAACTGGATAGTCGAATCCGACAGCCGTTCAACCGCCGCGAGCGTACCGTCGAAGCGCGAAACCCCGGTCTTGCACGCCGCCGACGACGCCTGCACGCGAATCACCAGATCCGAGCGCGGCCGCGTCTGGCACGCGAGGATATAGCCCTTGCCCGCTTCTTCGGGGGTCAACGCATCTTCGACGTAGCTCTCCTCGGGCATGTCGTACGCGCCCGATTCGCACAGTCCGCGGCAGGTGCCGCACGCGCCTTCGCGGCAGTCGAGCGGAATGTTGATCTTCTGCCGGTACGCGGCATCCGACAGCGTTTCGTTCTCGCGGCAGCTGATGAAGCGCGTGACGCCGTCTTCGAATTGAAGTGCAATAGTGTGTTCCATGACCTGTCTCCTGCAACCGCATCGGCTAGATGTGGTAGATGTCGATGACCTGATTGATGTAGTCGTTCTTCAGCACGACGTACTTGCTCAGGATTTGCGGCTCGGCGCCGTTGAAGTCGATCACGTAGCGCGACATGCCGAAGTAGCTGTAGTTGGTCTTGTAGCGATGGCTCAGCGTGTGCCAGTTGAAGCGCACCGTGTACACGCCGCTCTCCGCGCTCTCCACTTCGACGTTCGCGACGTTGTGGCTCGTGCGCGTATCGGGCATCGTCGCGCTGGAACGCTCGGTCTTGATGCGAAACACGCGGTCTTCGAGGCCCTGGCGGTTCGGGTAATAGATCAGCGAAATCTCGCGCTGCGGATCGGTGACGAGCTTGTCCTCGTCGTCCCACGACGGCATCCAGAACGACGCGTCCGGGTGATAGCAGGCGAGCCATTCGTCCCATTGCTCGTCGTCGAGCAGGCGGCATTCGCGGAACAGGAAAGCCTGAATATCGGTGATGGCGATGTTGCTCATGCGCGGCTCCCCGGCGCGTTCAGCGCCTTTTTCATCGTGTCGATCCAGTAGCGGTGCTGTACCGTGTAGAGACCTTCGTCTTCGGTTTTCACGCCGCTCATCACGGGGTTCAGGCCGATCTTTTGCGCGGCTTCGTCGGCGCCGTCGATCCAGTGCTTCGAACCGCGGCACATGTCGTTCCATTCGACCGCGCGGGCCGCATAGCCCAACTGGCAGGCGCGGAATTCCTCGAGGTCATCGGGCGTGGCCATGCCGCTCACGTTGAAGAAGTCCTCGTATTGACGGATGCGGCGCGAGCGCGCTTCGTCGGACTCACCCTTCGGCGCGATGCAGTAGATCGTCACCTCGGTCTTGTTGACCGACAGCGGCCGCAGCACGCGAATCTGCGAGCCGAACTGGTCCATCAGATACACGTTCGGGTAGAGGCACAGGTTGCGCGAGTTCTGGATCATCCAGTCAGCGCGCTCGGCGCCGCAGCGCGCGGCGAATTCCTCGCGGCGGCTAAAGTTCGGACGGTCTTCGGGATTCGCCCAGCGCGTCCACAGCAGCATGTGGCCGTGCTCGAACGCGTAGAAGCCGCCGCCCTGGCGGCCCCAACTGCCCGCATCCATCGCGCGGATCTTGTCTTCGCGCGCGTTTTCTTCCTTGCGATGATTGGTCGTCGCCGCGTAGTTCCAGTGCACGGCCGACACGTGATAACCGTCCGCGCCGTTTTCCGCGGTCAGCTTCCAGTTGCCTTCATACGTGTAGGTCGACGAGCCGCGCAGCACTTCGAGTCCGTCTTCCGACTGGTCGACGATCATGTCGATGATGAGCGCCGCCTCGCCGAGGAACGTCTCGAGCGGCGGCACGTCATCTCTCAGGCTGCCGAACAGGAAGCCGCGATAGTTGCCGAAGCGCGCGAGCTTCTTCAGATCGTGCGAGCCTTCCTTGTTGAAGCAGTCGGGATAGCCCGCTTCCGACGGGTCTTTGACCTTCAGCAGCTTGCCGCTGTTGTTGAAGGTCCAGCCGTGGAAGGGGCACGTATAGGTGGCCTTGTTGCCGCGCTTGTGGCGGCACAGCATCGCGCCGCGGTGCGTGCACGAATTGATGAACGCGTTCAGCTCGCCCTGACGGTTGCGCGCGATCACGACCGGCTGCCGGCCCATGTAGGTCGTGAAATAGTCGTTGTTGTTCGGAATCTGGCTTTCGTGCGCGAGATAAATCCAGTTGCCCTCGAAAATGTGCTGCATTTCGAGTTCAAACAGACGCTCGTCGGTAAACGCGCTGCGATGCAGGCGGTAATCGCCGCGCTCGCGGTCTTCGACGAGAAAGTCGTCGATGTTCTTCAATTGTGGAGTGTGATCCGGGTAGATCGGAATCATGCGTGTCTCCTGGTGCGGACTGTCGGTATGCGTGCGAAGCACGCGTGTAGGGAGCGGCCTGCCTGCCGGGAGGCCGGCTGGCCGGTTGGTCTTTCACGTCGGGAAGTGGAGGCGGTGCGCCTCCGGGGGCTGCGTCAGGTCGCGGCGCGCAAGGGCTCGACCTTCGGCACGAGAGGCGGGATATCGGTGGACAACCCTTTCGGCAGGGTTTCGATTTCAGCGTGTTTCATTGCTGCTCCTGAACTCTTTCTAAGTCTTGGATCCCATGCGCGAGGATTTGCCTGCGCCGTCTCCGTGGGGCCGACCGACGCTTCAGACCGGGCCGAGTTGTCAATGCTCGGGAGGTATAATTTTGCGGGGCGTCTACGGTAACTGAAGGATAGTTGCACGCCGTTTGCATCGTCCAACACTGATTTAGTATCGCGGCGATACTTAGAAGGTATTTTTATGGAATTGCGCCACCTGCGCTACTTCGTGGCCGTTGCCGAGGAATGCAACTTCACCAAGGCCGCCAAACGTCTGCATATTGCGCAGCCGCCGCTGAGCCGGCAGATCCAGCAGCTCGAAGACACGCTCGGCGTGCAGCTGTTCGAGCGCAACTCGCGGCCGCTGAAGCTGACCGAGGCGGGCCGCTTTTTCTATTCGCACGCGGTGCAGCTGCTCGCGCAAACGACGGAAATCGAGGCGATGACGCGGCGCGTCGGCAAGATCGAGCGGAGTTTGTCCGTGGGCTTCGTCGGCTCGACGCTGTACGGCATGCTGCCGAAAATCATCCGGCGCTTTCGTACCGAGAACAGCACGGTCGAGCTGAGCCTGCACGAGATGTCGACGATGGATCAGATCAAGGCGCTCAAGGAAGGCCGCATCGACGTCGGCTTCGGCCGCATTCGTCACGAAGACCCGAGCATCCGGCGCGTCGTGCTGCGCGAAGAACGGATGATCGTCGCGCTGCCGCTCGGCCATCCGCTGGTCGACGCGAAGCCGGTGCTGTCAATGCACGACCTGACTAGCGAAACGCTGATCATCTTTCCGAAGGCGCCTCGGCCCAGTTACGCGGACCAGGTGCTGGCCGCGTTTCACGATCGCGGGCTGAAACCGCAGCGGCTCTACGAGACGCGCGAGTTGCAGATCGCACTCGGCCTCGTCGCCGCGGGCGAAGGCATCTCGATCGTGCCGGCGAGCGTTTACGGCTTGCAGCGCGGCGACATCGCCTATAAGGATCTCGACGATGAGAACCTCGTGTCGCCGATCATCATGAGCATGCGCATGCTCGACGAATCGGCCGACATCCAGCGCATGCAGGAACTGATCTACGCGCTGTACAACGAACAGCACATGACCTATCTACCGCCTTCGCATCAGTAGCGCGGATCGCGCGGTTCGCGGCCAGACGTCCATGCGGGCGTCGCCGTAACTAAGTTGTATGGACAAGCTCGTCGCAACGGTATAGACCGCGGGTATACGCGAAAATTCCGGCTGAGCCCGCGGCCTTTCAATCAGCCTGAAAAGCGTGTCTGCAAAGGCTTTTACTCCTATTCTCCGTCTCTCCTCCTAGGTACGCGTAAGCACTAACCCTGATTGCCGCTCATCGGCGGTACGGGATAATTTGTCTATACAAGATCGCACCTCGTTGCATCCCTCCCGGAGACTTTGATGAAGAAACTTGCCTTGTCCCTCGCCCTCGCCCTCGCTGCCACCGGCGCTTTCGCCAAAGATTGGTCCACAGTCCGCTTCGGCGTGGATGCGAGCTATGCGCCGTTCGAATCGAAAGCGACCGATGGCAAGCTGGTCGGCTTCGACGTCGATCTCGGCACCGAAATCTGCCGTCGTCTGAATGCGAAGTGCGTGTGGGTCGAGCAGGACTTCGACAGCATGATTCCGGCACTGAAGGCGAAGAAGTTCGACGGCGTGCTGTCGTCGATGTCGATGACGCCGAAACGTGCTGAACAGATCGCTTTCTCGTCGAAGCTGTTCAATACGCCGACACGACTCGTCGCGAAGAAGGGCTCGGGTATCGTGCCGACCGCCGACTCGCTGAAGGGCAAGACGGTGGGCGTCGAACAGGGCACGATCCAGGAAACCTACGCGAAGACCTATTGGGAGGCGAAGGGCGTAAAGGTCGTGCCGTACCAGAACCAGGACGCGGTCTACACCGACCTGCAGTCGGGCCGTCTGGACGCAGCGTTGCAAGACGCGGTGCAGGCTGACCAGGGCTTCCTGAAGATGCCGCGCGGCGCAGGCTTCGCCTTCGTCGGCCAGAACATCGACGATCCGAAGATCCTCGGCAACGGCGCGGGCATCGGCATGCGCAAGGAAGACGAAGATCTGAAGGTCAAGGTCGACAAGGCGATCGCCGACATGATCAAGGACGGCACGTACAAGAAGATCGAGCAGAAGTACTTCGACTTCGACGTGTACGGCGGCTAAGCCCGCGCGTAACACCACGAGCCCGCTCCACCCGATCGCCAGGCCCGCGCGCATGCGCGCGGTCCGCTCCTTCAACAAGGACACTCCCATGCTGTTTCAAGGCTTCGGTCCGCTGCTCCTCGCGGGCACGTGGGTAACCATCAAGCTCGCGGTGCTGTCGCTCGCGGCGTCGTTCGCGCTGGGACTTCTCGGCGCCGCCGCGAAGCTGTCGACCAACCGCGTGCTTTCGCGCATCGGCACGATGTACACGACGCTGATCCGCGCCGTGCCCGACCTCGTGCTGATGCTGCTGCTGTTCTACAGCATCCAGATCTGGCTCAATGAGCTGACCGACATGTTCAGCATGGAGCAGATCGACATCGATCCGTTTCTCGCCGGCGTGATCACGCTGGGCTTCATTTACGGCGCGTACTTCACCGAAACCTTCCGCGGCGCGTTTCTGTCGGTGCCGCGTGGGCAGATCGAAGCGGGCTTCGCGTACGGCATGAGCGCGCGCCGAGTGTTCACCCGCATTCTGTTCCCGCAGATGATGCGCTTCGCGCTGCCCGGCATCGGCAACAACTGGCAGGTGCTCGTGAAGGCCACCGCGCTCGTGTCGATCATCGGTCTCGCGGACGTCGTGAAGGCATCGCAGGACGCCGGCAAGAGCACCCAGTCGTTCTTCTTCTTCACGCTGGCGACCGGGGCCATCTACCTCGCCATCACCACCATTTCGAATCTGATATTGATCCGCCTCGAGAAGCGCTACTCGATCGGCGTACGGAGGGCCGCGCTGTGATCGAACTGATCCGTCAATACTGGCAGAACTACATTTTCACGGATGGCTTCAACTACACCGGCCTCGTCATCACGCTGTGGTTGCTGGTTGCATCGATCGTGCTGGGTTTCGTGCTGGCCGTGCCGCTCGCGATCGCCCGCGCGTCGCGCAACCGTTACATCTGCGGGCCCGTCTGGCTTTTCACCTACGTGTTTCGCGGCACGCCGTTGTACGTTCAACTGCTGCTGATCTACACGGGGCTCTACAGTCTGCATTTCGTCCACTCGCACGCGATGCTCGACAGCTTCTTTCGCAATGCGATGAACTGCACGCTGCTCGCATTCGCGCTGAACGAATGCGCGTACGCCACCGAGATCTTCGCGGGCGCGATCCGCGAGACCTCGCACGGTGAGATCGAGGCGGCCCAGGCTTACGGCATGTCGAAGTTCAAGCTGTATACGCGCATCATCCTGCCGTCGGCACTTCGCCGGGCCCTGCCCTCGTACAGCAACGAGGTGATTCTGATGCTGCACGCGACCACGCTCGCGTTCACGGCGACCATCCCCGACATTCTGAAAGTAGCGCGCGACGTCAACTCCGCGACCTACGCGACGTTCCAGGCGTACAGCATCGCGGCGATCCTGTATGCGGCGATCGTGTTCGCGCTGATCTGGGGCTTCCGCAAGATGGAAATCCGTTTGCTGGCTTATCTGAAACCGCAAGGGCATTAAAGCGCATTCGCGCCATGATGGAGCATACGAGCATGTACAAGCTGACAGTCGACGACCTGCACAAGAAGTTCGGCGACAACGAGGTATTGAAGGGCGTCTCGCTGAAGGCGAAGGCGGGCGACGTGATTAGCCTCATCGGGTCGAGCGGCTCCGGGAAAAGCACCTTCCTGCGGTGCATCAACTTTCTCGAATCGCCGTGCTCCGGGCGCATCACGCTAAACGGCGAGGAAATCAACACGAGCAGGGACCGCAACGGCTCGCTACGCGTGACCCATCCGAAGCAGTTGCAAACGATGCGCACGCGTTTGTCGATGGTGTTCCAGCATTTCAACTTGTGGGCGCATATGACGGTGCTCGAGAACATCATCGAGGCGCCGATCAGCGTGCTGGGATTGAGCCGCGCCGAAGCCGAGGAACGCGCTCGCAAGTATCTGACCAAGGTCGGTTTGCCGGCCAGCACGGAGAAAAAATATCCGTCGCATCTGTCGGGCGGTCAGCAGCAGCGCGTCGCGATTGCCCGCGCGCTCGCGATGGAGCCGGAAGTGATGCTGTTCGACGAACCGACTTCGGCGCTCGATCCCGAGCTCGTCGGCGAAGTGCTGCGGGTGATGCAGGCGCTCGCCGAAGAAGGCCGCACGATGATCGTCGTCACGCACGAAATGGGCTTTGCGCGCAACGTGTCGAATCATGTCGTGTTCCTGCACAAGGGCAAGATCGAGGAGCAAGGGCATCCGCATCAGGTGCTGACGAATCCGCGTAGCGAGCGGTTGCAGCAGTTTCTGGCGGGGCGGTTGAAGTAGCGGCGGCAGGGTATGGCGCGTGGTTCAGTCTCGTGCCTTAGCCCGAATCATCCGCAGAACGACTGCGCCACTCACCAGATTGCCCCCGCGTAGGAGAACTCGCGCAATCGCGCGTCGGGCGTGATCAGGGTGCCGCCAAGCGTCATCGCCGTGGATGCGATCAGCCGCTGATGCGACCTGAGCGTGGTGGGTAGCGCCGCGGCCTGGACGGCAATCGCCATATCCACCGGCACCACGCGCAGGCCCTCGACCGACGCCAAGATCGACAACCAGCGCCGTGTATCGACACACAGTTTGAGCCGGCCATCCTCGACGAATTCCGCTACCTCGAGGACGCTAATCATCGAAATGGCGATTTCGCCCGCATTCATTTCGCGGTCGATCGCCTTGCGAGCCGTGACGCTCAGCTTGTCGTGAGCGCTCAGCCACATGATCAGCGCAGCGGTATCGAGCACAATCATCGAGCCCTCGCCGATCGCGCAGTGCAATCAGGTGCCGGTTCGGGATCGAACGAGGCGATCCCGGATCGAAGCACGTCGAGCGGATTCGTGTGGCCAGCGGTGTAGCGTCGAATCTCGATGGTAGGTTTGCCGTGGTCGGTGACAACCACACTGCCCCCTAGTGTTTCCACTTGCCGGAACAGTTCGCAAGCCTTTGCCTTGAACAGCGCTTTTGAAATCTGTCGCTCCATTTTTTCTACCCATTTCAATGCGGGCAGTCAGGCCCGCAGCTAGTCTGCGCTCCGTTCACAGGTGCACCGTGTGTTCGCCGTCTCCCTCAGGCAAGACGAGGATCACGCCTGACTCGTGTGACCGCATCTCGAGGCCGCCGGCGTCGCGCAACGCCGGCCACTGCCGTAAGAGCAGCGGCAATCTCGCCTTGACGCCATGACTGCGAATCCGCAGGGTATGGTCGCCGCGCGTCACGCTCACGCTCGTCACCGCCGCACCGTTCGGGCCGCGCAACGTCACGCTCGCCGATTTGCCGGAATCCAGCTCGAACAGGTGCAGTTCGCTGCGCAACGCGTAGTCGTAATCGGGCCGCTGGTTCTCGGTCCCGATCGCGAGCAGCGTATTCGGCCGCACGTACAAAGGCAGGCTCAGAAAGCCGTGCCGCTCGCGCACCCACCTGCCGCCCTCGACCTGCGCGCCGGTGAACAGATGAGTCCAGCGCCCCGCCGGCAGCCAGAAGTCCACGTCGCCCGTGGCATTGAATACCGGCGCCACCAGCAGCGCGTCGCCGAGCAGATACTGGCGGTCCAGATGATCGCAGGTCGGGTCGTCGGGAAACTCCAGCAGCATCGCACGCAACACCGGCGTACCGTGATCGACGGCCTGTTGCGCGGCGTCGAACAGGTACGGCATCAGGCGCGACTTCCATTCGGTGAAATGGCGCACCACGTCCACCGCTTCTTCGTCGAACAGCCATGGAACGCGGTATGACTTGCTGCCGTGCAGGCGGCTGTGACTCGACAGCAGCCCGAATGCGCACCAGCGCTTGTAGACGTCGGCGGGCGCGGTGTGCTCGAAGCCGCCGATGTCGTGGCTCCAGAAGCCAAAGCCGCTCAGGCCGAGCGACAGGCCGCCGCGCAGGGTCTCGGCCATCGACTCGTAGGTCGCGCTGCAGTCGCCGCCCCAGTGCACGGGCAACTGCTGGCTGCCCACGGTCCCCGAGCGTGCGAACACCACCGCCTCGCCGTCGCCGCGCACCTCGCGCAACACGTCGAACACCACCTTGTTGTACAGGTAGCTGTAGTAGTTGTGCATCTTCTGCGGGTCGGAGCCGTCGTGATAGACCACGTCGGTCGGAATGCGCTCGCCGAAGTCCGTCTTGAAGCAGTCGACGCCCATCTCCAGCAGTCGCCGCAAGTGGCCCGCGTACCATTGCGCCGCGGCGGGGTTCGTGAAGTCGACGATGGCCTGGCCGGGCTGCCAGCGGTTCCACTGCCAGACGTCGCCGTTCGGCTTGCGCAGCAGGTAGCCCTTCGCGACGCCTTCGGCAAAGAGCGGCGACGGCTGCGCGATATACGGATTGATCCACAGACAGATCTTCAGTCCGCGCGCCTTCAGCCGCGCCAGCATGCCCTGCGGGTCCGGGAAGGTCTCGCGGTTCCACTCGAAATCGCACCAGTGGAAGGCCTTCATCCAGAAGCAGTCGAAATGGAACACGTGCAGCGGAATGCCGCGTTCGGCCATGCCGTCGATGAAGTGGTTCACCGTGGCTTCGTCGTAGTTCGTCGTGAAGGACGTGGTGAGCCACAGGCCGAACGACCACGCGGGCGGCAGCACCGGCCGCCCGGTCAGCTGCGTGAAACATTCGAGCACGGCTTTCGGAGTGGGACCGTCGATCACGTAGTATTCGAGCCGCTCTCCGGCGACGCTGAACTGCACCTTCGCGACCTTCTCGCTCGCCACTTCGAACGACACGTTCTCCGGGTGATTCACCAGCACGCCGTAGCCGCGATTGGTCAGATAGAACGGCACGTTCTTGTACGCCTGGTCGGTGCCGGTGCCGCCGTCGCGGTTCCAGCTCTCCACGACCTGGCCGTTCTTCACGAATGCGGTGAAGCGTTCGCCGAGGCCATAGACGTTTTCGCCGACGCCCAGATCGAGCCGGTCGAACATGAACGCGGCGCCGTGCTGGTTTGCATCGTGGACCTGGCCGCTCGCGCGAAAGCCACTGCCGGTGATGCGCTCGCCGTCACGCAGGAAATCGACCGACCAGTCGCCCGACTTGACGACGCGCACCGTCAGCGAGCCGCTGGTGAGGCTCGCCTCGGTCTCGGTGTTGCGGGTTACGACGGCCCCGGGCTCGCGGTTGAGCGCGAAATGCGGGCCGCGGTCGAGCGCGCCGGAAAAGTGCTCGATGCGCACACCAATCACGCCGCTTTGCGGCGCAAAGAAGCGCCATGTAAAGAGCCCGGTATCGAGCTGCCGTTCGCGGTTCGATACATCGCGCGGCGCCACGCGCACGTGCAGTTCGTCGCCGACGATCTCCACGCTGTGCGGTGCGGCCGAATACGACACGTTCAGGCCGTCGCGGATCAACCAGTTGCCATCGCTGATTTTCATTTATACGTTCTCGAAGGGTATTCGTTGCCCGTTCCGCTCGATCGCGGAACGCTTGCTGCTCGCCTACAGCGCACGCTCGCTTTTGCGGTCGAAAACGTGGACGTGCTCGCTCGCGATGTCGAGACCAAAAGCCTCGCCGCTTTCGATCGCGCATACCCCGGCTTGCGCAACCAGCACGGGCGCCGCAACGCCGTCGAGCTTCACCGTGATGAAGCTCATCGAACCGGTGGACTCCACCACGTCGACTACGCCACGCAGGCCTCCAGCGCCGCGCTGCAGACGCAGATGCTCGGGGCGCAGGCCGATCCATACTTCGGTGCCCGCCGGCAGCGAGCGGCCCAGCGCGAGCGTCTGCCCGCTCGCGCCGCCGAAATGCGCGCTGTGTCCGTCGGGACCGACTACGGCCTCGATGAAATTCATCGCCGGGGACCCGATGAAGCCCGCGACGAACCGGTTGGCCGGCCGGTGATACAGCGCCAGCGGCGCGCCTTGTTGCTCGACTTGTCCCGCGCGCAGCACGACGACGTGATCGGCCATCGTCATCGCCTCGATCTGGTCGTGCGTGACGTATACCGAGGTCGCACCGAGACGTTGATGCAGCTTGCGGATCTCCGTGCGCATGTGCACGCGCAGCGCCGCATCGAGATTCGACAGTGGTTCGTCGAACAGAAACACCTTCGGATTGCGCACGATGGCACGGCCCATTGCCACGCGTTGGCGCTGTCCGCCCGACAGCTGGCGCGGCATGCGCGCGAGCAGATGGTCCAGCCCCAGCGTACGGGACACGCTGTCGATGCTTTCCCGGATCGCATGTGGCGCCGCGCGTCGCAGTCGCATCGAGTAGGACATGTTCTTTTCGATGTTCATGTGCGGGTAGAGCGCATAGCTTTGAAACACCATCGCGACATCGCGCTTGCGCGGCGGCACGTCGTTGACGACCTGGCCGTCGATGCGCAGCGTGCCGCCCGTGATCTGCTCGAGGCCGGCGATGGTACGCAACAAGGTGGATTTGCCGCAACCCGATGGCCCGACCAGCACGACGAAGCACCCTTGCGGCACACTGATGTCGATGTCCTTCAAAATCTGGACGGACCCGTAGCTCTTGCTCAGGCGCTCGATCTGTATGCGATCCACAGCGATTCTCCGACCGGCTCGCGCCGGCAAAAAAAGAGGTATGCGTTACTTGAGCGCGCCGGCGGTCAGGCCAGCAACGATCCTGCGTTGCAGCAGCATGAAGACGACGAGGATTGGCGTAACGAAGATCGCCGAGTACGTCATGATGCCGATCCAGTCGACCCTGGTTGCGCCGACGAAGGCGGACAGGCCCACCGTGGCGGTTTGGTAACGGTCATCGAGAATCAGTGAACGGGCGTAGACGTATTCGCCGAACGATTGCAGAAACACGAGGATCGCCGAGACCAGAATGCCGTTGACCGCAAGCGGCAGAATCACGCTAAAAAATGCCCGCATCGGCGACGCACCATCGACGAGCGCCGCATCGCGCATCTCACGCGGAACCTGCACGAAGCTCGGGCGGCACAGCACGATATAAAACGGCAGCGTTTTCGTGATCTGCGCGAGCACGACCGCGAAGCGAGGAGTATCGAGCAGACCGAGGCTTTTGAAGGCCGTGAAGATCGGCGTCACCATCAGGCTCGACGGCAGTGCCTGCAACACCAGCACCGTGAAGATCGCGAGGCTGGTCCAGCGGTTCTGCACGAACGCCAACGCATAGGCACCGCCCGTGCCGAGCAGCACCGTCACCGCCACGGTGCCGCACGCGGTCACGAACGAGTTCCACAGGAAGTTGCCCATGCCGCTGTCGCTGAACACCCGCCACAGATGCGACTGCGGATGCTGCGGCCAGAACGTGGGCGGGAAGTGGAACATCTCGCCCGCGCTCTTGAACGCCGTGATGTACATCCAGTACAGCGGGAACAGATAGACCGCGGTCACGCACAGCGCGATGACGAACAGCACGTAGCGCTTCATGTCAGACCATCCTTTCGTTGCGCGTCGAGCGCACGTAGATCACCGCGACGATCAGCACGAGCACCAGCATCATCGTGGCGACCGCGGAGCCCGCCGAGACTTCGAATGTCTGCAGCGACAACTGCCACGACCAGAACTGCGCGACCTGCGACGAGTTGGCCGGACCGCCCTGCGTGAGCGCCGCGATCAGGTCGAACTGCTGCATCGTCATGATTGCGCCTAGCGCGATCACCGCGCCCAGCGTCGCTTTCATCATCGGCAGCGTGATGCCGGTGAAACGTTGCAGCGCGTTCGCGCCGTCGAGTTCGGCCGCTTCGTACAGGTCCGCCGGAATCGCCGCGAGCCCGACCGACAGCAGCAGCATGTTGAACGGCACGCCGAGCCAGACGTTGGCTGCGATCACGGCATACAGTGACCAGCGAGGATCGGACAGCCAGAAGATCTTTTCGTCGAGCACGTGCATTTGCATCAGCACATGGTTGAGCACACCGCAGTCGCCGGCGAAGATCAGCTTCCAGATCACGCCGACCACCAGCCCCGGCATGATCCATCCGGCGAGAAACAGGCCGCGCATCAGGCTCGCGAACGGGAAGTCCTGCGCAAACAGCAGCGCCAGCAAGAAGCCGATCGACACCTGGAAGGTCAGCGACAGTCCGGCGAACAGCACCGTGTTCACGGCTACCTGATGCATCTCCGGACGGCTGAACACATCGCGGTAATTCGCGAGTCCGACGAACGGACGCAGCAACGTGGCAGGCGCCATCAGATCGACCTGCTGAAACGACAGCACGATGTTGTAGATCAGCGGCAGCCCGGCAAAGACCAGCAGATACAGCAGCGCGAACACCGCCAGCGAGATCTCGAAGGCGTGAGCGCGCGGAATGCGGCTCAAGACCCCGGGGGCCTGGTCGGACGGGGCACGGCGTGACAGTGTGTTCATGGCGTTCATCGCTCGAAGACGGGACAGCGTCCGAGGGCGGTCGGCGCCGGACGCCCGGCGCACGGCCACCTCGATCGGGTCCTTCGCAATGCCTAGTTCTGGACTTCCTGCACGGTCTTTGCCGCTGCCGCCATCGCCTGTTGCGGCGTGGCCTGATGCGTGATCACGGATTGGATCGCATCGGAGATCGCCTTCGAAATTTTCGGCCACTGCGGGTTCGGTCCGCGCGGACGGGCGTACTGCATCTGCTCGTTGAAGACCTGATACGCCTGCGGCCATTTCGGGCTCTGCGTATCGGTGTCTTTCGACGGCGGCTGCATGCCGAAGTCGTTCCAGTTCCGGTCGGGCTGCGCGTACATGTATTCGAGGAACTGGAAGGCCGTATCCGGGTTCTTCGCACCGCGCAAGATCGCGTGATTCTGTTCGCCCAGCGCCGATGCGCGCGGGCCGCCCGCCTTCTCGACCGGCAGCAGCGCGACGCCCCACTTGAACTTGGCGCCCTTGTCGACGGCGCTCAGCTCCCACGGACCGTCGATGTCGATCGCGGCATTGCCGTTGATGAACGTGGCGGCCGCCTCCGACTGGCTATGCGTGAGCGTGTCCTGCGACGCGACCTTGTTGTCCAGCAGCTTTTGCCAGAAGGCCGCCGCCCGAGCCGCGCCCGGATCGTTCAAACGGTTCCAGTCGGCGCCCGCCGCCTGAACGAACGGCAGGAACTGGAACACGCCCTCTTCGGTGTTGATCGCAGAAAACGCCAGCCCGTACACGCCCTTCTTCGCGTCGGTCAGCTTCTGCGCGTCGGTGTACAGCTCGTCCCACGTCTGCGGCGGGTGCTCGGGATCGAGTCCCGCGGCCTTGAACATGTCCTTGTTGTAGTACATGGCCAGCGTGTTCGTGCCGCGCGGAATCGCATACACCTTGCTGTTCCAGGTGGCATTCTTCAGCGGCCCGGGGAAGATCGTCTTCGCGTCGATTACCTTCGACTTCGCGAGGTATGGCCCGAGATCGAGCAGCGCATTCTTCGAAGCGAACATCGCCGTGTTCGGGTTGTCGATCGGCACGACGTCCGGCATGTTGCCGGACATCACGGCGCGCATGGTTTCGTCGTTGAGCGCAGCGAAGCCCACCTTGCGGATCTGCAGATGGACATCGGGATGCAGCTTCGCGAATTCCTGCGCCATCTTCGCGGTGTAATCGTCGGGCTCGTCCACGGCCCAGACCGACAGCGACGCCGCATGCAACGGCGCGCAGGAAAGCGAGAATGCCAGACCGATCGCCGCGGATGCGGCAAGTAGCTTCTTCATGCTGTCTCCGTTTTTGCGCGCCGCGACCGCGCTTTGTCTAGGTTTCTTCTTCGTCGGGCTGTGCGGCAGCCGTCTCGTTCGGTGGGCGCAGCAGCACGATCGTTCGCGCCGTTGCGACCGGAGTTCCGGAAACGTTTCCGGAACCGCTTGAATGATCGTCCGGGCGGGAGGTGTCGTCAAGCAGCCCACGAAAATCGCAACTGCATTTGGCGCAAACCACAATGCGCGCCGGCGCGGCGAGGACCATGTGGCACGCAGCTCGCGATGCGTGCGGGCCGATTGCTATCTGGCTGCCGGGGACGCAGCGTCGTCGTTGTCGCGCAGGGTCAACGGCCACAGCACCGGCTCGCGCTCGGCGCGATAGGTGTCGGCAAGGTCAGGAAGCTGGGCGAGCAGCGCTCGTGCGAGGCGCTGGCCCAGTCCGCGGGCATCCAGCGTAAACCCGCTCAAAGGCGGCGCGAGGTATTCCGACACCTCGCCGGCCAGCACCCCGGCCGAAATCGCCAGATCGCGGCCCGGCATCTGGCCCACTTCGTGAAGCTTCCGATAGGCGCCGATCGCCATGCAGTCGCTCTGGAACATCAGCGCGTCCGGCGCGTCGTCGAGAGCGAGCAGCGCCTCGGTCGCCAGATACCCGCCGCGCTCGGACAGCCTGTTGCGCTGCACGTATCCCGCGGGCACTTCGAGCCCGTGCTTCTTCATCGCCTTCTTCCATGCACGCAAATAGATGTGCGCCTGCATGGCGTCGCCGTCGGGGACCGCCAGCGCGATGCGCCTATGTCCCCCTGCCACGAGTCGAGCGACACCCGCGGCAGCGGCCGCTTCGAAGTCGAGATCGATCCACGTGTGCTCGCCGCCCGACTCGCTGCGGCCCAACGCGACGAATGGAAAATTACGACTCGCGACATAGTCGAGCCGCTCGTCGTGCCGCCGCGTGCCGGCGAGAATCACGCCGTCCACCTGGCGGCGATCGACGATGCGCCGCAGTCGCGCGAACTCGTCGTCCCAGGACTCGCTCGAGTACATGACGAGGTCCATGCCATGCTGCGACAGAACCGATTGCAATCCGTCGGCCAGCCTCATGAAGATGCCGAGGGTGTAGGTCTCTTCTTCACGTCGCACCGGTAGCATCAGGCCGACGATGTCCAGGCGGCCCCGGCGCAGACTCGCCGCGGACTTGCTGGGTGCGTAGCCGAGTTCGAGTGCCGCGGCGCGGACGCGTTCGCGTGTCTTGGCGCTGACCTCGTCGGCGTCGTTCAGGGCGCGCGAAACGGTCGAAATGGACAGCTTGAGCTCTCTGGCTAATTCCCGAATATCCATGCGCCTGTCTATCGATGAAGGAAATCTGCCCGGGCTGGCGGAGCGAGCCCGATGCGGGAGGCCATAACGGTACGTCACTGGAGGGCTGCTGTCGAGACTCGGGTTGCGCGGGGGAATGGTCGGTCCCGGGCTTCAAATCTACATGCGGCGACAGGTGCGAGCCAACGAACGCCCGCATACTCGAAAAGGAGCTTTTGGACAGGTCGCGCAGCGCGCCTCCTGCAAGACTCAATATGAGGTTTTTTAAGATGGCGTCCTGTTGCACAATCGGGCCTCCTCGACTGACTGTGAGGCGCGATGACTTCACTTTCCCTCGGTTCCTTCCGTGAGGTCCGTGAAAGGCGGCACGGACATTTCTTCTCGATCAGTCTTTACAGATCGTTCAACCTTCACATCGAGTCTCCGTGGCTGTTCGACGTCGACCGGTGGTTCCATTTTGCATTGCCGGCGAGCGTGCCCCGCGAAGCACGCGACGACATTGTGCAGGGCATGGAGGAAGCGCGCGCAGCATGGCTGCGATATAGCCCATCCATGCTGCTGTCACTCCAGTCGTACGAGTTGCGCGATATGCTCGGCCGGAGTGGCAACCGCTTTCATATGTACAGGATGAGAGACCATGAGGTTGCCAAAGCCCTGTACAACGAAGTGAAGGACGGTAGTCTGATCTTCGTCCCTGAGCGCGACGAGATGCGCAAGTGCGTGCAGGCGATACGAGAGCAGCGAGAAAAGGCCTCACAGTCCGACCCCGCGCGCGCGCAGCAACCGGACCGCGCGGACATGCCAAGGTCGCTCTATGGCAACGGACCGCGCCTGCCGCAGAACCTCGGCAATGCACAGCCGTTAGACTATCAGCCCAATATGCCGGATGGTGACGGGGTGCAGGTCGCGGGTAGCGAAGGTGCGCCGCGCAACGATCAGGCGCAAAACGGGCAGTTCAAGGCCGTTGTCAGAGCGTTGGGTCTGAATAAAGATCAAGCCCAGCGACTTCATCGAGAAACCAGTAGACAGGGCTTCGGCTATCACGAGATGCTAGAGCGCGGGCGGGAAATGTTCGGAGATGGTGATGACTGATATTAAAGCAGAAATTACGAAGCGGCTTGCCGTGCTTGTTGGGCTCGAGGTGAGTTGGGTCAGTCATGCGGGAGACATGCTCACCATGCAGTTTGGTCCCCAAAGGCGGTATACGCTCGGGGGCGAAGAGCACGAGGATGGAGCGTGGGCGCTCCACGTGCAATGTGCCTGGCAGATCAAGCGAGATGGATTAACCGTAGCAACACGGGAAGATCTGCGCGGCTCTGATGAAAAAGCGCACGACACGGCCAGGCGCTTGCACGAAATGCTCGTAACGCAAGAGCCTTTCAAGTGCGCGGACGCATCGGCAGACGACGCGGGCGGCATCGTCGTTTTGTTCTCGCGAGGTTATCGCCTTGTGGTGATTCCAGACGGAATCGAAGATGACGAGGACTGGCGCCTTTTCGCGCCCAGCGTCGATGAGAAGCACTTCGTGATCGAGGGTGGCAAGGTCGATCCCTGGTCGTTGTCGTGACGGCGCGATGTTATCGAGCGAAGTCGCGTCGGCTACGGATTCAACACCACCCACGCGTCCCCATCGACCGCAATCTTCACCGCATCGAGGCTCGCCCCCGGTGACCGAGGCTAGTGAAAAGCCTGTCCACGCGCAGCGTCCCCGCAAGGCTTGATCCGGGGTTTTTTGGGATGGCGTCCTGTTGCACAATCGGGCCTCCTCGACTGACTGTGAGGCGCGATGACTTCACTTTCCCTCGGTTCCTTCCGTGAGGTCCGTGAAAGGCGGCACGGACATTTCTTCTCGATCAGTCTTTACAGATCGTTCAACCTTCACATCGAGTCTCCGTGGCTGTTCGACGTCGACCGGTGGTTCCATTTTGCATTGCCGGCGAGCGTGCCCCGCGAGTCGCACGACGACATTGTGCAGGGCAATGGACGAAGCGCGCGCAGCGTGGCTGCGATATAGCCCATCCATGCTGCTGTCACTCCAGTCGTACGAGTTGCGCGATATGCTCGGCCGGAGTGGCAACCGCTTTCATATGTACAGGATGAGAGACCATGAGGTTGCCAAAGCCCTGTACAACGAAGTGAAGGACGGTAGTCTGATCTTCGTCCCTGAGCGGGACGAGATACGCAAGTGCGTGCAGGCGATACGAGAGCAGCGGGAAGATGCTTCCCGGTCAGACTCTGAGCGCACTCGGCTACCGAACGACGCGGACATGCTAAGGTCGATCGACGGAAAAATCCCGCGCCGCGCCGCACAATCTTGGCAACGCAAAGCCTTTCGGGTATACAAGGGACGCGCTAAGCGACGACGTGCAAAAGATTTCGGCGCGCGGAGTGAGTGAATTTCACGAGGCCGAATGCTTCGCGGAGTACGAGCGAAATCTTGACGAATGCAATCTCTACAAGCGAATGACGAACGCTGCCTATACTTTCATCGCATGCAAGCAAAACGCTTTCACACTCTATAACCAGTGCCGAGGATACTAAGCATGGTCGGCCCAAAATCGTTTGTTGTTTCCTATAACCCGGAATTGCAGCAATTCGAAGTATTCTCGGTGAAGGATGAGGACCTTGCCCCGCTAAGGAGCAAAAATGTTGTCGCACCGTGGCGCCTCGAAGACATTCCTGGCGAGGAATTGACAGAGAACATCGCAAGCCGACTCGGAGCGACAGCACTCGGCATCCTCTCGATATATCACGCCGAAGTGAAACAACGTTTGCGCGTGAAGCCGGATCAGTTCCCTTTTCCCTAAGCCGTTCGCCTAATAGCGCCTATTCTGACGTGGGAACGAAAGACCGTGCAGTTATCACTTTTTATGACGATGCAACACAAACGGTGAAGACTTGTGTTGTTCTTCGCGACCGGGTGCAAAGTGCAATGGATAGAGTTGTAGTACATGCCACCGAGCCGGAAAATCCTGGTGCGCCAGGAACAGATGAGCACGCCAGGCTTCTCGGTGGAACGTCACTTCTCATTATCGAGCGAAGTCGCATCGACTACGGATTCAACACCACCCACCCGTCGCCATCGACCACAATCTTCACCGCATCGAGGCTCGCCCCCGCGCACGGCCCCTCGATACAGCGTCCATCTTCGAAGCGAAACAACGCGCTGTGATGCGCGCACATCAACACCTGCGAGCGATAGCACAGCACATCGCCGGGTTCGAAATCGAGCGGCACAGAAAAATGCGGACAGCGGTTCGCGTAAGCCCACACCTGCTCGCCCCGCCGCACCACCACGACAGGCACGCCGGCGGCCGTTGCATCGACGACCCGCGCGCCGCCATCGGGCACGTCGGCGAGCGGACATAGCGGCGTTTCGTTCATCGCTCAGACTCTCCGTTCCGGGTTGCCGAGGCTCCAGTCCCACGGGCGAATCTCCACGCAATCGAACAATCCCGCCTGCATGTACGGATCGTTGCTGACGAACTCCATCACGTCGTCGATACGCTCCGCTTCGACGACCAGCAACGTGCCATTCATCGCATCGCATTGCGGCGCGAGCGTCGGACCACCAAGGCGCACGAGCACGCCGCGATGGGTACCGCCGCGCAGCCACGTGCGATGCACCGGACGCACCCGTTCGCGCACTTCGCGCATGCCGGGCTTGTCGGTCGCGAATACCGCGAAAAAACGTGCCATCGCCATCAGCTCCGATCGAGGATGAAGTCGTAGCGCGCTTCGCGGAACGGTCCATCGAAACCGAAGCGGCGCGCGAGTTCGTGATCCGCGGGGCACTCGCGGTAATCGACCATCAGCGACGGCTTCACGCCGAACACCGCGTCCGAACCCAGATAAGGGTCTTCGCGGTCGAACACATGCGTGACGAGCGTACGATACCCCGGCGCGTCGATCATGAAGTGCAGATGCGCGGGTCGCCACGGATGCCGTCCGGTCGCTTCGAGCATGCGGCCGACCGGGCCGTCGGTCGGAATCGGATAGCTGACCGGGACGATCGTCGAAATCGCGTAGCGGCCTTCGGCGTCGGTACGAAAACGTCCACGCAGATTGCCGTGCGGCTGCTCCGTGTCCTGCCCCGAGTACATGCCGTTCCCGGCGGTCTGCCAGACGTCGAGCACCGCGTTGGCAAGCGGCTCGCCGTCCGTCGACAGCACGCGTCCGTGCACGAGCGCGGGTGTGCCGGGCGTGAACGCGATGTTCTCGCCATACGCGCGCTCGGGCATGCCGCGAATGTAGAACGGGCCAAATACAGTAGTGTCGGTGGCGCCCGTCGCCAGACGATGGTTGATCGCGTCGACCAGCATCGATACGCCGAGCGTATCCGACAGCAGGATGAATTCCTGGCGCACGAGGTCGTCGCACATCTTGCCGGTGTCGGTCAGAAAGCGAATAGCCGACATCCATTCGGCCTCGGTCGGCTCGACTTCGCGCACGAATGCATGCATGTGCCGCACGAGGCTTTGCATCAGCGTGCGCAGCCGATCGTCGGGTGTGCCGGCGAAGCTTGCTACCACCTGCTCGGTCAGGGCCTGCTCGGCCTCTTTGCTGTCTGTCGACATGTCTTCCTCCATCGATTGATCTGGCGGCGCCGCGTTGCCCGGCGCTCAGACGGGTTCGGCACCCTGCCACGCCCGTTGCAGCAGCACGCGGATCGCATCGCGTTCCACGGGACGCGGGTTCGCATACGGATTCTTGCACGCGAGATCGGCCGCTTCGTCGAGTCCCTGCTCGGGCATGCCGATCTGCGCGAGCGCCAGCGGAACGCCGAGCGCGCGATTCAGTTCGAACAGCAGCGGACCCGCGTCGGCCTCGCGCTTGCCGCCGAGCGCGCGCGCGACGCGCGCGAGCGCATCGGGCGCGGCGCCGTGGTTGTAGTGTGCCGTATGCGGCAGCATCGCCGCATGGGTTTGCGCATGCGGCAGGTTGAACGTGCCACCCAGCGTATGACAAAGCTTGTGATGCAGGGCCATGCCGACCGCGCCCAGACAGGTGCCCGCAAGCCACGCGCCGTACAGCGCGCTGCTGCGCGCGGCGGCATCGTCCGGTGCTCGCACGATCGTGGGCAGCGCTTCGCCGAGCGCGCGGATCGCTTCCTCGGCCATCAGGCTGATCACCGGATTCGCGTCCTCGGCATACAGCGCTTCGACCGCGTGCGCCATCGCGTTGATGCCCGACGCGGCGGAAATGCCCGCCGGCAACGACAAAGTCAGCGACGGATCGTAGATCACCGTGCGCGGCAGCACGCGCATATCGCGGCCCGTGCGCTTCAGACGCCCTTCGGTGAGCCCGTAGATCGGCGTCATCTCGGAGCCCGCATACGTGGTGGGCACGGCGATGATCGGCAGCGACGATTCGAGCGCGATCGCCTTGCCGAGGCCGACCGTCGAACCACCGCCCACCGCGACGCAGCAGTCGCCATCGAGCGCGGCGGCCGCATCGCGCGCCGCGCGAGCGACTTCGATCGGCACGTGCATCACGGCTTGCGCATGCACACCCGCCGCGCGCTTGCCGAGCACCTCCGCGACCCGCTCGGCCAGCGCGTGCTGCTCGGATGTCGCCAGGATCAGCGCGCGCTTGGCCCCTAGCCGCTCGACCTCCGCGGGCAGCGTCGCGAGCCCGCCCCATTCGAACACCACACGCGACGGCGTGCCCTGATAGACGAAGCGCTCCATGCGGCCCTCAGCGTTTGAAATGCGGCGGCACGTTGCCGTCGACGTTGACCCACACCGAGCGCGCTTCCGTATAGTCGTGCATCGCCTCGAAGCCCATCTCGCGGCCATAGCCAGACTGTCCGACGCCGCCGAACGGGCTGCCCGGATTGACGCGCTTATAGCAGTTGACCCAGCACATGCCCGCATGGATTCTCGCGGCCATCGCATGCGCGCGCGACAGATCGCGCGTCCACAGCCCGCTGCCGAGTCCGTAGTCGGTGCCGTTGGCGATCGCGAGCGCTTCGTCGTCGGTACGGAAACGGAGCACCGTGACGAACGGGCCGAACACTTCCTCCTGTGCGACGCGGTCGTTCGGACTCGCAGCCTCGACGACGGTCGGGCGCACGTAGTAGCCGTTCGCAAGTGACGCATCGCTCGGCGCGCTGCCACCGGTCAGTACGCGACCGCCCTGCTGGCGCGCGATGTCGACGAACGCGAGCACCCGTTCCTGATGCTGCTTCGACGTGAGCGGCCCCATCTCGGTGTCGCCATCGAGCGGATCGCCGAGCCGGATCGACGACGCCAGCGACACGAAACGTTCGAGGAACCGATCGGCGATGCGCTCGTGCAGGATCAGCCGCGAGCCCGCGATGCACGCCTGGCCCTGGTTGTGGAAGATCGCCCACGCGGCGCCGTTGATCGCGGCGTCGAGGTTCGCGTCGTCGAACACGATGTTCGCGCCCTTGCCGCCGAGTTCGAGCTGCACACGCTTCAGGTTGCCCTGCGAGGCCTCGACGATGCGCCGCCCGGTCGCGGTCGATCCGGTGAACGCGATCTTGCCGACACCCGGATGCTCGGCGAGCCACTGCCCCGCCGTATGACCATAGCCCGCGACGATGTTGACGACGCCCTCGGGAAAACCGACCTCGGCCATCAGCTCGACGATGCGCAGCGTGGACAGCGGCGTGATCTCCGACGGCTTCAGCACGACCGTGTTGCCGGCCGCGAGCGCCGGACCCATCTTCCAGCTCGTGAACATGAGCGGGAAATTCCACGGCACGATCTGTCCGACCACGCCGATCGGCGCGCGCTGCACGTAGTTCAGAAAGCCCGCTTCGACCGGAATCACCGAGCCTTGCAGCTTGTCGGCCATGCCGCCGAAGTAGCGAAAGCATGCCGCCGTGCGTGGCACGTCGAGCGAGCGCGAATCGCGGATCGGGTGGCCGGTGTCCAGCGATTCGAGTTGCGCGAGTTCGTCGGCGTTGGCCTCGATCGCGTCGGCGAGCTTCAGCAGCAGACGGCCGCGTTCGGCCGCGGGCAGCGCGGCCCACTTCGGGAACGCGCGCGCGGCGGCATCGACGGCCAGATCGACATCGGCGGCGGTGGCCGCGGCGATCTGTGTGATCAGCGAGCCGTCGTGCGGATTGAGCACGTCGATCGTGCCGCCTTCGACGGCGTCCGTGAAGCGGCCGTCGATGAACAGTTGGGTTTGCATGAATGGTCCTCGGTGAATGCGGGCGCGGGGCTCTTCAATCGAGCGTTCAGAAATCGACGGGGTACGGCTTCAGCTCGCCGCTTTCGTAACGCTTCGGCAAATTCGGCGTCGCGTTCTCCCACACGAGCAGCATCGAGCGCTTGGTCGAATAACCCTGATGGCGGATATCGGCCGGCATCGCGCAGATGTCGCCCGCACGCATCGTGATCCGCGCGCGCGGTGCGCCGGTGTTCTTGTCGCCGATGTCCCAGACGATCTCATCGGACAGTTGCAGGAACCACTCGACGCGATCGTTGCCGTGAAACACCGGCAGGATGTATTCCTCGGTGGTCGGGCAGAACAGGCTCTGGCCGCACACCGACGTGACCGACGGATTCCAGGTAACGTCCGAGCGCGATAGATACTTGAACAGGTTGAACGCGTGCAGCTGGCCCTCGAAGCCGGGCTCGACATGCACCTCCGGATCGTCCTGCGTGACGTCGGCGAACGCGCGGTTCACCGGCAGATCGTCGCGCAGCGGCGAGTCGCCTTCGAGGCCCGGCATGCGGCGCGTCGCGATGCGCGTGCGCTCGATCGCGGCATCGTTGTCGCCATGCTTGCGGCCGAACGCGGTGCCGGTTTCCTCGGGTGCCGCGAACGGGTCGAAGCCTTCGTTGGTCCAGTCGTGCAGGATCGCCTTGAAGGTCGCCATGATCGTCGGCGTCTCGAAGGTCTCCATGTAATCGACACCCGCGTCCTTCATGATGCCGTTGAACGAACCCGCATACACGTCGACCTTGCCGTAGTGATTGCGCGTGCCGAACACGTGATCGAAATTGACCCAGCCGTAGAAGAAGCCCCAGGCGACGTCGCGCATCATCGCGCGCAGGAACGCATCGGCCGGCACCGCGTGGGTGCGGGTCTGGCCTTTCGCGGGCCAGTTGATCTTGACGAAGTACTCGTCGCGCAGGAATTCGAACGCGCCGAGCGTAAAGCGGCGATACCCGGTGACCGCGTCGGGTTCGCTGGCGCGCACGGTGTCGGCGGCGAACCCGGCCGGGTGATCGAGGGTTTCGAGGGATGCCATGTTTTGTCTCCTATGTCGACCAGAGTTGGCGCTTTAGCGCTTACTCTGGTCCCATGCAACGTAGTTGCGGGGTGGGTGCATGTTCTGCGTATCAGTGCAGGCAGATGTCGGCCCACTTCTCCACCGACAGTTCGCCGAGCATCGTTTGCACGAGTGCGACGCCAGGTTTCTGCGCGGTGAAGCGATATGCGCAGCCGGCCGGCAGCAATGCCTGATGACCGCGACGCAGCACCACGTAACCCATCGCGCGGCCGGCGGGTTGCGCGCCCGCTGCGACGGTGCCCGTGCCGCTCTTCGGCGGGTTGCCGAGCTTGATGAAATCGATGCGTACTTCGCCGTCCATCAGGATCGCGAACTCGTCGTGCGCGCAGGCGAACCATTGCGATTGGCCTTCGGTGCGCAGCGCCTCGATCACGTAGTCGAGGTTCTTGCCGACCACGACCTTCTCGTAGGGCGCCGACTCGGAAGCGACTTCGAAGATGTTGGAAAACACGTAATGGCGCGCTTCGCCGCTCGTGATTTCGATTTCGCCTTTGCGATAGCCGTCGAGCGAGCCAAAGACGGTGTGGAATGACGACTCGGTCATTGCTGTCTCCTAGTTGGAAGCGGGTGTCGTTTGATTCAACTTTAGAAGCGCAACAGGATGGCCACAACCGGCGATCGGGCGATTACAGCATTCGGACTTTGCAAATAATCGCCGCGTGAATAGCCTTACGTCACCCAGCCACGCTCGATCAGCGGCCGGTCCCACGCGGGCTCGGGACCCAGGTACTCGGCCAGAAACTCGACCAGCGCTTTCACCTTGAGCGCCTGTCGTTGGGTCGCCGGATACACGGCCGCGAAGTTCAGCGGCGACAGCGTGTAGCCGGTCAGAATCGGCACCAGCGAACCATCGAGCAGCGCGGCGCTCGCGACCAGCGTCGGCAGACAGACGACGCCGCCGCCAGTCAGCGCATAGTCGCGCAGCAGATGCACCGAGTTCGAACGGATCATGCCCGGCAGCTCCATTTCGACTACCTCATCACCGTGCGTCATGGTCCAGCGATTGCGCGACGGGTAGCCCGAATAAAGCGCGGTGGTGTGTTCCAGCAACTCGCGCGGATGCTGCGGCGCGCCATGCTCCTTCACATACGCGGGCGTCGCGCAGAACAGACGCCGCACTTTGAACAGCCGTCGCTCGATCAGCGATTCGGCGATCGGCGGAAAGATCTGAAAGGCGACGTCGAAGCCCTCTTCGATCGGATCGACCACCCGGTCGTTGACGATCACATCGAGCTGGATGCCGGGATAGCGTCGGTTGAATTCCGCAAGCGGCGCGCCGAAGTGGCCGAGCGCGAAACCCGGCAGCATCTGGATGCGCAAGCGGCCGGTCGGTGTCGCGCGCAACTCGCGCATCTGGTCGGTCAGTTCGTTGACACGCCCGACCACCTCTGCGCATTCGCGATAGAACGCCTCGCCCACTTCGGACAGGCGTACGACCCGGGTGCTGCGATGAAAGAGCGGCGCGTTGACGAACTTCTCCAGCTGCTGGATGCGCGTCGTGATCACCGAACTCGTCACGCCCAACTGCCGCGCCGCCTCGGCGAAGCTGCTCGTCTCGGCCACGCGTACGAAGGCCTCGATGCTCAGAAAACGATCCATGCTGGGTCCTTGTCCACTCGTCCAGCCTGTCAGTGTATCTGGGCTGGGGCGCGTGAACGCGCCGCCCAGTCGGCGACAACGGCCTCGTTGTCGAGCGCTGTGCCGACCGGTTGCAGCGCATCATTCCGGTTGCTCGCTGGCCGGCAGGTCGAGCGACGGCGCAAGCCGGTGACGACGCACTCGGGCCGGCGCGGTTTCCTCGAGCAGCAGGCTCACGCCGATACCGAGCAGCACCGCGCAGATCGGCAGCCACAGGATGTTCTGAATGCCGAAGTGCGTCGCGACGAAGCCCGCCAATGCCGGCGCGATGCCGCCACCAAAAATCTCGCCCGCGCCGACGACGATGCCGATCGACGTCGAGATCATGCCGATCGGCGCAGCTTCGGTCGCAACCGGACCGGACAGCAGCGACACGAGTCCGAGCGTGAAGAACGACGCGACGAACAGCACCGCGAACAGCTGCACCGGCTGCGCACCGAGTCCGCGGAACAGGTACAGCATCACCGCGGTGCCGGCGAAGCCGACGATGCTTGCCACGCGCCGCCCGGTCAGATCCGACAGCCCCGGCAAACCGAACTGTCCGATAAAGCCGCCAAAGCCGATCGCCGAGACGACGACGCCCATGCGCTGCGTGTCGAGCGACAGATACTCGGTCAGGTACAGCGGCAGCATCGCGCCGAGCACGAACACGCCGGTCATCGCGCAGAAAAGCGCGGCCATCGCGATCGGGATGTTGCGGCTCTTCAGCACGTCGCGCCAATTGCCGCGTTCGGCCGGGCAGGCGGGCCGCTTTGGCCTAGCTTGCGGCGCGGCTTTCGGTTCGCGAATCACGAAGAACATCAGCACGCCGAGAATCAGCCCGGGCACCGACACCAGCGCGAACACCCAGCGCCACGTGACCACGCTGAGCAGCTGCGTCGCGATGATCGGCGACAGCGCGAGGCCGAACAGCGCGAAGCCGCTTTGCTGCAGGCCGAGATTGAAACCGCGGCGCTTCGGATGCGACGCATCGGCGGTCGCGGCGAAGCTGGTCGGGCAGAACGAGCCTTCGGCGACGCCCATCAATGCGCGCACCGCGAGCAGGCTCATCAGGCCGCCGGCAAGTCCGGAGAAACCGGAAAGCAGCGAAAACGCCAGAATCGCCGGGATCAGCACCTTGCGGCGCCCGATCTTGTCGGAGATGCCGCCCATCAGCGCCGCGAAAATGCCCCAAGACAAGCCGAGGATGCCGATGCAGTTGCCGACGTCCTGCGCGGTCAGATGCAGGTCCTTCATGATGGCCGGAAAGAGCGGCGCGATCAGCCAGCGGTCGAGTCCCACGAGGCCGAAGCCGAGGGCCAGCAGCACGACGGCCTTCCATTCGTAGGCCACGTCCCAATCGTTCGATTTCATCTGTGTCTCCATGTCTCCGTGGTCCGGCCGCTTGGCGCGCGCACGGCATTCGCTGGCGCCGCGGCGCGCCGCCGGGTTCGTCGAATTCAGCAACGGGGGTCGTGCCGCGCTTCGTCGATGCGGCAGCGACGCGGCCAAGATTGGCCCAAGTGCGGCGGCTCAGGTACGGGACAAGCGGCGAATGCGGTATTCGTGAATCGCAAATAATCGCGAGGGACAGCGCGGCGGCGAGCGTGGGTAAGGCTTGGCGGTATGCAGATAGGGTGAATTGGATGCGCGCGGAGGCACCCCAGGACAAGCCCGGGTAGACGCGCGGATGTGCCGCGGGCGGGGGGGCGCGCGGGCAAGCCGTTGGAATAGCTTTGGCTAGCCGTATCGAGCACCGGGCCCGCGACGTTGGCCGCTACCGACGAATTGCGGCGCGCTCGCGCGTGGCCGCGACATTCCGGGCATACGCGCCCGATATACTCCCCTCACCTCTGAACGTCTTTCAGCCACGGGCGGTTACTCGGATCATGAAAGCAACGGACCTCGAACAACGCATCCTCAAGCAGTCGCTGCTTTGCACCGTGATGATCGCCGGACTCGGCATCGCGGTCGGGATTCTGAGCGGCTCGCTGGCGATCATCTTCGACGGCATGTTCTCCGCGCTCGACGCCGCGATGTGCAGCCTGTCGTTGCTCGTCACCCGCCTGCTTCAACAGGAGAGCAGTCGACGCTTCCAGCACGGCTTCTGGCACATCGAGCCGCTCGTGCTGGTGTTCAACGGCAGTCTGCTGGCGGTGCTGTGCTTTTACGCTTTCATCAACGCGGTCAAAGGCCTGCTCGACGGCGGCCGCGAACTCGAATTCGGCTGGGGGGTCTTCTACGCCGTGGTGGTCGCCGCGTTTTGCTTCTTCATGTTCTGGCGCGAACGGCGCGTGAATCGCGTGATCGACTCCGAACTGATCGGCCTCGACATCAAGAGCTGGTTGATGTCGGCGTGCATCAGCTCGGCGCTGCTACTGGCGTTTTCGATTGCATGGCTGCTCGAACGCATCGGACAAGGCCACCTGACGCCGTACATCGACCCCGGCGTGCTGGCCCTGCTAACTCTCGTGCTGATCCCGATGCCGATCGGAACCGTGATCGGCGCGGTCAAGGAAGTGTTGCTGATTACGCCGCCGGATCTGGAGCACGAGTTGCGCGACCTGATGCAACAACTGACCGCCGACTATGGCTTCGTCAAGCACTCGCACTACGCGACACGCGTCGGCCGAGGCCTGTTCGTCGAGGTGCATATCGTGTTGCCCGAGGCGATGGAGCACGCCGGCGTGCGCCAGCTCGATCATATCCGCGACAGAATCTCGCGCGCTATCGGTGAGTCGGGCCCGGACCGCTGGTTGACCGTCGCGTTTACGCGCGACCCGCGCTGGTTGTAACGACGCGTTGCCGGCGTGCGTTGCCATTCCCGTTTCCAACATGCGCACGCGATCAATAACGAACAAGGAATCGGTGTGTGTCGCGGCTAGTCCCCGAACGGATTGCCGGTGTCCTTGACTTCGGTACTGAGGTTGTATTCCGCACGCATGGCCTTCAGTACGCCCTCGATGTCGCGCTCGAAGCCAATCGCATTGCCGAAGTGGGTCATGTTCCAGTTGCAGCCAGTCTTGTCAGCCTCTTGCAGCTGCGGCCGCGGCACGCGAATCTTCACGCCATCATCGACGATTTCCTGCAGTCGATGAATTCTCCGATTGACCTCCTGCTGAAGCTGCGAGGCATTAAGCGTCTTGCGTATCATCCTTGGTCTCCTTCCGGTTGCTCGAGCCAGTCTAGCGCAAGTGAGGCGGTTCGCGACCTAGGCGCTGAAATGCACGATGCCGCACGGAAACCAGGCCGCACGGTTCGTCGGGATGCGTCAGCCGGCGCCGCCGCGCGCGAAAGTCTGGCGGCTTTAGACGACGCTAGTTGTGCGCCGCACCACACATCCGTTTGTTTGCTGTGTCGCCCGCCTGAATTGTTTCCCCGATAGCCAGACATGCGGATTCCGAGGAACATAGTCGTGCGCTACAAGTTGCACACGTGTAAAACCGGTGGGGGTAAGCATGGGACAACTCGACTTCAGCACCTTCGAACATGAAGGTTGGGAGCGGGTCGCGCAGGCCTATCATGAGTATTTTGGTGATTTGACCGGGCAGTCTAACCAGGCAATTCTCGAGACCCTCTGCATTGGTCGGGGTGCGCGTTTTCTCGACGTCGCATGCGGCCCCGGCTACCTCGCGGCGGCCGCCGCACTGTGCGGCGCGGATGTCGCTGGCGTGGATTTCTCGGTTGCGATGGTGGACAAGGCGAGACGCGTCTTTCCGGCACTCGAGTTCCGCGTCGGCGACGCGGAGGATTTGCCATTTCCCGACGAAAGCTTCTCGGCTGTGGGGATCAGCTTCGGAATGTTGCACTTCGCGCACCCCGAGCGCGCACTCGCGGAGGCGCTTCGTGTACTGCGACCCGATGGCAGAATTGCCTTCACGGAATGGGCGACACCGAATAAGGCGGTGGGCTTCGACATGGTGTTGAAGGCAATCGAGCAGCACGGGACGACCGATGTGCCCCTGCCGCCGGGACCAGCCTTCTTCCGGTTCAGCGATTGGCAGGAATCGAAGCACATGTTGCTCGATGCCGGGTTCGTCCAACCCGAGATGCGGGAGTTGGACCTCACGCTCGTGCTTCATGCTCCCAATACACCTTTTCATGCACTCCTGCGCGGCGGCGTGCGGTTTTCCGCGTTGCTACACGCGCAAACGCCGGCCGCGCTGGCGTCTATCGAACGGGCCGTCGCACGCGACGCCGAGCCGTATCGCAGCGATAACGGGGACCTGCGGCTTCCGATGAGCTGCGTTCTGGCCTCCGCGGTCAAGCCTTAGGGCGCTCGAATATCCAGCGTTCATGTCCGGCGGCTTGGACTCTGTAGCGTGACCCGAACTAGACCGTCGCGGCCAGCTTGAATTCATCGAACCTGGCTACCGGTGGCGACAGTTCCTTGATTTCCAGGCGGTCCACCAGCGCTCCATGCGCACCGTCAACCAGCCAGTCGCAAATTCGCTCGAGGTCTTCAGCGCGCCCTTGCAACACAGCTTCGACCGAACCATCCATCCGGTTGCGCACCCAACCCGTGATCCCTTGAGCCGTGGCCTCCTCGATGCAAGCCTGCCGGTAACCTACCCCCTGCACACGACCGTAGACTCTCACCAGTCTGGTCCGCAAATCGGTATCGAACTGTGGTGTCATGGTCCACGCAACTCCAGGCTGAATAAAAGGCAGCGCAGTTGCCTCTCAACCTCCGCGCATCTCGTCGCTTTCGCCTGCGGAGTCTGTCGCCTCCCAATCCGCCTGGGTCGTTGCTGGTGGCGTCGCCGGCTGGACACGTGTCCACCACGCGGTATTTGCCGGTGCATGAAAGCGGAACTGGGTACTCCATGCGGCCCAAAACTCCTGCTGCGCGGCCTGGGACGTCGGAAGAACAAAACCTAACTGCTCGGCGAGTGCCGGCAGATAAAGGTCAAACGTCGATTTGACAACGTCGCCCCAGCTTCTTGCCTCAAGAATCGCCAGCCGATACGCGATTACCGCAATAGCGGCCGCAATCGCGGCATTCTGCAAAAGATCGGCTAACACGTAATTTCCGCCCAGCCCGTCCGCAAGCCAGATGTCAAGCGCTCGCACGAACGTAAAGATGGACGTAAATGAACCCAGAACGACGAGTCCGACCAGAAAGTCAACTGGAGCTCTCGCGTCCGCAATGATTGCCTGATAGTCCTTTGGGATGACGGCAAGAAGACGCGGCCAGACGAATATGCTGTCGACCTTGTAGACTTCGCTCGAGTAACCCTCGAATGCACGCAACGTGTTCCCAAAGGCCGTAGAAAGAACGAGGTTTTCATAGCGAGGGAAATCACGCGCGTTGCGCTCCTGAGTGCGATACAGCCTCGCCCTTACGGTGGCTCTGTTCAATTCGGCTTTTCTGTATTCCGACGATTCCTTTGAGGCTTTGAGCCGCTCGATCGTACTGTTCTCAGTATCGAGTTCGGTACGGAGGCGTTCTATGAGGCCCAGCTGACGATTGCGGCGGTCGCGCTCATCGCGCTTCCAGGCCTCTCGATTGAACGGCCATTTGTATCCTTCGAGGACCTGATAAAACCAGTTGTTCAGCACCATCAAGAGCAGCGATAGAACCCATACGATTATGAGGAAAGTAAACAAGCCGCCGACCTTTTCGCTGTCCGAGGTCGCTTTGTTCAGCAAATCGCCAAACAGCGGGATGTCCGCATTAGCTGCGAGAAAACCTGTAAAGCCGAGCAGGGCTGGCAAAAAGAAGCCGAGGATAAATGCTTTGTCCAGTAGTTTCGATAGGCCCGAGAGCATCGGCGGTTATCCTTGGCAAGTTCAGCGACGCACTGGCGGCGGGTTGTCGTCATCGGGGTCTTGCTGTGACTGTCCCGGAAGACCTCCGAATTGAAGAGCCCTGTGAACGGCATTCAAATCAATGCTTGCCAGTTTGCTCGGTGGCGTTGCTGAGCCGGAGTCGTCTACCAGATGTTGATAAAGGAAATCGACTACCGCTTTGAGGGCATTGAGGGCGCTCGCGTAGTCTTGTGCAGTCGCAAGGTCATGGACTTCTACGGCCCGCCTCATCACCAGTTCGCGTAGCGGTTCCGGTGCTGATTCATATTGGCGAGCAAACGCCGCGTTGCGCTTGATCTCTTCGAGCTGGTCGATCGCTCTCGACGCACTCCTGCGGGTCTGCCCCCTGGGCACATGCATGGCGGCCCGCCCGACTACTTTGGTCAGCAGTTCGACGATTTCCCGAGACGAGTTTTGTTTCATCTTGGTCCTCCAGGAAGGAGGCAATTTGCCTCCCGGCCCCGCCCGGTCGTCAGTGCTCGAACCGTTACTCGATGTTAGTACAGCTGTTCGGTAGGAGGAAACAGTAAATCGTGCGCATGCCGCAGAGGCGTCGCGTCGAACTTCGCAATAAATGAACTATCGCGAGGCTTACTCGCTGCCGTCCTTCCCTGTCATAGGATGTTGCATGCGTTGCCGTCAAGGTCGAAGCGCCCGATTCTCAGTGGGAACGTGTTGGTTTCGGACCGTCTGGGCCCGCTCAAACTGTCTGGTGAATCCCACCATCGAATCCACGTTGCCGCTGTCGCGCGAGCAGCCAACGCGTATGCAGCCTTCCAGCGGCACGCTTGCCGGGCAGCCCGCTGCGTCGGCACAGCCTTTGCTTGCAGAAGCTGCGTCAATAGGAGATGGCCATCATGCGATGTTTTGCGGACTTCGTTCCCAGGCAAGCGGTGCGCGGCAGTGTAGCCGTACTGGCTGCCGCCCTATTCATAGCGGCATGCGGAACCGGCATTGCGGCATTCGTTGGACTGCTCCCGAAATCCGACGGGGTAGCGACTGCAGTGACTGCTACACCGCTGGTCGAATTGCAGACCACGATGATGAATCTCATCGAATCCGGTTTCGAGGACGCTTCCGCCGCTCCTGATTGATGTTGGACACGGTTCGGCTCCAACTCTGCCGCCATTAGCTATGCTTCTGTCTGTGTCTTGCGCCTACCGCGTACTGCACGAACATGGGAGCGAAACGTGGCAAGTATCGACTTCGAAAACCTCCGGCAGTTGTTTCCAGTCACCGACGATATTCCAGAGCCCGCCCGCCTGGCGGAGCCCATTCATCAGCGCGTCTCGCTCGTCGATGGAGAACTGAAGGCATGGGATGGAAACTGCAAGACCGTGCTATCTCCGGTCTGCGTGCGACAAGCCTCCGGCGACGCTGAACAGGTCGTAATCGGCAGTTATCCCGTCATGGGCGAAGTCGAGAGCGATGCCGCGCTCGACGCCGCCGTGCGAGCCTACGACCACGGCCGCGGTGAGTGGC
Organism: Paraburkholderia sp. BR13439; assembly: GCF_040948805.1. Taxonomy (NCBI): domain Bacteria; kingdom Pseudomonadati; phylum Pseudomonadota; class Betaproteobacteria; order Burkholderiales; family Burkholderiaceae; genus Paraburkholderia; species Paraburkholderia sp. BR13439. The sequence goes on along the minus strand of NZ_JBFPKN010000011.1, from coordinate 49,700 downwards.
CGACGATGACGGTCGCGCAGCGCATCGGTTGCATGCAGGACTTCATTCGTCTGATGGCGGCCAGGCGCGATGAGATTGTGAATCTGATCATGTGGGAAATCGGCAAGAGCCTTGCCGATTCACAGAAGGAGTTCGACCGCACCATCAGCTATATGCAAGACACGATCTCGGCGCTAAAGGAGCTGGACAATAGCAACTCGCGCTTTGTCATCGCCGAGGGCACCATCGGCCAGATTCGCCGCACACCGCTTGGCGTCGTACTGTGCATGGGGCCTTACAACTATCCGCTGAACGAAACGTTCGCGACGCTCATTCCCGCATTGCTGATGGGCAACACCGTCGTATTCAAGCCGCCCCAATATGGCACGCTGCTGTTCTTCCCGCTGCTCGAGGCATTCCGCTCCGCTTTTCCGAAGGGCGTCATCAACACGATTTATGCACCGGGCGCGGTGGTCGTGCCACACATGCTCGCCTCGGGAAAGATCGACGTGCTTGCGCTGATCGGCTCGAGCAAGGTTGCAGACCATCTGAAAAAGCAGCACCCGAAGTCGCATCGGCTCCGCGCCGTTCTCGGCCTTGACGCCAAAAACGCCGCGATCGTGCTGGCTGATGCCGACATAGACCTCGCCGTGAAAGAATGTCTGCTCGGTACGTTGTCGTTCAATGGTCAACGGTGCACAGCGCTCAAGATCCTGATGGTGCACCGCTCGATCGTCGATACGTTTCTAGAACGCTTCAACGCAGCGCTCAAGAATCTCAAGGTTGGCATGCCGTGGGAAAAGGGTGTGTCCATTACACCGCTGCCCGGCATGCATCGTACAGCCTACATGACTCAGGCGATTGACGATGCGAAAGCGAAAGGCGCGGCGGTCGTGAATGAAGGTGGTGGCGTGTTCTGCAAAACGCTTTTCTATCCGGCCGTGGTGTACCCCGTCAAGGAAGGGATGATGCTCTACCGTGAAGAGCAGTTCGGACCGATTATCCCAGTCGTGCCGTTCGATCACATCGATACACCGCTCGAATATGTCATCACTTCGGACCACGGTCAGCAGGTCAGCATTTTCGGCACCGACGCCGCTCAGATTGGCTCGCTGGTCGACCCTCTCGTCAACCAGGTGTGCCGTGTCAATCTCAACAGCCAGTGCCAGCGAGGTCCCGACGTCTTTCCGTTTGCCGGCCGCAAGGATTCCGCGGAAGGCACGCTATCGGTCACCGATGCGTTGCGCGCGTTCTCGATCCGGTCCATGGTCGCAGCCAAGGAGACCGACTTGAACAAGACGCTGCTCGACACGATGGTCACGAATCATCACTCGAAGTTCGTGAACACCGGTTTTATCTTTTAGCGGCTAAGTGCGGCTTTCGGAGGTTTGGCGGTTTCAGTGTCGGCGAGAATGCGCACAAATTCCCGCCGGCACCGCACGCATAAGTAGTGCTTTTTTCTTGGTTCAGGATGCGCAAAGCGGGTCACTGCGGCTCCGGATGAGCCAGGCCCGCTTCCTCGATAACCTGCTCGTATTGTTCCACGCCGACTACGGCTCGGTACTCCTGCATCAGCCGGATGAGCGCCTGCGACGTCTTGGAAATCACGCCGTGGACTTCCAGCTGCTCGGCGTGCACCAGCGCCTGCCCCAAAGTTATGGCCACGTCAGTCTCCTTATTGCAGTTGAACAGCGAGCAAGTCGTTGGCGAACGCGGGCCGGGCGGAGGCAAGCTCCATCAGGTCGACGAAGCCCTTGCTGAGCGCAAACTCATGCAGCGCATCATTGCCGCTGTCAGCCTTGATGCGACCGTAGCTTTCGACCATTTTCAGATCGGTAATCAAGTACATCATCTCAACCTCTTTCTGCCGGGGATGCCCGAGTTGTTACGTGCGTAGCTCGGCGGAAAGGTGCACTCCGTCGCGCCGTTTTCCTCTCCTGCTACGGTTTGAAGCGTAGGTCGCGTCGCTTAATTCAAGCTTAAAGAATGCCAGCGGTAGGAAGCCGCGCCGGGACAGCAATTCAGAAGCGCTAGCTGCGACGACGAATGCCGAAATCGCATGGGTGATTCCGCGCACAGCTCGCCGCCTACACTCCGTGTCGACCTCGAATATTGCTGCATCGCACTAGGCGACACCCCGGTTGAAACCGACCTTATCGTTAATCAGGTATTGAATATGGTTCGGCGCCGACTTTGTCGTAGCCCATTAGCAGCGGGAAGATCTGCCTTGTGTTGCATACCAGCCGGTAAAGTTAACCTACACTCAAGGCGCCTCAGCACCGCGGCCTTGTCCCCCGGTGCGTCTGCCGACCTCGCGCGACGCGTGCGACCGATGAGGACCCGTCGCGGCCCGCACAGGAGAAGAACATGCGCGCGCTCGACATCATGACTTCTTCGGTCATTACCGCCACACCGGATATGACCATCCACGACGCAGCGAAGCTATTCGTCGATCACCACATCAGCGGCATGCCGGTGCTCGGCGCCAATGGGCAGGTGATAGGCATCGTCAGCCAGGGCGATCTGCTGCATCGTGTGGAAAACGGCACCGGGCACGGCAAACGTCGATGGTGGCTCGAACTGCTGTCGTCGTCGGCGCGCGAGCAGGCCGCGAGGTATATCAAGGAACATGGGCATGTGGTCGGCGACGTGATGTGCGAGAACGTCATTTCGATTCCCGAAGACATGCCGCTGCACCAGATCGCCGACCTGATGGAACGCCGGCATCTGAAACGCGTGCCAGTGCTGAAGGATGGGCAGCTCGTCGGCATCGTCAGCCGCTCTAACCTCATCCGCGCGCTCGCTTCCGCCGAGCCGATAATCGACACGGGCTCGCACGACGATGCGAGCCTGCGCGACGCAATCGTGCGCGAGATGCACGGACAGCGCTGGGGGCTCGCGAAACAAGGTGTATTCGTCAAGGACGGCGTCGCGCATCTGTGGGGCATCATCGAATCCGAAGAGGAGAAGCGCGCGATCCGCATCGCCGCGGAAAACGTGCCCGGCATCAAGCGGGTGGAGAGCCATCTGGAGTCGCCGAGTGTGATTCCGACGATGTAGCCGGCGCGCCCGTCAAAGTGCCGAACCTTCCCTGATTGAGTGCGAGCGGCGCGGTTTCGGACCGCGCCGGGCTCGCACATTTGCTGGATGACGCAGCAAGCGACTGGTATTGAATGTCAGTCCGGAATCTCCGGCTCGACTAGCTTCGCAAGCTGCGCGAGCGACTCCTGCCAGCCGAGGTAACACATCTCGACCGGAATCATCTCGGGGATGCCCTCCTGCACGATGTTCAGTTCAGTTCCGCACGACACCTGCCGCAACGAAACGGTCGTATGCATCTGACCGGGCAGATTCGGATCGTCGAAATAGTCCGAGTAGCGGATCTTTTCGAACGGCACCAATTCGAGGTATTCGCCGCCGAACGAGTGACCCTTGCCCGAGCCGAAGTTGTGAAACGACATCCTGTAGGTGCCGCCGACGCGCGCTTCCATCTGATGCACGTCGCAGGTGAAACCATACGGCGGCAGCCATTTCGCCATCGCGGCGGGTTCGAGGAACGCTCGATAGATACGCTCGGGCGTCGTGCGCAAAACACGGTGAAATTTGACGGTTCCGGTAGCCATGATGAGTGTGCCATTCACTGGAGGGGTTGAACATACTGTCACGACGGGCCGCCGCTGCGGGAATCGACACGCGCGAGACCAGGCAAAACCCTGGACGGCTCTCAGCACCTGCGGCTCCTCGTTCACTACGAGCCTTGTACACTCCACCGCGATGCTAGCAACGCGTGCTTTCTCTTCGCCTAAGATGGATTGTTCCCGCCATACCCGCCAAGGACGATCATGGGCATCGACTCTACCAGCCAAACCACCATCAAAGCATTCGTGTTCGATGTCTTCGGAACCGTGGTTGACTGGCGAAGCGGCGTCGCGCGTGAAGCGCAACCGTTTCTGCAGCGGTACGCACCGAATCTCGACGCATCCGATTTCGCGGACGCGTGGCGACGCGAGTATTCGCCTGCGATGGAAGAAGTGCGTAGCGGACGCAGACCGTATGTAAGACTCGACGTGCTGCACCGGGAAAACCTCGTCAAGGTGCTGACGCGTTTCGGCATCGTCGACGTTACCGAGCCCGAGATCGATGAGTTGAACCTGGCCTGGCATCGGCTGGACCCGTGGCCCGATTCCGTCGATGCATTGCGCCGCCTGAAGGAGCGCTTCATCATCGCGCCGCTATCGAATGGCAACATTCGACTGATGGTGGACATCGCAAAGCGTGCCGGTCTGCCCTGGGATGCCATTCTCGGCGCCGAAGTCGTCCGCGCTTACAAGCCCTCGCCGCGGGTCTATAGCGAAACGGCGGAAATTCTCGGCATCGCACCGCGCGAGCTATGCCTCGTTGCCGCACATAACAACGATCTCGCCGCCGCCCGGCGCGTCGGTCTGAGCACCGCGTTCGTGCTGCGGCCCACCGAGCATGGCCCTCAGCAGACGAGCGATCTGAAGGCGAACGAGGCATGGGACTTCGTTGTCGGCGATCTGCACGAACTCGCGACGCAACTAGGCTGCCCGCGCTGACGCAAACCCACGTAGAGCGACGTACTGCAACAGCATGATCGTCTTGCCGTCGACGATTTCCCCTGCCTCGACCGCTCGCAACGCGGCTTGCAACGGCATTTCGATCACCTCGACATCTTCCCCTTCATCTTCGACGCCGCCGCCATCGTGGACGCGCATCGACGCCTCGTACTCGCCGACATAGAAGTGGAGCTTTTCGGTCACCGACCCCGGGCTCATGTAGGCCTCGAAAATCTTGTGGACCGCGCCGACGCGATACCCCGTTTCCTCCTCGACTTCGAGCCGGATACGCTCTTCCGGCGAAGCGTCGTCGAGCAATCCGCCCGGCGCTTCGATCATCATGCCGTCGTGACCGTTCACGAACGCGGGCATGCGGAATTGTCGCGTGAGCATCACGTTGCCGGTGCGCGGACTGTGCAGCAGGATCGTCGCGCCGTTGCCGCGATCGTAGGTCTCGCGGTTCTGGCGTTGCCATGTGCCGTCTCGGCGCAGGAAGTCGAACGTCACCTTTTTCAGCGTGTACCAGTCGTCCGACAGCAAGGTCGTAGCGACGATGCGAACACGGTCTTTCGTTGCAGTCATGTTGCCCTCCTGTCGATCATCGACAATGATTCATGTTATCGTGCAACTTCGTGCAATTTCAAGTGATCTCGTGCAAACCAATGTTGACCACCCAACGCAAGAAAGCGATCCTCGACGAGCTCGCGCGCAACGGGCAGGTGCTCGCAGGCGAGCTGAGCGTGGCGTTTGGCGTGTCGGAAGATACGATCCGCCGTGATCTGCGCGAACTGGCCGCTGAGGGGCGCTTGCAGCGGGTCCACGGCGGCGCGTTGCCGGCGTCTGCCGCGCTCGCGTCATTCGAGCAGCGTCAGGACATCGAGACGCTCGCCAAGCGGCGCATCGCGCGGCGAGCGGTCGAGCTCATCGCGCCGGGGCAAACCGTGATCGTCGACGGCGGCACCACGTCGGCGCTACTGGTCCGGGAACTGCCGGCCGATCTGCACGCGACCATCGTCACGCATAGCCCGAGCGTCGCGACGGCGCTGGCCGCGCATCCTTGCGTCGAAGTGATCCTGATCGGCGGGCGGCTCTACAAGCATTCGATCGTGGCCGTCGGCGCCGCGGCAATGGAAGGCATTTCGCGCATCCATGCCGACCTGTACTTCATGGGCGTGACCGGCGTGCATCCGAGCGCAGGGCTGAGCACCGGCGACTTCGAGGAAGCCGCGATCAAGCGCGCGCTCGCCGCGCGCGCGGCGGAGACGGTCGTGCTCGCGTCGTCGTCGAAACTGAACGCCGCGTCGCGCTTCGTGATCGGTGATATCAGGCTCGCGCAGACCATCGTGGTCGAGAAGAAGACCAGCGCGGAATTGACGAAGCCGATTGAAGCGGCCGGGGTGACCGTGGTGAGGGCGTAGGGTGTCTTCACGAATTGACTGATTCGCATCATCGTGGGCTCGAAGCGTCGCTCCACCGCCTCCGAACAAAGATAAAACAGACGACTTTTGGAGTGCTAGGATGACGCCGCACCCCGACATGATCCACGAAACGAGACAGTCGAGCGTGTGAACACGATGATGAAATCGTTGCGTTGTGCAGCCTGATACTCAAGTACAGAGGAGACACTCAATGAAACTTTCGAAGCTGCTGATTAACGCGCTGGCCATCTCCGCCTTCAGCTTTACCGCAATCGCGGCTCATGCCGAAGATCTGCTCGACTCGGTCAAACAGGCTGGAGTCCTGAAGATCGGTCTCGAAGGCACCTATCCGCCGTTCGACTCGCGCAACAAGGACGGTCAACTGGAAGGCTTCGACGTCGATGTCGCAAAAGCCGTGGCGGCGAAGCTCGGGGTGAAACCGGAGTTCATTCCGACCGAGTGGAGCGGCATTATCGCGGCGCTGCAGAGTGGCAAATTCGACGTGATCATCAATCAGGTCACCATTACCCCGCAACGCAAACAGGTTCTTGATTTCAGCCAGCCATACACGTACTCGGCCGCGCAGCTGATTCAACGCGCGGACGACAAGCGTGAGTTCAAATCGCTCGACGAATTCAAGGGCGACAAGAAGATCGGCGTGACGCTCGGCACCAACTACGACCAGATGGCGCGCGCAGTACCCGGCATCAACGTGCAGACTTATCCGGGCGCACCCGAGAAGCTGCGCGATCTCGCGGCCAAGCGTATCGACGCGACCATCGACGACCGGCTGATGCTGCCTTACATCATCAAGAACTCGCAATTGCCGCTGCGTACGGGCGCGGTGCTGAAAGGCGCCGACCAGGAAATGGGCATCCCGTTCCGCAAGGACAATCCGAAGTTCGCAAAAGCACTCGACGATGCGCTGACCCAAATGAAGCAGGACGGCACGCTCAAGAAGATCTCGATGCACTGGTTCGGTACGGACGTGACGCAGTCTCTCGCGCAGTAAATTTCTCGTTGTTCTCCCGTACCCGCGCCGGCCTGCAGAATGGTCGACGCGGGTACGTCGCTTGCTCCGCGAGCGGCTTTTCTCGCGGAATCGCTCGCGCGCATCGCTTCCATTGCTTCGAATCACGAAGCACGCGCAAATACGCGATTGCGCGCATCTTCCCCCTTCGTTCATCACGTTTCGATCTTCATGCTGAGTGCATACAGGATGTGCTGCGCCGCAGTTGCCTGATGCTTCGAAAGCGTGCGATGCTTTCGGGGCCATTGATCCGGCCACCTCGTGCCGGACTCGCATGTCGTCGGGAGACGACGTCGAATGGCGTGCGAAGAGACCAGTGACATGCCCACAACCTTGGAGGCATCATGAGCACTCAATCACTGTCTCGCAGCAGGACCGCATCCAACGCGCATCTCTTTCCCAGCTTAAATGAGCACTTCGTGCCGCGACGTTCGCCGATCACGCTCGGCATCGCGTGCATCGCCACGCTCGTCTTCGCATCCGCGAGCTGTCTGGCCGATACCCAGGTGGGCGCCGCGCTGCCGCCCGCGCCCGACATCCTGTACGGCGATCTGTTCGTCGCCGTGCAAACCGCGCAGATCTTCAACGACCAGAAGACGTTCGTCGACTCGACGCCGAATGGCAGTCCCGCCGCGATCGTGCAGTTATACGAAACGCGGAAGAACCAGCCCGGCTTTTCGCTGCAGAAATTCGTCAGCCAGTACTTCACGCCCCCGCCCGATCAGAGCATCACGCCGCCGCCCAATCAGAGTCTGCGCGAGCACATCGACTGGCTGTGGAGCGGCCTCACGCGCACGACGACGAGCGCGCCCGACTACAGCTCGCTGATCCCGATGCCCAAACCGTACGTCGTGCCGGGCGGCCGCTTTCGCGAGGGCTACTACTGGGATACCTATTTCACGATGCTGGGGCTGCAGGAGTCCGGACGTGAAGATCTCGTCGACGATATGCTCGACAACTTCGCGTACATGATCGACACGTTCGGTCATATCCCGAACGGCAATCGCACGTACTATCTGAGCCGCTCGCAACCGCCGTTCTACTCGTATATGGTCGAGCTCGCGGCGCAAAAGGAAGGCAATAAGGTCTATCAAAAGTACCTGCCCGAGCTGCGCAAGGAGTACGCGTACTGGATGCAGGGTTCGGCCAGCACGCCGCGCGGCGGCGCGACGCGCAATGTCGTCGTACTCAACGATGGCACCGTGCTGAACCGCTACTGGGACGAGCTGGACACGCCGCGCGACGAGTCCTATCTCGAGGACGTGCACACCGCGCAGGCGAGCGGCCGGCCGGCCAACCAGGTCTACCGCGATCTGCGCGCGACCGCCGAAAGCGGCTGGGATTTCAGCTCACGCTGGTTCGGCGACAACCAGACGCTCGCCACGGTGCGCACGACATCGATCATCCCAGTCGATCTGAACAGCCTGTTATTCCATCTCGAGACGACGATCGCGCGCGGCTGCTCGGCGACCCGCGACTTCCATTGCGTCGCGCAGTTCATCGGCTACGCGGCGCGTCGCGCGGAAGGCATCAACCGTTATCTGTGGAATAGCAACGGCTACTACGGCGACTACGACTGGCAACTCCGCAAGTCACGCGACAACCAGACACCGGCGATGCTGTATCCGCTGATGGCCGGCGTGGCGTGGCCCGAGCGCGCGTGGAAGACTGCGCAGACCGTGCAGAACGTGCTGTTGAAGCAAGGCGGCCTTGCGACCTCGATCTATAACACCACGCAGCAATGGGACGCACCGAACGGCTGGGCGCCGTTGCACTGGATCGCGATTCAGGGCCTCAAGCGCTACGGACGCACCGATCTCGCTCAGTCGATCGGCACGCGCTTTCTCGCGGACGTCCAGAACGTCTACAACACGCAGCAGAAGCTCGTCGAGAAGTACGTCGTCGAAGGTGCGGGGGAAGGCGGCGGCGGGGGTGGCGAGTATCCGCTGCAGGACGGCTTCGGGTGGACCAATGGTGTGACGTTGATGCTGCTCGATCTGTATGGCAATGGGCAGTGAGGCGCCGCGGCATGGTCAGGCGGGTGCACTGAGCTTGGCCTGATGATTCCAGACACATCCCGAGTGGAAGCAGAATGATCTGGCTCGCCAATGTTGTTCTCGTGCTGCACGCGCTGATCGTGGTGTTTATCGTCGGCGGACTATTCGCGATCTGGATCGCCCACGGTTTGCGACTCCCGTGGGCGCGCAATCGCGCGTTTCGGACGGTGCATGTTCTCGCGATCGGTATCGTCGCGACGCTCGCGGTGCTCGATGTGCCGTGCCCGTTGACCGTGCTGGAGGACTATCTGCGCACGGGCACGGCTGGTCCCCAAGGCTTCATACAGCGGTGGGTAAGCGCCTGGCTGTATTACGACTTTCCACCGTGGGTGTTCGTGGTCGCCTATGTCGCGTTCTTGCTGGCGGTGATTCTTACCTGGTATCGAATTCGGCCACGGGCGTGACTCGAATATCGCCTTTTTAATTCGATGGAGGATACGTTTCCACCGGTTAAATTTACCATTTAATTCTATTTTTCAAACGCAATTAATTCCGACGACTTTCCCACGAAAATCCAATGCAATGCGGATAAATCCGGACAGCATTTTTCCGCGCCAAGCCGCCGCGACCGCACCGGTGCTCGCTAACAGACCATCTTTATCCCGAATAGCATAATCACCGCTCCATCCTTGACAAGACGTCATTTCGCATCTTATTTTCACTCTTGCTGTAAGCGCCGGAAAGATTCAATTTTAAATTTCTCTTGAAATGTCGAGATAAATCGACAGGAAATTCCTTTGCCCATTCAATCGGTAACTCTGGAAAGCAAATAGAAATATCAACGCAAGCAATTTGAATTAATGAATTCGGAAAAGCTGTCCATGCAAGCGCTGGGTGCCTTCGAGTGCGGTGCGGGTTATTCGATCTCCCACGCGCGCGACCGGCGAAAAGCGGCCTTTGTGTAGCGGTATCACTCACCAGGGAACGAGATGAAACCAGACAGAAGGAGTACCGACGATGGCCGCGTCCGTCGTCGTGGCCGGCTAGCCGCGCTAAGCGTGCTGACACTCGGAATCGTGATCGTCGCCGGATGCGGCGGCAGCGATGGAGGTTCGTCGGCGTCGGCGGTCCCAGGCAGCATGGCGCAGGTCGCCAAGCAGGCGCAAGCCGCATCCGCGCCGCAGACGCCGTCCGCCAATCAGCCCTACACCGATCTCACCTCCTATTCGACGAGCGCGACGTCCGGCATTGCGTCGTCACTGGTCGCGGAGAAAGCGGCGATCATGCATTACCAATGGACGTCCGGCAGCACCACCATCAACTACACGACGACCACCGGCCACCTGACCGCAATGGATCTGACGAGCGGCGCACCCGAAGCGACGATGTCTTATGTCGCCTACACGGCGCCGAGCACGGATGGCAAACCGCGTCCCGTCACGTTCGTCTATAACGGCGGGCCGGGCTCTTCGTCGATCTGGCTGCGGCTCGGATCGTTCGCGCCGACGCGCGTCGCGACCACCGATCCGCTGCTGAACGGCACCAGCTGGCCGAACTACCCGCTCGTGAACAACACCGAAAGCCTGATCGACACGACCGATCTCGTGTTCATCGATCCGCCGGGCACGGGCCTCTCCGAGGCGATCCTGCCGAACACCAACCAGACCTATTGGAGCACCGATGCGGACGCGAACATCATGCGTGACTTCATCGTCCGCTACCTGACGGTCAATTCGCGCAGCAGCTCGCCGATCTATCTGTACGGTGAATCGTACGGCACGCCTCGCACCGACATCCTCGCGCTCGCGCTCGAATCGGCCGGCGTGCACCTCACAGGGATCACGCTGCAGTCCTCGATCCTGAACTACTTCGCGGATGCGATCGAGGCGGTGGCGATCACGGGTTCGCCCAATCAGCTCGCGCTCGAAACCGATACGTTGAGCGGCTACATGCCGGGCTATGCCCAGGTCGCGGCGTACTACAACCAGGTGTCGCCCGCGCCAGTGAATCAGGCGACTTACGCGCTTCGCAGCGAGGCGTTCGTGACCGCCAACTACAACCTGTTCAAGAACTATTCGCTGTACTGGACGTTGAGCCAGCTCGGCGCGCCGACTTACGCGGGACCGCCGAACTTCCCGCCGACGTGGCTCGAGAAGTTCTGGGACGCCGAATCCGGCCTCACGTTGCAGGCGATGCAGGGTTACTTCAACATCAATCCGTTCAACATCACGCTGGTGCCGGGCTCGACGATCGGCCGCTACGATGGTCGCGTGTCGTTGCCCAACTCGGACCCGCGCCTGCAGAGCGACGGCGACCCGTCGGACATCCTGATCTCGCTGCCGTTCACCAATGCGTTGGCCACGCAGATGCCGGATTACCTCGGCTACACCGCACCGAACGCCGCGTATATGCCGCTGAACGACGCGGTCATCGAGGCGTGGAATTTCTCGCACGGCGGTCAGCCGCTGCCCGACACGATCCCCGATCTGCTCGGCGCACTGAAGCTGAATCCGCAACTGAAGGTGCTGGCGGAAAACGGCTATCACGATCTGGCCACGCCGTTCTTCAATACCGAGAAGCAGCTCGCGCGACTGAAGACGGTGCAGGGTCTCACGCCGAATCTGCAGGTCAACTTCTTCCAGGGCGGGCATATGATTTATCTGGATGACGTGGCGCGCCCGCAGATGAAGGCGGATCTGGCGGCCTTCTATGGCGGCACGCCGATAGCGGGCGCACTCACGCTCGCGACGCTGCCGCAGCCGTGGGCCGACGAAGCGCCCGCCGCCACGCCGACGAGCGAGGCGGTCGCGGCGGCCGCGCCCTGATCGATGGTGGTTTCGCTTCGCGCGAGACCCTCCGACTACTTTTTATGGCGAGTGATCATGTCTTCAATCGATATCTTGCGACGTACGCTGGCGTTGATCGTCCTCGGTGTGGTCGTCGGTAGTGCGCATGCGCTGCCGCCTCAGCCGGTCGCGCCCGTGACGCTACCCCAAGGCGGACACGGCGTCGACGGTCCGTTCTTTCCTCATAACCGTGCTAGCGCGGTCGCGCCTACCACCGGCTCGACATTGCAGCAGCAGGCTCAGCAGCGCATGGAGAGCAGGCTGGGCGCGAATTCGGTGCTCAGCAACGGCTCGTCGATCACCAAGGCTCAGGCGCAAAGCAATGGGCTTGGCTATATCGCCAGGCATTTTGACGAGATCGATAGCGCGCATTCGGGTCGTGTGACGTTGAACGACGTGCGGCAGTATCTGCAGCAGCATCAGCAGTGATACCCGGTTAGGCCATCGGTCCCGTAGGTGGGACGGCCGGCGAACGCGTCGCGATCGTGCGACTTGTCGCCGGCCGTTTTTGACTACGCGCCGCGCGGATCGCTTACGCTCACTTCTGCGCCGCCGCCTGGATCATCTTCCATCCATTGCCCGCCGGATCGCGAAAGCCCGCATCGACGCTGCCGAAACGATCCACCGGCTCCTGCGTGAATTCCACGCCGCGCGCCTTCAACTGCTCGTAGCTCGCGCGACAGTCGGCAACGGACAGCACCAACGGCGGCATCGCTCCCTTCGCGACCATCGCGCGCAGCGTTTGCGCGGTCGCTTCATCGTGGATCGGCGGCCCCGGCGCGAACAGGCCCAACTGGAAAGTCGGCTGCTCCGGGTGCTGGACCGTGAGCCAGCGGTAAGCGCCGTTGCGCACGTCCGTGTGGACGCGAAAGCCGAGCTTGTCGACGTAGAACGAAAGCGCCGCGTCCTGATCGTCGACGTACAAACCGACCACATCGATACCCTGATTCATGACTCCTCCCTCGGTGGTTGAGGGCTCGACTGTATCGCTGAGCACCGGGCGGCGCTTCTCCAAAACTGCGCTCGGCTCGCGCGCCGGTTCAATGCAATTCGTTGAACTCGACGCGCCCGCCCTTCATCACCAGCGGGATACGCTCGCCTTGGCCCGTCAGACAACTCAGATCGCGCCTGCGGATGATCTCGGCGGGGGTCAGCACTTGTGCGCGGATCGAAAACTCGTCGCTTTGAATCCGATGGCCCGGGCCGAGCAGATCGGAACCGAAGCCCATCTTGACCCCGGCGCGCTTGAAAATCTCCAGCGACTTCAAGCCGGCTTCACGCACGATGTCGATCTTGGCCGCGCTCTCGGCCGACAGGCCATAGCGCACGCCCTCGATATGCAAGGCCTCTCTACACGCGCGGGAATCGTCGACATAGCTTCCTTCCAGAAAGGGCGGCGCCGTGGCACCGGGCTTGGTCGAACGAGTATAGGAAGTCGAAATGGGCGGGTCTTGGTTGGAAACCGCATCGAATATGCAGATTCCGGCATCAAGGCGCGGCGGGCGCGAGCACTGCCTGATTCATGTTTTCTCGCTGGCAGGAGGCTCGGCAGCGTCGCCGTTCGCGCGGCGGCGCTTTTCCAGAACCGCGGTCGTCAGGTCCGGACGTTGCGCGGCCTTCAGCACACAGGCGGGCACGCGATCGAGTTCGGTCTGATTGGCGCGTGCCTGCACGCGCATCTCGCTCGGACTCAGGCCGGTGATGTCGCGAAACACGCGGCCGAACGTGCCGAGGCTTTCCCAGCCGGTCGCGAACGCGATGTCCGTGATGCCGAGGTCGGTGTCACGCAGCAGCGTGGCGGCTTGCTCGATACGCCGCGTCAACAGATAGCGGTGCGGCGGCACGCCGAAGGCCCGCTTGAACGAACGCGCGAAGTGCGCTTCCGACACGCCGCTTACTTCAGCCAGGCGCCGCACCGGCCAGGCTTCGTGCGACGCGGCATCGATGCGGTCTTTCGCGCGCAGCAGGCGGCGCAACAACGCCGGGTCTTCGAGCGCTTCGGCGCTGCCCGGGATGGGAAGGGGCTGGAGTTCAGGGTCGTGTGAGCGGGACATGAGTTCGCATTGGAACGGCTCGTCGAAGAACGCGCGGGTGAAAGGGCCGCCGCGGCGACCGCTTCAAGCGGTCTGCTCGGTCTTGCCGTAAGTGAGCCGGCCGTTTTTCGACAGCAGCACCGCGACAGGCCGCGTCATTTCGAACTCGGAGAAAATGATCGTCATGCTGGCGGTGATCGGCACCGCGAGAAAGGCGCCCGGCACGCCCCACAACGCCGACCACACCGCCATGCTCGCGACAATCGCGAACGGGCTCAGGTTCAGCGAATTGCCCGTCAGATACGGATCGAGAATATTGCCGATCACGAAGTGAATCGCGGACAGCGAAACCAGCACGATCAGGACCGAATTCACGTCGCCGAACTGCAGTACCGACATCAGCACCGGGAACGCAACCGCGAGCACCGAGCCGATATATGGCACATAGTTCAGCAGCGCGGTCAGTATCGCCCACAGCCCGGCGAACTCGAGGCCGACGCTGCGCATCGCGAGCCAGCAGAGCCCGCCGAGCAGCACGCCGAGAAACGTCTTCAGCGCGAGATACGCGCCAATGCGCCGGTTGATGTCGATGACCACGCCCCGGATGCGCGCCGCGTTGGTCGAATTGGCGGTCATGTTCGCCAGCTTGTCGCCGAACGTGCGGCGCTCGAACAGCAGAAAACTCGCATACAGCACGATCACGAACAGGTCGATGATCATCGACGAGAGCGACGCCAGCAGGCCCGTCACCATCGCCTGAATGTTAAGTTGCGTGAGTATGTTCCGCCGCAGTGACTCCCAGGTCGGCTCGCTTTCGAGGTGCAGCAGCGTCGAGATCTTGTGGATCATCAGCAAGACCGAGTCCTGGTAGCGCGGCGCGAGCGCGACGAGCGCGTCATAGTTGGCGACCAACATATCGACTGCGAAGAAAATCGCGGCGCAGATCAGGAACATCGACAGCCCATAGCGCAACTGCACCGGCAGCCGCGGGCCGATCAGCGGAATGCGTTGCAGCAGCCGCGTGAGGTCGACCACCAGGTACACCGCGATCGCGCCGAACACGATCGGCACGAAAACCGCACGCCCGATATACAGCAACCAGCCCACAATCAGCAGCAGCAGCACTACGTATACGGACGCTTGCAATCTGTCGGTCATTGGTCAGTGCTCCATGAATCCGCAAACAGGTGCGCCCGCGCACAACCCGAGGACGACGGCGATCGCCGCGCACGCGCCCGCCGTACGAGCCCCTTACACAGCAGGCCGCGCGATGGACAGAACCGATCTTCGCACAGAACGATGACAGCTCACATATAAAGCGCGCCAGATCGTTCCGGCCGCAAAGTCCAGGCCGATACCTCGAAATGCGCCAGCAGAATGTCGCGAAACGTTGTGATGCGCCGGACTCGCTCGTGAAACCATCTGTTACGCTGTTTTAATCGGTTTCGATCACCTGACGTGGTTCGACGCGAGCGCCTGCGCCACGCGGTGACAGCGGTCGGCCAAATCACGCAGTGAAACCCGCGCCGCGCGTGGCGGTGCGATGTCCGCACTTTGTCTATGCGCGATGTCCGCTGCACGCATCCCTTTCACCTCACGGCATGGAGAACGAGATGCTGCAACGGCTGGGGTCGCGATTCGTCGCATTGGGTCTGATCTGGACATTGTCCGCTTGTGGCGGCGGAGGTGGCGGCAGCGGCGCGGAGCCGGGCGGCACCGGCTCGAACGGCGCGGCCGGAGCGACCACCCCCGCATCGAGTCCCGCGCCCGCGTCGAGTCCGACACCGGCATCGAGTCCAACTCCGGCATCAAGTCCAACTCCGGCGTCGGGCGCATCGGACGCGAGCGCGACGACGCCCAAGCTCGCCGCCGCGACGCCGATCATCGACGGCACGACACTCGGCGCCGCCATCTGGCCCGCGGGCGCCACCTCAGCGGGCGGAACCGGTCAGCCCGTCGGCGGACTGAACTGCGCGTTGCGCAGCACCGCGTACACGTATGCACACGTCTCGATCTACCAGAACGGGCAACTCCTGACGCTGCCGCCCAACATCGGCATGGTCGAGCCGACCATCGCCGCGCCGACTGGCTGCGCATATCCGGTACACACGGTCGATTCGAGCGGCAAGATCCATATGGACGCGACGACCGGCGCGACCTATACGCTCGGCCAGTTCTTCTCGATCTGGGGCGAGCCGCTGAGTGCGTCGAACGTGGCGGGTCTGACCGCCTCGCCGATCGCGATCTACGTGAACGACGGCGGCACTCTCACGCAATACACGGGCGACCCCGCGAGCCTCGTGCTTAAGCCGCACGACGAAATCACGATCATGGTCGGCACGCCTGTCACACAAGTGCCCACCTATACGTGGACCGATCCGCCGCCGTTCGACCCGAACCCGATCACGCTCGTCTTCGGAGGCGTGGTCGGCTCGTCGTTCTGGCCGAACGGCACGACGTCGACGGGCGGCAACGGCTCGCCG
The DNA here is from genome assembly GCF_040948805.1 of Paraburkholderia sp. BR13439. Lineage (NCBI taxonomy): Bacteria > Pseudomonadati > Pseudomonadota > Betaproteobacteria > Burkholderiales > Burkholderiaceae > Paraburkholderia > Paraburkholderia sp. BR13439. The sequence goes on along the minus strand of NZ_JBFPKN010000011.1, from coordinate 33,337 downwards.
GTCGACGGCCTGACCTGCGCGCCGAACATGAATGTGCTGTACCACGTGCACGCGCACCTCGCGATCATCAAGGACGGGCAATGGCTCGCGTTGCCGGCGAACGTCGGCATCCTGTCGCAATGCACGTATGAAATGCACACGCACGACAACACCGGCATCATCCATATGGAAGCGCCGAACGCAAAGACCTATACGCTCGGCGACTTCTTCGATATCTGGGGCGAGCCGCTGACGAGCACGAACGTCGCGGGCATCATGGGCGACGTGGTCGCGTATATCAACGACAACGGCGATTCGCGCCGCTATATGGGCGACTTGCGCAATATCGAACTGACATCGTTGCGCGACATCACGCTGCAGATCGGCACGCCGCCGGTGAGCACGTTGGCGACGTATTCGTGGTACGAGCCGCAGTGACATCCGCCGCAGGCCGCATCACTTTGCCGTGACGCGGCTTCAACGCGGCGTACCCGAATGCCCGATGCCGCCCGGCCGGCGCGGCATGATGCCCGCGACGGAGCGCGGCGCCGCGTTCGCGACCAGAATCATCGACGCGCCGGCAAGACCGCTCGACACATGCTTCAACGCATGGCCGGCGATCACGTGATGCGTGAGCTCCCATATCTGCCAATCGAGGCTTTCGAAAATCTTCGCGACCCCGTAGAAGACGATCACGAGCGTCCATGCGATCACGCCGTCCACCTTGCGCGTGAGCGTCATGCCGACGATCAGCATGAGACCGCCGAACTGCAGAATCGCGTAAGGCCACAGGCTGTTGAATACCAGCCAGTAGCCGACGGTGGCGGGTGACACGACCACCATGATCAGCATCTGCGCCCAGCCGACGCGCTGTCCGCTCCACGACGTCCATAGCATCGCGAGGATGCCGGCGAACACGATCGTCATCGGCAGGCGATCCCAGACGAGCGTCGCGTCGTTCGGCGCCATGTGGTAGTAAGCCGAACCGAACGCGGTGAACAGCAGCCCGATCGCGGCGACGACCATGCCGGGGAATTGCGCCGGCTGGTTCGACGCATGCCGCATGACCCAGCGCAGACAGAGCACGCCGGCGATCAGAATGACGACGTTCGAGAGCACGTCCGCCGCATTGTGCAGCGGCCCCAGCGTGCGCTGATCGGCGAAGTGGTGATACGAGGCAGGCTGCGCGAGCGGCCATATCATCTGCAGCACGGTGCCCGCCAGGAAAAGCAGCACGCCAGCCAGCAGCAAGCGGGAGATCTTCACGTTGCTCGACTCCACAGTGGGGCGAAATGCTCCAAGGTGCCGTGAACCGGACCTTTTACGCCTCTTGGCGACCCTTTTACGCTGACGCGAAGCGGATCACGCTCGCTCGCACGGAAACCGTGCGGCCGATGCGCAGCCGGGTTGGCCCCCGTTCGAATTCGCGCCGCCTGCTCGTATCATCGGACAAAGCGCCTGGCGCAACAAGAGCGTCGGGCGGCGCACCGATGGACATGCGCTCATAGTATTCTTCTCAACCAATGCAAGCTGCGTGCAAGAACGCGCGACCCAAAGGAAGACCCGGACTCCATGCAAGCGCAGATACACCACCCGTCGTTCCCGCATCGTCGATGGAAGGGCGCGCTGTGCGCGCTGCTGTGCGCAAGCCTGCTCGCCGGCTGCGCGCGGTTACCGTCGCTCGAGGACCGCAAGGAGTCGCATGCGTTGTCGCCCGCGGTGGCGGCCACCACGGATCTCGGTCGCGCGGTCGCGCCCGAGTTGGCCGCGCACGCGGGGCTGGCGGGCATTTATCCGCTGGCGGATGCGCATGTCGCGTTTGCCGCGCGCATGGACCTGATCCGTTCCGCGCAACGCACGCTCGACATCCAGTACTACATCTGGCGCGACGATCTGACCGGCACGCTGCTGCTCGAACAGATCCACGAAGCGGCGGACCGGGGCGTGCGGGTGCGCCTGCTGCTCGACGATCTCGGCATCGCGTCCGCGCTCGACCCGACACTCTCGGCACTCAACTCGCATCCGAACATCGAGGTACGCCTGTTCAACCCGTTCGTCGTGCGCAGCCCGAAATTCCTCGGCTTTGTAACCGACTTCTCACGCGCCAATCGGCGCATGCACAACAAGTCACTGACCGTCGACGCCACCGCGACGATCCTCGGCGGCCGCAACATCGGCGACGAGTACTTCGATGCCACCGACGGCGTCGTCTTCGCCGACCTCGATGTCCTCGCGATCGGACCGGCCGCGGCCGACGTGTCGCGCGATTTCGACCGCTACTGGGCCAGCGCGTCGGCGTATCCGGTGGACAAGATCCTGCCGCACGAGAGCGTCGATGAACTGGCCACGCTCGAGCGTGATGCACAGGCGATCGAACAGGACCCCGCCGCCGCGGAGTACAAGGAAGCGCTGCGCGGTCCACGCGTCGTGCAGAACCTGCTCGACAACAAGCTGCCGCTCGATTGGGCCAAAACGAAGATGATCAGCGACGACCCCGCGAAAGGCTTGAACGACGCGCCGCCGGAAGCGCTGATTCCGCACCAGCTACGCGAAGTGATGGGCCAGCCGACGAAGTCGCTCGACCTCGTCTCGCCCTACTTCGTGCCGGCGAATACGGGCACGCAGTTTCTGAGCGGTCTCGCCGCCCAGGGCGTCGATGTGCGCGTGTTGACGAACGCGCTCGAAGCGACCGATGTCGCCGCCGTGCACTCGGGCTATATCAGGCGGCGCGTCGAGTTGCTGCAAAACGGCGTGCACCTGTATGAATTGCGGCGCGTGGCGGGCGTCTCCCAGAAGAAAGAACAGTCGCCGGGGCCGTTCGGCAGCTCGGGTTCGAGCTTGCATGCGAAAACTTTCATCGCCGATTCTCAGCGGGTTTTCGTCGGTTCGTTCAACTTCGATCCGCGCTCCGCGCATCTGAATACCGAGCTTGGCCTCGTGATCGACAGCGCCGATCTCGCGACGCGGGTCGATCGAAAATTTCTCGCTTTGCTGCCGACAGTCGCGTACGCGGTGCATCTCGACGCAAACGGCAAGCTGTATTGGATCGAAACCAACGACGGCGTCGAAACCCGCCTCGATACCGAACCGAATGCGACGTGGTACGCGCGGCTCGGTGTATGGATGCTGTCGATTATGCCAATTGAGTCGTTGCTATAGCTTGCGGTTCAGAACCGTCGCAAATCGCGATCCCGCAATGGATCGGGCGAGCGCTGCGTCGCGCGCAACACGCCGTTGGTGTCGAACGCAAAATTGAACAGCATGTGGTTGATGTTGTTTTCGATGTAACGGTACGACCAGACTTCGCGTTGCGAGAGCCGGAAAAACTGCGTCTGCACGGGGCGGCCGAAATTGGTCAGCACATCCTCGCGCGTCCATTTGCCGATTTCCGCGCGATTGAATTCGCTCAACTGCAACACTTGACGCACGCTCACGATCTTGCCTGAAGCGTCGATGTCGGCGGCGACGGTGGTCGAACCCATCGGCTGGGTCGGCCACATCAGCCGGCGGCCGCCTCCGGGCAGGTCATAGGTTTCGCGCGGCGGACCCATGCGGGCGATGATCGCCGCTTGATCCTGGCCAGCCTGGAATTGCTGCCACGGTTGCGCGCAAGCCGCGAGCATCAACGCCGTCACGCACGTGAGCGCGGCGCGGCGCACAACCAGCGGCGCCCGTGCCGTTCGCGCAACAGCGTTTCGAACGTGGGTGACTCGGGCAAGCATGGGTTTCTCCCGTTACGTTCGATCGCGCGTCGATCGGCAAACCCTCACCGCGCAAAAGCCAAGGCGACACGGGCAATGCGCCCGCTCGCCGATGGCTGCACTGAGATAACCGACGCTTACTGCACGAGCTTCGCGCGCAGACGCGAGTGCTCGTCCGCAGAAATGGAACCGGACGCTTTCAACTTGTCGAGCTTGTCGATTTCGTCGGCGACACTGAAGCCCACCACATTGCGCAAATCTTCGCGCATCTGCCTGGCCCGCGCCTGATCGCGTTCCGCCATGCCGCGATGCTGCGTGAGCAGATACGCGAAGATGCCGATATACGGCAGGATGATCAGGAAAATCACCCACAGAACCTTGCCCCATCCCGACACGTCATGGCGGCGGAACAGGTCGCTCGACACCGTGATCAACAGCCAAAACCACAGAATAAAGATGAAGATGGAAAAAACGTCGGCCAGAAAATTCGGGAATGTGAAACCATCATTAAAGAAGAGCATTGTTGTTCTCCAGTCATTCCGGTTGCAATTGAAAGGCGGAACGGATTTCGACCTATGGTTGCCTGCTATGGATGGCGCATACGATTAGCATGGCAGCGCTGAAAATCTACCATGACCGCATGTCGATTGGGCACGTGCATTCATACCGTATGAAAGACATGCGCATGATGCGGAACTTTTTGTCTTTATAGACTATTCCGATCAAGTAGCGCGAGCAATTTTTAAGGATTCCCTTCGATTGGCGATTTCTGACGATCTGGCGATCATGCCGTTGGCATTAGACATGCATCATGTGAAAACGAGGTCAAATGCGAGCGCCATTGCTATGCAAAAAAAATGCCAAAAAAGTGTTTGCGAGATGCATCGATTGAATGGCAGCCTTCGTTCACTTTCGTAAACAAACCTGAATAAATTCGGAGCATGCGTCAGCAGTTGGCCCGGACCACGAGCGCATCAGCAGGTGCCGCAGCCGGATCGGTCACCTCGATTGTCATATGCGTGAGCGCGCTTTTCGCTGCAAACGCATCGAGCCACTGCCGTGCGAGGCGCGGCAGCACGTGCTGTTCGATAAAGCCGATCAAAAGACGCGCCCCGGTCTCCTGCACGAGGCAGCGCCCGACGATGTAGTCGACCACCTCCGACGCATAGCTCAGCGCGATGCCGTTGTTATCCGCCATGCGCCGAACGACGCGATCGAGATGCAAACGCACGATCCGCGCGAGCGAATCCGAGCCCAGCGGACGATATGGCACCAGCGTCACACGCCCGAGGAAGGCGGCCGGAAACGCCTTCAGCAATTCCGTCGCAAGCGCGGAACGCAGACCGTCAAAATCCGGTGCAAGCATTTCGTCCGCGCATAGGCTCGCGCTCAGATCGGCGCCGACATTGCTGGTCATCAGGATGGTCGTATTGCGGAAATCGATATAGCGACCATCGCCGTCTTCCATGTAGCCCTTGTCCAGCACCTGGTAGAACATTTCATGCACGTCGCCGTGCGCCTTTTCAATTTCGTCGAGCAGCACGACCGAGTACGGACGTCGGCGCACCGCTTCGGTCAGCACACCGCCCTCGCCGTAACCGACGTAGCCAGGCGGCGCGCCCTTGAGTCCCGAGACCGTATGCGCCTCCTGGTATTCGCTCATGTTGATCGTGATGAGATTCTGTTCGCCGCCGTAGAGCGCCTCCGCCAACGCGAGCGCGGTTTCCGTCTTGCCGACGCCGGACGGTCCCGCGAGAAGGAAGACGCCGAGTGGCTTGCGCGGGTCCGCGAGCCCGGCGCGCGCCGTCTGCACGCGCTCGCCGATCTGTTGCAACGCGTCGTGCTGGCCGATCACGCGCGCCGCCAGAGTGGCGGGCAGCATCTGCACGGCGCTCACCTCGTCGGTGATCATGCGTCCGACTGGAATACCGGTCCAGTCAGAGACGATGTCGGCGACGATCGCTTCGCCGACTTCCGGAAACACGAATGGCGTAGCCGCCTGCAGGTTCGATAACGTGCGCTCCAGCTCGCGCAACGTCTGCAGCTCGCTCGCCGCGCTATCGCGCGCGTCGGCCTCAGGTCCGCCTGCTGCGGCGCGCGCGCTCACGGCCGCGCGCGCGCCCGCCAGCGCCTTCGCCGCCTCGGACTGGGTCTGCCAGGCGGTTTCGACAACACGATCCTCGAACTCGAGGGTTGCGATGGTCGCGTTGACGTCGGCCAGCGCGGCCTCGCTGCCAAGCCCGATACGCACCTCGTTCCCGAGCAGCTCGGCTTCGACGCGCGCCGCTTGCAAGCGCTCGCGAATCCGCTGCAATTCGCGCGGCGGCGCATGCTGCGATAGCGCGACGCGCGCGCAGGCGGTGTCGAGCAGGCTGATCGCCTTGTCCGGTAACTGACGCGACGGAATGTAGCGATGCGACAGTGTCACGGCTGCGCGAATCGCTTCGTCGAGAACCACGACGCCATGATGGCTCGCGAGCGTGCGCGCGAGTCCGCGGACCATGTCGATCGCGGACGGCTCCTCTGGCTCGGCGATCTGCAGCACCTGAAAGCGCCGCGTGAGCGCCGGGTCTTTCTCGATGTGCCGCTTGTACTCGGCCCACGTCGTCGCGCCGATCGTGCGCAACGTGCCGCGGGCGAGTGCCGGTTTCAGCAGGTTTGCCGCGTCGCCGGTGCCGGCCTGACCGCCGGCGCCGATCAGCGTGTGAATCTCGTCGACGAACAGCACGACCGGAGCCGCCGACTTCGCCGCCTCCTCGAGTACCGACTTCAGCCTGGCCTCGAATTCGCCCTTCATGCTCGCGCCCGCAAGCAGCGCACCGACGTCGAGGCTCAACAGCCGCACGTCGGCAAGTTTCGGCGGGACTTCGCCGGCCGCGATCGCGCGCGCGAGACCTTCGACGACCGCCGTCTTGCCAACCCCGGCGTCGCCGGTCAAAAGCGGATTATTTTGGCGCCGCCGCAACAGCACGTCGATCATCGTGCGAATCTCGACTTCGCGGCCAACCACCGGATCGATTTCACCGGCGCGCGCACGTGCGGTCAGATCCGCGCAAAACTGCGCAAGTGCCGCCGCGCCCTGCGCCGAGGCTGCGAGCGCACCGGACGCCTCGCCCGGCACCGCGGACGAAAAGTCGCTCTGGTCGTACGGGGTGTCCTTCTCTTCGGGGGAACCGTCGATCCAGGCCGGCAACGCATCGTGAAGGCCGTCGACGGCAATCTTGCCGAACTCCGGCGAAATGGCCAGCAGCAAGCGCCGCAAATCCGGCGTCTCGACAAGCGCCGCCATCAGCCATGCACCGCGAATCCGCCCGTCGCCGAATGCCAGCGTCGCGACGACCCACGCGCGCTCGATTGCCGTCTCGACATGATGCGAAAAATCCGTGAGCGCGCTGGCCCCGGACGGCAGCGCGGCAAGTGCCCTCTGCAGGTCCCGCTCGAGCAGTTCGCGGCTGATGCCGCAGTGTCTGACGATGCGGTGCAGGTCGCTATCGGGCTGCGCGAGCAGCTGGTGCAGCCAGTGCACCAGCTCGATATATGGGTTGCCGCGCAGCTTGGAAAACGCCGTAGCGGATTCGATGCTCCTGAAGAGCGTCGCGCCGAGCTTGCCGAACAACGCGTGGCGTGAAATGGACATGATGACGTTGCAAGTAAAGATGTTTGTTGCAGAAAGGCGTGGCTCTGTCGTGGCATCCGGCACACCGCGCGCAGGTATCCGAAAAAGCGTGCTGGCCACACTGATCGAGCGACAAGGATAGCCGGTCGATCGCTGCGTGTATTTGGGCCGTCGCCCATATTCCGCTCGAGGTGCGCGAAGTAGCATTCACATCTGCCAGACGCCAACCGCATTTTTAGTTGGTGATCCTTTTATTTCTGCGTCGGGAGAGTCTTTTACCAATGCGCGCTTTACAGGCAGATCTGATTCGCCATTGCATACCGGCCAAGCCATGACTGGATATCACGCTCGCTGGGACCATTCGCCTTTCGAAGCGGGTGCGCTCAGGACGTTCGCACGAACCATCCAGTCTCTCGGGCTCGTTCGTACCGCTTCGCGCAACGGTCACGCCGGCGTGGCGTGTTCGTCTGACGCTGTTCCGAGCGCGCATCCCGACCTTCAGCTTATGCCCGATTTGTTACTGAACCCGCCTCTCGAAAATGCGAACGCGCCTGAAGAATCCGTCCCGACACCACCGTCGAGCGTGAATCCGCCCGCGGACCGGATCGAGCCCGTGCTCGCGAAGCCGGATGACTTCAGCGACCTGATCGCACTAGCCGACGAGGACGATGACGATCCGCTGCAGTCGCGGCGCGAACCGCATTCAGCGGAACGCGGCGGACACGACGGCATGGCAAAGCTTCTGGTAGCCGACATCGATGAAGCGGACCCGCTCGCCGCGCTCACGCTCCAATACCGTGACGCGCTACTAAACCGGAAGAGCGAGAACGGGCCCGAGCCCGAGGCGTCGGCCGAAGCTCAGAGCGAGTCGATCATCGGGTCATCTCCCGATCCGTTCGCGGAACTTGTCGATCCGTCGCAGACGGAAGCGTCCGTGTTCGACCTGCTGACGCAGGGGAAGAACATCGACACCCTGCTCGATGGTCTTGACTCGTTCGGTGCCGAGCAGATTTTCGAGGCGGACCAAACGCACGAGATCCTCGCGCTGCTCGCGCCGCGCGGAATTCCCGCACACCGTGCGAGCAGGACCGCGCTGCTCGCACGCGAAGAACATCACCTGGTCAGCATGGACAGCCACATCGCCATGCCTGAATCGATCGAATACGAAGAGCCTGCATTTTCAGATGAACATAACCGCTGACCTGCCCAAGTCGGACTCTCCAACCCTTAGCAGCCTGCTCGACGCGCAGACCTACGGCGAACTGAAGGAGCAAACCGTCGACAAAGTGCGCAAGCATCCGTCGAACGTGCGCGAACGCTGGCTGCTGTTCGAGCTGTTGTGCCTGGACGGCGAATGGAACCGCGCGCTACAGCAGTTGCAGACGTGGGCCACGCTCGAGCCGGAAGGCACATCGTGCGCCCAGATGTATCGCGGGCTGATCCGCAGCGAGATGTTCCGCGCCGAGGTGTTCGCGGGTCAGCGCACGCCTGGCGAGATCGAGCCGCTGCCCGAATGGGTGAAAACACTGCTGCAAGCCAACCTCGAGCTCGGCGAGGGCAATCTTGCCGCCGCCGATGAACTGCGCGGCGCCGCGTTGGACGCCGCGCCGGCCACGCGCGGCGAAAGCACGCAGATCGGCGAATTCGAGTGGCTGACCGATAGCGATAGCCGGCTGGGTCCGGTGTGTGAGCTGACCGTCGCGGGCGGTTATCGCTGGGTGCCGTTCGACTCGATGAAATCGCTGACACTCGGTCCGGTCACCGCGTTGACCGACCTCGTCTGGCGCTCGGCCGTCGTGGGCCTACGCGACGCGACAGTCCTGCGCGGCTATCTGCCGGTGCGCTATCCCGGCTCGGAAACTGGCTCCGCTGCCACGCGGCTCGCGCGCGAAACCACCTGGAAAGACGTTGGAGAAACGGGCGTGATTGCGCTCGGCCAGAAAACCTGGAGCACCGACAAGGGCGACGTCGGCCTGCTCGACATCGGCGAGTGCCGGTTCAATCACGACGAGCGCGTATGACCAGGTCCGACGCGCGGTACCGGCAAGCCTGTATGCCGTCGCTGATCGACCGCCTGCTCGACGACGCGCCCGCGCGGCGCAGCGAGCGGCCCGACGCCTATGCGCCGAATAGCGAAGGCATGCGCCGCATCATCCAGCGTGATCTGAGCCTGCTGCTCAACACAACGAACCTGGACGACGAAATGGACATCGCGCGCTACCCGATGCTAGCCGAATCGGTCGTCAATTACGGCATCCCCGCGTTGTCCGGCAGCTACCTCGCCAGTCGCAACTGGGAGACCGTCGAGAAGATGGTACGCAACGCAATCGTGCGCTTCGAGCCGCGTCTGATTCCCGAGTCGCTGCGCATCCGGCCGCTCAATAGCGAGAACCCCGTACGCTACAACCAGCTCGTGTTCGAGATTCACGGCCTCATGCGCTGGTCGCCCTATCCACTGGAATTTCGCATCCAGAGCGCATTCGACATCGAAACGAATCACGTCACGTTCGATGCGGACTCCGGCAGGGGAAATTGATATGGACCCGCAATTTCTCGACTACTACAGCCGCGAACTGACGTACATGCGGGAAATGGCCGGCGAGTTTGCCGCGCAGCACCCGAAAATCGCGCGCCGCCTTGGCATGGAGGGCATCGACGTTGCCGACCCCTACGTGGAGCGGCTCATCGAGGCATTCTGCTTCATGTCGGCGCGCACGCAGATCAAACTCGATGCCGAGTTTCCGCGCTTTACGCAGCGCCTGCTCGAAGTGGTCTATCCGAATTACGTCGCGCCGACGCCGGCGATCGCGGTCGCGCAGTTGCGTCCGAGCCTGCGTGAAGGCGATTTCACGAAAGGGCTGAAAGTGCCCAGGGATAGCATGCTGCGCTCGGCCATCCCGCCCGGCGAGCAAACCGCGTGCGAATTCCGCAGCAGCCAGGACGTCACGCTATGGCCTATCGAGATCGTTGAAGCCCGGCTTACCGCCGTGCCGCCGGATATCCCCGACACCGATCGCCATCTGTTGCCGCACGTGCAATTGCGCGGCGCGTTGCGGCTGCGCCTGCGCACAACCGGCGAAGTGAAGTTCAGCCAGATGACGAACTTCGACCGGCTGCCCATTTACATCGGTGGCGACGAGCGGATCGCTTCGCATCTGTTCGAGCTGATCCATGCCGGTAGCGTCGCCTCGGTCGTGCGCGCGTATGGTGCGTCGCGAGACGAAGGGCACGTGGTCGCGAAAACACCGGTCGCATTCGAAGGTCTGCAAGCGGAGCAGTGCCTGCTGCCGCTTAGCTGGAATACGTTTCACGGCCACAACCTGCTGCAGGAATACTTCGCATGCCGCCAGCGCTTCTATTTCTTCGCGCTGACGCAGCTCGCGGCCGGTCTCGCGCGCGTGGACAGCAAGGAAGCGGAGATCGTGCTGCTGCTCGACCGTCTGCCGGAAGAGCTTGCCACGCACGTCGACGCAGCGCGTTTCCTGCTGTTCTGTACACCGGTCGTCAACCTGTTTCGCAAACGCACCGATCGCGTCGAAATCAATCGAGCGCAAACCGATTTTCATCTGCTCGCCGACCGCACCCGGCCGCTCGACTATGAGATTTTTTCGGTGTCCCGCGTATTCGGCCAACGGGCGCAAACATCGCTCGAAGTCGAATTCAATCCGCTTTATCAAACACTGCATAGCGACGTGGGCAACCACGGCCGCTATTTTTCGGTGCGTCGCGAGCAGCGCGCGCTGTCCGCCAATGCGCGCAGGTACGGCACCCGCACGCCGTATATCGGCACCGAGGTCTACGTGTCGCTCGTCGATCAGGCGGAGGCGCCGTACGCCGACGACATCCGCTACCTGTCGGTCGAGGCGTGGGTCACGAACCGTGACCTGCCGCGCCTGATTCCGCGTAACGGCAAAACCGACCTCACGATGTCCGACTCCGTGCCGATCGAAGGCGTGCGCCTCGTGCATGCACCGAGCGCGCCGCGCGCGCCGTACGCGAGCGGTGAAACGGCGTGGCGTCTGATCCGGCAGCTGAGCTTCAACTATATGCCGCTCGCTGAACTCGACCACAGCGACGGCGGCCAGGCGCTGCGCAACATGCTCGGCCTCTTCATCGCGCCGGGCGAGCGCGAACAGGCACGGCAAATCGAGGCACTCGTCGGTGCACGCACCGAACCGGTGGTGCGGCGTTTGCCGGGCGACGGACTCCTCGTCTATGGGCGTGGCGTGCGCTGCGAACTGACGGTCGATGAAACCGGCTTCTCAGGCATCAGCCCGTATCTGTTCGGCCTGGTGCTCGAACATTACCTCGCGCGCCACGTTTCGATCAACGTGTTCACGGAAACCGAACTTCGTTCGATGCAACGTGGCCTGATCACCCAATGGCGGCCGCGCATGGGCGGACGCGGAGCGGTATGAGCATGGCTGGGACATTTGGGAGCGCCGTTGCGCCGAAGCGATCATCGCTCGATCCGCAGTCGCTCGACGCCTGGTTCGATCCCGACACGCCGTGGCAGTCCGGCTTTCTGAGCCTGCTGCGCGCGATCGCCGCGCGCGATCCGCTGATGCCGTTGCCGGGCACCGCGAGCCTGCCGCAAGAAGAGCCGTTCCGGATCGGTCAGCAGCCCACACTGGCCTTTGCGCCGCGCGAAATCGCGTCGCTCGGCACGCGAGACGGGCGCCTCGACGTGCGGCTGTTCGGGCTCGGCCTGTGGGGGCCGCAAGGGCCGCTGCCGCTGCATATGACGGAGCTGGCGCACAGTCGTGTGGAAAGCCACCAGGACTATGCGCTCGTCGGGCTCGTCGATCTGTTCCATCACCGCGCACTGTCGCAGTTTTATCGCGCGTGGGCTTCAGGGCAAGCCACCGCGTCGCTCGACCGTGCCGGCGACGAAACGTTTTCGTTCTACGTCGCCAGTCTGATCGGCGTCGATCCGGCCGAGGCGGGGCAGTCCTGTCTGCCCACGCACTCGCGTTACAGCGCGGCGGCGCACCTCGTGCGCGAGGCGCGAACGCCGCACGGCATCGAGGCGACGCTCTCGCATTACTTCGGTGTTCCGATGACCATCGAGGAGTTCGTGCCGCACTGGATCCACCTGTGCGCATCGGAACATACGAGGCTCGGGGTGCCGGGGCCCGCGGCGATCATCGGTGAATGCGCGCAGCTCGGCGAGGCCATTCCCGACCGGCAACACAAGTTCCGGCTCGTCGTCGGTCCGCTCGACCTCGATCAGTATCTGCGCCTCACGCCGCACGGCGAGGACTTGCCGACGTTCGTCGAATGGGTGCGGGCCTTCGTCGGCCATGAATACGCGTGGGAGGTCAAGCTGCTCGTCAACCCGCGCGCGGCGCCCCCCGCCTCCATCGGCACGTCTCAGAGACTTGGTTACTCGACGTGGCTCGGTGATTCCGTCGACGACCTTCCGGTCGTCGGCATGGTTTTCGAACCTGAACAGTACAACGACCGACCCCGGAGTTCCTTCGCATGAACGCCAACACTCCCGCCGTCGTGCTGCGCTACGCCGATCTGCTCGAACCGGTGTCGGCGCACGCGCCTTGCGGTCCCGATCTCGAATACGATCCGGCTTTCGTGATGCTGCAGGCGGCCGCGGCCCCACGCGCCGAAGCGCAGTACGGCGACTTCGTCGACGTGCCGCCAACGGCCAACTGGGCCGACATCGAACGCGATTGCCGCGCGCTGCTGCTGCGGACGAAAGACATCCGCCTCGCGGTGATCCTGCTGCGTTGTCGAACCCGGCTCGACGGCGCGGCCGGCCTGCGCGACGGACTGGCTTTGCTGCTGGCGATGTTCGAATGCTATGGCGAAGCGCTCCACCCGCTGCCGGTGTTCGAAGGCGAACCGGACCCGGCGATGTTCGCCAACGCGATCGGCGGACTCGTCGAACCGGATGGCATGCTGGCCGATGCGCGCGACATCCCGATGCCGCGGGCGGCCGGGCTGCAACTGCATTTGCGAGATATCGAAAAATCATTCGCGACGCCGCGCCAGAAGGACGCGCTCGCCCCTGAATCCGTCGCCCGCTTGCTAAAGGAATGGTGGGGCCGACGCGACGCGGCGATTGCCGCATTGGTCGAAGCGCAGGGTCTGACGCAGCGCATCGCTGCCTGGTGCGATGAGACGCTCGGCGTCGATGCGCCCGATCTCGGCGCGTTGTCCCGAGCGCTGCAGCCATTCGCGCAGCATCGGGTGGACGGCGGCGGCGCGTCCGCGCCGGCGCCAGCGGCCGCCCGAGCCGCCAACGAGCAGGACAACGATATCGTGCGTGGACCGGCGCCGGCTAGCGTCGTTACGGCAACCCTGGCGCAGTCCGACGCGCCGGCCGATCCGCCAATCACCGCGCCGTGTCCAATGGATCGCTGGAGCGCGCTCGCGGCCATTCAGGAAACACGCATGTGGTTCGAGCAAAACGAACCGAGCAGTCCCGTCATTGTTTTGCTGCGCCAGTCGGAACGAATGGTCGGCAAACGGTTTTCAGAACTCGCCCATATCATTCCCGCCGATTTACTCGCTAAATGGGATGAGTTCGACGGTTGAGGCAATGTGCGCGCATCTACGTACTTTCTCCGCTGTCGGCCCCTACAGTCCGCCGGTCAACCAACAAGCTCCAATGAAAAGACTCGTTCAATTTTTTATCCTGATTTGCTTCGCGATACCCCATTTCGCGTTCGCCACCTGCACCCAGTTGAAGCCTGCGCAAATCTCCGAACTGCTGTCTCAAGGCTACATCGCGGGGTATCCAATAGCGGTCAACATACCGTTTCAGGAAAGCTCGGTATCGATCGATCCTGGCTTACCGGTCGGCTCGGTGATCGCCACGGGCTTGTCGCCGGCGTACGCTACCTATGGGAACTTCGCGGACTGCACCAACGGGGGCACGGTCACATTCGGCTATTTCAACGTAACGCCGTCCACGATGTCAGGGGTCTATAACACCAACATTCCCGGAATCGGCTTTCGTGTGACCTACCTTCGCGCGAGCGGCACGAATTCGCCACTTCCGTTTACGCCATCCTTTCCCGCCGGCGAGCCCAATCAGGTGATCTACGGTCGCTTCGGCATTGGCTCGCAGTTCCTGATCGAACTGGTCAAAACCGGCGACATCGCGAGCAACGTCGACGTGATGTTCAACACCTTGGGAACCGGCATTGCCGATGGTGACGGCAGTCGGGTCGTGACGATCACAGGCGGCAGCATCAACGTCAAGGTTCTTCCGAGTTGCTCGGTCAATACCAGCGCACTGAACATCGATTTCGGCACGTTCGGTCCAAGCGATGTGTCGACGACGAGCGGGCCGACCCAGCCAGTCGACTTTACGGTGCTCTGCACCGGTCCCACGCCACCGGCTTCGATCACCGCTGCACTTTCCGGAACCCCCGATACCGAAGATAGCAGCATGTTGAAGAACACCGGCGCGACGCATCTTGCGATTCGTTTGCGGGACGTTTCAAGCAAAACCGCTTTCCGGCCCAACGATCCTTCGAGCACCCTCGTCCACGCACCGCGGGGCGCGATGCAATCGCCGTTCGCACTCGAGGCGACCGTGCTGCGCGTCGGCACAGCGACGCCAACCGCCGGCAAGATCCAGGCAACGGCAACAGTCACGATGACCATTCTTTAAACCGACTATCAACGGCGAACGTCTACCAGAAGCAACCAGCATGACCGAGATACCCGTCGCACCACCGAACTCGATCTTCGTGCAAATCGCGAGTTATCGCGACCCGCAGTTGGTCCCCACCCTGCTGGATTTGATCAACAAAGCTGGAAGGCCAGATCTGTTGCGGATCATCGTCTGCTGGCAGCATGCGCACGACGAAACGATGATCCAGTTCTGGCAGCAGGGCTTTGGCGAATGGCGAGCCGAGCAGACCGACAACTGGATCGTCCACCATCTCAGTCATCGTGAAGCGAAGATCGAATTGATCGACGTCCCCCACATGATGACGCAGGGCGCATGCTGGGCCCGCAATCTGGTCCAGCAGCGATACAGCGGTGAGTGCTACACGCTGCAACTCGACTCGCACCACCGCTTCGTCGACGGATGGGACATGCTCGCAATCGAAATGCTGGAGTCGCTGCGCGACGAAAGCCCGAAACCCGTGCTGACCGCTTACCTTCCGATGTACGACCCCGAAAACGACGATGCTCGATCGAGCGACGAGCCGAGGATATTGGCCTATGCGAGGTTTTCCAGGGAAGGGGTCGTCCTGTTTCGCTCGAAGACACTTTCCGACTGGAGAACCCGGGCTCGCCCGGTCCGTTCGCGCTTCTTCAGCGCACACTTCGCATTTGCCGACGGTCACTTTGCCGAAGTGGTCCAGCACGATCCCGACTATTTCTTTCACGGCGAAGAAATTTCGCTTGCCGTCCGTGCATTCACCCACGGCTATGACCTGTACAGTCCGCACAGGCTGATCGGGTGGCACGAATATCTGCGTTCCTACCGCGTCAAGATGTGGAACGATCACAGTCACGAGGCCAAGGAACGGGGTGAAATCGACGAGCCCTGGCATGAGCGCAACGAGCGCTCATTGCAGCGCAATCGTGCGCTGCTCGGTATCGACGGACAAACGCTGGCTGACGCCGAGTTCGGCGAGTATGGACTCGGGGCCGAACGCACGCTCTCCGATTACGAGGCCTACGCGGGCATCAGCTTCAAGTGGCGCGGAGTTCAGCAGTCGGTATTGAATGACGATCCGCCCGTCCCGGGCTCTCAACGTCCCGACGAAGCGACATGGAAGGCCTCTCTGCTACGCGCAAACGACGTCCGTGTGTGCATACATCGGAATGGATTCGACAGGCATGTGCTCACGCCCGGCGTCGAGCACGCGTTGCCGGCCGCAAAGTCGGTTGCCGTGGTGATCTACGACAACGGCGAGACGCAACTGCACCGGGAAACCGTCAATGCCAGCGGTCTTTCCCGATACCGGAAAAACGACTGGCTCGACTTTCATGTGACTTTCGAATCAGAACTTGACCGGGTCCCAGCCAGTTACGTCGTGGAGTTGTTCGACGACGCCGGCAACGTATTGAGCCGGGTCCGACGCGCCATCGATGCATGACGCGTCCGCGACGACGACGCACGAAGACGCTTCCGGCGTCGCGCGGCCAAGAGGATTGCACCACGTCAGCGGATTCGGCGCGTAGCGGTATGGACTGGCTCCGGCTTCGCCGTTGCGATCGGGGCTGATGTAGCGGCCCGCGTGAGGATCATAAAAACGCGCGCCGTTGTAATACAGCGTGGTTTCATCGTCGGCGTATTGGCCGGCATAGCGAAGCGGCTGCGCAAACGCATCGCTGCTTTGCCACTCCGGCGTCACGAGACCGCCCCACGCACGATAACGCCCACGCCATACCACCCGGCCCGTCTCTTCCGTGAGCGCGACGACCGTACCGGCCACGTCAGTGTGATAGTGATAGACCTGCGTGCTTTTAATCGCGCCATCATCGGCGAGGGTCTGGTCCACGCGAGCGAGCGGCGCGAAGCCGGTTGAGCCGTCGGGCTCGGGTTGATACAGGTAGGTGCGCAGTTCCATCGCGCGGTGCTGCTGGATCAGTCTGTGCCCTTGCCACAAAAAGCGCGTGAGCTCGTCGCGCTCCGGCATCGATAGCTGCTGCGTGCGCCGCGACGCAGTGGATTCGACACGCCTGGCGATACGCCGACCGATTGCGTCGTACTGGTAGCGCACGGTATAGCCGTTGCGATGCGCGGCGATGATGCGCCCCTCCGCATCCCAATCAAGCGATAGCGTATGGTCGCGGCCGCTTCTACGCACCAATTGTCCCCACACATCGTACTCGTAACGATGTCCGCGGCATTCCCGCAACCGGTGGTCCGGATACACGGCCGGGAACCAGCTGCCGCCAGGCGTATCGAGCAGATTGCCAGCGGCGTCCCACGTGAAATACTCGATGTCCCCGTTCTCCGACACCGATCGCAACAGACACCCACGCCGGTCGTAGTCGTACCACATCTGACCGTCGCTTTCGCCGCCCGTCCTGACGATCAGGTCAGCGGGACTGTAATCGGCTTCGCGCCACAATTCGGTGACAGATTCTGTCGCGGAGCCCGGCGTATCCACGTCGCGCCCCGTCACCGAGCGCCACCACACCGGCAAGCCGAGCGGCGAAAAGCCCGTATGCGTGCGCAAGCGACCTTGCGTGCGCGCAACCGGACGCCTCATCGCGTCATACCAGAAGCGCGCAATCTGCCGTTCGCCCAGTTCGATGAACGCGATGTCGCCGGTTTCGAAGCGGCGCGTACGCAGCTCCTGCCCCTGCGGCAGCTGAGTCGCGACAACGCGTCCAGCGGCGTCGTACGTGTAACGCAGTGTGCCGTTTGCGCCGTGCTCGGCGATCAGACGGCCACCGGCGTCGTGTTCGAAGCGGATCTCATCCGCTCCGATGCCGAGCAGCTCGCCTTCCGGTGTCGGCTCGCGGTTCACGCCGTCGAGCAATCCGCCCGGCCCGTAGCAATATACATAGCGGTTATGCGCGGTTTCGCGCTGGGTCAGTCGGCCCGCACGGTCGTAGTCGAACGTTTCGCAACGCTGTTGCTCGCCCGCCTTCCACGTGAGACAACGGACCTGCCCGCTAGCCGCATAGTCGAAGCTGCGTTCCACGCCATCGGCGTCCGAGATCGACAGGCAACTGCTCGCATTCCACCGAAGCACCTGCACCGCGCCGTTCGCGCCTTCGATTCGAACCGGACGCCCATGTGCATCGTACCGACGCACGATCACGTGACCCTCTTCGTCGACCGCGCGTAGGACATTGCCGCGCCGGTCTCGATACCAGTGCCGGCTTCGGCCACTCGGGCCAACGAACGACGTGCGCTGGCCAGCCGCATTCCACCCATGACGCTCGGCCTGTCCGTCCGGACGCGTGATGGTCAATGGCCGGCCGAGGCCATCGCGCTCGATTCGCGTGACGGCGCCGAGCGCGTCGGTCACGCTCACGACGTAACCATTGATGTCATACTCGTAGCGCGTCGTCCTCCCGCCGACTCCCGTGCGACGCGTCACCTGCCCCCACGCGTTATGCGCGAAGGTCGTGACGGTCCCCAGCGCATCCGTCGAGCGTACGACATCGCCAGCCTCGCCATATTCGAAACGCGTGAATTCTCCGGACGGGGTCTGATAGTGCAATGGCTGTAGGCGATCGTTGCGTGCCCACATCCACGCACGGCCATCGCCCAACGCGACCGACACGGGCTCGCGTGACGCAAACGCATACTGTGTCGAGCGGGTGGCGCCCTGCGGGTCCGTCTCGCACGCGACGCGTCCGAGCGCATCGTATTCGATGCGAACCTCCCGCTCGCCGGGCAGTTGCAGTGTGACCGGCGCGACGGCGGCGTCGTAGCCGAACCGGTAGCGTCGACCGTCGAAGTCCGTGTGCGACAGCACGCGGCCCTGCTCGTCGTATTGCCAATGCGCCGCGTTGCCGAAGACATCGCCGACCTGAATGGTCCGGCCATCGAAGTCGTAGGCGAAGCGATCACGCGCGCCTTCCGACGTGACTCGTCGAACCACGCGCGCGGCGCCGCCGATCGTCTGCCATTCGTAGCGTGTCGCCATGCCGAGCGCGTCTGCTTCTTCGACGATCCGCCCATCGCGGTACGCAAAGCGACGCACGATTTCGCCGACCCGGTTGCGCACCTCGTTGAGTTCGCCGTGCTGGCTGTAGCCGTACTGGACCAGCGCGCCGGTTGGACCGCCGTCGACACACTCGACAGCGCTCAGACGCGGTCCCATCCGCGCTTCATAGTGCATGCGCAGCTCGTGGCCGCAGGTCCCACGCATGCGCAGCAAGCGCCCGTCGGGGTCCCAGATCAGGCCGATCCGCTGCTGACGCAGATCCTCGACGTATTTGAGCCGTGCGATTCCGTTGGCGTCGAATTCGCCGAACACGCGGTAATGCGGCGTCAGATCCGCAACGACGAGGCGTCCGTCGCTCCGATGCGCGATGTGCAATTGCGCAGCCGACGCAATTACCTGTGTCCCCCGCTCGGGAAACGGCACGCTGAGCGTGCTGCCGTATTCGTCGGTATAGAGCAGTTGATCGTCCCGCTTATGCAGCGTGACTTCCCAGTTCGTGCGCCAGCCAACCCCGAGCAGTCCGAGCGCATGCTGCGCGCTCGAATAACAACGCGACCATGCAAGCGGAAGACGGCCTCGCAGCCTGAAGTCGGTTTCGTCGGCAGGCTGGCAGATTTTGCTGCCGCTGATCACATCGACCGAGCCGCACAGAATGCCAGACAGCGCACGACGCATTCGAAAGCGGTCGACCAGGTCGCCGAGGCGCTCACAGCGATCGACCAACGGTCCGACACAGGCGACGGGCAATACGACGCCGGGCAGTCTGACCAGCTCGCCGCCGATTCCCGCGAGACCCGTCGTCACGTGGCTACCGTCGTCATCATGAACCGATGCGCACGTCTGGCGAACCAGCGGAACACGGCGCGCCACACGAAACCTTGCCGCCAACCAATGCCGCCGGCAGGTTGTTGATCAACACCGTCCCCGAACCCGCGACCACAGCTTGGGAGCCCGGGTGCAGCGTGCAAACGGCAGAGCTCATACCGACGAGCGCCGCAGGCATCTGATTGATGAAGACCGTCGGGGAACCCCCGGCGATCGAACCGCCATGTCCGATTGCATCGCCTTTGCGAGCCGCTGGAAACATGATCGATTTTCTCCCAATGAAAATTGAAAGACCGTGCAGGGCGATGCGCGAAGGCATTCGCCGGCTGCACGGTACTGCGAAATACGCTGTTACGCGTCGTTGCCGGTTGCCGGCGGTGTTTCAATCGGCGGCGGCGGTTCTTCCGACGGCGGCGGCTCCTCCGATGGCGGTGGCTCCTCCGATGGCGGTGGCTCCTCCGATGGCGGCGGCTCCTCCGATGGCGGCGGCTCCTCCGAAGGCGGCGGCTCCTCCGATGGCGGTGGCTCTTCCGACGGCGGCGGCTCCTCCGATGGCGGCGGCTCCTCCGACGGCGGCGGCTCCTCCGATGGCGGTGGCTCCTCCGACGGCGGCGGCTCCTCCGATGGCGGCGGCTCCTCCGATGGCGGTGGCTCTTCCGACGGCGGTGGCTCCTCCGACGGCGGTGGCTCCTCCGACGGCGGTGGCTCCTCCGATGGCGGTGGCTCCTCCGACGGCGGCGGCTCTTCCGAAGGCGGGGGCTCTTCGGAAGGCGGCGGCTCCTCCGACGGCGGTGGCTCTTCCGACGGTGGCGGCTCTTCCGAAGGCGGCGGCTCTTCCGACGGTGGCGGCTCTTCCGATGGCAGCGGCTCTTCCGATGGCGGTGGCTCCTCCGACGGCGGTGGCTCTTCCGACGGCAGCGGCTCTTCCGACGGCGGCGGCTCTTCCGACGGCGGCGGCTCTTCCGACGGCAGCGGCTCTTCCGACGGCAGCGGCTCTTCCGAAGGCAGCGGCTCTTCCGAAGGCGGTGGCTCTTCCGACCGCGGTGGCTCTTCCGACGGCGGTGGCTCTTCCGACGGCGGCGGCTCCTCCGAAGGCGGTGGCTCTTCCGATGGCGGTGGCTCCTCCGATGGCGGTGGTTCTTCCGTCGGAAGCGGATCTATCGTCGGAAGTGGTTCCTCCGAAGGCGGCGGCGGAATAATTGGAACGTCCAGCGCATCAAGCACCACTACAGGAACCGGCACCGTCACTGCGCTACCGCATTCCATGTCACCGGGGTTGAGGTCCAGCGGCGTGCCTTGCACCACAACACGGGTATCACCCTGGATGCGGATCGACTTACCGATGAGCTTGATCTCGCCATCGTTGCTCATCGTCAGCGACGACTTGCCGCACACGATGGACAGCACCCCTCCAGCCGACAGCGAATAGGCTCCGCCCACCGCGTGCGTTGACGCGCCACCGACCGTGACCGTACGGGCCCCGCCTACCGTCAGAGTGGAGGCACCCCCAACCGCAGTCTCGTCGAGCCCGCCGATCGAAACGAACTGTCCAAGATCCACGGAATGGAAGGCAACATTCTTCACCCTCATCGAATACTTGCCGCCAACGACCGTGCTGGAAGTCGCCCCAACGGTCATGCTGTGCGCCGCGGCCACGCCGATCGTGTAGTCGGCACCGATCACGTGCGATTCGTTGAGCTTCGTCAGGCGGTTCATGTCCCGCTCAGCCTGCACCGTGAACTCCTCGGCACCCGCCTTGTCCTCGAAGCGAATGCTGTTGTAGTTCTGCAAGCCCCCTTCCATCGACCGGCTCATAAAACCGCTTTGCGTCGCGTTGCCTGGCAACTCATAGGGCGGACGCGTCACCGTGTTGTACAGACTCCCGGTGATCAGCGGACGATCCGGGTCGCCGTTCCAGAAATCGACGATGACTTCCTGGCCGATGCGCGGAATATAGATGCCACCGAAACCCTGACCGGCCCACGCCTGGCTTACACGGACCCAGCAGGAGTCGGTTTCGACGTTGCGGCCATAGCGATCCCAGACGAAGCGGACCTTCACGCGACCGAATTCGTCGGTCCACAATTCCTTGCCCTCGGGACCCACGACGACAGCCGACTGAGGCCCGCTGACGATCGGTTTCGACGTCTCCCGCGGCAGTCTGAACACTTCGCTCGTCGGCTGTACGTCGAACTTGTTGCTGCAGGTGTACTCGTAACCGCTACCCGATTCATCCGGCGTGCCAATCAGGGCGAGTTTCGTACCGATCACGAGGTACTCGCAGTTCGCAGCCGTATGGTCGTAGTGGGTCAACCCAAACGTCTGCCCGCACGCGAGTCCGCGCACGTTACCTTCGCCTTGCGCTCGCGTGCCCGGCGCGCGCAGCGCTTCCATACGCGTACGCGCGAGCAGTTCACCGTGGTTGCCGTCGGTGTAGTCGCCCGGCCAGTCGTAGCGCTCGAGCAGGTTCCAGCTGGTATCGCGCGGCTGTTGATTGATCGCTCGCATGTCGGCACGCGAACGCGTGAAATCGAAGTCGCTCGTCACATAGTGACCGGTGCACAAAACTTCCGCCGTCGAAAACGCGCTGATGTATTCGGTGTCGGTCTTGCCGTTCTGCGGTTGGAACGCGAGCGTCCGGTATGCGGAGTTCGGCGACTGGCGGTGCGCGCCGATGTGATCGCACAGCACGAGCCGGTGCTTGCCGTCGGCATGCTCGAAAAACCAGTAGATGCCCCACTCCTCCATCAGGCGTTGAATGAAGTGGTAGTCGGTCTCGCCGTACTGGACCTGGAACGCGCGCGGCTCGTTGGTCGGACTCTCACCCTCGAGCGCATAGCGGCTGACGTCGAGACGCTTTTCGACCGGATACGGATAGTCCTTCAGAACCTCGTCGATGATCTCGATGACCGTCTTGTTCTGGAAAATCTTGTAGTCGGTCGTCAAGGTGGTCAGCCACAGCCAGGGCTTCAGCACGACACGATAGACGTTGAAGCGGCCTTCCCGACGCAGGTATTGCGCGGCGGCGACGAGTCCGGTGATTTCGCGCTGAGCCGCTTCGGGATCGGCGCTCGGCTCGAGGTCGATCGCGACGGTCATTTCCTTGCCTAGCAGCGCCTTCAGATCGAGGTTGGCACTGACGGCAAGCGGCACTGTGTAATCGTCGGGCGTGCGCAACAGCAGTTCGTATTCGAACAGCTTGCCGAGATGCTCGTCGCCCTCCAGTGACATGAACTGCAGCGCCGGCTGCGTCAGTCCGTCCGCGCTCTGAGCCGGCCACCTCGGTATCGCCGCGCTGGATACGGTCACTGCGCGGCTTTGCACACCTATCGCGTTCAAGGGATTACTTGACATGCACTCCTCTAAGTTCTCTTTATCGAAAAGGCGCTACAGCTCATTGGACGATGCGGTGCCTGACGACGCGTCCGTTCGCCTTGCCAGCGTGTTTCCACTGCCAGGGCAACGAAAATCCCGTAGCAACGCGGTGAGTTGCGGTCCCGACTGCCCGCCCGATGTCAGTTCGATAACCGCGTGCCGGTCGTCGAAATTGAAGTCCACTGCCGAGCGGCTCGACGACAATGTCGACGTCACACGACCCCGGTCGATCAGACGGAACAGCGCCCACGGACCCTCGGTCATCACGGTCGACGTGTCCGGACGCACGCGCGGATTCGCGGTGAGGCCGGCCATCGAGCCGCCGCGCGGCCCCGGCCATGTGATCGGGAATGTCGTGACCGGACCGTGCGCATAGCGCAGGCTTTGCCCGTCGACGTCGATGAGCAGATCGGTAATCTCGGGGTCCAGCGACACGACCTTGAGGCCCGCATTCCACGACATCCGGGTCGCGCCGGGATCGCGGAAAAATGTCTGGCGGATCGCCGCGGCGCGCTCGAACGGTTCGAGGCTCGGTCCCTGCATGGGCGGCATGCCGGGGCTGACCGGCTTATAGCGCCACGGCCGTATGCTCGTATCGACACGGCTCGCGAGCGTCTTGTGGAAGAAGTCGTCGAGCAGGCCGCCCGCCGCGAACACGCGGTTGAAATCGTCGATGTCGACTTCCTGAACGCTCGCGACGAACGGATATTTGCCTTCGACAGCACGGCGGCATTGCGCGCCAACGCTCGATTCGACCTGCATCGTCAGCAGCGAGCCGACGTTGCGGTCCACCTTGCGCATCGACTGCGACGCGAGGCCCACGAGCACGGCGCGAAACGGCGGCGGAAGCTTCTGCGCCTCGAGCTGCATCGTGGCGCCGAGGTCGTCCGTGGGCGGCATGCTGTTGGTGGCGAGCACGTCGCCGGCGGTCATCAATCGCGTGTACTGCTCGTTGATCAGCCCGATGACGCCGCCCAGCTGCAGCACGCCGCTGCCGCCAGGCAGCGCGCTCCCGCTATCGGCCTGGCCGGTCACGACTTCGCGCAGCGCGGCAAAGCGTCGGTCGACCAGTTCACGTTCCATCTTCTGCTGCGCGAGCTGACCGATGGTGGCGGTTGCGGCCACGGCGCTCGCGGCGCGCGCCGCTTGCGAGCGACGCATGATCCCGTTGATGGCACTCCCGGCGGCCGACGGCTCGTCCGCGCCGTCAGCGACCGACAGCGACGTCTCGCGCGCGGCGGTTCGCGCGAGTCTGGCCAGCGGCGAATCCGGCGCGGCCAGCGTACGCAGCGTCTGCAGATCGGGCGCCAGCGTGCCTTCGCTGCCGGACACCGGTCTCACGTCGTCGAGAAACTGGCTCCAATAGTTGCCATAGTCGGTCAAGTACTGGCGACGGATATCGTCGGCGAGCTTGTCCTTGCGCAGCGCGTTGCCGTTTGCCATGTGCCGCCACCGCGTCGATGTATCGGCCTCGCCCATCACCCACGCGTCCTGTTTGCGCGCCTGCTCGAGAAATTCCGGCAGGCGCTTGTTGAATACCGCGTGATAGCCGTCGTAGGTATAGAGACCGGGGATGCCTCGCGCGAGCGTCGAGCCGTTGGCCAGCATGAACACGGTAGTGGCCTGCGGACCCGCGGCGCTCAGCAGCGTGACGTTCTCGGGCGCCTCCGGCGCCATGCTGTTCATCGCGCGTTCGTAGAGGCGTCCGGACGCCGGATTGCGGCCGAGGAACTCGCGCGCGCGACGCACTAGCTGCGCATTCACCGGTTTTGCCGGCACCGCGGGCACCCCTTCCCCGATCAGCGCGTCGAGGTGTCGCGCCATCACGCTGCGCTCGCCGAGCGGTGCGACGCTGTTGGCGTGCTCCCAGTCGCCGAGCACCCAGGCCTTGATCGCTTTCGCGTCGTAGTGCGAGCGGTCGAACAGCATCAGATAGACCGTCAGCGTGCGATAAACGCCGTCCGCGTTCTGTGCGCCGATTTGTGTATCGAGCACCGTTTCGAGCCGGCCGATGACTTGCGGCAGCAACATCTGTTTCAGCAGACCGTCGTAGGTCTCGCCGGCGGCGGCGCTGATGGCGGGCGCCGTGTACAGCCCGTAGCGCCATGCGAGACCGGGACTGTCGAGTTCGATGCCGTCGAACTGCGGCAGGTCACGCGACGCTGACAGCATCGACCCCATCGCCCCGGGCTGCGGCGCCTTGCGCTGCGACAGGACCCGCGCGGCGAGCCCATTGGCCTTGGCGTCGATCGCCGCAAGATACTCGCGGTTATTGCCGAAGCTAACGACGAGTGCACCGATTAGCCACACCGCGACGACGATCGCGAGCAGATGCCCGACAACACGCAACGCTCGGAAACGGATTTCCCAGTACAGGTTTGGCCGCACCAGATGCGCTTCGGCCAGGATCACGTGCTGAAACAGATTGCGCAAGAAATAGCCGCGATAGGCGGTAGGCGTAGCGCCACCGGATGACGGCGAGACCGTTTTCGGCGCGGCGCCGAACAAACCCGCAAGCCCGCGACGCAGCCGCTGCAACAGTGTGGTGCTGTCGGCGGACACGGCCTCGTGAGTTTGCGCCGCGCTCGTGAAATAGACGCCGCGCAACGTGCTGTTCAATTGTGTATCGTCGTATTTCGAATCGAGAAACACCAGCGCGAGCAGTTCATTGAGTTCCGCGCACAGGCTACGAAATTCAGACGGCAACGCATAAAGCTTCTTGCGCAGATCGACCTCGTACACCTCTTGCAGCCTCGAGTTGATGCTGTCTTCGAGTCCCTGCTCCAGCTCACGCATCTCGGCCGCGCAGGCCACGCGCAATGTGTCGCGGCCGTGTTGTTCCGGCTCCTCCTGATAAGGCAGTGTGAAGCCGAAAATCTGCGCGCGGCTCTCCGCTGTCAACGACTGGAAATACTCCCCGAAGCCGGGCAGCAAATCGAGCTTCGTGACGAGTACGTAGACGGGGAATCGAATCCCTAACTGCTGGCGCAGCTCGCCAAGCCGCGCGCGCATCGACGCGGCGAGCGCCTTTCGTTCGGACGCGGGGCGCGTCAACAACTCTTCGACCGAAACGGCCAGCAGCGCACCGTTGATCGGCGCGCGCGGGCGCCGCTTGCGAAGCAATCCGAGAAAGCCGCGCCATTCGGCCTCGTTCGCGCTCTTCAGGTCTTCCGGTTTGGCGTCGATCTTCGCGGCGTCTTGCGATGCTGCGTCCTGAACCGTATAACGGCCAGCGGTATCGATCAGCACCGCCTCGTTCGCGAACCACCAGTCGCAATTCTCAGTTTCGACGCGGCCTCTCAGCGACGCCGCGGCCATCTGTTCCGCCTCCGGAAAGTCCAGACCCGAGTTCAGGACCAACGTCGTCTTGCCGGCGCCCGGCGAGCCCACCACCATGTACCACGGAAGTTCGTACAGATAGCGCTGGCTTTCGAACAGACGACGCAGCCCCGCCGGTCCGCCGCGCATGCGTTTGAGTTTGTCGATGGCCTTCGCGACGACCGCGTGAAGCGCGCGGATTTCGTCACGTGCGACAGGGGTCGCGGCCGACTTCTTCGTGAACGGGTTCAGAACGCGCTGCAGCAGCACGTCGTCGCTGCGCACTGCCCGCCACAGGCGATACAGCCCATAGATCGCGTAGCAGGCAAGCAGCACCGAGATCAGCAGCACGCGGGACCATGTGGTGCCGAGCGGATGCGTTTCGCCGAACGCGAGTATCGGTCCGAAATACCAGAGCGCGACACACAGCAACGCGACGCCGATGACACCCGACGACCAGCCGAGCAGCCAGAACAGCAGCAGCAACAACAGCACGACGATCGACAGCGCGCGCGAGAACACGCTGTCGAGCGGCCGGTAGTCGCCAAAAGCGATCAGAGGCCCCACGAACCAGACAGCCACAGCCGCCACGAGGATCGCGGCGAACACCAGCGTCTGGCGCGTCAGCACCAGTTTCGATAAGCGGTTCAAATAAGACATCAAGGCTTTCCCGTTAGTGCGTGACGAAGACTTCCACGCGTCGATTGCGGGAACGACCTTCCGCTGTAGTGTTGTCCGCGACAGGTTGTGCATCGCCCTTGCCGACGGCCAGGATGCGATTGGCAGGCACGCCGTGCGCCTTCAATACGTCGGCGACGAACGCCGCGCGCTGTTCCGATAACACCCGGTTGTCGGGAAACTCCGCCGTGTGGATCGGCTGGTTGTCGGTGTGCCCGGTCACCGTGACGTGGCCGCCGACCCGCGCGACCTCCTGCGCAACCCTGCTCAGCACTGGATCCAGTTCCGGGCGAATGCGGCTTTGCTCCGGAAGAAACACGTAGTCGCCACGAAACACGACCCGGCTGCTGCGCTCGTTCTCTTCGACCATGACCTGGCCGCGAGCAATCTCGTCCTTCAGCAGAACGGACAGGCGCAAGCGCTCGTGAACGACCGGAGCCGCGACCTTGATCGGCACTCCGATCGCGAGAATCTTTGCTTGCAGCGCATTGCTTTGCGCCAGAAGTCGATACTCGTACCAGGCGAACAACGAGAACACGCATAGCGCGGCGACGCCCGCCGTCGCCCAGACCGGCACGCTTTTCAGCAGCCGCATCTTGCCCGGCTCCTCGCCGCGCCAATGCGGCGACAGTTCGAGCCGCAGCGTGTCGCGCGTGCCGCTGATGAGTGTCAGCATCCGCTGCCGGATCTGCTCCAGATGACGTGGACCGTCCGCGGCAACGCTGTAGCGTCCTTCGAATCCCAGGCTGAGAATGCGATACAGCACCTCGAGTACGTCGATGTACTCCTGAGGGTCGGTTGCCATGCGGCCGATCAGCAGGAAGAACTTCTCGCCACCGTCCACTTCTCCTTCGAAGTTCAGCAACAAACCCCGTGCGGCCCAGATGCCACCGCTCCCCCAACGCGTGCGGTTGGCGGCTTCGTCGAGCGCGGTGCACAGCGCGTAACGAACAGCCGCCACATGTTTCCACGGCAAACCTGCTTTGTCGCAGACTTTCTGGAATGCGGCGACCTCACGCACCAGCAGCGAGCGCAAGCTCGCGACCGGGGCCAACGAATCGAGCGAAGCCGGCATGTCCGCCAGCATGCGCAACAAAGGCTGTGCGGCTTCACGCAACGGATTGCGCGCGGTCTTCATGCGCTCGAGACGCGTCTGCACCTCTTCCGGCGGATCGAAGGCGGTCGCATCGACGACCGGTTCCTGATTGGCGGCGGCCGCGGTTGTGGGACGGCCAGCGGGCAATCCAGACGGCTGGCTCTGGCCAGAAGCGGAGTTCTCGGGGTTCAGCAGAAAGTCGAACGCATCATCCCCGTATGCGCCGGTACTCATTTTTGACGCACGCCCCACAGTTCAAGCTTGAGTTCCGGGAAGTGTCCGGCGACATGCATGGCAAGCCCTCCGTGCCGTGCAATCTGCTCCCAGAACGGTCCGGTACGCGACAGTTCGAAATATATAAAGCCCGAGTTGAACGGAATCTGGCGCGGAGGAACCGGCAGCGCGGCTATGGTCAGACCCGGCAGGTGCGAACGGATCAATTCCGGCAAGCGCTGTGGATGGCTGATCTTCGTTTGGGCAAGAAACTGCTGCTGCAGCAATTCGGAAGGCATCTGAGCGCCCACCGCGAGCACGAGGCTCGAATAGCCTGCCAGTTCGTTCGGCAACATGGCGGCCGTGCGGATGCCGTGCGCCTGCTCCGTAAGCGCAATCGGCTGCGCACCGCGAATCAACACCTGGTTCAACAGATAGTGAACCTCCTCGACGAGCGGCCTGATACTGCTGTAGAGCTGCGCGTGGTCATAGCCTGGAGCCGGCCGCGGACGACGCGTTTGTGGACGCACGAAGGTCGAAAGCTCGCCGGCAAAAAGCGCGAGCTCGCGATACAGGTCTACCGGCGCTGTCTCCTCGAGCTGGCAAATATGTTCGAGCAGCGGCTCATAGCGATTGAGCACCTGGAGCAGCAGATAGTCGGCCACTTCGGCCGCCGCGCCCGAACGGCCATCGGCACCTGACAGACGAGCGGCGAGCGCGTCGGCGCGTAGCCGCGCGAGGCCGTGCAGCTGCATCGCCCATTCGCGCAGCAGTGGATTCGCGCCGTAGCCGGTCACGGGCGGAATGTGGTCGGTGCTGTGCAGCGACACGGCGCCGTCCGCGTGCAGCGCCTTCACGCGCGTCAGCGCAACACCAATCCAGGACTGTGTCAGCTCTTTCTCGGGCAACAGCCGCAGGCGCAGATTCGACAGTTGGACGGGCTTCGGGCCCTGGCCGATCGCATTGCTGTCGCGCAGTTCCGTGTCGTACGCATGGTAACGGGCCAGCGATCCGCTCTGCTCGGTGAAGGCGGTTTCCTCGGTATTCGGCAGGCGAAGCGGGATCGCCAGGTAAATCACCTGCTCCTGATGTTCCGGTCCGATCGTCAGTGGGGGCGGAGGCTGCGTCAGACCCGGCACCTCGAACGGCGTACCGTCCGGAAATACGCCGAGCCCGCTTTTGAATACCAGCTTGCCGAACGCGAGCGATTCCTGATCGATTTCATAACGGCTGAAACCCCAGAAAAACGGGCTCAGCGGCGCACTGCGGCGATGGGCGAACGACTCGAAATATCGTTCCTGCTGCTGAAACAATTGCGGGCGCAGGAAAAGTCCCTCGCTCCAAACAACTTTGCTATACCAACTCATCGATATTAGTCTGACTTTGAAATCGAAACAGTGCGCTGGTCAAGCTGGATCGTCAGCTTCTGTTCCTTGTCTGGAAGAGCCATCCTGTACCATGCGGCGTCGGGCGCGACTGGCAACCGGTACACCCCGCGCCAGACTGATTTCCCGAGATCCCGGTAGCCGGCCAGCACGCCAATTGCGGTAGTGGCGACATTCGACTTGCGGACGATCTCGCGGGTGTCGCCGGGACGCAGAATGAATTCGTCGACGATCAGCGCGTCGTCGCCAAGGATTTTTTTGTCGTCGCTTTGCAGCGTGAAAAAGTCGGCGGTTTGAAACGCGGTGGTTGACTTCAGTTCGTAGATCCGCACGAGGATCGGCGCCGCCGTTCCCCACTCGTTCGGATTGACGTTCTCGTTTGCCGCGATCTGAAGCCGGAGGGTCGTTCGCTCCTTGATAACGGGAGCCGGCGCGCCAGCGCACCCGGACAGCCATGCGCCGACCCCGCTTAGGGCTAGCCAGCCCCCGATGCGCAGCCATATCGCGAAGCGAGAAAGAAAGATCGAAACCATCTGACGGTATCAAGGAGGTCTCGCACGTAGTCCTGAATGAACCAGGATGCCTGCATCCAGCCCGGCATCCTGGCTAACAGTCTTCACTGTCCACCGGACAAAAGAGTGGTGGTGTCAGGATTCAGGAATCTGTGCGACTTTAGGCTTTGTTCTTCTTGATATCGAAGGTCGCCGTGATCGCACCGCCGCTGCCGCCTTGCGCGTTCTGCACCACATATTCCTGCTTCAGGCGAGCAAAGGACAGACTCACCGTTTCGCGGGGACGTGATTCGCTGTCGCTGACGCCGGAGGGATGCACCGAGGTAACCAGCACGTCGCTCATCGTGAATTTGATGTATTCGAGCGGATTGCCGCCGGCTTTACGCACGACCAGCTTCGCTTCATCGATGTGCTTACCGGTCAGGCAGTATTGCGTCAGATTGGGCGTTGCACGATCGATGAAATGCTCGAACGTGAAGTCTTCGACCGTTGCCCGGCCGGCGCCACCGCCGGAACCAACGTGCATATTCGATTGCTGCGTAACGCCCCACCCCCAGCTCAGAACGTCGATTTCATCCTTGTGGTTAGCGTCTGCCGACTCACCATCAATCCCGTTAATCTTGAGAAAGATGTCTTGCGCCATAAAAGTACTCCTTGGTACACGTTAGTTTTGAGTTGCTCAATGAAAGCCAGGCATATTTAGTGAGCGCCTGTCCGTCGCTCAATCACCGCATAAGCGGTAGACGCCGGATCAGGCGGCTTCCTTCACGAGCGGCAGCTTCGCGACGAGACGCAAAGAAACCGTCAGACCTTCGAGCTGGAAATGCGGGCGCAGGAAGAATTTCGCCTGGTAATATCCAGGATTTCCCTCGACGTCCTCGACGACCACTTCGGCCGCCGCCAGCGGTCGACGTGCCTTGGTTTCCTGCGACGAATTGGCGGGATCGGCGTCGACGTAGTTCATGACCCATTCATTGAGCCACTGCTGCATTTCATCGCGCTCCTTGAATGCGCCGATCTTGTCGCGCACGATGCACTTCAGGTAATGCGCAAAGCGCGAGCACGCAAACAGATACGGAAGACGCGCCGATAGATTCGCGTTAGCAGTTGCGTCCGGATCGTGGTACTCGACCGGTTTCTGCAACGATTGCGCACCGATGAACGCCGCGTAATCAGTGTTCTTGCGGTGGATGAGCGGTATGAAGCCACTCTTGGACAATTCCGCTTCGCGGCGGTCGGAGATCGCGATTTCCGTCGGGCACTTCATGTCGATCCCGCCGTCATCCGTCGGGAACGTGTGACACGGCAGGTTTTCAACCACACCGCCGCTTTCCACGCCGCGAATCAGCGTGCACCAGCCGTAGTTCTTGAACGAACGGTTGATGTTCACCGCCATTGCGTAGGCCGCGTTCGACCATACATAGCGTTGATGATCCGCGCCGTCGGTCGCCTCTTCGAAATTGAATTCGTCGACCGGATTAGTCTTGACGCCATACGGCAGACGCGCAAGAAAACGCGGCATTGCAAGGCCGATGTAACGCGCGTCTTCGGAACTGCGCAGCGAGTTCCAAGGCGCGTACTCGAGGTTTTGCGTAAAGATCTTCGTCAGGTCGCGTGGGTTCGCGAGTTCCTGCCACGAGTCCATCTGCAGCACGGACGGCGCCGCGCCGCTAATGAACGGCGCATGCGATGCTGCCGCCACCTTTGCAATCGAGCCCAGCAGGTCGACATCGGCCGGTGTGTGATCGAAGTAGTAGTCAGCGACGAGACAGCCGTACGGCTCGCCACCCAACTGCCCGTACTCTTCCTCGTAGATTTGCTTGAAGAACGGGCTCTGGTCCCACGCAATCCCTTTATAGCGCTTCATCGTGCGGCGCAGATCGTCCTTCGACACGTCCATGAAGCGTATCTTCAGTTTCTCATCTGTTTCCGTGTTCGCGACGAGGTGGTGAAGTCCACGCCATGCGCTTTCAAGACTCTGGAAATCTTCGTGATGAAGAATCAGGTTGATCTGTTCGGACAATTTGCGATCGATCTCCCCAATAATCGACTCTATGTTTTTGTAGGCGTCGTCCGACACTGTTGCCGATGTAAGCAGTGCTTGCTGAGCGAGCGTTCGGACAGCCCCCTCGACAGCCTCGCGCGCGCGCTCCGTTTTGGGCTTGAATTCGCGCGACAGGAGTGCATTGAAATCGGATTGATTGGTCACGCTCGCCGTTGCCTTGGCGCGCGTATTCGCTTGAAGTTCGGCCATCATTTCCCCATTGTTTCAGGCTGTGCTTTCGTGCGGAAAGCAAAGATCATTCGTCGGTCACCGGCTCGCCGGTGGTTGCCGCTTCCGGTTTCGGCGCCTTGGCAAGCGCTTCGAGCAATGCAGGGTCTCTCAACACCTTGCTGACCAGATTTTCCGCGCCACTCTTGCCATCCATATACGTTTGCAGATTGGCGAGTTGCGTACGCGCCTCCAGCAGTTGCGCGAGCGCGTTAACCTTCTTCGCGACGGCTGCGGGCGAGAAATCGTCCATGCTTTCGAACGTGATATCGACCATCAGCTGACCTTCGTTCGTCAGCGTGTTGGGCACCGCGAACGCGACGCGCGGTCTCATGGCCTTCATTCGCTCATCGAAGTTCTCGATGTCGATATTGAAGAACTTGCGATCGCCGACGGCGGGCAACGGTTCGAGCGGCTTGCCCGACAAGTCGGCGAGGACGCCCATCACGAACGGGAACTCGACTCTCTTATCGGAACCGTAAATTTCGACGTCGTATTCGATCTGGACGCGAGGAGCACGATTACGTGCGATGAATTTTTGGGAACTGGTAGAAGCCGACATAGTGCTCTGAGGTTATCGCTCAAATAAAATAAGAAGCGGTGGCACCGCTCGTTTTCACTTAGGAACGCGCTCGAAATAACTTCCCGCTATGCGCCGTTCCTTGAGCGAATGCTGTAGTTCCACGAAGGCAGGGTTGAGTCGTACGCGATGTTGAGCGAAGCGCGGACGTGGCGGGTGACCGTCCGTC
>NZ_JBFPKN010000119.1:0-1043 GCF_040948805.1 Paraburkholderia sp. BR13439 | reverse complement strand
TGATATGACTTTCCGTGTCAATCGCATCGGTTCTCGGTTTTGGTTCATCTGAATTTCCTGAGGGCGACGTAGCAGTACGTCTCGACGGTGGGTCACACTGATATCCGCGGGTTGGTTACCGCATTACTGTGGTCCGCCCTATGAGCCTGCCGCTGCCTCAAGTCGCAAATCGCATTAGATGTGTTGCATAATCCGCTCGCGGGTTACTCGGGTGCCGGGCTACGCCGCCTTCAGGAAACTCTCAGTGTTCTCGTTAAGACGATGGAGTGTCAGACCGGCCTGGCATCTTTCGGTATGGCGAGGGACATCGCCAGTCTGCTGATGTCCCAGATGAACCCTGAGAGTTCTCGCGCAACGGCAACCACACTGGTGTTCACATTCTTGCCGCGCGCTGCGAGCTTGCGATATCGCCGGCATAGCCGCAGTTGGGCATCCCATGCGCGGTCAATGATCGGTTTCGGGATTCCTTCATGGCGGCGTTGAATGTCCGGGCTCACCCGAGCGGGGTATCTGTAACTCCACGCAGCCTCGACGAGCAGCTTTCTTGCATAGCTGTTCCCGTTTTTTGTAATGCTGCCTTGACGGCGACGGTCTCCTGAAGAGTGTTCGGAGGGCGTCACCCCGAGCCAGGCCATCAGTTGACGCGGATGCTCGAATCGCGACAGGTCGCCGAGTTCGGCGAGCATGCCTACGGCCGTGGTGAACTGAATGCCCCGCATTGCCTGCAGGCCCAGTACCGCCGGATAGAAGCGCCAGTTGACGACAGCCTCGCGTAGTGCCGCCTCGAGGCGGTCGCATTGTGCGAGTCTGTCTTCGACAGCACGGCGGCACTCGTCAAAGGCCAGTTGTTGCCAGTGGTTGGGGAACGCAAAGGTGCTGATCCACCTTCGATGTGCCGGACCCCAGTTGGCGCTGCCGGTATAACGAACACCGTGGGAGAGCAGAAAGGACTTGACCCGCTGACGCGCGTGTTTGAGATCCGCTTTGGCGGTAGCCCACGCCCGGGCCAGATCCCGGAATGCCTCATCTTCGACGCCCGGCAC
>NZ_JBFPKN010000118.1:0-1108 GCF_040948805.1 Paraburkholderia sp. BR13439 | reverse complement strand
ATGAAACTCGGACTTTTCATGATGCCGCTTCACGACCCGAAGCGGAATTACACGGAGCTGCTCAAGCAGGACCGCGACGCAATCATCATGGCCGACAAGCTCGGCTACGCAGAAGCCTGGGTCGGCGAACACTATTCGTGCAGCGCTGAGCCGATTGCCAACCCGCTGCAGTTCTTCGCCTCGCTCGTTCACGCGACCAGGGACATCAAGTTCGCCACCGGCGTTATCAATCTGCCGCAGCATCATCCGGCCGCCGTCGCCGGCGACGTCGCACAGTTCGACCACCTCAGCGAAGGCCGCTTCATCATGGGTGTGGGCCCCGGCGGCCTGGTCTCGGACATGGAGCTGTTCCAGACGAGCGAGAAGAACCGCGCCGAGATGGTCACCGACTCGGTCGAGATCATCCACAAAATCTGGTCCACGAACGCCCCGTACAACATCAAGGGCAAGTACTGGGACGTGGTCATCGAGAAGAACGTCATCCCCGGCATCGGCTTCGGTCCCATGCTCAAGCCCTACCAGCAGCCGCATCCGCCGCTGGCCATCTCGACGATGAGCCCGAACTCGAGCAGCGCCAAGCACGCGGCGATGAAGGGCTGGGGTATCGTGTCGGCCAACTTTATCCCGCCCGTGCATGCGAAGTCGCACTGGGAGCAGTACGCGCTTGGCTGCGAACTCGCAGGCAAGCCGCTGGACCGCTCCCAGTGGCGCGTGGCGCGCTCCATCCTGGTGACCGAGACGGACCAGCAGGCTGCGGACTATCTGGCCGGCCCGAACAGCTACTCCTGGTACTACGACTACATCATCGAGGACATGGCCGTGTTCAACATGCTCGGCATCCTCAAGCCGGACGCGAGCATTCCCGACGCAGAAGTGACGGCGAAGAACTGTCTGGACTGGATGGTCATCTCGGGCTCGCCGAAGACGGTGCTCGACAAGCTCGTGGCATTCGTCGACTACGTCGGCGGCCCATTCGGCACGCTGCTGGCCACGCAGAAGGACTGGGACAACCCCCAGCTGCACAAGGGTTCGATGCGACTGCTGGCCACCGAAGTCATGCCCAAGCTGCGCGCCTACTGCGCCGACATCTCCACCGCTACGGCTTAAG
>NZ_JBFPKN010000117.1:0-1128 GCF_040948805.1 Paraburkholderia sp. BR13439 | reverse complement strand
GTCAACTCGCTGCAGCCCTCGATACATCACCTGCCGAATCCTGCCGACCGTCTTGCTCCAGCCAAAGACCTGCTCGATGCATTTGCGCTTGCGCTGACTGATGGCGTAGCCGGGCCAGCGCGTTGTGCGTCCGTCAATGGCCGAACCGCCCGCGCGGCCATCGTTTTGCGCCACATGCGGCGTCACGCCATTTGCGCGACACGTTGCCACGAAGCCAGCCGTGTCGTAGTTTTTATCAGCGCCTACCGTAATCGATGCATCGGCAAACTGCGCGGCGTCCGCAAGCATCTCGGCCGCCGTGTCTCGCTCGGCTGTGCCGTTGGCTTGCGTTACCTGCGCGTTCACCACGAGGCCATACCGGTTATCCGTCAGCACGTGCCCCATATAGCAAAGCATCGCGCCCGTGCCACGACTCTTGCGAAACAGCCGAGCCTGACTGTCCGTGCTGGATTCATGCGTGTCGTTGCTGCGCTTCTCGCCATGCCAGTTCTCGTGGGGGCCAGCACCTGCGTCAGGCGGCGTATCGTCGTCCGACTTTGCCTTGCGCACAAAGCTCTTGTGTCCCGCCCAGGCCTGAATCAGCGTGCCATCGACACTGAAATGCTCGCCGGAGAGGTAACCGCGCACGCGCGCCGTCTCGACCGTCTCGTTGAACAGGCTAACAATGACGTCGTGAACCAGCAGTCGGTCGCGGTTCTTGCTGAAGGTGGAGTGGTCCCACGCCGCGTCGTCCATCGCCAGGCCAACAAACCAGCGAAAGAGCATGTTGTAGGAGATTTGCTCCATCAGCATGCGTTCGCTGCGAATCGAATACAGCACTTGCAGCAGCAGCGCCCGAATCAGCTTCTCCGGCGCGATGCTCGGGCGACCGCCTCTCGCGTCGCTCTCGTACATACGCGAAAAGACCGCGTCCATGCGTGCAAGCGCATCGTTCAACCACAGCCGAATCGGCCGCAACGGGTGATTGGCCGGAACAAAGTCATCCAGCTTGGACATCGTGAACATCGACTCGGTATAGCCGTCCGCTCCGCGCATCGCTTCAGTCTCAGTGTTGTCCGATTCTTTGTTTCAACGTTTACCCCTCCCGCCTGGATGACGTGTGCGGGAGGTATTTCAACAGCCTGCTAG
>NZ_JBFPKN010000116.1:0-1137 GCF_040948805.1 Paraburkholderia sp. BR13439 | reverse complement strand
AGATGAATCTGCTGGATGAGGCGATTGACGCGGATCTCGCCGCCATTGAAGTTGAACTCGAGCAACTTCAGCCACAAGCCACAGCCGAGCCGCTACCCCAGCAACCGAAGCGTGCAGCGCTGCCGGCACAATTGCCGCGCACAGAGATTCGCCACGAGCCGCAGAGCACCGTATGCCAGTGTGGCTGCGAGCGCGTACGCATCGGTGAGGACATCAGCGAGAAGCTGGACTACACGCCGGGCGTGTTCACCGTGGAGCGGCATATCCGTGGCAAGTGGGTGTGCAGAAACTGCGAAACACTGATTCAGGCTGCGGTGCCTGCGCATGTGATCGACAAGGGCATCCCGACCGCAGGACTGCTGGCGTCAGTGCTGGTTGCCAAGTACGCTGACCACCTTCCCCTGTACCGTCAGGAGCAGATCTTTGCGCGAGCGGGCGTCGCGATACCGCGCTCGACATTGGGCGCATGGGTCGGTACGTGCGGCGTGCAGCTACAACCGCTGGTCGACGCGCTGCATCAGGAAATCCTGCAGCAGGGTGTGCTGCATGCGGATGAGACGCCGGTACAGATGCTCAGTCCCGGCAAAGGCAAGACTCACCGCGCGTATCTGTGGGCGTATACGCCCACACACTACAGTGAGCTGCGCGCCGTGGTCTACGACTTCGCCGACAGCCGTGCAGGCGAACATGCCCGCGCGTTCCTCGCTGACTGGCAGGGCAAACTGGTATGCGACGACTACAGTGGGTACAAGGCTGGATTCCAGCAGGGCATCACTGAAATTGGATGTGCAGCGCACGCGAGACGCAAGTTCTTCGATCTGCACGCCAATCACAGCAGTCAGATCGCCGCGCAGGCGCTGCCGTTCTTTGCTGCGCTTTACGACATCGAGCGCGACGCTGCAGTGCTGCAAGCCGAGGAACGCCACAAGCTTCGACAGAGTCGGGCCAAGCCGGTCTGCGGCGCACTTCACGAATGGATGGTGGCGCAGCGCAAGCTGGTGTCGGAAGGCTCGGCGATTGCCAAAGCGCTGGATTACAGTCTTAAACGATGGGAAGCGCTGACCCGCTATCTCGATGACGGTCACGTGCCTATAGACAACAACTGGGTCGAAAATCAGATACGTCCTTGGGCTATCG
>NZ_JBFPKN010000115.1:0-1165 GCF_040948805.1 Paraburkholderia sp. BR13439 | reverse complement strand
CGCCGGCGTCGTCGACGGCTAGGTGCCGCTGCTTCTTCAATAGTGTTCACGTGTCCACCTATTTAAGTGAACACGATGCTCCCAAGACTTTCACCGTGACTCAAGATGGGATGACCGGGCGCTTACGCTTCAATGGCGGCGAGATCCGCGTCAATCGCCTCATCCAGCAGATTCATCTGATCGCTGCTGAGCTGCTCGCTGCGCCTGCCGAACTGATGGCGCCTGAGAATCGAGATCTCGTGGGTCAACTGGTCGATGCGGGTCTGCCGGTAGCGCAGCTCCCGATCCTTCTCGCCGACCTCCCGGGTCTTCTCCTCAATCTCCCGGTCCCGGTCTTCGACGCGTGCAATCAGTTGCGTGGCGAGCGCACGCAGTTGTTCGGGGCTAAGAGTGCTGAGGTCGGCGGGCAGATCCATGCAGACGAGTCTGCCAGAACCCCGGAGAGCGCGAAAGCGCGACCGTATACGTCCCGAACGTCCTCAAACGACACGGATCACACCGTCCGCGCCGATGCGCTGCCATGGCAAACCCACCACCAGACCGGCAAGTTGTTCCTGCGTGAGCGCATGTTGCTTTGGTTCGCTACCAGCGCGCGGCCACGCGAACTGCCCCTGATTCAGCCGTCGCGCAGCCAGCCAGATGCCAATCCCATCGTGAACCAGCACCTTCAGGCGGTTGGCTCGCCGGTTGGCAAACAGGTAAGCATGGTGCGGATGCGCAGCGCCGAACACGGTGATCACCCGACCCAGTGCCGTATCGAAGCCGGCCCGCATATCCAGCGGGTCAACTGCCAGCCACACCTGATCGATGCGGATCATGCAAGCCACTCGCGCAGCCACGCGGCGCATTGCGCTGCCTCCGAGGTTGGCCAGCTAACCGTGATCGACTGGTCCGCGCGACGCACCTCGACGCGAATCTCAGTTGTACGCGTGTTTCGCGTCTCAAGTGGCAGCGGTACAAATTCCGGTGCTGGCGCCGCTGCCAATGGCGCTGCCAGGTCGCTACGCGCCACGAGCACGCAATCGTTCGTTTCGGCCTGCTCGACCCAACGTCGAAGCAGATTGGCGTTCAGCTTGTGGTGCAACGCGATCGCCGCGAGCGACACCCCGGGCCTCTGGCAAGCTGCCACAACCTGAGCCTTGAACTCGACGCTGTAGCGCCGGCG
>NZ_JBFPKN010000114.1:0-1290 GCF_040948805.1 Paraburkholderia sp. BR13439 | reverse complement strand
TGAGCTTCCCTCGGTTTTTCGCCTTCCACAGGTCCCGAGTTACGCAGCGACATCCTTGGTCTGCTGAGCCTTGATCCAGTCTTGCAGAAACTGAACTGGCGATACGAAGCCAAGCGACGAATGACGACGACTACGGTTATAAAACACTTCCAGGTATTCAAACAAGTCTGCCATCGCTTCCTGATGCGTTCGGTAGCGTGTCGCATGGACGCGCTCGTTTTTCAGGCTGTTAAAAAAGCTTTCCGTCGGTGCGTTATCCCAACAATTTCCTTTGCGGCTCATTGAGCATCGCATGCCATATTCGGCCAG
Source organism: Paraburkholderia sp. BR13439 (assembly GCF_040948805.1). Classification (NCBI taxonomy): domain Bacteria; kingdom Pseudomonadati; phylum Pseudomonadota; class Betaproteobacteria; order Burkholderiales; family Burkholderiaceae; genus Paraburkholderia; species Paraburkholderia sp. BR13439. The sequence continues at coordinate 981 of NZ_JBFPKN010000114.1, read as the reverse complement.
CTTTGCCTGGAAGTCGTGACTCGCGTATTGACTGCCCCTGTCCGAATGATGCAGCGCGCCGGGCTCGGGCCGGCGCCTGAACCACGCCATCATCAACGCGTCAGTCACGATGTCCGCCGTCATGCGCGGCTTGATCGACCAGCCGACAACTTCCCGGTTGAACAGGTCGAGCACGATCGCCAGATACAGCCAGCCCTCGTCGGTCCAGATGTACGTGATATCCGAAGTGAACACCTGATTCGGCGCCGTCGGCGTAAAGTTGCGCTCCAGCAGATTCTCTGCGACCGGCAGCTTGTGCTTCGAGTCTGTCGTTACCTTGTAGCGCTTCTTGTGCCGGGCACGGATACCGTTCTCGCGCATGAGCCGCTCAACCCGTTCCTTGCTGGCCGGATAGCCACGCGCGCGAATCTCCTCGGTCATCCGTGGCGATCCATAGGCGCCCTTTACCTCGGCGTGAATGGTGCGGATCAGCGCCAGCAACTGTTCGTTGCTCAGGCGTTTGCGCTCGGCTGTGCCGCCGCGCTTCCATGCCCGATAGCCATTCAGACTGACGGACAGGACCTCACACAGTGCCGACAGCGGAAAGTGACGGCACTGCGTATCAATCCAGGCGTACTTCACAGGAGGTCCTTCGCGAAGAACGCCGCCGCTTTTTTTGCGATTTCAAGTTCCATCTGCAGGCGCTTGTTTTCGGCTCGCAGGCGCGACAGCTCCATCTGTTCCGGGGTCACAGCCTTTGTCCCGGCGCCGTTCAGCTTGCCCGCCTCTGCAGCTTTCACCCAGTTGCGCAATGTCTGCGGTGACATCTTCAATTCACGAGACACGGCACGGATGCTTTGGCCATCCTTGACCCGTTGCACGGCGGCCGCCCTGAACTCAGCCGTATATGCCTGGTTTGGTACCTTGAACATTATTTTTTTCCTTCCTTCAGATCGAGTTTATACACGACCCGCTGGAAGGCGAAATTTCAGGGGAAGCTCA
>NZ_JBFPKN010000113.1:0-1320 GCF_040948805.1 Paraburkholderia sp. BR13439 | reverse complement strand
AGGAACGCGCTCGAAATAACTTCCCGCTATGCGCCGTTCCTTGAGCGAATGCTGTAGTTCCACGAAGGCAGGGTTGAGTCGTACGCGATGTTGAGCGAAGCGCGGACGTGGCGGGTGACCGTCCGTCCGGCTTCATACACTCCGTCAAGGATGTCAGCGGTAACTTTCAGACCGGTTTTTGTGCGGGTTTTTTCGATCAGCTCACGGACCAGACTGACGCTGCTGAAGACTACGCCAGCGCAGGCTCGCGTAATGTGGGGGAATACGCGGTGCTCGATCGGATTATGCTTCGAGCAGTATGGGGCATAGTGGGCCACCCGGATTTCCAGTCCGAGCCGGTCTGCCAGCTTTTGCAGATCGCTTTTGAAGAGCCACGAATTGCTCGGGTTGCTGCCGCCGCCATCGCACAACAGCAGTAACCGTGTGGCCTGGGGATAATCGGCGCGACCGTGTTTTTCCCACCAGTGCGCCACGCTGTCGCAGGCAAACTGCGTCGTGTCACGGCTCACGCCGATGTTCACATGCGCCTTGTTCAGGCCGATGTCATACAGCCCATGCGGAATGACGCTGCCTTCGCTGTAGCTCGGAAAATCGTGGTCGAAGACTTCAAGCTGTTCGCGCGTGTAGAGCTTGCCGTCGCGATAGAAGTTGCCCAGCATCTCCTTTTTCTTCGTATCGATGCTGATGACAGGCTGGCCGTCTTCGAGATATTCCGCCTTGAGTTGTGCAATACGCTGAAATTGCGCGTCGCGTTGTGCGTGGGATTTGAACGACTTTTTTTTCTGTGATTGCCGCCGGGAAAAACCGTTGCGCTTTAGCAGCTGCCGGACCGTTCGCACGCTCACCCGTGCGTCTACCTGCTGCGTCATCGCCTGTGCGATTTCGCGTGGCTTCAGATCTGTCCAGATGACGCCGTGTTGTGGATTGCCCGCCGTATGCTCTCGCACCACGTCCAGAAATACCGCGTTCCACTCCGGATAGTCAGTTAACCTGGATTTACGCCCCTTTTTTTCGGACCCGCTCTCCAGCCGGATCCAGTTCTTCTTCCAGCTCCTTCAACCCTTGCCTGATTGTTTTCGGGTCAATGTCAAACAGTTTTGCAATATATTCGAAACCGCCATGGCCCAGCTTGTCCGCCTCCACGGCCGCATACCGACGTCGGTCCTTCTCCGACAACCGCATGTACAGCCGCTTCATCCGCGTTTCAATCTCAGCCCGGTAACCAGCCTGCATCGTCTGTCCTCCAGAATGACCGCATCTTACCAGCGTCGCTTTGCACCGGCCAGGGTCACTTCGAGAAGTTATTTCTCACCCGTTCCT
>NZ_JBFPKN010000112.1:0-1341 GCF_040948805.1 Paraburkholderia sp. BR13439 | reverse complement strand
CTTGCGCGTGCGTTTCGTTGAAAGATCCAGACCAAGACCAAGCTGTGTCATCGAGGTACCCCTTAAACCTGCCTTCTCCCAGGATAGTCCACCGAGACGTCAACGCCAGGACTTTTGCAGACCTTCCTTAGAAGTCATCTTCCCTACCCCGTCCGCAGCTGCACTCGCCGAATTTCGCTAGTGCCTTCTCCTATCGGAGCGACGCATGCGAAGGCGTCGGTATGCCACGGCAGTTCGGCCATCGGCACGGCGGAGGGAAAACAGGCAACCGTGGCCACGGATTGGACTCCGAAGACCCGCAACGCTTCGCCGCCAGCTGAGTTCGGATGGTGCCACATGGTTAGGAGCATGTACCAAGGGAAAGGCAGCAATAAATTGATACTAAAGATTATATTGTGTGCGAACATTTCTGGATTTTAGTGGTGGGCGCACGCGATATGGGGCTCAACGAACCTTGGTGTGCCGGCACGGGATTGATTCACTCTAGCCAGACCAAAGGCAGAGACCGCCTAATGATTTTGTCAAGCAAGCGGCAGCCGTTCGGGCATTGGATTCCTGTTGTGGAGTATTGCCGACAGTACATTCACACGCCTCCTGGCAAGAGCAATGATGATCTGATGATGGCGCTTCGCTTCTTTACGTTTGAAGGCAGCGCTCTTGGGACAGCGCATGGATGAAAATGCCGACTGATAGAAGATCCGCTTCAAACGCTTGTCGCCCTTCTGGGGCCGTTTAAGCCAACTGGATTTGCCCGTGGGGCCCCAGAACATTGCTACTCCCCGATGTGCCGAATGAATTCCCATAGTCGGGTGGGCGTTCGACACGTCTGCGTCTGCGTCCTCGTGCTGCGCGATAAGAGACGGAAACGTGACAAAGTGTCGTCAGCCACCGTATATTCGCGAGCGGCCGCTAACCTGCATGCGGGAAAAAGAGCCTGCTGCAAGCAGAGGAACCAGGTATTGCCTGAGTCGCAGCGAGATACGCGCGATAGCCACCGTTCCGTCAAGCCGGATCTTTGGGTATTTGAGATGGCCCGTGAAATCACTGAATGACAGCACGAGACTGGACTAGACGGCATTGAGGTACCGCGTGATCGCGGTGAGCCGCCGATTTTCCAGACACTGCCTGGAAAATCTCTCCCTCGGGCGAGGCGAGATGGAAGTCGCGCATGCTAGCCAGACTGGCCCGGCCGATCTCGCGGCCAAAGCGGCGTGTTAGAGGGTGTTAGGCACTTTATGTCGGACCTGGTATCCTGGCGGAATGAAAAATCGCAGGCCTTACCCAACGGATGTATCGGATGAAGAGTGGTACTTCGCCGCTCCGTACCTGACCCTGATGAAC
>NZ_JBFPKN010000111.1:0-1371 GCF_040948805.1 Paraburkholderia sp. BR13439 | reverse complement strand
CTCACGGGCCAACGGCATCGATGTGCCCACGTGGAAAATACGAAGTTTCCAGGCAAACCGGAGGATCCGTCGTGAAGCTTACGCCAGTGGGGATTGACATTGCAAAGTCGGTTTTTCAGGTCCACTACGTCGATCAGGAAACCGGAGAAATCGTAAACAAGCCGATCAAGCGGGCAAAGTTTCTCGAGCACTTCGCGAACCGGGCTCCGTGCCTGATCGGCATGGAGGCGTGCGGCGGATCGCACCACTGGGCCCGGCAACTGACGAACATGGGTCACGAGGTAAAGCTGATGCCGGCGAAGTTCGTGAAGGCGTTCAACATCCGCAACAAGAACGATGCAGCGGACGCCCGGGCAATCTGGATGGCCGTGCAGCAACCCGGTAAGCCCATCGCGGTGAAGACCGAGATGCAACAGGCGATGCTGGCGCTACACCGTATGCGACAGCAGCTGATCAAATTTCGCACGATGCAGATCAATAATCTGCGTGGACTGCTGACGGAATATGGGGAGGTCATGAGCAAGGGCCGGAACAAGCTGAACAAGGAGATACCGGTCGTGCTCGAACGGATCGCGGAGCGTCTGCCTGCCGTGCTGATCGATACGTTTCGCGAGCAGTGGAATGGACTGGCGAAGCTGGATGAACAGGTTGCCGAGATAGAGCGCCGGATGCGCGAGTGGAAGAAGGAAGACAAGGCGGTGAAGGCTGTTAGCGAAATTTGCGGCGTTGGGCTGCTGACGGCAACGGCAGCTGTCTCAATGATGGGCGATCCGAAGGCATTCAGTTCGGGCCGGGAGTTTGCTGCATGGGTTGGCATCGTGCCGAAGCAGACCGGCTCGGGCGGAAAGGTGAAGCTGCACGGGATCAGCAAGAGAGGCGACACCTATTTGCGCACACTGCTGATCCACGGTGCGCGTAGCGTAATAGAGCACGCAAAGGAACCCGGCGAGTGGGTCGAGCAGATGATCAGGCGGCGGCCAAAGAATGTGGTGGTCGTTGCATTGGCGAACAAGATGGCTCGGACGATCTGGGCCGTGCTGGCCCATGACCGGCCTTACGAGAAGGCCTACGTGAGCGTGAAGCCGGCCTGAATGGTTCACGCGAAGCAGAAGGTCAACGTTCAACACAGGGTGAACGTCGAAAGGTTGCGCAGCAATCGAGTGTGATGACAAACCAGGTAGGACCGGGACTCGCTAAACCTGAATGCGCCGTCGAGCTTCAAGCTCGTGCAGGGAATGAGGTGCGAGTCAGCGTATTTCATAGAGGCCCGCAGGCAGCAATACCGACTGCAACAAGGCCGGATATAGAGCCGCAGCCCATCCTGTCTGTCTGAACACAAGAAAACTGTTGCAAACGGGACGCGTTCATATA
>NZ_JBFPKN010000110.1:0-1402 GCF_040948805.1 Paraburkholderia sp. BR13439 | reverse complement strand
GGCCCCGTCAGCAGCACGCGATTGTCGCCCGACTCCGATTCAAGCATTGCAAAATGCAGCGCGGTTCTGAGCCGGCGCAGGCTTTCAATCGACGGGTCGCGCGGAAACTCGCTCGCGAGCAGAAACTTCCCGTCAGCGGGCAGCTTCGGCGCCTTGCCGATGCGCGCGACTTTCGCCTGCGACAGCGGCACGGTCGCGTACACGTTCAGGCCTGTCTGCTCCTCGATCTCCTGCGCGTCGGTCACGCCCCGATAGAGCGCCGTCCGCGCGAACGCCGCACCCGCACCCAGAATCAGGCCGCCCAACGCCGCATAGATGATCACCAGCAGTTTGTTCGGCTTGATCGGGTCTTTCGGCACCACCGGGTTATCGATCAGCCGCGCCGTCCCCACCTTGCCCGCGCGCACCAGCTTCAGCTGTTGCATGTTGTTCAACATGCCGACATAAAGCTCGTTGTTCACGTTCATGTCACGGGTCAGGCGTACCGCATTCTGCTCCAGCTCCGGCAACGCCTGTTCCTGCTGCGACAGGCTGCCGATCCTGCTGCCCACCATGCCAATCTGCTGGTCGAGCGCCTGGATCGCCGGGTGACCCGGCGCGTAGATCGCGCTCATTTCCGCGCGCTTCTGCTTCAGTTCCAGCAGGCTGCGCTGCGTGGCCACGCTCTGATCCAGATAGGCCTTGCCCTGCTCACTGAGGTTGAACACGCCCATGCGGTTGCGCATGTCGTTATAGCGCCCCTCGGCGCGCTCCAGGTCGCTCTTGAGCTGCGGCAGCTGTGCGCTCAGAAACTCGAGCGACCTCTCGGCTTCCGCCGCCTTGCGCTTCAGATTCTGCTCGACATACGCATTGCCGATTTCGGCAAGCGTGCTGGCCGTCAGCATCCGCTCGGAGCCCGTCAGCGACGCGCCGATGATGCCGCTGTCCTTGCCCTTCTGCGACACGGTCAGCCTGTTCTGCAGGTTCTCCACCGTCTTTTCGCGCGACTGCCTCTCCAGAATGAACTGCGTGCCCGGCCTCGCGTTCAGCGCATCGACCCGCAGCGTGATCGCGCCTTCAGGCAGTGTCGTGTCGAGCGTTGCGCCCACGCGGCCCTCGACCGGCTCGCTCAGATCCGACTGCTCCAGCCGGTAGCGCCCGTCCTCCAGAACGGTCAGCACGAACTTCTCGCCTTCGAATGCTTCCGGAACGTTGAAGCTGGACACCTTGACCGATTCGTTGCCCCACGCATATCCGCCAAATCCAAACAGACCAGGCGAGGAAAGACTTTTGGCCTGCCGCCCCAGCCAGTCGCCGATCAACGGAAAGCGCTTTGGCTTTGCGCTGATATCGAGGCGCAGATCGTCGACGGCCTTGCCGACCACCATTCTCGACTGAATGATTTCCATCTCGGCCGTCGCCT
>NZ_JBFPKN010000010.1:0-306837 GCF_040948805.1 Paraburkholderia sp. BR13439 | reverse complement strand
CTCGAACGCGTTTATGCGGCGGGCGAGTGCACGGGCGTGGGCGGCGCGGAACTCGCTTGCGCGGAAGGCGAGATCGCCGGTCTCGTGGCGAGCGGCGCGGTGGCTACCCAACGCGCCGCGCTGGCGGCGCTCGTTACGCAGCGCGCGCGCTGGCGGGGCTTTGGCGCGCGCGTCGCGGCGTCGTTCGCATTGGGCGAGGCGGCTCGCACGCCGCCTGCCGATGCGACGCTGCTGTGCCGTTGCGAGGACGTGAGCGTCGGCGAGGTGCGCCGCTGCGCCGACTGGCGTGACGCGAAGCTGCAGACGCGCTGCGGCATGGGCCCTTGCCAGGGGCGCATCTGCGGCGCGGCCGCGAGCCTGTACTTCGGCTGGGTGGCCGCCGCGGCGCGTCCGCCATTCAGCCCGGCGCAAATTGGCACGCTGATGAGCGCCGCCGAGCCGCCGACAGCGGCGCTGTGACGGCTGCGCGCTTACTCGCGACAGATATTGGCAGGCGGCGCGCCGCTCTATAATCGATCGCTATCGACTGCACGATCAGGAGCGCGGCCGCACCGGCGCAGTAATCCGCGAACGCACCCAACGCAATCAACCAGGCACGCACCAACGGAACCGCACGATGAACACGCTGGCTCATCCGCTCGAACCGGGCGATACGACGCTGTCCGGCATGCTGTCGCATTTCAGGTTGCTCGAGCCGGTCTTCGATGCAATGCCGGATGTCGTGTTCTTCGTGAAGGACGCGGACGCGCGCTACGCGCTCGTCAACCGCACGCTCGCTTCGCGTTGCGGCTTCAAGGAAAAGGCGGCGCTGCTCGGCAAGACCGCGGAAGACGTGTTTCCGCGCCGCTTCGGGCGCATCTATACCGCGCAGGACAAGGCGATCATCGGCGTCGGCAACCAGATGCTCGATCAGCTCGAATTGCATCTGTATCCGGGCCGTCAACCGGGCTGGTGCCTGACCTGCAAACAGCCGTTGCGCGATGCGAGCGGCAAGGTGGTGGGCCTTGCGGGCATCTCCCGCGATCTGAAAGCCGACGAAAGCAGCCACCCGGCCTACAGCCGGCTTGCGGCCGTCGTGCGGTCGATCCAGGAGAATTACGTGCAGCCGCTGAACCTGAAGCAGCTTGCGGCGATGGCGGACATGTCGGTCGCTCAGCTGGAGCGCTACTTTCACAAGGTGTTTCATCTGACGCCGCGCCAGGTGCTCCTGAAAACGCGACTCGATGCGGCGACAGCGCTGCTGGTTTCGCATGACAAGGTCACCGACGTCGCCGCGCGTTGCGGCTACACCGATCACAGTGCGTTCACGCGGCAATTCAAGGCAACCGTCGGCGTCACGCCGACCGAATACCGGATGTTGCTGCACGGCACGCTGCGCGGCTGAGCGGCGTCGGGCGTGTCATGGCCGGTCGCGGACATCACTATTACGTGTACGTCGTCGCGCTCGACGACAAGGTGTGGAGCGAGGCGCGCTTTCGTCGCGCGAATCCCGATTACCGTTTCGACAAGCCGTGCGTGTACGTCGGCATGACCGGGCTCGACCCGGACCTGCGCTTCGATCGGCACAAGGCAGGCGTTCAGGCGAATCGATATGTGCGCGACTACGGCTTGCGTCTGATGCCCGAACTGTACGAAGTGTTCAACCCGATGCCTTACCGCGGCGCGCAGGATATGGAAGTGGAGCTGGCGATCGGGTTGCGCGAGGCGGGGTATGGGGTGTGGCAGGCTTGAGAGGCTTGAATGAAAAAGGCCGCGGAAACTTCGATCGTCGCCGCGGCCTCAAATCGTTACGATGGTCGTGCTTTACTTCACCCCAAGCCCCCGCAACACCGCATTACCCTCGGACGTCAGGCGGATATGCTGCGTGCCCGCGTCGTTCGAAACGGTCTCGACGAGACCTGCTTCGTAAAGCTGCGGAATTTCGGGTTTTGCGGATGCATCGATCGGTGCGTGCAACAGCAGCAGCAGCGTCGCGAGTTCGTGATGGCTCAACAGACGGCGCAGGATAGTGGGCCGCTTGGCCGGCGTTTCGTTGGTATTCGGTTCGGGCTGGTTCATGGAGCGCACCTCGTGCGGGGACATGTCCGGGGATGTTGCGGACGAAGTCTTAAACGATTCTTAAGACTCCATTATCCTGTAACACCGTGACATGAACGTTGCAATGGGTCAGATTCCGGCCCCCGCAACTTCGCCTTTATGCGCCACCAAGCCTTATGGCGCGCAGGTCCTGGCTGCCGATTCGATCCACAGGTTGCTTACATGACGCTTGCCCGCATAGAAACGGTAAGTTGTCGCGCCATTGTCGCTGCGGACCTTGATGATGTTCGAGTCGCCGAAATCGAGCATCTGGCCTTGCGGGATGCCGGTCGACTTGAACGCGGCGTTGTGGTGATTGGCCAACTGCGTCAGACAGGCGACCACGTCGTCGACGGAACGCTGCGTCGTCGTGTCCGTGACGGGTTCGCCGGAATCGGGGTCTTTCTGGAAATACGCGCAAGCGTTGAGAAGCAGCGAAAGGGACAGGACTGCAGCGAACTTCTTCATATCTCTCCTGGCGTTGATTCTGCGATTCGGCCGCGGGTCCACGCGTCGCGCGGGCTGGACCCCAAAACAGCCGCCATTATATCGAGACGGCGAACCTGACCGACCAGGGCCCGCAAATCGCGTGCCTGAAACACAAATCCGTATCGTCGCGGCGACTTGCCAATGACGAAGCCGCCGCCGTGCCTGGGGTGTCTGCCTGCCCGTTACTTGCGGCGCTGCGCCTGAGCCGCGAGCCGCACCGCCGCATTGGCCGCGCCGTAGCCGTCATAACCACCGCGCCGCTCGACGATTTCGAGGAAGAAGCGCTGGTCGAGTTGCTCCGTATAAGCGTGGAAGAACTCGCCGCCGCGTTCGTCGCGGTCATACAGGATATTGTTCGCGCGCATCGCTTCGAGCAGCGTGTCGGACAGCGCGTAGCGGGCCGCGAGGTCGTCGTAGTAATTGCGCGGAATGCGCAGGATCGGCACGCCGTCGGCGACGAATTCGGGGATCGCGCTGAAGATGTCGCCGGTACTGAAAGCGACGTGGTTCAGTCCCGAGCCGTGATACGTGTGCAGCGCCTCGGCCACCGCCGTGTGGCGATCCACCGATGCATTCAGCGCGATCCGCACCGAGCCGTCGGCGCTGCGCAGCGCGCGGCTGCGCACGAGGCCGTACGGATCGGGCACGAGCACCCCCGGCTCGGCCTGGAAGCCGAACGCGGTGCGCAAAAACAGCACCCACGTGTCGAGCGCACTCGCCGGCACGGACAGGCACACGTGATCGATGCGCTCGAGCGGTCCCACCTCGGTCGGCCCGTTGATGTCAGTCAGCACGAAATCGGCCTCGAACAGCGTGGGCTGATCCGGCGTTTCGTCGACGAAATAGTTGAGGCTGCCGTCCGGTGCCTGCACGGCCGGCAGCACGCGCTCGTTCGGCCCGATCTGGCCGGAGAACGGGGAGTAGCCAAAGCCGGCGGCGCGCTCGAACGCCTGGCTCGCGTCGTCGACGCGAAACGCCGATGCGCACAGCGACAAGCCATGCTGCTGAAAAAACGCGTTCGCGAACGAATCGGGCTCCGCGTTCAGCACGATCGATGCCGCGCCGTGCTGATACAGCGTCACGTCCTTCGAACGGTGCTGGCCGGCCTGGCGAAAGCGCAGCTTGCCGAGCCAGTCGGCGAGTTGCGCGCGGGTGGTGTGATCGACCGCGAATTCGAGGAACTGATAGCCGACGTGCGCGGGTGCGGCGGGCGAGCGGTACAGCTCGCCCGTCGTTTTCTGCGGCTGCTGCTGCTCTTCGAGCAGCGCGCGAGTTTGCTCTTCGAGGAACAACAGCGAGCGATGGCCATCGGCGGCCGTAATCGTGGTGGGGGCGGCGCGAAAGCCGTCGTTGAAGATTTCCAGCGAGAGCGGGCCCTTGTAGCCGGCTTTGACGACCTGCGCGGTGAAGTTTGCGAGGTCGAAGTCGCCCTGGCCGGGGAAGCAGCGGTAGTGGCGGCTCCATTCGAGCACGTCCATCGCGAGCTTCGGCGCGTCCGCGATCTGCACGAACGCGATGCGCTCGCCGGGAATGTCGGCGATCGCGTCGGGCGTGTCGTTCAGCGAAAGCGTATGAAAGCTGTCGAGCACGAGCCCGAGGCTCGGATGGTTCACGGCGTCGACGAGTTTCCACGCGTGGCGGTAGGTCTTCACGTGCTTGCCCCAGGCGAGCGCCTCGTAACCGGCGATCACGCCGGCCGCTTCGGCCGCGCGCGCCAGCGCGCCCAACTGGTCGATCATCAATGAGTCGTCGCAGATCGTCTCGGGCGACACGTTGCTGCACACGAGGATGCGGTCCGTGCCGAGCTCATGCATCACGTCGAACTTGCGCTTCGCGCGGTCGAGATTGCGCTCGAGCCGCTCGGGACTGACGCCGTCGAAATCGCGAAACGGCTGGAACAGCATGATCTTCAGGCCGAGGTCGTCGGCGATGCGGCGCACGTCGGCCGGCGAGCCGTCGAAGTACAGAAGGTCGTTCTCGAAGATTTCGACACCTTCGAAGCCCGCCGCGCGGATCGCGCTCAGCTTCTCGACGAGGGTGCCGCTAATCGACACGGTGGCTATCGAACGTTGCATGAACGGCTCCTGCAAAGACGGACAAACGAAGGGGAAACAAGGAGACAAACCACTGCGGCGCGCCTATGGGCGCTGCCTGCCGGGCTTGCTGCAGTGCGCAAAATGAGCGAGTTCGTTACTCACTGCAGCAAGACGCGGACCAGAATACCCCACACTAGCGGGCGAGTTTCGACAGTCTATACAAACTAACTAGATGGTACAAATTCGTAGAAACCCCGAATGACGGTGACGGCCGATGAGCGCACACTTCGCCATGCGTCGAAGAACCGTCGCGAGTGCCGCGGTTCGAGTCGCGCATTATTTTGTGGGAGTCGTTGTCATGAGCTTTGCCTCCGTACTGGTCCTGAACGGACCGAACCTCAATCTGCTGGGCACGCGCGAGCCGGCCATCTATGGCTCGGAAACGCTCGACGACGTCGCGAAGCTGTGCCGCGACGCGGGCGAACGCCTCGACCTCGCGATCGACTTCTGCCAGTCGAATGCCGAGCATCAACTGATCGACTGGCTGCACGCGGCGCGCACCAAGGTCGACGGCATCGTGATCAATCCGGCCGCGTACACGCACACGTCGGTCGCGATCGCCGACGCGCTGACGGCGATCGAAAAGCCCGTCGTCGAGGTGCATATTTCGAACGTGCATCGGCGCGAAGCGTTCCGGCATCACTCGTACGTGTCGGCGGTGGCGGACGCGATCATCATCGGCTGCGGCACGCAGGGCTATGTGCTCGCGCTGGAACGGATGGCGACGATTCTTAAGAATAGGGCGGCCAAATGAACACTCAAGCGAACACTCAGGAAAAGCCCCGGACCGACGCGCAGATCGCCGCGTTGGCCAATGCGCAGGCGAGTTTGCGGGCCACGCCCCAGTCCTTTCTGGTCGGACTGATCGGCTCGGGCATCAGCGGTTCGCTCACGCCCGCAATGCACGAGGAAGAGGGCAGCAATCTTGGTCTGCATTACGTGTACCGACGCATCGATCTGGATGCGCAGAAGCTCGATACCGCCGCACTGCCGGAGCTGCTGACCGCGGCCGAACGGATGGGTTACAACGGCCTGAACATCACCTATCCGTGCAAGCAGGCGGTGATTCCGCTGCTCGATGAACTGTCCGACGACGCCCGCGCGCTCGGCGCGGTCAACACCGTGCTGTTCAAGGACGGCAAGCGTATCGGTCACAACACCGACTGGTCCGGTTTCGCGCGCGCGTTTCAGCGCGGCCTGCCGGACGTGTCGCTGGAACGCGTCGTGCAACTGGGCGCGGGCGGCGCCGGCGCGGCGGTCGCGCACGCGGCGCTGAACATGGGCGCGCAGTCGCTGACGCTGTTCGACGTCGATGCCGCCCGCGCGCAATCGCTCGCCGACGAATTGCAGGCGCGTTTCCCGAAAGCCAAGGTCAGCGCGGGCACCTCGCTCGAAGAATCGCTCGCCGCCGCCCAAGGGCTGATTCACGCGACGCCGACCGGCATGGCTAAAATGCCCGGCCTGCCGCTGCCGGCCGAATTGCTGCACCGCGACCTGTGGGTTGCCGACATTGTCTATTTCCCGATTCGCACGGCGCTGCTGCAGGCGGCCGAGGCGCTCGGCTGCCGCACGCTGAGCGGCGGCGGCATGGCGGTCTACCAGGCGGTCGACGCGATGCGCATTTTTACGGGGCTCGAGCCGGACGCCGAGCGCGTCTACACCCATTTTCAATCGCTGTTGCAACGCTAACCGGCCGCGTAGAGACCGGCATCCAAGCTGATCGAGGAGACCAGTACGACATGACGCAATCGTTCCAATCCAGTTCCGCGGGCTCGCCCGCGCAGAGCAAGTCGGCCAGCCCCGCGCGCCGTTCGAAAGCCCGTTATCAGATCCTCGGACTGCTCGCAGTCGGCACGATGATCAACTATCTCGACCGCACCGTTCTGGGCATCGCGGCGCCGCAGTTGACGAAGGAGCTTGGCATCAACGCCGCGCTGATGGGCCTGCTGTTCTCCGTGTTTTCATGGAGCTACGTGGCTTCGCAGATTCCGGGCGGCCTGTTTCTCGACCGCTTCGGCAGCAAGCTCACGTACTTCCTGTCGATGACGTTCTGGTCACTGTGCACGCTCGCGCAGGGGCTCGTGGGTGGCATCGCCGGCTTGTTCGCGTTCCGTCTCGGCCTTGGCGTTTCGGAAGCACCGTGCTTCCCGACCAATAGCCGCGTGGTCGCCACGTGGTTTCCCCAAAGCGAACGCGCGATGGCGACCGGCACCTACACGGTCGGCGAATATATCGGCCTCGCGTTTTTCAGCCCGTTCCTGTTCATGCTGATGGGCGCGTTCGGTTGGCGCTCGCTGTTTCTCGTGGTCGGCGGCGTCGGTATCGCGTTTGGCGTGGTGTGGTGGCTGATGTATCGCGAGCCGCGCGATCATCCGTCGGCGAATCAGGAAGAGCTCGACTATATCGAGGCGGGCGGCGGTCTCACGCAACGCCACAAGGATGTCGCGGGTGCGGCCGATACGGCGGCATCGAAGACGAGCGGCTTTCAATGGCGCACGATCGGCCAGCTGCTCAAGCATCGTCAGCTGACCGGCATCTGCCTCGGCCAGTTCGCGGGCAATTCGACGCTGGTATTTTTCCTCACGTGGTTCCCGACGTATCTCGCCACCGAGCGTCACATGGCGTGGCTGAAGATCGGCTTCTTCGCGATCATGCCGTTCATTGCGGCGTCGATCGGCGTGATGTTCGGCGGTGTATTTTCCGACTGGCTGCTGCGTCGTGGCAAGTCCCCGAACGTCGCGCGCAAACTGCCGATCATCGCCGGTCTGCTGCTCGCGTCGACGATCATCCTCGCCAACTATGTCGAGAGCAACGTGGTCGTGATCGCGATTCTGTCGGTGGCATTCTTTGCGCAAGGTATGGCCGCGCTCGGCTGGACGCTGGTGTCGGATATCGCGCCCGAGGGCCTGCTTGGCGTGACCGGCGGCATCTTCAACTTCGCCGCGAATCTGGCGGGTATCGTGACCCCGCTGGTGGTGGGCCTGATCGTCGCGGCGACCGGTTCGTTCGTCGGTGCGCTGGTGTTCATCGGTGTCATCGCGTTGATCGGCGCGCTGTCGTATATCTTCATCGTCGGCGATATCAAGCGAATCGTGCTGGCGGATTGAGGCTCCAGCAATCCCCGTTTGTCGTCGCAGTGCGGCGGCAAGCGGGGATTTTTGCTGTTCGTGTCGAAGCGATAAAAAACGGGATGTGGCTTTCACCACATCCCGTTTTTCATTTTTCAACCAGTCGCTACGCAAGCGGCCTCAATCGTCCTTCTTCACGAACCGCAAGATCGCATCGACGATCATCGCCCGATGCCGCGCGCGCAATCGAGGATGCGACGGATCGCGCCCGAACGCGGTGCCGAACGTATGCCGGTTGCCCACGCGATGAAAGCACAGCGAACTGATCATCAGATGCAGATCGATCGGATCGATGTCGCTGCGGAACTGGCCGGCGGCGATGCCGCGCGCGAGCAGATCTTCGATCGTGTGAATCACAGTGACGTTGCGTCCTTTGAACGTCTTCACCTGCTCGACGTACTTTGCGCCGTGAATGTTTTCGATCGTCACGAGGCGCACGAAATCGCGCTGCCGGTCGTGGTAGTCGAACGTGAATTCGACCAGCGCGCGCATGCCCTCGACCGGATCGAGTTCGCTGATGTGCAGATCCTGTTCGAGCGCGCGAATGTCTCCATACACCTTTTCCAGCACCGCCTGGTACAACCCTTCCTTGCTGCCGAAGTAGTAGTACAGCATGCGCTTGGTGGTGTTCGTGCGCTCCGCGATCGCGTCGACGCGTGCGCCCGTCAGTCCCATCGCGGAGAACTCCTGGGTCGCGACGTCGAGGATGTTGCGCTTCGTCTGCTCGGGATCGTATTTGCGTGGGGCGTCCGCACGCCGGGTGTTGACACGGCTGGCGTCGGCTCGCTTGGCGTCGGTACGTCGCGCGTCGGCGTGCGGCGCGCCCGACACGATGCCGTTGGTATCAGGCTCGGCGGCCTTGCTTCCCTTTTTCATTGTGGTTTCGAGCGGCAGTGACGGCGCATTCTAGCATGGTGAAATGGGCCTCTGGCGCGGGTCTCGGGCATCGGTGCAGGTATTTCGAAGGACCTTGCGTGGCGCTTACGCGACCGGTCGCGTGGGCCGGCGGCGCGCGGCGAGGGCGTCGCGTGTTTGCATCGCGGTGTACGTGAGCTGCGCGGCCGCGAGACCGAGCGCGCCATAGGTGCGCGTGAGGCCGAAGCTCGCGAATGCATCGGGCACTGGCCGTTCACCGCAGATCGCCGCCGCCAGCAGTTCACCCGACACCGTGGTCGGCGCCATGCCGTGTCCGCCGAAACCGACCGCGTACCAGACGCCGTCCGTGCTTTGGCCGATCTGCGGCATCTTGTGCCGCGCGTAGCTCATCAGCCCGCCCCACGCATGCTCGATGCGCACGTCGCGCAGCTGCGGATAGACCTTCAGCAGGTCGTGCCGCAGCAGATGCGCGATCGCCTCGGGCTCGCGATCACGCACCGAGATGCGGCCGCCCCACAGGATGCGGGTGTCGGGCAGCGGCCGGTAGTAGTCGAATGCGAAGCGGGTGTCGTAGACCGCGGCGCGCGTCGCGATCGCATCATGCAAGCGTTCGCCGAGCGGCTCGGTCGCCATCACATAGGTGGCGATCGGCAGCACCGCGCGCTCGACGCGCGCGTACACGTTGCGCGCATAGCCGCCGCCCGCCATCACGACATGACGCGTGTCGAGCGCACCGTGCGGCGTCTCGACGACGAAGCCCGCGCCCTCGCGCCGCAAGCCGACGACCGGCGAGCGCTCGTGGATCGTCACGCCCGCTTGCGCGGCCGCCGCGGCGACGCCGAGGACGTATTTGAGCGGATGAAAATGGAACGCGTTGCGCTCGAACAGTCCGCCGTGATAGCGGCTCGTTTTCAGTTGCGCGGCGAGTTCGTCGGCGGCGATCGGTTCCCAGTCGACGCCGAACGAATCGCGCATCAGACGCCGTTGCGCTTCGAGACGCGCTGGTTCGTCGAACCAGTTCGCGAGGATCACGCCGGCATCGGTTGCGTCGCAATCGATCCGGTAGCGCGCAATGCGTTTGCGCATCAGCTCGACCGCGTCGGTGGTCAGCGCATAGAGCTCGCGCGCGCGAGTCGGCCCGAGCGTCTTCAGCAGGTCGGCGCAATCGAGGCTGTAGCCGCCGAACACGAAGCCGCCGTTGCGTCCCGATGCGCCGAAGCCGACCTGCTGCGCTTCGAGCACGACGACGTCTTCGACGCCGCGCTCGGCGAGTCCCAACGCGGTGGAGAGTCCCGCGAGCCCGCCGCCGATGATGCAGACGTGCGCGCTGCGTCGGCCGTTGAGCGGCGCATAGGCGCAGGAGCGAGTGACGGTGGCTTCGTAGAAACTTTGCATGGGGCGCGAGCTCGTGGACACGCCCTAGGTTAGCGGCAATCGCGTGTCGCCGTCCAGCCCGCGGAAGCCCGCACGTCGGCGGGCGCCCCGCTGCATTTCAACGTGTGTTATCGACCCCAGCGCAACACCAGCGGATCGAGCCGGCGCGCGATCTTCAACAGCCCTTCGCGCGTCGCCGGATGCATTTGCGGCAGCGGATCACGCACCGCGTCCGACGCGATCACGCCGCCTTCCTTCATCAGCGCCTTGCACGATGCGAGTCCGCCCTGGCGGTTCTCGTAGTTGATCAGCGGCAGCCACTGCTGATAGTGCGCGGCGGCGGCCTCGGTATCGCCGGCCGCATAGGCATCAATGATCAGGCGGATGCCATCCGCATAACCGCCGCCCGTCATCGAGCCGGTCGCGCCCGCATCGAGATCGGCCATCAGCGTGATTGCTTCCTCGCCGTCCCACGGACCGACGATCGCGTCGCCGCCCAGTTCGATCAGCTCGCGCAGCTTGTTGGCGGCCTGCGGCGTTTCGATCTTGAAGTACGACACGTTGTCGATCTCGCGCGCCATGCGAGCGAGGAACGGCGCGGACAACGGCGTGCCGCTGACCGGCGCATCCTGGATCATGATCGGAATCTGGATCGCATCGGACACCGTGCGATAGAAGTCGTAGATGCCGCGCTCGCCGATGCGGATCGTCGCGCCGTGATACGGCGGCATCACCATCACCATCGCGGCGCCCGCAGCCTGCGCTGCGCGGCTGCGCTCCGCGCACTGGTACGAACTGAAGTGCGTGGTCGTGACGATCACCGGCACACGGCCCGCGACATGTTCGAGCGAGAGATGCATCAGTGTGCTGCGCTCGTCGTCGGACAGCGCGAACTGCTCGGAGAAGTTCGCGAGAATGCACAGGCCGTTCGAGCCGGAGTCGATCATGAAATCGAGGCAGCGCTTCTGGCCTTCGAGGTCGAGGCGCCCGGCGTCGTCGAAGATCGTCGGTACGACGGGGAAGACGCCGCGCAGGGCGGGGGAGTGTGACGCTTGGCTCATGGCGATGTGGTCCGTGCTGGGATGGAAGGATTGCGCTCGAGCCCGCGAGCGAGCGGCGCAACTGGATGAATGTCTCCTGCGGCGACTATACGGCGCTGGGCCTCGCAGGTATATTGAATTGTTTCCATATCGTGATCGCTTTTGCGACTCACCCGTACAATGAAAGACACGCTCAACGTCCTGCTGTCGAAGCTGCGCATGAAGCAGCTGAATCTGCTGATCGCGCTCGACGATCACAAATCGCTGCACAAAGCGGCCGGTGTGATGTCGATGACGCAATCGGCGGCGAGCAAGGCCCTGCAGGAGCTCGAATCGATGCTCGACGCGCCGCTTTTCGAGCGCTCGAAAAGCGGCATGATCCCGAACCAGCTCGGCCATTGCGTGATCCGCTATGCGCGCGTCGTGACGTCGGACCTCACCGCGCTGTGTCAGGATGTCGCGGAAATACGTTCGGGTCGTGGCGGGCGGCTCGCGCTCGGCGCGATCATGGGCGCGATTCCCGACTGCGTGGTGCCCGCGCTGAACCAGTTGCATGCGACGCAACCGGGTCTGTCGATCGAGGTGGTCGAAGACACCAGCGCGCGGATGCTCGCGCAGCTCGACGACGGCCGGCTCGATGTGGTGATCGGCCGCGCGGCGGTCGCGGCCGATCCGTCGAAGTATCAGTATCGCCCGCTCGGCGACGAGCCGTTGGCGGTGGTGGTCGGGTATCAGCATGCGCCGTTGCCGCGTCGCGAGATGACGTTGAGCGAGCTCGGGGGGCATCGCTGGGTCATGTATCCGTCACATATGCCGCTGCATGCGCTGCTCGAACGCGAGTTGGATCTCGCCGGCCTCGACATGCCCGACAATCCGATTTCGACGGCTTCCACTTTCGTGACAGTGGCACTGCTGCAAAGCAGCGCCGAACTCGTTTCGCTGCTGCCGAGCGCGATTGCCGGGCCGTTCGTGCGGCACAAGATGCTGCGCGTCGTACCGGTCAGGCTCAAATCGCCATCGCAGACTTTCGGCATCGTCACGCGCAAGGGCGGCGTGCTGTCGCCGCCGGCGGAGCGGTTCATCGCGCTTTTGCGCGCGCAGACACAACGGACGCAGACGAAGACACGAGCTTAGCCGCATCGCCACCGGCTTGCTCGGCCGTTCTCCCGGTTGCCGGTAAGAATGCCAGCCAAAAAGCGACTTTGTTTCGGCAAGCGCCGCCAGAAACGGCAAAACCGCCCGAAAAGGCGGTTTGGTATTCGGGTGAAAAGTCCTTCAATATCTCATGCCGGTTCGCGTTTTGTCATTCGACGCCAGCGGATGTTGTAGCCGCGACACTGTCGCGTCAATCTGAGCCGATGACGGTTTCTCGTTCCGAGCTACACTGGTTTATATGAACTGAGCCAGGCTGGACATCCTGGCCATCGCTCGGGGAGAGCAGCCATGAATCGGCCACCGCTTCGGTTTCCGCTTCGCGCGACCAGCACCGTGACCGTGCGGAGTTGGCGTTGGCTCAAATGGGGCCTGGCCGCGTTTTTCCTGCTCGCGATGGCGCTGATTGCGCGGCTCGTGCAGATCGAGATCGAGACCTCGCGGCTGCAGGCGCGCTACCTTTCCGAGCTGACCCGCGACGTCGGTTTCTCGGTCGCCGACGGTCCCAGTCATTCCATCCGCTTTCCGCAAGCCGACAAGGGCCCGTACGACGCGCGCCTCGGCTACGCGCTGTTGCCTGCCATTCAGCAGCGCCTGTTGCAGCATGGCTTCGAAATCAGCTCGCAGGCGCGCGATTCAGAACGCATGCTGTCGCTGGCCGATGACGGCCTGTTCCTGCCTTACGACGAAAAAGACACGGCAGGCCTGCAATTGTTCGACGGCACTGGCGTGCCGCTATACAGCGCTCAGTTTCCGGGCCGCGTGTACGACAGCTTCGACGCGATTCCGCCGCTCGTCGTGAACTCGCTGCTGTTCATCGAAGACCGCTATCTGCTCGATCCGGGTCAGCCGAACCGCAATCCGGCGATCGACTGGGGGCGCTTCAGCCGCGCGCTCGTCGACCAGGGCGCGCGCGTTTTCAATCGTCATCAGCAGACGCCGGGCGGCAGCACGCTCGCGACGCAGATCGAGAAATTCCGTCACTCGGCGGGCGGCCGCACCGCGACGCCGCCGGAAAAGCTGCGGCAAATCGCGTCTGCGTCGGTACGCGCGTATCTGAACGGACCGCAAACGCTGCCCGCGCGCGAACAGATCGTCGTGCACTATCTGAACTCGGTGCCGCTCGCCGCGCAGCCCGGCGTCGGCGAAATCAACGGGATCGGTGATGGTCTCGCCGCCTGGTATGGGCGCGATTTCCGCGAGACCAACCGTCTGCTGAAGGCGCCGTCGACCGACGCGAATCTGCCCGACCAGGGCCTGGCGTTTCGCGAAGTGCTGTCGCTAATGATTGCGCAGCGCGCGCCGTCGTTTTTCCTGCAGCGCGGCTATCCCGAGCTCGAACGGCTGACCGACAGCTATCTGCGGCTGCTCGCGAGTGGCGGCGTGATCACCGCGCAGTTGCGCGACGCGGCGTTGGCGGCGCATGTCGAACTGCATCGCGCGCCGCGCAGCACGCCGGATCTCGGTTCGTTCGTGTCGCGCAAGGCCGTGACGTCGATGCGCTCGCATCTGCTCGCCGCGCTCGGTGTGCGCAGCTTCTATGAACTGGACCGCCTCGACGTGCAGGCCACAGGCACGCTGAACAATGACGTGCAACAGGCCATCGCCGAGCGCCTCGCCGCCGCCGCGACCAAAGACGGCGCGAAGGCCGCGGGGCTCGTCGGCTACGAAATGCTGCGCGGGTCCGACGATCCGACGCATATCGCCTACAGCTTCACGCTTTTCGAACGGCACGGCGACGCGAACCTCGTGCGCGTGCAGACCGATAGCGTGAACCAGCCGTTCGACATCAATTCGGGCGCGCGCCTGAACCTGGGTTCGACCGCGAAACTGCGCACCGTCATCACGTATCTGCAGATCGTCACCGATCTGCACACCCGTTACGCCTCGCTGAGCAATGCCGAGCTGAAAGCAGTCACGCCCGATCCGAACGATCGGCTGACGCGCTGGGCGATCGACTATCTGCTGCACACGCGCGATCACTCGCTGCAGCCGATGCTCGACGCCGCCGTCGAGCGTAAATACTCGGCGAGCCCCGGCGAAACGTTCTTTACGGGCGGCGGCGCGCAGACCTTCACGAACTTCGAGTCCGACGACAACAGCCGCATCCTGACCGTGCATCGTGCGTTCCAGCATTCGGTGAACCTCGTGTTCGTGCGCCTGATGCGCGATATCGTGCACTATGAAATGGTGCAGACCACCGGGCCGTCGTCGGAATGGCTCGGCGATACAGCGACCCGCACGATGTATTTGACGCGTTTCGCCGATCAGGAAAGCCGCGTGTACATGAAGCGTTTCTACACGAAGTATCACGGCAAGACGCCCGATCAGCAGATCACGCTGTTGCTGCTCGGCGTGCGCAAATCGCCGCCGAAAGTGGCGACCGCTCTGCGCAGCGTCGCGCCGGATCAATCGAACGCCTGGTTCAACAAGATGATGTACGCGGCGCTGAAGAACACGCCGTCGGCTTCGATGCTCGACGACGAAGACCTCGCGATTCTGTACGACAAGTACGGCATCAACCGTTTCAACCTGAACGACCGCGGCTATATCTCCAGCGTGCATCCGCTCGAACTGTGGACGCTGAATTATCTGCGCAAGCATCCCGATGCGACGCTTGCGCAGATCGAAACCGCAAGCCAGGACGTGCGCCTGTCCACCTACTCGTGGCTCTTCAAGACGCGCTATCACGCGACTCAGGATCGCCGCATCAAGCGCATGGTCGAACTGCGCGCGTTCGACGCGATCGGCAAATCGTGGCAGGCGCTCGGCTATCCGTTCGCGTCGCTGACGCCGTCGTATGCGGCGGCGATCGGCGCGTCGGGCGATCGTCCGGCGGCACTCGCGCAACTGATCGGCGTGATCGCGAACGGCGGCAACAAGGTGCCGACCGAAACGCTGACGCAACTCGACTTCGCGAAGGATACGCCGTACGAAACGCATTTCAGGCGCGCGGTGATCGCGCCGCAGCAGCAGGTGTCGCCGGAGATCGCGAGCGAGGTACGGATGCTGTTGCGTGATGTCGTGACGGGGGGGACCGCGAGGCGTCTCGCGCAAGGCATGACGTTCCCGAACGGCGAAACGCTTGAAGTCTATGGCAAGACCGGCACCGGCGATCAGCGCTTGAACGTGTATGCGAAGGGCGCGCGCTTGATCGAGTCGCGCAAGGTGAATCGCAGCGCGACCTTCGTGTTCGCGCTCGGTGACCGCTTCTACGGCACGCTGACCGCGTGGGTGCACGAGCCCTACGCCGCGCGTTACGACTTCACGAGTGCGCTGGCGGTGCAGTTGCTGAAGTCGATGGCTCCGGCGTTGCAGCCGTTGCTCGATAAACCGGTTCAGAAAACCGTGACGACCGTGCCGGCGCAAGCGCCGCCAGCAGCGACGAAAGTTGCCGCGCACTGAACCGCTTACCGCTCGTCAAAACCCGCCTCCGACGCCGCCGGCTTCAGAAACAGCTCATGGACCGGTGCGAAATGCCCATAGAGCGGCAGAATCGCACCGCCCATCGCGCGGGCGTCGGCGCCGATCGCGCCTTCCAGCAATTGCGGCCGCACCATCCCTTCCCATTCGAAACGATCGAGCACGCGCTCGGTGCGGCGAATGATCTCGCGCAGCAATAGCCGGTCGAACTCGCCGTCGATCACGACGGCTTCGAGATCGAGCAGCGCGGCCGCGTTGGTCAGCGCGTTTGCGATCGCCGGGCACGCGCTATCGAGCCATTGCTCGGTATGCCGCCACAACTCGGGCGACAGTGCGCGATGATCGTGCGCCGCGGCGGCCGGCGCGCCTGCATCGCTGAACAGTTGTTCGAGCACGAAGCCCGATGCCGCGTGCAGCAACTGCCGCGCGGGTTTGCGTGCGCTGCCTTCGCGCAGCGGGATCGAACCGACCGCGCCGGCGTTGTCGTGCGGACCGCCATGCAGACGGCCGTCGATCACGAGTCCGCCGCCGATGAACGTGCCGACGAACAGATACAGGAAGTTGTGGATGCCGCGGCCCTGGCCCATCACGAGTTCGGCCGCGCACGCGGCCGTGGTGTCTTTGGCGAACTCGACGGGCAGGCCGCTTATCGTCGCGATGCGCGCGCGAAGATCGATGTCGTTCCACGCTTCGAGCGCGCCGGGCGGCGCGCCGAGAAAGTCGCGCCAGCCGCCGAGCCACAACGGCGCCGCGACGCCGACGCCAACCACTTTGCCGGCCTTCGCACCGAGCGTCTGGTTCACGCGCGCGAGTTTGCTTTCGAGCGCGGGGAACAGCGTTCGCGGGTCGGGATACGCATACTCGAACACGTCGCGGCACACGATGCGCCCGGCGAAGTCCATCGCGAGCACGTCGAGACTGCGGCGTCCGACCTTGATGCCGATCGTGTACGCCCCGTCCGCGCGCAGCGCGATCGGCACCGACGGCTGGCCGATCTTGCCGCGCACGCGCGCCTGTTTTTCGAGCAGGCCGTCGGCGATCAGCCGATCGACGATCATCGACACCGTCTGCATCGAAAGACGCGTGAGGCGGCCGACCTCGGCCTTCGGCAGCGGGCCATGCAAGCGGATCGTTTGCAGCACGATCCGCTCGTTGAATTGCCGCATGCCGACCTGGTTCGAGCCGACTGTGCGCTTGACCGGCGAACGCGGGCTGGTGGTGGAGGTGTCCATCGTCGTGTATCGGCCTCGTGGCTCAGCGGGTTGAGCGGCGCGTCACGCGATTGCTTTCACGTCGGCTTTCTTCGCGCCGGTCATGATCGCGACCGCTTCCGACATGTGCACGTCCTTCGTATTGACGAGCGCCGCGCGCCGGCCGAGCCGCTGAATATGGATGCGGTCGGCGATCTCGAACACGTGCGGCATGTTGTGGCTGATCAGGATCACCGGCAAACCACGATCGCGCACGCGCCGGATCAGTTCGAGCACCATGTTGCCTTCCTTCACGCCGAGCGCGGCGGTGGGCTCGTCCAGAATCACGACGTGGCGCGCGAACGCCGCGCTGCGTGCCACCGCGACGCCCTGGCGCTGGCCGCCGGACAGCGTTTCCACCGCCTGGCGCATCGAGCGGATGCCGATTTGCAGATCTTTCATGGCCGCGGTCGCTTCGTCGAGCATGCGGCGTTTGTCGATCATCTTGAACAGCGAGCCGCGCCAGCCTGGCTTCAGCAATTCGCGGGCGAGAAACAGGTTTTCGGCGATGCTCATCGCCGGCGCGACCGCGAGTTCCTGGTACACGGTCTCGATGCCTTGCGCGCGTGCATCGAGCGGACTGCGGAACTTGACTGGTTTGCCGTCGAGCAGAATCTCGCCTTCGTCGGGCACCGTCGCGCCGGAAAGTGCCTTGATCAGCGACGATTTGCCGGCGCCGTTGTCGCCGATCACCGCGAGGATTTCGCCCGGCAGCACTTCGAAATCGCAACCGTCGAGCGCGGTCACGTTGCCATAACGTTTGACGAGCCCGCGTGCTTGCAGAACCGGCATCGCAGCGGACGTGGAAGGGGAGGTGGAGGTCAGCATGACAAGGCTCCTGTGCGGGATCAACGGCCGCGGTGCGAGAGTTTATCGGCGGCGACCGCGAGAATCACGAGGATGCCGGTGATCAAGACCTGGTACACCGAGGACACACCGATCAGCGTCAGGCCGTTACGGAACACGCCGACGATCAGCGCTCCGAGCAAGGTGCCGACGATCGACCCGCGTCCGCCGAACAGACTCGTGCCGCCGAGCACGACCGCGGTGATGCTGTCGAGGTTCTCGGTTTGCCCGGCCTGCGGATCGCCGACGCCGGTGCGCGCTACCGACAGCAGCGCGGCGATGCCATAGATCGCGCCGGCGAGCGTGTAGACGATCAGCAGAATCCGCTGCGACGACAGGCCCATCAGCCGCGCGGCCTCGGCGTTGTTGCCGAGCGCGTACAGATGCCGGCCGGGCACCGTGTCGCGCAGCACGAACCACGTGGCCAGATACATCAGCAGCGTCAGCACGGTGCCGTACGTGACTTCCGCCGGTCCGAGCCTGAACGTGCTGCCGAAGAACATGATCGCGTCGGGCAGATTCGACACGCTTTCCGCGTTCGAGTAGATCTGCGTGAGCGCAAACGCGATGTTCAGCGTACCCAGCGTGACGATGAACGCCGGCAGCTTGATGCGCGTGATCAACAGACCGTTCAGTAAGCCGAACAATGTGCTGGCGCCGATGCCGCACAGAATCGCGAGAATGGGTGGCACGCCGAGCACGACCGCGAACTTGGTCATGATGATCGAGCCGAAGGCCATCACCATGCCGCAAGACAGATCGATGCCACCGGTCAGCACGATCAGCGTCTGGCCGATCGCGATGACCGCGACGACCATCGTCTGTTGCAGGATCAGCGACAGGTTCTGGAACGATAGAAAGCGGCTGCTCTGCGAAATAAAGAATGCGCAGGCCAGCACCAGCGCGATCAACGGTCCGATTTCGGTCAGCGATGGCAGATGCTCGGAGAAAGACGGGCGCGGGCGGCCGGCGGGCGCGGAAGGGGTCGACATGATGGCAGTCCTCGGTACATGAGCGTGACGTGAAGGTCACGCGGCGAATCAGATGGCGGCCCGCTACGACGCGCAACGGGCCGCTGTGCAATGCGCGTTACTTGCCCCAGCAGTTATCGAGGCCGAACTTCGTGTCCTTGCTATCGACGCCGGACATCGGTTTGTCGGTGATCAGCGTGACGCCGGTGTCCTGATACCCGGAGACCTTCTTGCCGGTCTTCGCGTAATCGACGCCGGCGCTGACGCCGAGCGAGGCCATCTTCAGCGGATACTGCTGCGAGGTCGCCGCGATCGCGCCGGCCTTCACATTGCGCACGCCTTCGCAGCCGCCGTCGATCGACACGATCATCACGCCCTTGTCCTTGCCCGCTGCCTTCAGCGCGCGATACGCGCCGGCCGCGGCCGGTTCGTTGATCGTGTAGACCACGTTGATATCGGGTGCCTTCTGCAGGCAGTTTTCCATCGCGGTCTGGCCTTTCGCCTGATCGCCGCGCGTGTCCTGGCTGCAGACGATCGACGCATCGCCTTCCTTGACACCGAAGCCTTCGAGGAAGCCGTTGTGACGCAGCACGCCGACCGACACGCCCGGTGCGAGATCGAGCGTGGCGATCTTCGCGGGTTTGCCGTTCAGCGCGGCCTTTGCATATTTACCGATCAGCACGCCGGCCTTGAAGTTGTCGGTCGCGAACAGCGCGTCGGTCGCGTCCTGCGGATCGGTCGGCGTATCGAGCGCGACGACCATCACGCCGGCCGCGCGCGCCTTCTTGATGCTCGGCACGATCGCCTTGGTGTCGCTCGGCGTGATCAGGATCGCTTTCGCGCCGGCCGTCATCATGTTTTCGATCGCGGTGACCTGGCTCGCGTTGTCGCCGTCGAACTTGCCGGCG
The DNA here is from genome assembly GCF_040948805.1 of Paraburkholderia sp. BR13439. Lineage (NCBI taxonomy): Bacteria > Pseudomonadati > Pseudomonadota > Betaproteobacteria > Burkholderiales > Burkholderiaceae > Paraburkholderia > Paraburkholderia sp. BR13439. Next base: position 287,208 of record NZ_JBFPKN010000010.1, on the reverse strand, counting down.
GCCGTGATCAGTTTCGCGCCGTCTTTCGACGCGGTCGCGTCCGCGCCCTGGCGCATCTTGACGAAGAACGGGTTCGTATCGGTCTTCGTGATCAGGCCGATGACGGGCTGGTCGGCGGCCTGACTCCCGCTCGCGCACCACAGCGCCGCTGCCGCGGCACACATCGACACGATTGTCCTGACGACAGGACGCCTGTGGGAATTCAGATTCATGAGACGCTCCTCCGGTTACTGTTATTGACGTTGGGGACTACAGATGGATTGCAAATGCGAGGCTATGGGCTCGACGATTGGCGATGACGCTTCGAGGTGATGCTGTCCCGAGGGGAATCGCCTAAATCACTTTGATTGATTTAGTACAACAGGCGCGTGGCCGATCGTCAAGGAGATGTGAACACGGGATTTTGCCGCGTAGCGACTCGCCTGCAGGCTGCGAGCCTTATGTGGTAAGGCTTTGATGCCTTGTTGCGGTGCGCAGCAGCGCGTTTCGGCTTGGGGAAAGTCCTGGCTCGACTGAAAGCTATTTGAAGTCTGAAAGACGGTTTTCCTGAGCAAGTTCCAGGCGGGGCCACGCCGTCCGCCGGGCGGAGTGCGTCCGGGGCGCGAAAGCGTTGGCGCCGGCCCGAAAAGACGACGACCTGACCACCGCCGTCGTCGTGGCGCTCCAGGCCGGATTCAAGGTCGCCAGCGCGCCCCGCCGAGCCTTGGCCATAGCATCGTCGACGGCGAAGTCTCTCTCAGGAAACGGACCGGCGACCAACTTCACAGGTCCACCGTCTTACGAAGCCTTCGACGCTGCGTCAATGCGCTCACCCAAGCCCCGCAGGCAGGCGGTTAATGATGACGGGTCGTGCGATCCTTCCCCGCTTCCCTGGCGTCACCGACATCCTTCCTCGCTTGTCCTGCGGCCTGCTCGACATCGCCTTTCAGTTCCCGGGACGCTCTGCCGGTGACCTTGCCCATTGCCTGGTTGACCTTGCCCTTCATCTTTTGAGCAACGCCTTTGACCTGGTCCTTGTTCATGATGCATTCCTCCGAATATCCGACCAACGTCGCGTTAACCAGATTGCGACACAATCAGTATAGGAAAAGCGCTTCGTTCGTGAAGCAGAGCGCGGCGAACGGGAGGTGCGTCCTGGGACGCGGGACGGCCAAAGCCATGCGACGTTTTCGGCGCGCTCCAGCGGCGCGAAAGTCGCCAGCCCCTGACCTGGCGCGTGGCACCTGCCTGAGTCGAAAAGTCGGCGATTCCATGCCTCGTCGCCGTGGCCTGTAGCGACGTTGACGCCGCGTGCGACCGGTTGTCATCGCTACTGGCCGTCTTGGCTTGGGCCGTTCCGTGGTCTGTTGACGTCGCTGTTCGCGCCGCTACGTGTACCCATATTTAGACCATTGGCCTTGCTGCGGTTTGAACGTCCCGTCGAAGGGCTACTGCGCGCCTCACCGACGCCACTGGCCGTGGCATCCGGAGACCCGTATCCCCTCTCATTCGCGGTCTTCGTCCAATCGGCGCCGACACTAGGTGTTGTCTTCCCGCCAGCATTGCCGCCGGCTTGCGCGTAGGTTATTGCCGACAGTGCTATCACGAGAGCCGAAGCGCAAAACGTCTTGCCGATATGTTTCATGGCTCACCCTCAGAAAATATCTCATGCAAGCGTCTGCCGCTCGCATGACTTGGGCGCCGCATAGTTCGTGCCTTGTGTCGCTGACTCGCTGTCCAGCACGGCGGCCCCGCTGTCGCGCACAGGTGTCGTCGATACGCAGGCTGGTACCGCACCCTTCTGCACAGTTCCACTCCGTCCGTCTCCACACGGAATATCGATGTTTTTCTTGCGTAACGAGGCGTGCGACCTGAAACACCCCGCTCCGTTTGCACGACTCTGAGAAGTCCAGCCGACACGAAATATTCGGTTTCAGAACTCACAACTCGGGGGTCAACATCGCGTTAGCCCAGGACGTTGAGCAGATGAACGGCCAGAAGCCGTCCCTTCCACCGAATCGGAGATGAACATGCACAACGCTGTGTACAAAATCGCCGCTGTTGCAGCACTTGCGATGTCGTTCACGGGCATTGCATCGGCGCAAACGAACTGGGACGCGACTCATCCCCGCCGCGTGGAAATGAACCAGCGACTCGCGAATCAGGACCGTCGTATTCATCAGGAAGTCAGGGAAGGCGAAATGTCGCAGGCCACGGCGGCGAGACTGCATCGCGATGACCATCAGATTCGGCAGGAGGAGCGTGACATGGCAAGTCAGAACGGCAGCCACGTCACCAGGCGGGAAGACCATGCGTTGAACCAGCAGGAAAACAGCGTAAGCCGGCAAATCGGGCAATAGCGCCTATTGCCAACGCTAACGTCAACGCCAACGCTAGCGACAGCGGGAGTCAAGATGCAGCGCTGGCGTTGGCGGCCCGCGCTCTCCAACGTCGGTTGTCCTCAGACTTACTGGAGGGGGACATGAAGAACACGAATGAGCAATCCCTGCGCTGTCAGGTCGAAAAATGGCTCGCACCGGGGCCCGCGACGCCTGTTCATGTGACCGCTCTCAGCCGCACGGGAAAGGGCGGGCGACGCTACGTGTGCGTCGAGACGTCTTCCCCGGCCGGAGCACGCGCATTATTCTTCTTCAGACACGATGACGGCAGTTGGTACGTATTCCCGCAGCCTGCCAGCAGGCGGAAGTTGGCCGCAGAGCCTCCTCTCATGCAGACGGCGGTCGCCACCTTTTGACCGCGGTCGCGACTTCGCCGCGCTGAATCGTGGCGCTCACAATTCAGCGCGGTACACGGGCGGGTCCGCAACTCGACGGTGACGAGGCGGCGGCCGCCCGCTGCGCCGGAATCGCGCACTCTGTCTTTACTCCCCGCCATACTCCGCGTTTATCCGGTCAAGTTCACCCGACTGGCGCGCGCGCTCAAGTTCCTGTTTGACCTGCGCCCGCGTTTTGCCCTTCGACGCGCCTGACTCGCTGGTCGTGGCGGAGACACCGCCAACAGAATCTGTCGAAGACACGGCAGGGCTGGTGGCCTGCGGTGCAGGCGACGTCTCCTGAGCCTGAACGTACCCGAAAGCGAGAGCGGCGACGCTACATGCTGCAAGTTTGAGCAGTTTCATCTCCATGTACTCCATCTAATGTGGTTCGGTCGCGCGAACCACGCAGGAGGGGTCGGATAATCTCGACCCTGCCTCGGCGACGGCCCGTACGTACGGGTCCAATCAGTTACCCTGGTCGATGTCGCAGGACGGCCCCAACCGTACACGGAGTCCCGTGCTGGCTGCGCGTACCCGTTTGCGTTCCGGTCAACGGCACGCCTCTTCGCCGAATCCATCTTTCGTTTCGAATGTATTTTGCGCAAGCCGAACCCGCCTCCATCATTTGGGGGAGACGACCCCGCGTGGCGTCGAGCGGCGCTGTCCCGTGCCACATGGCCACGGTGACTGTGGCGCTCCGGCCGTTACCCTTGCGCGAAAAGCGCTGTCTGTGTGAGAAGCTGAACGAGTTGCGCCTGGCGTTGAGTGCCGGTCTTGAGGAACACATGGTGCAGGTGAGTCCGTGCGGTTGACGGCAGCACCCCGAGCGATTCGGCAACCGTGTATAGACTTTCGCCGCTACCAATCGCCGTGGCGACGCGTGCCTCGGCTGAAGTCAGGCCGTACAGTGACCTCAATCGTTGTTCAACGTTCGCCGGTTCCATGTCCGGGTCGATGATAAGGACCACGGCAGCCGGTCCATGCGGCACGATAGCCGCCCAGGGGGTTTGCACGCTCAGTGGTGAGACCAGCACCTGGTAATGTCGCCTGAGCGATGGGCGCTCGATGACCATCGCACCTCCTGCTGCGATGCCGGGTGCAGTGCCTGCCGCCTGAGCAATCAGCGCGCGAAGGCGGCTTGTCTGCGTGACGGTGACCGTTGACAAACCCTGCGCGTCGTACGAAACGCCGTCTGCGCTCGCCAGCAGCAACTCGGCCGCCCGATTGGCGAATTCGATGCGGGCTGTTCCGTCCACCACCGCAATAGCCGGTCTGAGCAGGTCCAGTGCCCCTGTTACCACGTCCCGTTCAACGCCGAGCCGACCAAGGCGTAGATGCATCCGCATGGCGCGCTGCAAATGTGGTGCGAGCTGGTACAGCAACTGCGGCGTATTCGAGCCACTTTTCCGTTCGGCTTTGAGTCCTGAGGCGCAGACAAGCACGCCGAGGTCGTCGCCTTCGTCCAGGAATTTCGTCATGGCGGCGCTGTACAGGCCCTGTGGGCGCATCCATTGATGATAGAACTCGCTGCGCTCCAGCGTACTGCCGGAAATTGCACCTTCGACAATCACGGTGCCGGACGCTGTCGCCCTTACGGCCTGCATCACCGGGTCGACTTCCACAAAATGGTTCTCATAGGACTGCGTAAAAGATGTCTCGGCCCCGACCCAGGTCTGCATCTCGATGCGTCGGCCCGGGCACTCCAGCGATAGCCTGGCAACAGGTGAGCCGGTCCGGTCGGCGATGAGCCGAAGAACGTCGGGCCAGCAACCGGGTTCCAGCGCTGCGTCATACATCGCCGCGACAAGGATTGCGACGTCCCGGGACGAGGACATGCTGCCTCCCGCCTGTAAAGCAGTGACCTGTTCAATTTTCCTGATATCTGCCCTGCATCGCATGCTCGATCCTTACGAGCGTGCTGTCGTAACAGTGCGCCCTACCTCTTGAGCAAAGCGACCCCGTAGTCGCCAACGCTTCCTCAGCGGGTTCCTCCTTCCACGTCGAACTTTTCGCCAACCACGCTTTCCTGAGCCCGCATGTTGCACGCCGGCGTTGGGCCGCACGTTGTTGTTCCGTCCAACGCGGTGAAAGGTCCGGCAATTTCCTGATGGCTTACAACACCGTGAAGTCGGTGGCCCCCTTCGGTCAGCACGAATCTGACGTCGATGACGGTGGAAGCGATGGGAGCAGGAAATGTAATGTGCATGATGCCCGTGCAGTTCCGAAAGACGGTGTATGTGCCGGTCTCGCCCGTATCAAATCCGGTCGTTGGGTCGGTCAATCCGGGCCGTTTAAACCCGTCGCTGGAGACGTAGTCAGACCGGGTGAAGGCGCCAGTGCCATCAAACTTCTGGATAAACACTGCGTCAACGATGTCGGGATTGGGTATTCGGTGTGGATTGCCGCCTGCGTCGACAAAGCCGATGAATTCGCCACGAAGCGAAAAGCCGTAGAGGCCTTTGAGCGTCGCGTTCGAACACTCATCTTCTGCACGCGCCGTCCCACCCACGGTCAGCAATGCGGCGCTTACAAGCACCGCCATTTTCCAGCAGTTGCGGGTCATTTTTCATCTCCTGTTTGACGACTAAGAGGTCCGGGGGGGCCGCCCCGCCTGCACTGTGTTTATTCGGAGGCACAGGGGGAGCGCAGAAGGAGGAGCGGTGCATGGAGGCGGCCGAAACGCGCACATGGCTCGACAATTCACTAGCGGGATGCTTCGTGAGCCACACGACAATATTACGAGGTCGGGTCGAATTTTCCGGCCAATATTCAGACGTGTTCAGGACGCGAATTGGGAGCAGGCGGGGCCCAGATAGACGAAGAAGAATCGGCAGATGACGGGAGCGGAACTTACCCAAAGAGCGCCCCTGTAGTTCCCCTTAAATAAATCCGGACCCTGTCCAAGCGGCGCCCCCTCTTTTCGCTGACCGCTGAATGCCGGGGAGACAGCCCGGCGGAATAGCGCTTGCTCGCATAGCCAGAACGTGAACCTTTCGGAGTGACCCATGCATTCGCATTGGTGGCAGCGACGACTCGGCGCCCGCGCATCACTGATCACCGCCGCTGGCGTGATCGGCGTTCTGTACGCGGGCAGCACGATGATCACACCGCTTTATCCACTCTATCAGCACCGCTTCGGATTGTCCGATGTGACGATCACGCTCGTGTACGCGACCTACGTGATCGGCAATCTCGGCGCCTTGTTTCTATTCGGTCGCGTGTCCGACCGGGCTGGACGCCGCTCGGTCAGTCTTGTCGTGCTCGCAGCGGCGATCGCGAGCACGCTGTGTTTTCTGTTTGCCACGCATGCGTCGTGGCTTTTCGTCGCCCGTGCGGCGAGCGGTCTCGCGATCGGCGTCGGTGCCGCCACGGCGACCGCGTGGATCGCCGAATTGCACGCTGGTGCCGACAAGGGGCCGGCCAGCCGTCTTGCCGCGGCGGTCAATCTGGGTGGGCTCGGCGTGGGGTCGCTGCTCACCGGTCTGCTCGCGCAATTCGCACCTTCGCCCCTGCGCACGGTGTTTGTCGTTTATCTGTTGGCGCTTCTGGTCACTACGGCATTGACCGCGCTCGCGCGTGAAACGGTGCAAGCACGCTCACGGTCGTTTGCACAACTGTCTTTCGCGCCACGTATCGGTGTGCCCGCGCGATTGCGCGTGGCATTCGTCGTGCCTGCCGTCACCGCATTCGCGACCTTCGCGCTGCTCGGATTTTTCGCGGCGCTGTTGCCCAATCTGATCGCGAACAGCATGTATCTGCACAGCCCCGCGCTGAGCGGGGCGCTCGTCGCCGAACTGTTCGCCGCGAGCACGATCACGGTGATGGTTACGTCGAAACTCGCCGCCCGCACCGCGATGTTCGCCGGTCTGTGGCTGTTGCCGCCGAGTCTGGCGTTGCTGCTGTGGGCGCAGGTCACCGCGTCGATCGTGGTGTTGAGCGCGGCGACGGCATTGTGTGGCATCGCAGCCGCGTTCGGGTTTCGCGGCAGCTTGCAGGAGGTCAACCGGATCGCGCCCGCGGACCAACGCGCCGAATTGCTATCGGCGTATCTGCTGTGCTGTTACACCGGCAACTCGTTGCCGGCGGTCGGCATAGCGCTGCTGTCGACCCGGGTCGGGCATTTGTGGGCGAACGTCGCGTTCGCGGCGGTGTCCGCGGTACTGGCCTGCATTGCGTTGGCGGTCGGTGCGCGTGTGCCTCGTCACGCGAGTTGATGCGCGGCAAGCCGGCTGAGCGTCGGCGACTACACGTTGCGTCTTGGCTGCTACTGCCACGTCAACGCGAGCGGGGCGCGGCCGTCGATGCGCGCACGACCAGTTTCGGCTCGGACGAAATCCGCATCGGCACGTGAGCTGGCACGTCCCCCACGGCGCGTCCAGCTTGTCCGTACGACGTCTCGATCAGCTCGCGCAGTAGTTCCACTGCAAGTCCTGCGACCTCGACCGTCGGTACTGCCACCGTCGTCAGCGCGGGACGCGACTCGCGCGCGAGCTGGATGTCGGTGATGCCGATCACAGACAGATCGTGCGGCACGCGCAGGCCGAGGTCCGCCGCCGCGTGCATCGCGCCGAGCGCGGGCAGGTCGTTGGTCGCGAAGACCGCGCTCAGCTGTGGATCGGCTTCGAGCAGCGCGCGCGTCGCGAGGTAGCCGCCGTGGATCGTGTCAACCGCGTGCCGCACGCGATTCCTCGTCACGCCGGCCGCGCGCAACGCGTCGACGAAACCTTCATAGCGCGCCGCGTGAATGCCGGAAGCCTTGCTGCCGACGATCGCACCAAAGCGCCGATGCCCGAGTTCGAGCAGATGCTCGCCGGCCAGCTTGCCGGCCAGCCGGAAATCGACCGCGACGCACGGCAACCCGGGCGGCTCGCTGGGCCGCTCCCACATGCACAGCACGACCGGTGTGCCGCGCGCTTCGGTCTTGTGCAGATCGGCGAAATCCAGGTTCGCGTTGGTCACGAGCACACCTTCGGAAAGCGTGCCGGCGATCTGGTCGAGGTACGCGCGGCCACTCAGCGGATCCTCGTTCGTATTGCAGATGATCACGAAGTGGCCGCTCGCGCGCGCGGCGCGTTCGACCGCGAGCGCGAACTCCGGATAGAACGGATTCGCGATGCTCGACACCATCAGCGCAAGCGTCGGCGCGCGGCCTTCGGCGAGCGCGCGCGCGGCGAGATGCGGGCGATAGCCGAGCGCCGCGACCGCGTCGAGCACGCGTTGTCGGGTCGTTGCGCCGACGCGGCCGCGATTGCGCAGCACATTGGACACCGTGGCAGGCGTGACGCCGGCATGACGCGCGACTTCGCTGAGTGTAGGCATGATAAGGTCAATATTTGGGATGGCTGTCCGACATTTGCGTCGCGGCGCGAGGCGCGGCAACATCTGTCGTCGAACCAACGTACAAAACGATATCGGAGACAGACCCAACGATCGCCTTGCGGTCGATTTTTTCGGTCACGCTGATTAAGCGCTTAATCTCCGACTTCGCGCCGATTAAATCACGGAGTCGATGCAATGGCGAGCATTTCGTTACGAGGCGTGCAGAAGGCGTATGGCGACGGTGCGCCAGTGATTCGCAACGTCGATCTGGAGATCGGCGAAAACGAGTTCTGCGTGTTTCTCGGCCCCTCGGGCTGCGGCAAATCCACGCTGCTGCGCATGATCGCCGGACTCGAAGACGTGACCGACGGCGACCTGTCGATCGGCGGGAAGATCGTCAACGACGTGCCGGCCGCGCAACGCGGCGTCGCAATGGTGTTCCAGAGCTATGCGCTGTTTCCGCACATGAGCGTGTTCGAGAACATGGCGTTCGGCCTGAAACTCGCGAAGACCCCGAAGGATGAAATCGAGCGCAAGGTGCGTGAAGCCGCGCGCATCCTGCAACTCGAGGCACTGCTCGAGCGCAAGCCAAAGGCGCTGTCGGGCGGGCAGCGGCAGCGCGTCGCGATCGGCCGCGCGATCGTGCGCGAGCCCGGCGTGTTTCTGTTCGACGAACCGCTGTCCAATCTCGATGCAACCTTGCGCGGGCAAACGCGCGTCGAGATCGCACGCCTGCATAAGCAGTTCGCGAAGGCGAGCGTGGTCTACGTGACGCACGATCAGATCGAAGCGATGACGCTCGCCGACAAGATCGTGCTGTTGCATTCGGGCAAGGACACCGAGCGCTACGGCAGCATCGCCCAGATCGGCGCGCCGCTCGAGTTGTATCACCGCCCGAAAAGCCGCTTCGTGGCCGGCTTTATAGGCTCGCCGCGAATGAATTTCCTGCCGGGCAAGGTGGCCTCGCTCGATGCGCAAGGCGTGCTCGTCACGCTCGATCACACCGGCGAGAACGTGCGCGTGCCAGTCAGCAGCGCGGGCTTGCAGCCAGCGCAGCCGGTCACGCTCGGCGTGCGTCCCGAGCATCTGGAGTTTGTCGATGCATCGGCCGCGTCGCAAGACGGCGTGCTCGCGCGCACCGTAGCGCTCGTCGAGCAGCTTGGCGAGCACAGCTACGTGCACCTCGATCAACCCGGCGGGGCCGTGCTGATCGCGAAGGCGCCGGGCAACACGCGCCTCGCCCCAGGCGATCGCGCGAGCCTGCGGGTGCCGCGTACCGCCTGTCATCTGTTTACCGAGGACGGCTTCGCGGCCGCGTCGCTCGAATCCGTCGAACACTACGCTTGAAGAACATTGGGGACACAGGGATGCGTTTAGGAGTCTGTTATTACCCGGAGCACTGGCCCGAGTCGATGTGGGAAGACGACGCGCGCCGGATGAAAGCGCTCGGCATCGAGCAGGTGCGGATTGCAGAATTCGCGTGGAGCCGCATCGAGCCGACGCCCGGCGAATACGATTGGGGCTGGCTCGATCGAGCCGTCGACGTGCTCGGCGCGGCTGGCCTGAAAGTCGTCATGTGCACGCCAACCGCGACACCGCCGAAGTGGCTGATCGATCGTCATCCGGACATCCTGCCGGTCGGCGCCGATGGACGCCCCCGCGCGTTCGGCTCGCGGCGTCATTACGACTTCTCGTCGCCCGCGTATTTCGAGGCGTCGCGTCGTATTTGCACGGCGGTGGCCGAGCGCTACGGCAAGCATCCGGCGGTCGCTTTCTGGCAGACCGATAACGAATTCGGCTGTCATCACACGGTGGTCAGCTATTCGCCGGCCGCGGTCACACGCTTTCGCGAGTGGCTGAAGGCGCGTTATCAGACGATCGAGGCGTTGAACGAAGCATGGGGCACGGTCTTCTGGAGCATGGAGTACCGCGGTTTCGAAGAAATCGACGCGCCGGTCGGCACCGTGACCGAGGCGCATCCGTCGCATCGGCTCGACTACCGGCGCTTCGCATCCGACGAAGTGGCGCGCTACAACCGCATGCAGGTCGAGATCATCCGCGCGCATTCGCCGGGCCGGCCGGTCGCGCACAACTTCATGCAGCTTTTCACCGAGTTCGATCACTACAAGGTCGCGGCCGATCTCGACGTCGCGACGTGGGACAGCTATCCGCTCGGCGCGCTCGAAGAACAGTGGTTCGCGCCGGACATCAAGGCGCGCTGGTTGCGTACCGGTCATCCGGATTTCGCGTCGTTCAATCACGACGTGTATCGCGGCATGTCGAAGCTGCCGCTGTGGGTGATGGAGCAGCAGCCGGGGCCGGTGAACTGGGCGCAGTGGAACCCGGCGCCGCTGCCGGGCATGGTGCGGCTGTGGAGCTGGGAAGCGTTCGCGCACGGCGCGGGCTGCGTGTCGTATTTCCGCTGGCGTCAGGCGCCGTTCGCGCAGGAGCAGATGCATGCGGGGCTCAATACGCCCGATAACCGGCTCGACGTCGGCGGCAATGAAGCCTCGCAGGTGGCATCGGAAATTCACAAGGTGCTCGCGGCGAATGCCGATGCGAATGCGTCGATCCGCTCGAAAGTCGCGCTCGTCTACGACTACGAAGCGAAGTGGCTGTTCGAGATTCATCCGCAGGGCGCGGATTTTCACTATCCGCGCTTCGCGTTCGAGTACTACTCGGCTTTGCGCTCGCTGGGGCTCGACGTCGATGTCGTGCCGGCCGATGCATCGTTCGATGGCTATAGCCTCGTCGTCGTGCCGCCGCTGCCGGTGGTGCCCGACGATTTCGCCGATCGTCTCGCGCGCTCGGGCGCGCAAGTCGCGCTCGGCCCGCGCACTGGATCGAAGACGCGCGACCTGCGGATTCCGGCGAATCTGCCGCCTGGCGCATTGACGTCGGTGTTGCCGCTGCGGGTGTGGCGTGTCGAATCGATGCGACCGAACGTGACCGAAGCGGTGGTGCTGGACCAGCAGGGCGGTGCCGCCGATGGCTTCGCGCGACACTGGCGTGATTTCATCGACAGCGATGCATCATCCTCATTCGACGTGCGCGCGCGTTTCGCGGACGGTCATCCCGCGTACGTGCGAAGCGGCGCGTTCCACTACCTCGCGAGCCTGTTCGACGACGCGTTGACCGTGCGCCTGTTCGCACGGATCGCGCAGGAAGCGGGCCTCGAAACCCAGGCACTCGGCGACAGCGTGCGCGTCAGCCGTCGCGGCGGACTGACCTATGTGTTCAACTATGGCGATCGAAGCCACACGCTCGACAACATTTCCGACGACCCATTCGTGATCGGCTCCCGGGAGGTGGCGCCGCAAGGGGTAGCGGTCTACCGCTCGTGATAGAAGTCTGGCCTGGGCAATTCCACGCAGTCATTCGAAACAGAAGCGACAACGACGTAAAAACCATGGAATGAAGGAGACAGTCAGGATGAAACTGAAACCACGCAAGATTCTGGTGGCGCTCGCGCTGGCCGCGGTTGCCGCGGGGACCACGGTCGTCAGCACCGCTCAGGCGAGCACGCTCGCGATGAACATCGCGTTCAAGGGCGCGAGCCAGCGCGCGGTGTGGCAGCAGGTGGTCGACGAGTTCAAGAAGGCGCATCCCGGGATCGACGTGAAGGTGTCGTTCATCGACGAGGAGGCTTACAAGGTGCAGTTGCCGGGTTGGCTTTCGACTGTCGCGCCCGATATCGTCAACTGGCACGACGGCGAGCGTATGGCGTATTACGCGCAGCGCGGCCTGTTCGAGGATCTGACCGGTGACTGGCAGAAGAACGGCTGGAACGAGATGTATGCGTCGACGAAGGAAGCATCGTCGTACAAGGGCAAGCAGTATGCCGCGCCGACCGTGTACTACTCGTGGGGGATGTTCTATCGCAAGGACCTGTTCGACAAGGCCGGCATCAAGGGCGAGCCGAAAACGTGGGACGAGTTTCTCGACGCCGCGAAAAAGCTGAAAGCCGCCGGCATTACGCCGATCGCAGTAGCGGGCCGCGATGCGTGGACGCTGGCGGGCTGGTTCGATTACCTCGATCTGCGTCTGAACGGCAATGCGTTCCATCAGAAGCTGATGGCCGGCGAGATTCCGTACACCGATCCGCGCGTGAAGAAGGTCTATACGACGTGGAAGCAGCTGATCGACGACGGCTACTTCATCAACAATTCACTGTCCTACGATCTCGACGCGGTGCAGCCGTTCCTGTTCCAGGGCAAGGCGGCCATGATGCTGATGGGGACGTTCATTGCGGCCGGTTTTCCGGACAACGTGAAGCCGCAAATGGGTTACTTCCAATTCCCGATCATCGACTCCAAGGTGCCGACCGCCGAGGATGGACCGGTCGAATCGCTGCATATTCCGTCGAAAGCGAAGAACAAGGCCGATGCGCACACGTTCCTTGCATTCGTCGAGACGCCCGAGATCGGCGCGCAACTCGCAAAGGGACTCGGCTCGTTGTCGGCGAACAGCAAGTCGCCGGAGCCGGAAGATCCGATTTCGAAGATCGGCTTCCAGATCCTGTCGAACACGAAGGGCGGTATCGCGCAGTTCTACGATCGCGACATGACGAAGGAAATGGCCGACGAAGGGATGAAGGGGATGCAGCAGTTCGTCTCCGATCCGTCGAAACTCGACGACATCCTCGCGCAGCTCGAGCAGACGCGTCAGCGTATCTACAAGAAGTGAGCGGCGGCGGCCGCAAGGCCGCTGTCCGACGCATTGCGTTGTATCAGATCGGATCGGGAGATTGATCGTGTCGCATTCCGTCAGCCGTCATAGCGTCGACGGTCCTGTTGAATCCGGTGGGCCGACCTTGCCGGCGCCGGGCGGTGCGCTGGGCGGCGCACCCGTCGCGTCGCGCCGGCGCGGCCCGACGCCGACCGCGCGGCGGCAGCGGCGCGCCGCGTTCCTGTTTCTCGCGCCGGCCTGCTTCATGGTGGCCGTGTACGTGGTGTGGCCGATTCTCTCGACGATCCGCCTGAGCTTCTTCAACTGGGACGGGATGACCGAGCCGACCTTCATCGGTCTCGCGAACTATATCGAGCTGGTCCATACGCCGACGTTCTACACGGCACTGAGAAACAACCTGATCTGGCTCGTACTGTTCCTGCTCGCACCGCCAATGGGGCTCGCCGTCGCGCTGTATCTGAACCAGGCGGTGGCGGGCATCCGGATCGTCAAGTCGCTGTTTTTCGCGCCGTTCGTGTTGTCGGGCGTCGTGGTCGGACTGATCTTTTCGTGGTTCTACGATCCGACCTTCGGCCTGCTCGCGATGATGCTCGGCCGCGGCGTGCCGGTGCTCGGCGATCCGCGCTATGCGACCTTCGGCATCGTGTTCGCGGCACTGTGGCCGCAAACGGCGTATTGCATGATTCTTTATCTGACCGGCTTGACCACGTTGAACGCCGAGCAGATCGAAGCCGCGCGAATGGAAGGCGCGCAGGGCTGGTCGATGCTGTGGCATGTGATCCTGCCACAGTTGCGGCCCACGACGTTCATGGCGATCGTCGTGACGATCATCGGCGCGCTGCGCAGCTTCGATCTGATTTCGGTGATGACGGGCGGCGGTCCGTTCGAAAGCTCGACGGTGCTTGCCTATTTCATGTACGACCAGGCAATCAAGTATTACCGCATCGGCTATTCGGCGGCGATCGCGGTGGTGCTGTTCGGCATCATGCTCGTGTACATCGTCTATCACCTGCGGCGGATGCTGCGCGCCGAGCAATAAGGAGCCGCTGATGTTTCCGATTCCGATCGACAAATGGAAGCCGGCCGCGCGCCGTGCATACAAACTGACGTTGCCGATTGCACTCCTGATCTGGCTGCTGCCGATGATCGCGGTGTTGATCACGTCCGTGCGTTCGACCGACGAACTGAGCGAGGGCAACTACTGGGGATGGCCGAAGCACTTCGCGATGTTCGACAACTATCGCGAGGCGTTGACGACGTCGCCGATGCTGCATTACTTCTGGAACAGCGTGCTGATCACGGTGCCTTCGGTAGTGGGCTCGATCGCACTCGCGGCGATGGCGGGCTTCGCATTGGCGATCTATCGCTTTCGTGGCAATTCGACGTTGTTCGCGACGTTCGTCGCGGGCAACTTCGTGCCGATCCAGGTGTTGATGATTCCGGTGCGCGATCTGTCGTTGCAACTCGGGCTGTTCAATACCGTGAGCGCGCTGATTCTGTTTCATGTGTCGTTCCAAACCGGCTTTTGCGCGCTGTTTCTGCGCAACTTCATCAAGCAGCTGCCGTTCGAACTGGTCGAGGCGGCGCGCATCGAAGGGGCGAACGAATGGACCGTGTTCTTCAGGATCGTGCTGCCGCTGATTCGACCCGCGTTGGCGGCGTTGGCGATCCTCGTGTTCACGTTCGTGTGGAACGACTATTTCTGGGCCCTGTGTCTGACGCAAGGCGATGACGCCGCGCCGATCACGGTCGGCGTGGCCGCGCTGAAAGGGCAGTGGACGACCGCGTGGAATCTCGTTTCGGCGGGATCGATTCTGGCGGCGCTGCCATCGGTGATGATGTTCTTCGCGATGCAGAAGCATTTTGTCGCGGGACTGACGTTTGGCGCGACGAAGGGGTGAAGATGTTGGCGCGTGGCGATGCTGCGCAGAGAAGGGTTGCCCGCGCAAGCGGGCTTTTTTTCGTGCTCGATTGCTGCCCGCCCGCTGGCTTATCCATCAACGCTTTTCAGCTGACGCCTGGTTGAGCCGCCGCATAACGGTATTCAACGCTGCGCGCGCACTATCGAGGGGCCGCTTGCCTTCGCTCGCCTGGCTCGCGACGTCCGCGGCCTGAGCCATCCACGGATGAGCAAACGCGACGACGCTCGCGCCTGCCGCATACGCATCTTTCGTCGCCGATGCGATCGCCGCTAAGCATGCGCGCATCTCACTGCTGCGAAACAGTGTCCAAATTTGCGGCACGTGAACGATTTCCATTGACGCGGAACGTTCTACCGCATGTTGCGTGAAGAGTTTCCGATTGGGGTATTGCTGCTACCCGTATCTCTGGTTTGTCGAGGTCATCGCCCGTGCGAAACATTCGCTGGGAAAACCAGGTCGCGGCCGCAGATTCACCCGCTCGCCGCCCATCGGATAAGATACGGCCCGCCATGCATTTTTAGAACGGAAGGAGTGGTTTCAATGATCGAACCGAGCAACGTCTTCAAGGAAAATCTCGCCAGAATGCCGGCAATCGACGGCATCGCACGCATCGATCTGATCAACGGCAGCGGTGCCGTGGTCGCTAGCATCGAGAACAAACCGGGCAAGCAGGGCTCGCTCGCGGTGTACAACTACCTGCGCAGCGCGTTCGGCACGCTCGACGCGAAGGCGGCCGAACACGGCCTCGCGCTGTTCGCCGAGCATACGGCCGACGCGCGCAACCGTCCGGGCGCCCATCCGAACGTCGATCACCTGCTGGCGATTGCCGCCGGCGGCGAGGCATTGCGCATCGACGTGGTTCCGGCAGCTTAAGGCCGCTCGAGTCTTTTCCGCTTCCACAAGCTAGACGTTTTCCTACCGCTGCCGCAAATTCCGAGGCCCCGGCGACGGGATTGGCGGCCTGCCAGTGCTGATTGCCCGGTAAAAACCCTCGTTTTTCTCGAACCCCCCGGATTAGCTTCAGATTCGGCTTCTGTTCGGCGAATTGAAACGCCGGGGGGCGGCGCACACTGAGTTCGTCCCGTCGCGTATATCGCGCTTTTCCGTCAGGAGCCCCGGATGTCTTCCCGTCACAACAAACCCCGCCGGTTCGACGCCGACCTGCCTGAACTCACCACCTCGGAATGGGATCAGCCGACGCTGGGTCCTGACGACCTCGCAATGCGCGAACTGCAACGCGGTTCCGAAGCCATCCTGCGTCTCGCCACGCAGGCACACGCGGCCGTCGCCCGAAGCGACGAAGCGGGTGCGCAAGCCGCGCGCCAATCGCTCGAAACGCAGCTGACGTTCACCACCGCCCTGATCGATGAGCTGCTGTTCGGCGCGCCCGAGCGCTCCACGCTGCATTGACGGCGAACGCGGCAGCAAACACAGTACTAACCCGCAGTCCCGAAGTTCCGGAAGCTGACATGAGCGCTTTGACCGTCCTTCTTTGCATCTGGGCCATGGTCGCGTTTTGCGCGGTCCTGTTCATCCGCGGCGCGAGTCCGCGCGTCGAGCGTGAGGTACAACAGCCGCGCGCCCGTCCGTCGCGCTATTCGATCGCCGAGTAACGCGCACGTCCGACGACGCGGAATCAACGGGGTAACATGAAGAGCGCCGGCGCCACTGCCGGCCGGCACCGACAATGTTCCCCCCGGAGGTTTCTCGTATGGACACACATTCGATTCTCGGCATGCTGCATGCCGAAGAGGCTTTGCTGGTCTCCATCGTGCGGTCGCTGCCTGACGACATCAAGCGCAAAATCGCCAACGATTTTCACGAGCAGGCGGAACTCGCCGAAAGCTCGCATCTGAATCCCACCACGAACCGCGAAACGAGCGACGCATTCAAGGCCCATGTCCGGCGTCTGTCGAACATGCTTGCTTCGTTGTCTTGACCCGGCGGAGCTCGACCGCGCACGACGTGTTCCTTCACAAGAATCCGCAAGGTCAACCGCTCTATTACTCGAAAGACGGCGTCAGCACGGGGCCCGCGTTCGAGCGCTATCCGCTCGACTTCACGCGCGTGTCGTCGGCTTTCTCGTTGCGCCGCTTCGATCCGGTAGTGCATCGCTGGCAAAGTCATGACGGTGTCGACCTTGCTGCGCCGGCAGGCACACCCGTGCGTGCGACCGCGCGTGGCGTGATCCGCTTTATCGGCCGTCAGTCCGGTTATGGCAACGTGGTCGTGATTCAGAACCCCGCACCGTTTTCGACGACGTTCGCGCATCTGTCGCACTTCGCGAAAGGACTGCGCACCGGCAGCCGCGTAATGCGCGATCAGATGATCGGCTATGTCGGCAAGACCGGTTGGACGACCGGGCCGCATCTGCACTTCGAGGTTCACGTGAACGATGTGCCTTCACGTGAACGATGTGCCGCAGGACCCGCTCAAGGTCGACCTGCCGCAGAAGAAGGCGCTTGCGGCCGATGAATTGCGGCAGTTCGAGTTGCGGGTCGCGCAATTGACCGCGCTGCTGTAAGCCATTTGTCGTCTCAACTTTGCGACACACCGGTCCGCCTGACCCAGGTACTCTTTCGTCGCATCGCGCTCCGGCGATTCTGGCCGATACGTGTCGCAAACCTTGACCTGTCAATCCGCGTTCGGGTATTCCCGCGCGCGTCGAACGACGTGTGCGAGCCAGCACGAACTCGTCGGAACATTCGCGCGGCGTTTCATTTCCGATGCATCGCGTGCGATCAGGCCCGCTTCGAAGTGCATCGGTACGCATCCGTCCATACGTGGCAACGCTTTGTCCCAGCATGGCATAGCCGTTGCAATAAGTCCGGCACAAGAACTACACATGTTGCAGCCGGAATTTCACGCAGTGAATAAATGCCGACGGCAGCAAACGTCTTCGCGATTCGCGCTCGGGGAGCTTGGCGCAACATGCGAAGTACGGCGGGGCCACCACCAAACGGATGTCGACAAACAACGACGACGCAAGCGGACGATACGGCTGTATTTAACGTCCGCTCGCGATCGTGACGGCGTGAAGCGATGACCCCGCCATTTTTTCCGTGCTTGCGGGTGCAGCCGAATGCGCGGCGGCCGGAGCGAAAGGGCGCTTGCGCGCGGACCAGCGGACTGCGAAGATCATGCTAACGCTCCTCTACACGGTATGCAGCCGCTGCATCAGGGAATGCCATGTTAGCGTCGAGCCCGTTTCCGGCATTGCTGCACCACGCGAGCCTGTGGCTGCAAGGCTATGCGCTCGTGCTGGTCATGATGGGACTCGGCGCGTTGCTCGAGCGCCGCTGGCCGGCCGCATTGCTGCAATCGCGCGCGGGGCAGCGTCTGAACATGGCGTACGCGGGCCTGTATCTGGCGTTGGTTGAAGCCACGAAGCCGCTGACCGCGGCCGCAAGCGTCGCGATCGTGAATGCACTCGGCGGCGGCATGGTGGTGCTGGTGTCGCACGGGTGGGGCGCGCTCGCTTCATTCGTGATCGTACTGTTGACGATCGATTGCCTCGAATACGCATTTCATCGCTTGCAGCACACGTGGCCCATCTTGTGGAAGCTGCATTCGCTGCACCATAGCGCGGTGGATTTCAACGTGACGATCACGTTGCGGCATCACTGGATCGAAGTGCTCATCAAGGGCTGCCTGCTTTATCCGCTCGTCGGCGTACTGTTCAAGGTCGAGCCGGGGATCGTCGGTGCGACGTCGATCGTGTTCATGTTCGGCAACTACTTCGCGCATCTAAATTTGCGCGTGGACCTCGGCCGCTACGTCACGTGGGTCAACAATCCGCAGTATCACCGTTTGCATCACTCGATTCGCGCCGAGCATCTCAATCACAACTTCACGCAGCTATTGCCGATGTGGGATCACGTGTTCGGCACGCGCTGGGTGCCCGCGAAACACGAGTGGCCCGCCACCGGTCTCGACGATGGCACGCAGCCGACCTCACTTCTCGGCGCGTTCAGCTGGCCATTGGGTCAGCATGCGGGACGCGATGCGTTACCCGTTCGCAAGCCGCTTGCCGTGCTCGACAAGAAAGCGAAATAGCACTGGCTAAGCGGGTTGCGCGCCGCGCACCGCCTTGCCGCCCAGCAGCGACACGATCAGCGTGGCCATTACGAGCACACCCAAGGCCGCGCGCAAGCCGAGCAGGCCGGCGCCGAAACCGATCAGCGGCGGCCCGACCAGAAAGCCCGCATAGCCGAACGTGGCCGCCATCGACACGCCGATCGCCGGCGTCGCGCTCGAACGGCCCGCTGCGCTGAAAATCACCGGAACGATATTCGCGAGACCGATGCCGACCATCGCGAAGCCGACGCAGGCGGTCAGCACCGTCGGCAGGCTCAGCACCAGCGCGAGTCCGGCGAACGCGATGAGACCGCCGAGCGCGACGACCTTGCTCGAGCCGAAGCGTCGCACCGACGCATCGCCTGCGATCCGGCACGCCGCCATCGAAAACGCGAACGCGGAGTAGCCGATCGCGGCAATGCTCGCTTCCTGGTTCAACGCAGAGCGCAGGTACACCGCGCTCCAGTCGGCCACCGCGCCTTCCACGAGCATGCACATGAACGCGAGCAGCGCCAGTTTCATCACGGCGCTGTCGGGCCATGCGAAGCCGCTCGACGCGGCGGCCGCGCGCGGACCGATATCGCGCAACGCAAACCATGCAGCGAAAAAGATCAGGGCCGCGATGAACAGATCGGGGACGAGCAGCCCGCCCAGGACGCCGACGCCGCCTTTCTGCAGTATCGCGCCGCTCGCCGCGCCAAGCAGGCCGCCCGCGCTCCACGCGGCATGAAACGACGACATGATCGGCGCGCGCCAGCGTGTTTCGATCGCGCTCGCATGTCCGTTCATCGACACGTCGAGCGCGCCATTCGACGCGCCGAGCGCAAACAGCACCACGCACAACGTCAGCATGCCGGGCGCGACCGCGGGCAACGGCAGCGCGATCGCGAATGCCGCGCCGAGCAGCGCGGTGGCGCGGCCGCTGCCGACGCGCGGCGCGAGCTGTCCCGCGAGCGGCATCGCAACGATGGCGCCGAGTGCGAAGCAGAACAGCGCGATGCCGAGCGAGGTGTCGCTGAGCGCCAGGCTTTCCTTGATGCGCGGCACCTCGACCGCCCATGCGCCGATGCCGAAACCGTTGGCGAGAAAGACGGCGAGCGTCGCGATGCGTTCCCTGACGAGTGAGTTCATGGGCGTGCCACCATCACGTTATCGCAGACGGCCTTGAGGCTCGCGATACGCGCGCCCGGTACGTCCGCTTCGACGAACAGATAATCGACCGACGAAGCCGGCGCTACCGCGAACGGCGCCGCCGTGATCAGCTTTTCCGAGGTCAGCGCGATGGCGATCTGGCCGCTCGCTTTGACCATCGCGCGTTTCAGTTCTGCATCTTCAGCGTGGAATGCGGCGACGCCTTCGTCGGGATCGAAGGCGCAGGCGCCGAGAAAACAGAGATCCGCGCGGATCTGCTGGACCTGCAGCAGCGCGGTCGCGCCGAGCGAGCCCGCCGCGCCCCCGGCGATGCGGCCGCCGATCAGTATCACGTCGATCCCCGGTCGGTTCAGCAGCCGCGCGCACGCCTCGGGCGAATTGGTGACGACGGTCAGGCTGGCGTTGTCGGGCAGCGCCGCCGCGATCGCGACGTTCGTCGAACCCGCGTCGAGCAGCACAATCTGCTTCGGACGAACGATCGACACGGCCGCCGCGGCAAGGCGTGCCTTGCGATCGACGGCCTCGTGCATGCGCAGCGCCGCGGGTTTGTCTGCTGGCGACATCAGCAGCGCACCGCCATACACCCGCTTGCAGTGGCCTTGATCTGCGAGATCGCGCAGATGGCGACGCACCGTGTGCTCGGAGATCTGCAGCTCGGCGGCAAGCTCGGCCGCGAGCACGCGACCATGCGTGCGCAATCGCTCCAGAATCAGCGCTTCGCGCTGCTCGGGCAATAGCCCGTTGATCGCTTCTTCCCGGGTTCGCTGCATGGGTCTCGTCTCCGTTTCGGTGCAAACCGATCATAAACGAGCAAAATGTATCGCAAACGCTCGTGAAGCGCAAGCGCAGCCTGACGCGGCTTGCCCTGGCTTCAGGCGACTTCGTTCAATTCCGGTCGCGAGCCACGGCCGAAAACCAGCGGATCGAGCAGCCACACCGCGACGAGCGTCGCGCCCATCAGCGGGAACACGACGCCGAGCAGCACGAGGCCGGCTTTCCAGCCACGCATCGGCGGCGCGGCGCGCTCGCGCGACGGCGCGCCGAGCGAGCGTTGCGGCCGGCGTTTCCACCACATCACGAAGCCGGTCACAGCGAGCGCGGCAAGGCCGAGCGAAATGGCCGCGCACAGTATCTGATTCGCGACGCCGAAGTAGCGCCCCATATGCAGCGACGTGCCGTACGACACCGCCTTCGCGATCGCCCCGTAATCGCCGTAGCGAATGTCCTTCAGGATCGCGCCGCTGTATTGGTCGACGTACAGCGTGCGTTCGTCTCGCGGATTCGCGGGGAACCAGGAAAGCGTGTAGACGCCGGTTGCGGAATTCGGCAGCACGATGCTGTAGCCGTCCGAGATGCCGAGCGACGCGGCGAGCGCAACGATATGACCGAGCGACAGAGGCTGTGCCGCGTCGCTGTTCGAGGAAGAGGGCACGCTGGAGTTGCCCGCGGCCCACGGCGTCAGCGGCAACGGCAGATCGTCCATTACCATGCCGGCCATCGAGTCCATGTCGGCATGCGTGGCATGTGCGCTCGTGCCGCTCGCGTGGTCGGCCTGTTCTGATTGCGCTCCTGGCACGATGGAGCGCAATGGCAAACCGCCCCACGCGCCCGGCGGCGCGCCAAGCTTCGTCGCGGTCGCAAACGCCTTGAACTGTTTGCCCCATGAGCCGGTCCACGGCAGACCGGTCAATACGAACGCCAGCGCGCCCAGCGCGAACCAGATGCCGATCACCGCGTGAAGACTTTTCCATAGCGGACGTCCTTTCAGCGCCAGGCGCGGCAGCAGCACAGCGCGCGCGGTCGTTTTGCGGCGCGGCCACCATAGCGCGATGCCGGTGCCGATCATCACGAGCGTCCAGCATGCGGCCAGTTCCATCAGCAGCTCGCCGGGCTTGCCGAGCAGCAGCTTGCGATGAATCATGCGATCCACCTGCATCAAGCGACGCTCGACGCTCAGCGTGCCCAGCACATCGCCGTTGTACGGATTCAGATAGACGCTCTGCTGCGTACCGTCCGCGAGCCGAAACACGAATTCGGCGCTGCGTTGCGGATCGCGTGTGATCACGGCGGTCGTCGCGACCGAGCCGGGCGGCATCGCCGCGCGCGCTCGCGCGAGCAGCACGCTGTCGGGCAGTCTCGGCACCGCTTGCGGTGCAACGACCATTTGCTGCCGATACAGCAGTGGCTCGATCTGCGGCTGGAAGCAATACAGTGTGCCGGTGATGGCGAGCACGAGCAGAAACGGCATCACGAAGAGGCCCGCATAAAAATGCCAGCGCCACAGTGTTCTATAGCCTGGATGTGCGGGGCCGCTGGCGGCGGCAGCGGCCGTACTGTTCTGCGCACGTACGGGTTCGGCGGTTGGAGTCGTGGACATGAAATCCTCGTCGGGCAAATGGGGCGATGGGTTGCTCAGAGACGCAGCTTCGCTTCGACATAAAACGTGCGGCCCGGATACGGGTGGTAGACGAAGTAGCGCGCGTCGAACAGGTTGTCGACGCCGATGCCGAGTTCGCTGAGCTTCGTCGGCTTGAACGTGAACTTCGCGTCGGCGACCGTGTAGGTGCTGGTGCCGCCGAACACATTCGGGTTCGTGTCGGTATTCGTCAGCGTGTTGTACTGACGGCCCGAGTAACGCGCGGCGAGCGTCAGCGCCGCTCGCGCGTCGAAGTGATACGTCGCGGCAAGATTCGCGCGCCACAGCGGAATGCGGTAAAAGTACTTGCCGACCGAGGCCGGATTCTGAGCGTTTTCGAGGATCTTCGACTGCGTGTACGCGACGCTCGCGAGCAGATCGAGTCCGCGCACGAACACGTCTTCGCCCGAATAGCTCGTTTCGACGCCGCGCGAGCGAACCTTGCCGATGTTCTGGAAGTTCGTCACGTTCGGGATCACGGTGGTGTCGGTCTGACTGAAGATCGTGTTCTTCACGTCGTCCTGAAACAGCGACAAGCGGAACACGCCATTCCAGTGCGCCCATTCGGCGCTCAGTTCTTTCGACAGATCGTCCTCGGGCTGCAGATGCGGATTGTTGTTCACGATCGCGGAGCCATTGATTTGCCCCTGGAACAGTTCGCTCGCGGTCGGAAAGCGATAAGCGCGACCGATCGACGCGCGCAAAGTCAAATCGTCGCTGGCATCGAACGACAGCGACGCCTTCGGCGAAAAGTGACGCTGGCTGGCGTCGCTGTACGCGATCGTCGCGCCGGGCAGCGACTGTGCGCCGTCGTAGGCTAGCCAGTCTTCATAGCGCACGCCGTAGACGAGCTTCCAGCGCGGCAGAAAGCGCCATGCGTCCTGCGCATAAAGAGCTTGCGTCTGGGTCTTGCCGGTGAACGCGTTGGCGAACGAGGCCGCGTCGCCGTCGCGCCAAGCTAGCGTGTTGTAGGTCTGGTTGTCGACGAAGTAGTTGTCGTAGTGGTAGCCGAAGCTCAGTGCGTGATTGGCCAGCCCTGGCTGGTTCGTCGCGGGCGTGTAGGTGCCGCGCAGGTCCAGCGTCTTCCAGCCGGTGCCGTCGCCGAACAGCACGGTGCCGGGGCCATTGCCCGGACCGCCCGCATTCGCGGTGCGTGCGACGCTATTGCCGATGTCGTAATACGACGCGATCGCCTCACCGTTCCAACCGGTCGCATTGCGCGTTTTCAGCGACACGCCGTAGAGCCAGTTCTCGCTGTGTCCGAGACTCGGCGCGAACGCTGCCGCCGGAATCGTGTAGTGGTAGCCGTTGATCGATAGGTTGCCGCTGTACACCGGGTTGCCGTTCGCGTCGCGCAGGAACGTCGACGTTTCGCTGTTGTAGGTCTGGTGCCAGTAGCCGAGCGTGAAGCCGCCCTGCAGCGTCGGCGTGAAGTCGTACTGCATCTTCAGCTTGAACTGGTCCTGCACCGTGTGCTCGATGCCTTCGCCGTTCACGCCGAGCACGGCCGTCGGCGTATTGGTCTGGTTGTTGTAGAAATGGGCGCCGGTGACGAGCGTGTCGCCGGCCTTCGCGGGCGTGGTCGATTGCGCGAGCGTCGCGAATTGCAGCGGCTGACTCGTGTTCTCGAGATGATTGACGCCGAGCAGATATGAGAACTTGCCGATCCGATCGCCGAGCGACGCGCTCGCTTCGCTGCCGTTGAAACTCTGGTTCATGCCGAACAGGCTGAAGTGCTGCGTGAATGCCTTGACGTCGGCGTTGGCCTCGAACTGCTTCGGCATGCGCGTGCTGATGAGCACGGTCGCGCCCAAAGAATTGCCAGGGTACAGCGCGGAAAACGGCCCGTAGATTACGTCGACTTGCTGGATTTCGTCGGGAGACACCATCGACCAGCGCGGCGGAAACGAATAGCTATTGCCGAGCAGGTTGCTCAGCAGCAAACCGTCCGCATAGACGAGGCCGCGCGCGCTCTGCGTATTGCTGGTGCCGCGTACCGCGATGATCGAATTCAGGTCGCCGATGAAGCGCTTGCGTACCGCGAGGTTCGGCAGGTACTTGAGCACGTCCTCGGTGTTGACGACGTTCCAGTTCGCGAACTGATCGCGCGTGACGGTTTCGATGGAGGCGGCCAGGTTCGGGTCGACGGCGCGTGGTGCGGCGCTCGCACTAGCGCTTGCATTGACGCTGACGGCGGGCAGCGTCGCATCCGCGTCGGCGGCCTGCGCGGGTGTTGCAACCAAAGCCGGCACGAAAGCAGGCACGAGCGCGGGCCAACGAACGGAACGACGAGCCGCGCGATGAGCGGAACAGACAGCGTCACGACGGACGCAAAAAGACAGCCTTCGCAGCGCGAAGTTGAACATGAGCGTTTCCTCGATGCATTGAACAGGCAATCGCAGGCTTCGTCGACGTGAGCGACGAAGGCGCGATCAGAACCGGCAGCGATCAGGAAACGACAGGTGGCGCGCGCGGACGTCCCGACGGGAACGCGCCCAGCGGCGTGAAGCGGGTGGACAGCGTGGGCGGCGCGGTGCCGGCCAGCGGCAGCGAGGCCGGCAGCTCCGCGGCGGCGAGCGTCGGCATCGCGACGTGATGTTCGAGCAGATGACAGTATCCGCAGGCGCCGAATGCATCGTCGTGGCTCAGATGCACGGGGGCGGGACTGGTTTGAGCGACGACGCTCGCATCGCTGATATCGCTCGCGCCGGTCGGATGAAGCGCCGAACACAGCACGGCAATCGGCTCGTGGCCGCGGCCCGATTCGAGCAACTGACTGATGAGCGGCGCGAACACGACGAGCCACATGGCGACGAGGCCAAGCCATGCGGTCAGGTGGTTGCGGGAGCGTCGAGTCATGAGCGTCGAAGAAAAGACGGGGGCGATTCTAGCATCACCACGCGATCCTCTCATTCGTAATGTCAGGTATAGCGGCGGATTAGACGGTGAAAAAGCGCTTAGTTCGGAGCGCTGAGGCCGAGGTGACTCACTTATGCTGTGCAAGCGCGCAAGGTGCGCGTATCGAATCAACAGCGCTACAGCGGCGCACCCGCCGCACGACCGCGCCGCTGAACATCACCCCGACACATGACACTCACGCAGACGCCTGCTTCTTCGATCGCCGACATCAACCAGTGGGCCGTGGCGCTATGTTCGGCCGGACAGTTCGCCGACGCGTTGCCGGTCGTCGCGCCGCTGCTCGAAAACGCCACTTTGCCGAACGATCAGCGGGCCGACGCGTTGAATATTGCTGGTGCGTGTTCGTTCGCGCTGCGTCAGTGGGCGGACGCGGAGAACTATTGGCGCAAGTGCCTGTATCTGAAGCCGGATTACGCGGACGTCTACGCGAGCCTCGGCTCGCTATTCGGTTCGCTCGGCCGCCTGTCGGCCGCGAAATCGACGTATCAGCGATTGGTGTCGCTGCGCCCGCTTGACGCGAACGCGCATTATCAACTCGGCAACGTGCTTTACGGGCTCGGTTATCGTGCCGAAGCGGAGGCGGCGTTTCGGCAGGCGGTGACGATTCACCCCGACCACGCCGAAGCGCATTACAACCACGGCATCGTGCTGCGCGACCTGCGACGCCCGCAGGAAGCAGAAGCGGCTTATCGTCATGCATTGCGCGGCTTGCGTGAGCACGCCGAATTGCACAACAACCTCGGCAGCGTGCTGATGGAACTCGGGCGTCTCGCGGAAGCGGATGCCGCGTATCGCGAAGCGCTGACGCTCAGGCCGCAATATCCGGAAGCGCTCAATAATTTTGCCGGTGTGCTAAAGGCGACCCAGCGTCTCGCGGAAGCGGAGATGGCTTGCCGGCTTGCGATCGCAATCCGGCCTGACTATGCGGAAGCGCATCTCAATCTTGGCGCGGTGCTCGTCGATCTCGATCGCGTGAGCGAGGCCGAGGCGGCGTACCGCGAAGCGCTCGCGCATCGGGCGGATTATGCGGAGGCGCATTACAACCTCGGCGTGGCACTGTTCAGGCAGGAGCGTTACGAGGAAGCCGGGCAGGCTTACCGAGACGCGATTCGCTGCCAACCTCTGCTTGCCCATGCGCACAACAATCTCGGCTGCGTGCTGCGCGTGCTCGAGCGTTTTCCGGAAGCGCTCGACGCGTTCCAGCAAGCGCTCGCGGTGTCGCCGCAACTCGCCGAGGCTCACTCGAACATTGCCAATGCGCTGACCCAGCTCGGGCGATTTGCCGAGGCAGAAAGCGCGTATCGGCGGGCTATTGCATTAAAACCCGACTATGCCGAGGCGCGTTTCAGCCTGGCCGTGTTGCTGCTCGGCTTCGGCCGCTTCGACGAGGGCTGGCCACTCTACGAGTGCCGCTATCAGCAGCCCCATTTCGTTCATCGACAGTCGCAGACGATGCTCAGGTGTCCGCAATGGCAAGGCGAGCCGCTCGCGGGCAAGTCGGTGCTGCTGTGGCAGGAAGACGGCCTCGGCGACATGCTGCAATTCAGCCGCTATGTTCCGCTGCTGAAGGCGCTTGGGGCCGCACATATCGCGTTTGCGTGTGCGCCGGCGTTGCATCGGCTGATCGCGAAGGTAGATGGCGTCGATGCGGTGCTCGACCACCCCGGAGCGCTCACGCGCGTCGCGACCTACGATTGCTGGACCAGTCCGCTTAGCGTGCCGTTGCATCTACGTACGACGCTGGATACGCTTCCGCGCCCCGCGCGACTGAGCGCGGAGCCCGCGCTCATCGAACACTGGCGCCCCACGCTCGACGCGCTGCCTTCCGGCCACCGGGTCGGTCTGGTCTGGAAGGGCAACGCGAAGCATCACAACGACGCGAATCGGTCGATGCGGTCGCTCGCCACGCTTGCGCCGCTGTGGAGCGTGCCGGGTCTGAATTTCGTGAGCTTGCAGAAGGGGCAGGGCGAGGACGAAGCGCGCAATCCGCCGCTCGCGCAGCCGCTGCTCGATCTGGGCGTGCGCGTGACGGACTTCGCGGACAGCGCGGCGATCGTCGCACAACTCGATCTGGTGATCTGCGTCGATACGTCGATCGCGCATCTGGCCGCATCGATCGGCAAGCCGTGCTGGGTAATGCTGCCCGAAAGAGATGTGGACTGGCGCTGGATGCACGAGCGCGACGATTCGCCGTGGTATCCGCACACGCTGCGTCTGTTCCGGCGCGCGCCAGGGGAAGACTGGGCGAGCTCGGTCGAGCGCGTGCGGCAGGCGTGCGTCGAGCGATTCGGCGGCGCGCTATGACGCCTCGGTGAGCTGCATGTGATACAGGCCCCACGGCGACAGTTCGAAGCGGTCCTTCAGCGGCTTGGCCGCGAGTTCGGGAATCTGATCCGCGTCGTAGATCGCCCATAGCGGCCCCACGCCACCGAGTGCCAGCGGCTTGCCGTCCATTTGCGTCGCGACGATGAAGTGATACTCGCGCACCTTGTCGAGCGTCGTCTGCACCGCGTAGCCATCGACCGCGTGCATGACGATTTGCGTACTGCCTGCATCCGGTGCGCCGATATGCGCGAGCACGTCGGTCAGCAGCGGGCCGCTGAACGTATGCAGGTGCGCATCGTATTCGATCGTCGGATGGATGGTCACGGATTTCATGCTGGCGAGCAACGGCAGATCGACGCCATACGCTTGCGAAAACTTCACCTGGTGCTTCGCCAGCAGTTGATCGAAAGCCGGATTGAGCGCGCCGCGATTGCTGTTCCTGATCGCACCGGAGATCGTCAGGAGAACTGGAGACGGCGCGCATTCGGCATGCTCACGCTTTGCGCCGAATGCGGGCGCGACCGCCGCGCCCAGCACCGCGGTGCTGGTCAGGAACTGGCGTTTGTTCATTACGTTTTCTCCGGGTGTCGATGAGGCTTGGCGGGGTCATTTGAGCGCTCTTCTATTGTCGGAGAATTGCCGCCGCAGATGATACGGCGATGCTTCATTTACGCGTCATTCGCTATGCTCTTTCCGCATGCGATTCACAGCGGAACTGGCACGCTTCGTCGCGTGGCGCTCCAATGCGGTGCATGTCTTCGCAGGTTTATGAAGAAGTGCTACTCACGCGCATCTCATTCATCGGCTTCGATGAAGCGGGCGGCATACTAGGTGCGGCATTGGCCGCGAAGAGCGCGCAGGTGTCGATGTTCGACCTGCGGCGCGATGCGCTGCGAGAGAAGGCGCGCGCGGCGAAGATCCGCGTCGCCGACACGCTGTGGCGCGCGTTTTTCGACAGCCTGCCGGACCCGGACAGAAACAGTTGAGCGAACTGATCGATGGCAACGCTCAGGTCGCGCCGATGCTGACCGTGCGCGTCACATCGACGACCGACAGCCGGATCGCGTCGATCAATGCCCGTGCGGCCGGCGATGGCGTACCCGCCGCGCGCATCGTCAGGCCGATCTCGCGCCGCGTGTTGTGCAGCGGTACGTCGAGCACCACCAGTTGCCCGGATTGAACCTCGTGATGCAGCTGCTGCGCCGACAACGCCGCCGCCATGTCGGTGCCGAGCAGCAGCCCGCGAATCACCGCGAGGTCGGCGGTCTCGACGGTCGGCAAAGGCGGCTTCACCTTCATCCGCCTGAATTGCGTTTCGAACAGCGCACGCGCCGGCGCGTTGCTGCGCGGCAGAATCCATTGCGCGTCGCGCAGACCCATGACGGTCAGATTGTGCACTTGAGTCAGCGGGTGACCGCGGCGCACCAGCACCACCATGTTTTCCGACATCAGCCGCTCGTTTTTCAGGCCGCTCGTCGCGTCGTTGTCGCGCAGCGCGCCGAGAATGAAGTCGATGTCGCCGGCGCGCAGACCGGCCACCAGCGTCTCGTACGCGCTTTCGTCGGTGACCACGCGCACGCCGGGATTTTCCGAGGTCATTCGCGCGATTGCCTTCGGCAGGATCAGCGTGCGTCCGAGCGGCAACGCGCCGACCGTCACCGAGCCCTGAATCTTGCCGTGCAATGCGGCGATATCGTCGGGGATGTGCCGTAGTTCGTTCAATGCGCGGCGTACGTGTAGCAGGAACGTTTCGCCCTCGGCCGTCAGCAGAATGCCGCGCGGGCTGCGATGGAACAGGCTCAGTCCCGAGCCGCTTTCGAGTACGCGGATCGCGGTGCTCACCGCGGGCTGACTGATGCCGAAGGTTTTTGCCGCGCTCGGCATATGCCGATGCCGCGCGAGCGCCGCGAACAGTTGCAGCCGCCGCGTATTGAGCAGGTACGCGGGCAATGCGCCCTCCGATACGGGCCGGCGGCGCGTCTGTCGCGCGGCGCACCATTGCGCGAGCTCTTCGAGTTCGGCGAAGATCCGCTCGCAGCGGTGCAGCACCGCGCGGCCGACCGGCGTGGGCAGCATGCCCGAAGGACCGCGATCGAACAGCGGCACGCCGAGCGCCGACTCGAGTTCCTGCACGGAGCGCGTGACCGCCGACTGTGCGCGAAACAGCGCGGCTGCCGCGCGCGTCGCGCTGCCCATGTCCGCGACGAGCCGGAAGGCGCGCAATTGCGCGAGATTGAGCAGGTCCTTGCTGCTGACCGACAGCGGCGCTTTGGCGGCCGCCTGGCTGGCTTCGGCGGAAAGTGCGTCGTTGCTCATGCCGCGCCCGCGATCAGATGCAACGATGGCAGCGACAAATTCAGACTTTCCTTCGAGATATGCGTGTGCTCTTTCATCAACGCATCGACGCGCGCGCCTTCGCCTTGCTTCAGCGCGTCGACGATCGCGTGATGCTGGCGATGCGCGTACATCAGCATCATGAACTGACGCTCGCGCGCGGATTCGTCGAACGCGATCGTGAACGGCGACACGAACGGCACCTTGTCGTTCAGGCTGAGCGCGGCCGTGATCGCCTGGTTCTGCGCCGCTTCGACGATCAGCGCATGAAAGCGGCCGTTCATCTGCGCGTAGCGCACGTCGTCACCCGGCTGTAGATGCTTTTGCTCGAAGATTTCGTCGCCTTCGCGCAGACAGTCGTCGAGCGCGGCGGCGAGCGCCGGGCTCACGCCGTTTTCGGCGACCGAGCGCGCGGCGAGCCCTTCGAGCACGCCGCGCACGTCGATCGCATCGAGGACGTCGCGCACGCTGAAGCGGCGCACCACATAGCCGCGCGAGCCCGAACGATCGAGCAGGCCTTCCGCCGACAGCACGCTCAACGCATAACGCAGCGGCGTGCGCGACACGCCGAGCCATTGCGCAAGCTGCGCTTCGACGAGTCGCTGCCCGGGCGACAATTCGCCCGACAGGATCTTCTCGCGTAAGGTCTGCACGATCGCTTGCTGGGTCGTCTCGTTCATCGTTTCGTCGCTCGTCGAAAGCACCGCAGTATAGCCACGCGTGCAGCATCGCTCCAAGCCTTTGAAAAGTGCGTTGCGAGTTGTTTTCCGGGTCATCTGTTTTATTTATCGCTTGCCGGAGCGAGAGGAGGCCGCGGAAGGCACGCCGCACGGGCTTGGGATACCGAGGGAGCCGTGCGCGGCGTGGGTCGCGACGGGGTTCATCGGCTCGCCGGGCGCCCGCATACCGGGTTTTTACCCACCATTCCGGCACGACTCGAGGTATACCCGTACTTCACGTATCGAGGCACAATTTCTATCTTTGTATCCCAAGACGGTCGCGGTGACTAGCGCGGTAAGCCAGGCGACCTATCCGATTGGCAGCAGCACGAAGTGACGGAAGAGAACGAATATGGCAAGGATCATCGGTGGTATTGGCACGTCCCATGTACCCACGATCGGGTTGGCGTACGACAAGGGCAAGCAGAATGAACCGGCATGGGCGCCGATGTTCAAGGGTTATGAACCGGTGGCGCAGTGGCTGGCCGAGCAGAAGCCCGACGTGATGGTGATGTTCTACAACGATCACGCGAACAGCTTTTTCTTCGATTGCTATCCGACTTTCGCGCTCGGCGTGTCGCCCAATCACGAATTCGCGGATGAAGGCGCGGGCAAGCGTCCGCTGCCGGACATCGCCGGCCACCCGGATCTGGCGATTCATATCGTCGAGCAACTGGTCGCCGACGAGTTCGATCTGACCGTCTTCCAGGACCGCGCGCTCGATCACGGCGTCAATTCGCCGCTCTCGCTGATGCTGCCGCATCAGGGCGGCTGGCCGCTGTCGCTGGTGCCGCTCGAAGTCAACGTGCTGCAGTATCCGCTACCCACCGCGAATCGCTGCTACCGGCTCGGCCAGGCGCTGCGTCGCGCGATCGAATCGTTCGAACAGGATCTGAAGGTCGCGGTGGTCGGCACGGGCGGGCTGTCGCACCAGGTGCATGGCGAGCGCAGCGGCTTCAACAACACCGAATGGGACATGGAGTTCCTCGACCTGATCGTCAACGATCCGGAGCGTCTTGCCAGGATGAAGCACGTCGACTACGTGCGCCTCGGCGGCGCGGAAAGCGTCGAGACGATCATGTGGCTCGCGATGCGCGGCGCGCTCGGCCAGAAGGTCCGCGAGTTGCATCGCAGCTACTACCTTGCGACCAGCACCGCGATGGCCGTGACGATCTACGAAGGAGAGGTGGCGTAATGAATCCGCAACTGGTTGGCGTCGAAGAATTGACCGGCACGTATCCGTTCGATATCCGCCAGAGCATGAAGGCGATGCGCCTGAACCGCTTTTTCTGGCAGATGCGCGAAGCATCGGCGCGCGCGCTGTGGCTCGAAAATCGCACCGCCGCTTACGATGCGGCCGGCCTGACGCCGGAAGAGCGCGCGCTGGTCGACAACACCGACTGGATCGGTCTGATCCGCTATGGGGTGTCTTTCTTCGTGCTCGAGAAGTTCGCGCGCGTGGTGAAGATCACCAATCTCGGCGTGTATGCAAGCATGCGTGGCGAAACGCTCGAAGAGTTTCTGAAGACCCGCCAGGTACCCGACGCCGTTTAAAGGCCGGGCATCGAAGGCGCGCAACGAAGCAGCACTGTCCGCTGGGCATTCCGATTTGAAGTTCCGATGTGTAGTCCGTTCGAGGAGAGTAGAGATGGTCGGCAAGTTCGGCATCAGCGAAGGGAATTTGGACCGGCGGCCAAGACTCGCGGAGTCCGGTGCACTCGAACGCGGGGCGATGTTGCGCGCCGGCGTGATCGGCGGCCTGGTCGGCGCCGTGGTGATCTGGATTTACGAAGCGCTCGTCTGGGTCGGCGCTCAGCATTTGATGCCGCTTGCCGGCATTCCGCGCAATGCGACGGGGCTCGTGTTCGGCAAAGACGTGCAGGCCTCGCTCGGCATCTGGGCGTATATCGTCGGCACCGGCATTCATTTTTTCTTCGCGATCGCGTGGGGCGTGCTGTTCGCCGCGATCTGGCCGTACTTCCGGCGGCGCGGCTATGAAGCGACGCTGGTTGCGCTGTTCTATGCGGTATTTGCGTGGATCGTCATGCATGCCGCGATCATGATCGCGTCGGATAACCATCCGGATTATTTCGACCCGGCCGTGATTATCGGCGGGTTCATGTCGCACATCTTCTTCACCGTGCCGTTGGCGTTGACCGTCAAGCGGATGATGGAAGAGCGGCACTATTGATGAGGTTGTACGCAAAAGCAAGCCGGGTTCGATGCTGCGTTGCAACGCTTCCGATTGCAACTTAGCGTTTGCTTAAGTTGCGGGGTCGCAACTATATTAATTGCGCAACGCAACTGATATGTGAGCGCCATCATGGATCTGATCGAAGCCCCCGCCAAGCCTCGCGACACGACGATTCTCGAACTGCGCGAGTTTTCCCGCCGCCTGGTTCGCGAACTCGGTTTCATGCGTACGACGCTCGCCGACAGCGACCTGGCGCCCTCGGCCGTGCATGCGGTAATCGAGATCGGCATGTCGCCGGGCATCAGCGCCAAAGATCTCGCGACCATCCTGCGGCTCGACAAATCGAATACGAGCCGGCAGATCGCAAAGCTCGAAGCGAGCGGACTGGTCGAGCGTACGATCTGCGCCGACGATGCCCGATCTTCCGAGTTGTACCTGACGGCCGAAGGTCAGAAGCTGCGCAAGAAGATCGACCGGTTCGCGACCGATCGCGTGTCCGGCGCGCTGCGGCGCATGGTTCCCGCCGACCAGCAGGCGCTGATCCGTTCTCTCGCGCTTTATGCGGACGCCCTCGCGCATGGCGAGGTCAGCAAGCTTCCTGCGACGGAAGCGGGGTCCGCGGGAATCGTGGAAGGCTACCAACCCGGCTGTATCGGCGATATCGCGAGTCTGCATGGGCGCTATTACGCGCAGCACTGGGGTTTCGGCGCATTCTTCGAAAAGAAGGTCGCGACGGAACTGGCGGAGTTCGCGGCCGCATTGCCGGCAGAAGGGAAAGGGCTTTGGCTTTACGTCGAAAACGGCCGAACGCTCGCGTCTGTCGTGATCGATGGGGATGGCGGCACCCGTGTCGCGCATTTGCGCTGGTTCATCGTCGACGATTCCTTGCGCGGCTCCGGGATCGGGCGGCAATTGCTGGCGCATGCGATGCGTTTCGTCGACGAGCGCTTTGACGAAACCTATTTATGGACTTTCCAGGGGCTCGACGCGGCGCGTCATCTGTACGAGTCGTTCGGCTTTCGGCTGAGCGACGAATCGGAAGGGGAGCAATGGGGAACACGCGTCGTCGAGCAGCGTTTCGACCGGATTTCCGCAATGAAAGGCGGTACCGGTACCCAGTGATCGACCGAGAAGCGAACCAGACCGCTTCGCTCAATGCGCGACGACCGACGCCGCGATCCGGTCGGCCAGGTCGGCGAGAATGCGGCTCAACGCGGCCGCCTGCGCGAGCGCATCGTGTCCGTCGATCGCAGAATCGAGCGTCACTTGCTGCCGCAGCGGCGCCTGATCCGAATGCCCGTTCAACAGGGTCCACTCCGCCTGCAAGGTCAGCGTGCCGCTCGCGTTGGCCGTCGCGTTCAACACGGTGACGACCAGCCTGCGCGTGCCTGGTGGCGCGGGCGCATCCGGCACGACGAACGACCCGGCGGGCAGCCGCGTGAGCAAGTCCTCGGCAAGCGTTTTGCGCATCATTTGAGCGAGCGGTGCGCCCCACCGGTCGCTATCGTCGATCGTGAGACGGTTCTGCGAAGCCAGCGTGACGACTTCGAGCCGATCGAGCACCGCGGGAATGTGCACGGCGGTCAGTTGAATCGGCGGCATCGGCGCCGTGGCTGGCGGGGCGTCGGCGGGCATCGGGTTCAACGTCACATAGCGCGTCGGCATGCTGTGACCGCATCCGGCGAGCGTCATCGCGGCGACGCAGACGACAAGCGCCGCCGTCCAGACGCTCGTCGTGAGCGATGCCACGACGGCGCGTCCGATGCGAAGCGTGGACCTCGTCATCATTGAATCTCCTGCTGCCTGCCGTGGATCAGCGCCTCGGGGTGGCGGTCCAGATAGTCGGCCAGTGCCCGAATCGAGCGCGCGGTGTCCGTTAGCTCCTGCATCGCGGCAGGCAGGTCGTTCTGGCTCGACGCATCGCCGCCTAGCGTACGGTTCGCCGCGGCAACGGTGCGATCCGCCGCGTTCGCTGTGTCGCGCAGTTGCGCGACGAGCGGACCGATTTGCGGCGAGACCTGCTGCAACGTGTGATCGATCTGCGCGACGGAGTGATCGATGTGCGTCAGGCTGTCCTTGATTTGCGGCGAGGAACTGAGCGCGTTGATATGCGCGGCGATACTGCGCACCTGTTCGCCGGTTTGCCGGATCGGAAGATCGTCGATTTTCTGGATCACCTCGTTGGCCTTCGCCATCGTCGTGTCGAGATTCGCGGCGGCGACACTCGGAATGACGGGCAGGCCGTCCTCGCTGGCGAGCGTCGCGACCGGCGCGCCTTGCACGAAGTCGAGGGTGATCTTGTCCGCGCCGACGACCGGCGGATCCTGCGACAGGCGCGCGCGCAAGCCCGTGGCGACGAGACGGGCGAGCATGCCGTCGACGAGCGGGCGCCAGTCGCCGTTGGCCGGCGGCGGCGCGCCGACGATGCCGAGCTGCGACGGGTTCAGCGCGATCTGCACCGGGGTGCTCAGCGCGCCCGTGCGTGCGTCGTAGTTCAGGCGCACGCTGGTGACGGTGCCCACGTCGAAGCCGCGCAATTGCACGTCGGCACCACTCTTCAGGTCGCCCACCGCACCGTCGAAGCGCACCAGATAAGTGACGACCGGGCCGTGTCCCGGTGCGAGCGCCGGGCGGCGATCGACTCCGTCGAACCGCGACGCCGGTTTGCCGGGTCCGGGCTCCATCACGATCTCGGGGCCGGACAGCACGCCCTTGAGCGACGCTGGGTCGTTGAGGTCCACGTGGGCTCCGCGCAGAAAAAACTTCGTCTCGCTGCGCAGATACTTTTTTTCGGCGCGATCTATCTTGAGCTCGGCTTGCACGTGCTGGCCATCAGGCGCGAGCGTGATCTCCGAGACGGCGCCGACCTTCACGCCGCGCAGCGTGACGATCGTATCGTCGGGCTTCATGCCGTATGCGTTGTCGAAGGTGACCGTGACCGTCTCGTCCTGATGCGTCAGCGCGCGAACGCCGAGCCATCCGGCCATCGCGAAGGCTGCGATCGGCACCGCCCAGATCCAGCCGGGCCACGGGCTGTGCCGTACCTGGGCTTGCGAACGACGGGGACGCGTGCCGCTCATCGCTTGCTCCGCGGGTGAACGTCCCACATCAGGCGCGGATCGAATGCGCGCGAAGCGGCCATCGTCAGGAATACGACCAGCGCGAACGCGGTGGCGCCGATGGCCGGTCTGGCCGACGCAATGCCGTCGAACTGGATCAGCGGCACGAACGCGGCGATCGTGAACACGTCGACGAACGACCAACGTCCGAGTTCGTCGATCAGGCGATACAGATGCGCCTTGACCCGCAGATGCCGGCGCGAACGGCGCCGCACGGAGACGATGAACCAGCCCATGCCGACAATCTTCGCCACCGGAATGACGATGCTCGTGCAGATGATCAGGATGCCGAGCGGCCACAGGCCCACGTGGAACAGCTGGTAGACGCCGTCGATGATCCTGGTTGACTCGATCTGTCCGAGTTGCATCGAACTGGTCATCGGAAAGACGTTGGCCGGGATCGTCAGTACGAGCGCGGCGAGCGACAGCGCAGCCGCGCGCACGACGGCGTCGGTTTTGCGAGCGCGCAACGTCAGCGCGCAGCGAGGGCAGGGACGGCCCTCCTGCGACATCGGCACGACCAGATCGCAAACCGTGCAGGACAGCGGCGCTTCGTGTTCCGGCAGATCGTTGTCCGTGGCAATCGCGCGCCACACGGTTCTTCGATCGAGCGCCGCGCGCGTGAGCATCGACAATAGCGCCGCGGCGATGAAACAGTAGCCGCCTGGGGCGATCGTGCCGGTCAGATTCTGCGTCACGCGCGCGTAGCCGACGAAGCAGCCGACCAGATAGACGTCGGGCATGGCCCAGATATCGAGCGAGGTGGTCCAGCGAAACAGCGCGCCGATTGCCCTGGTACGCCAGCCGAGTTGCAGCGCGACGAGGACGGCCACGAGGCCGCCAAAGCGGACGAATGGCAGCACGATGCCGAAGGTGCCGAGCAGTACCGCGAGGATGAACCAGCCGTCGTTCCACATCTGCACGATGCCCGACGACAGCACTGACGAGTGCTCGGCGCCGAGCATGTGCACGTACATCAGCGGCGCGAGATTGGCCGGAAACAGCAGCACGAAGGTTGCGCTCGCGCAGGCGAGCGCCGCGGTCTGGCTTCGCCCGTTACGCCGCTCGAGCGGAAAGTGACAGGCGCGGCAGCGCGCGTAGGTATGTGCGGCGAGCGGCGGGATGTCTTCGAGCGCGCCGCATTCGGGGCAGCCGATCGTCATGCGACGTTCTCCATCGGCTGTCCGTTTTCAGGCGGGCAGTGCGTTGCGAATGAGGTTTCGCCGATCATCCCTCGACCCCCGGCGCCAGTTGGCGCGTGAATGCACGGCAGGCGCGCTGGCACGCGCCAGCTCCATCTCCTCCACTAGCATTGCGCGTGCCCGGTTTGGTGTCCGGCTACGCTGAGGGAGCGGCGTCCGAAATGATCAGCAGCCTCGAAGGCAGCGCGTCCGGATGGCCCGGCTTGAACCAGTTCATCTCGGGAATGCGCGAATCGGTCAGGTAGATCGTGCCGTCCGGCCCTTCAGCGAACGTATCCGGCCAGCGCAGGCCGCGCTCGTGCAGCAGCGTCGTCAAGGTCGCGCCGTCCCATACCTTCACCGCGTGTTCCTCCACCGCGGTAATCAGCAGGCGTCCCGCGCGGTCGATATGCAGCCCGTCGGCGGGGCGATGCTCGAGCACTTTCTCGACGCGGTTGCCGACATCGTCGGCCGCGAGCGCTGTATCGCGAAGCGCTTCGGTGGGGACGCGGTAAAGCGTTTTGCCCTTCAAGGCCTGCCAGTACAGATACAGTCCATCGCGAGTCAGCGCGATGCCGTCGGCCGAAAATTCGACGCCGCGTCCATCGGGACGCCGCAATGGTGCGCCGCCTGCATGCACGGTGACGCTCGGCTCCATTTGCGTCGATGGATGCCCGTCGAGCACGCGGCGCGCTTGACCGGTGCCGAGATCGACCACCACGATCGCGCCGCGTGTTCCGGAGTCCGTGATGTAGGCGAACCGGCCGTCGGGACTGATGCGCACGTCATTCAGATAACTGCCCTGCGGCGCGAGCTCGGGCGTGAACGCGATGCAGCCGACGACGCTATCGGTCGCAAGATCGATGCGGACCAGTTTGGGGGCGCCCGGCGCGACGAAGGACTGGGCCGGCGCGCCGGGGTCGAGTACCCACAGGTTGTTTTGCGAATCGCACAGCATTGCCTGCACGCAGACCCAGCGATCCTGCGGGTTCAACTCGTCACGCCTGGCGTTGCGCCAGCCGTTCCAGCGATCGTCGGGGTAAGGACGAACGTCGCCATCGGGCGTGAGTACGCCGACGGAGATCGGCGTGTCTTCGGTCCAGCGCGGGAAGTTGACGAAGATGCGTCCGTCCGCGGCGACGGCCACCCCGGTCACCTGATGCCCGAACGACGCAATCTCGCGTAGATGCGGCCGCGAGCCCTCGTCACCGGTGCTCGATGCAGGCGCGGCGGTCAGCGGAACCCGATCCGCGGCGGGTGGCGTGACGGAGTCTTTCATGGGCTGCCTCCCGGGCAGAGTGGAAATGTCCGTACTCAGCAAAGCGAATGCCGCGTGCAACGATAAAGTAGATCGTAATCCGCGAATCTTTCGGAAGGTATTCAACTTGAATTTGCGGAGCGTTCTTTATGCATATTGTTTGAGTTTCGCGCGAGCAGAGAATGGCAGGTCGCGCAATAGGGAAAGCCGAGTTGTCGCGCAGTGCTCGATGCGGGCTGGCGCGTTAAAAGACCGTGTAGGTGCCACGTGATTCATGGCAAAAAGAATTGCTTCGCGGCAGCAGGCGGAGTCGCCGTAGCAGGCAGTCCATTTCGGCAACTTTGACCCTCAGGGTTTGTCCTGCCTCGCATTGGGACCCGCCGTGTCAGTCGTGCGCTACACCGCTCATTTGCAAAGAAAAAATAATGCCGGCGTCAAAGGAATGTGCTAGAAAATAACAATTGCACGCGCAGAGAAATAGCCACGCCTGCAAGTATAAATTCGGCTTTCAATACACTCTTAATCGGCCGCGAGGTGGATCATGAGAACAAGTGCGCTTTGGGGGCTCGGGGTGACGACGGTCGCTTCGGTGCTAACGCTGCAGTGTTATCCAGCGTGGGCCGACGGACCCGAAGCGGCGTATGCGTCCGACGACGCGGTGCCGGCCGGCTCGCTCAGTCCGAACGAGTACAAGGTCAATGCGGACGGCATGAAAGAAGATCCGAATGCGAAGATGTCTGACGTGGCCCGCGCATATCGCAACGGCTATATCAATCGCGGCAAGCAGGATCAGGCCGACTACCAGGCAATGATCGATTCGCACAATCATGGTCAGCGGCAACCCGCGAAGACCGACGTCGCGCGGGTCGACGTGCCGCCGCTGCCGCCGGGCGTCCCCGAAGACGACAACTCGAAGTACACGAGCATTCCGCCGCAGCCTCAGAAGCCGCAGCCGCTCCCGTACGCGC
This sequence comes from Paraburkholderia sp. BR13439, assembly GCF_040948805.1. Taxonomy (NCBI): domain Bacteria; kingdom Pseudomonadati; phylum Pseudomonadota; class Betaproteobacteria; order Burkholderiales; family Burkholderiaceae; genus Paraburkholderia; species Paraburkholderia sp. BR13439. The sequence goes on along the minus strand of NZ_JBFPKN010000010.1, from coordinate 247,861 downwards.
AGCGTCAGGTGCCGCAACCGCCGCCGCCGCAACAGCAATATCAGCAGGTCTACCAGCAGCCGCAATACGCGCCGCCGCCAATGCAATACCAGCAGGCGCCGGCCTACGCGCAGATGCAACCGGTCTACGACAACCAGCCGGTGTATGTGCGGCAGGACTACCCGCAGCCACCCGTGCAGTACGTGCCGGTTTATCCGCAGGCGCAATACGAAGAAATGCCGCAGGTCGTGGAAACGGTGATTCAACCAGTCGCGCCTGTCGCTTATCAGGTTTATCATCCGCCGGTCTATTGGGCGCAGCCGCGCGTTTATGCGTATCGCGCGCCGCCGGTGTATGGCTATCGTATGTGGCGTTGAGGTATTGCGGCGAATACTCGCGCATCGATTGAATGGTCGATACAAAGTACTCAGCCCGGCGCATTCGTGCCGGGCTGAGTACTTTCTTTTATTCGCTTTGTGCTAGTGACCGCTGGCTCCTCTGGTGCGCACATTCAGATGGTTGATCACCTGCCGGACTCCGCGCACCGATCTCGCGACACTGCCCGCGCGTTGCACCTGGGCGCGCTGCGGCACCCAACCGGTCAGCGTCACGATACCGCGGCGGGCTTGCACGTGAATCGCCGTCGCATGCAGGTTCGGTGTGCGTGCGAGAGCGCGCCGCACGTCGCGCGCGAGTTCGCTATCGGGCCTGTTGCGAGCCGGCGACGCCGCGATGGATTGGCCTTGCGCGGAAGCCTCGTTCGGCATGCCGCCACCAGTTTGTGCATTCGCACCGGTCGCAGTGCCGATCGCAATCGCTGCCGCGGCAATTGCGCCCATTATGTTGTTCACGCTGACTTTACTCACATCTCCTCCTGTACCGGAAATTGGCCGTATATGGGTTCCGGCTAATGCGGTTGCCGGTTGTCCAATAGCGCGTCCGTGGTGACGACCGTGCAGTACTCTTGATCGAGATTCGCCAGCGACATCGCATGGACGTCGTCGGCACTGCGCAGCGTTCCGTTCCAGTCGGCCCGTGCAAAAGTGAAACATCCGTCGGCCACGAGATAGGTATCGAAGCCGAGATTGCCGGCCATCCGCACCGTGGCCTCAACCGAGTTGTTGGTGATGACACCCGCCACGACAAGGGTCGTGTGGCCGGCGGCGTGCAGGCGGTCTTCCAATCCGGTGCCGATGAACGCGTTATTGGTGCGTTTCGCGATCACCGGCTCGCCGGGCAACGGCACGTTCGACGCCTTGAATTCGTGTCCCGGCTGACCCGGCCAATAGTGCGACCCAGGCTCCGTCGAGTCGTGCCGCACATGCCACACCGGCCAACTCCGGCTGCACCAATGCTCGAGCAGGCGGCTCACCTGCTTTTCGGCTGCGGGATTGTTGCGTTCGCCCCAACTCGGATGATCGATCGCGCGTTGCAGATCGATCAGCAACAGTACGGCGCCGGCGGAAGGAGCGGAAGAGCGCATCGGTCGAATGAGTCTGTGTAGGTGTCGATATGCTTCTGGCAGACTTTACCGTATTGGCGCCATCAATAGCCTGTATGATGGCGGGCTCGCGCCCGGACCGGAGCCTCGCGCGGGCGGCTTGCGCGGACCGCGCGCCGTCTGCCGCGCCCAGTCGGCCGCAACGCATCCATTCACGATGACCCAGAGGAAGACCGCCATGACGGCTGCAACGCAATTCGATCAGGTTTCTGTTGTCAAACGAGCCAATGTGTACTTCGACGGCAAGTGCGTGTCGCACACCGTGCTGTTCGCCGACGGCACGCGTAAGACGCTCGGCGTGATCCTGCCCGGCACGCTGAACTTCGGCACCGACGCGCCGGAACTGATGGAAGTGCAGGCGGGCAAGTGCCGTATCCGTCTCGACGGCAGCGACGAGTGGAAGACCTATGGCGCGGGCGAATCGTTCTCGGTGCCGGGCAAGAGCCGCTTCGATATCGATGTGGTCGAAACGCTCGACTACGTTTGCAGCTATCTGTAAACGGTTTAAGGCGCGCGTGATGGCTCGGGCAATGGGCCTGAGCCATCCCTGCTCAAATGTGTTGAAGCGACAACACGCAAGCATTCGCGAGTGCATGCGTGAGCCAGGTGCACAGAACGGGCCGTCCCTTACGCTTCGCTTCGACGATGAACACCGCCGCCAGCACCACCGCACCCAATAGAATCGACACGACCGTACGATCGACGTAACCGTGCATCAGCGTGAACAACGCAATCGACCCCACCGCGGCAACCCGCCACGACCAACGAAAAACGCCGTTAATGAGCCGAATGGGCAGCCATTGTCCGACGATCGTCTCCAGCAACGGCATCAGGATCACGATAAAAAACAGCTGAACCAGGATCGGTTTATCGGCGAGCGGGATTTTATGCGGCGCCGGCGCGCCCCACAGCGCGTATTGAGCCAATACCAGCGCGATCTGCCCGAAAAACATGATTGCCGCGCCGCCGATTATCAGCCCCCATCGGGGCACCTCGTTCCAGCTTCTTTTTGTTAAAGCCGTCAGCGCGTGCAATGTGGGCTCCATTCGCAATTGGCAGGGTCTCAGGCCGTCTCTTTTGCCAGAATCTCCTCGATCACCTGCACGAATTGCTCGACCGGTTGGCCGCCCGTCACCAGATAGCGGCGGTTGAAAATGATCGACGGCACCGATTGAATGCCCATTTCCTGATTGTTCTTTTCCGCTTCACGCACTTCAGTGGCATACGCGCCGCTCGTCAGCACTTCGCGCGCCTCACTGGCGTCGAGTCCGACCGACTGTGCCGCCTCGACCAGCACGTCATGATTGCCCGGATTCTTGCCGTCGGCGTGATACGCGCGCAATAGCGCGAGCTTCAGCGGCAACTGTTGGCCTTTCAGGCCGGCCCAATGCAGCAGGCGGTGCGCATCGAACGTGTTGTAGGTACGGGTGCGCGGACCGAAATCGAAGCCGACGCTCGCGCCGCGTTCGCGGATCATCGCTTGCGTTTCGGCGATCTGCGCGGCCGTGCGGCCGTATTTCTTGCCGAGATACTCGACGATGTCTTCGCCGTCCGGTCCCATCTGCGGATTCAATTCGAACGGATGCACGACGATGCGCGCATCGATCTTGTCCTGAAGCCGCGCGAGCGCGAGTTGCAGCGACGACAGGCCGATCGCGCACCACGGGCAGGCGATGTCGGAAACAAAATCGATGGTGAGCTGCTGTTTCATGGTTGTCCCTGGAGATAACGAATCGTGTTGCGGCCGTGCGAATGCGGCTGCAACGATACCGACAGCGTAGCGTGAATCGTGCCCCCGTGCAGTGCTGCCGAATTTGACCGCAAGACCCGGAGTGTTTTCCCGCCGCCACGCTCGTACACTAAGCTCATCGAGCTATCTACTTTCACGGCGCGGGTAACGAGCCCCGCCGCGCACTCATCGACGATGAACGCAATCGCTCCCACCCAAACGATCGACCAACGCGTCGACGCCCTCGACTGGCCGCGGATCGAACACGATCTGGATCAGTACGGCTGCGCCGCCGTGCCGCAACTGTTGACTCCGCGCGAATGCGACGCGCTGAGCGCGCTTTATCCGCGCGATGCGCTGTTTCGCAGCCGCATCGTAATGGCGCGCCACGGCTTCGGCCGCGGCGAATACAAGTACTTCGCATATCCGCTGCCGCCGCTCGTCGACGGCTTGCGCGGCGCGCTGTATCCGCACCTCGTGCCGGTCGCGAACCGCTGGAATAGGGCGATGGGCATCGACGTGCGCTATCCGCCGAAGCACGCGGAATTCATTCGACGCTGCCATGACGCCGGCCAGGTGCGTCCGACGCCGCTGATCCTGCAATACGGCGAGGGCGATTACAACTGCCTGCATCAGGATTTGTACGGCGAACACGTGTTCCCGCTACAGGTCGCGGTGCTGCTGTCGGAGCCGGGGCGCGACTTCACGGGCGGCGAGTTCGTGATGACCGAGCAGCGTCCGCGCATGCAGTCGCGCGCCGAAGTCGTGCCGCTCGCGAAGGGCGACGCGGTCGTGTTCACCGTGAACAGCCGGCCGGTGCAGGGCACGCGCGGGCCGTATCGCGTGAATCTGCGGCATGGCGTTAGCCGCTTGCGTTCGGGGCATCGGCATACGGTCGGCATCATCTTTCATGATGCGCTGTGAGGATCGAGGCCGGCGCAATGGCGCAACACTGCGCGCCGTGAGACGATAAGGTCCACGATTCCAGCGATCCGCCGCCATTGTCGTCAGGCCCGTCATCTCGTCCCATGGAAAACCTGCTCAAGAAACTCGATCTCACTTCGCTGCGTCTGTTCGTCGCCGTTTGCCACGAGCGCAATATCGCGCGCGCGGCGGAGCGCGAGTTCATCGCGTCGTCGGCGGTGAGCCGGCGCATCGCCGAGATCGAGGCGCTGATCGGCCTGCCGGTGATTCAGCGGCAGTCGCGCGGCATTACCGTGACGCCGGTCGGCGAGACCGTGCTGCGCTACGCGCTCGCGATCATTGGCAATATCGAGCAGATGAGCGCGGAGTTGTCGCGCTTTTCGACGGGCGTCAAAGGGCGCGTGAGGGTGGTCGCGAATCTGTCGTCGATCGTGCAGTTTCTGCCCGAAGACGTCGCCGCGTTCGGCCGCGCGTTCCCGGATGTATCGATCGAACTCGAAGAAGAAAACAGCGCGGACGTGCTGCGTATCGTCGACGAACATGGCGCGGACTTCGGCATCTGCAATCCGGTCGCGGGCAGCGAGGCGTTCGAGCAGGTGCCGTACCGGCAGGACCGGCTCGCGGTGCTCGTGCCGGGCGGGCATCGGCTCGCTAGCGCCGCACGGGTGAGCTTCGACGATCTGTTGCACGACAGCTTCGTCGGCCTGCGCAGCGAAAGCGCGCTCACACGCTTGCTCGCGCAGCAGGCGGCGAGCGCGGGCCGGCAGCTCGACGTGCGGATGCGCGTGAGCAGTCTCGATGCGCTGTGCCGCATGGTGCATGCGGGGCTCGGCATCGCGATCGTGCCCGAGCCAGTCGGCCTGCTCTACGTGAACACGCTCGACGTGCGGCTGCTGCCGCTTGCCGATGCTTGGGCCGAGCGTCATCTGATCATCATCTTCAAGGCGCGCGAGCAGTTGAGCGCGAGCGCGGCCGCGCTGGTGTCGTTCCTCGGCAATCAGCCTTAGACAATCCCTCGCACGCACGCACGCACGCACGCCGCGCCGCGGCTCACAGTCGAGCATTCGCGAAACGAGACGGCAGCGTTGCCGCACCGGCACTTCGGCGGCGGCCTTGCGCGCCGTATAGTGGGCGCAAGGAGAATGCAGTGATGAGCGATACGATTCGTTTGGACGGCCGCGTGCTGTACCTGTCGCAAGACCCGGCCGTGATCGAGGCGCAACTGGCCGGCGAAAACTTCACGCGCGAGACGGCGGGACCGTTGCGCGACAACGTGTCGACCGACGAGATCACGCCCGTCACCGTGATGCTCACCTACGACGAGCGCCTTGGCCGGTACCCGTACGTCGGCTTCAAGGCGGGCGAACGTCTGCCGATCGGCCGCAACGCGGTGAAGGACGGCGGCTTTCGCGTGACGGTGGCGGGCAAGCGCTACGGCAAGGGCTCGTCGCGCGAATCGAGCCCGCTCGCGGAATTGTCCGCAGGTATTCGCCTTATCGTTGCCGAAAGCTTCGAGCGTATCTATCAGCAGAACTGCGACAACATCGGCATTCTGACCACGACGGATTTTTCCGTGCTGGATCGCCTGCTAGCGGGCGAAGCGGTGCCGATCGACGAATTCCTGAAGGGCCGCGACGCGCTCACCCAGCAAATCATCCGCAGCGGCGGCTTGCTCGCGTATAGCAAGTTCGCGGACTGGCCCGCGCCGGCAGAGCGTGCGAGCGCTGCCCCGAACGACGCGCCGTGCGCCGAGCCGAAAACGCTGGTCGAGAAAATCATCGACCGTCATCTGCACCCCGGTACCGCCAGCGCGCAGCGCGGCGACGGCGTGTTCATCGCAGCCGACTGGCGCTTCAGCCACGACTATTTCACCGGCATGTGCGCGCATCTGATGCATCGCGCGTTCGGCAAGCCCGCGCCGCTGCATGCGCCCGATTACATCATCGCGTTCCAGGACCATCTGGTGCTCGCGCCGCAGAGCATCCCGCACGTGCGCGACGGTCTGCTGCCGGGCGTCGCGGATCTGATGGAAGGCCACACGTCGTTTTCACGCGACTACCCGGTGCGCTCGCACGGCGCGCTCGATGGCGTGCCCGGCTCCGAGGGCATCTGTCATGCGTTGATGGCCGAGCAATACGCGCTGCCGGGGCAGGTCGCGTGCGGCACCGATTCGCACACGCCGCATTCGGGCGCGCTCGGCTGCCTCGCGTTCGGCGCGGGCGCGACCGAAATCGCCAATAGCTGGGTCACCGGCTACGTGCGCTGCAAGGTGCCGGAGACGCTGCGCATCGAAATCGACGGCCAGTTGCGCGACGGCGTGACCGCGAAGGACGTCGTGCTGCATCTGCTGCGGATGGACGCGATCCGCTCGGGCGGCGCGATCGGCCTCGTATTCGAATACGGCGGCGCGGCGGTGCGCGCGATGTCGATCGACGAACGCGCGACGCTGACCAACATGGTCGCGGAGCTCGGCGGCTTCGCCGGTATCGTCGAGCCGGACGAGCACACGGTCGCGTTCCTGAAGGAGCGGCGCGGCGTCGATTTCGTGCTGGAAGACTGGATGAAAAGCGATGCCGGCGCGACCTATCGCGACACGATTCATATCGATGCGAACACGATCGAACCGATGCTCGCGCGGCCGGGCGACCCCGGCAACGGCGTGCCGGCGCCGCGGCTCGAACAGGACGTCGCTATCGATATCGCGTACGGCGGCTCGTGCACCGCGGGCAAGCGCGAGGACTTCGATTTCTATCACGAGGTGCTGCGCTGGGGCGTCGAGCACGGCCTGCGCGTGCCCGAGCGCACGCGTCTGTATCTGCAATTCGGCACGATGGCGGTGCGCGCGTATTGCGAGGAGCAGGGCTATCTGCCGGTGTTCGAGCGCGCGGGCGTGACGCTCGTGATGCCTGGCTGCGGCTCGTGTGCGAACTGCGGACCGGGACAATCGGCCAACGCGAACGATGTGACGATCAGCGCGATCAACCGTAATTTCCCCGGCCGTTCGGGGCCGGGCGACGTGTGGCTCGCGAGCCCGTATACGGTCGCGGCGAGCGCGCTGGCCGGGAAAATCACCACGTTCGAACAATTGCAGCACGCGCACGGCTAGAATGCTGGCCGAACTCCGGCCGGGGCATCGTGGCGCGTGCGACGCGCGACCAAACGCAAGGCCGGCATCGGACCGGCCGCGGCGAGCGATCAGCGTTGCCGCAAAAGCAGTCGCAACAGAAGGAGACAGGCAACATGGCATCCCCCGATCAAGCGGAGTCCGTCGCGCGCAGCGGCGGCAACGCGGCGCATTCCACCGACGCGGCCGGCAGCGCCGCCCGCAGCACCGCCGCTCAGGCGGCGGGCCATGCAGCGCTCGACGCCGGCAGCATTTCGGCGCGCCTCGACCGCTTGCCCGCCACGCGCTCCATCTGGAACCTCGTGGTGCTGCTGAGCCTTGGCTTCTTCTTTGAACTCTACGATCTGCTGTACTCCGGCTATGTCGCGCCGGGCCTCGTGAAAAGCGGCCTGCTGAGCGCGACCACGCGCGGCCTGTTCGGCTCGACCGGCGTCGCGAGTTTCATCGCCGCGCTGTTTAGCGGCCTGTTTATCGGCACCATCGCGTGCGGTTTCCTCGCGGATCGCTTCGGGCGGCGCGCGGTGTTCACCTGGTCGCTGCTTTGGTATACCGCGGCGAACGTGGTGATGGCGTTCCAGGAGACCGCGGCGGGCCTCAATTTCTGGCGCTTCGTCGCCGGTGTCGGCATCGGCGTCGAGCTGGTGACGATCGGCACTTACATCTCCGAGCTGGTGCCCAAGCAGATTCGCGGCCGCGCGTTCGCGTGCGAGCAGGCGGTCGGCTTCACGGCGGTGCCGGTGGTCGCGTTTCTGTCGTTTCTGCTGGTGCCGCGCACGCTGTTCGGTCTGGACGGCTGGCGCTGGGTCGTGCTGATCGGCGCGCACGGCGCGCTATTCGTCTGGTGGATTCGCCGCGCGTTGCCGGAAAGCCCGCGTTGGCTCGCGCAGCAAGGACGTCTCGCCGAAGCCGACCGCGTAATGAACGCGCTCGAGGCGAAGGTACGCCACGAATACGGCCGCGAGTTGCCGCCGCCGGCGCCGCCGGTGGCGGTCGCACCGCGCGGCAGCTTCCGCGACATGTGGGTGCCGCCGTACCGCAGCCGCACGCTGATGATGACGATCTTCAATGTCTTCCAGACGGTCGGTTTCTATGGCTTCGCGAACTGGGTGCCGACGCTGCTGATCAAGCAGGGCATCACGATCACGACGAGCCTGATGTATTCGAGCGTGATCGCGTTGGCTGCGCCGATCGGTCCGATCATCGGGCTCTTTATCGGCGATCGCTTCGAGCGCAAGACGGTGATCGTCGTGATGGCCGGCGTCAATATCGTGTGCGGGTTGTGGTTCAGTCAGGCATCGGGTGCGGTGCTACTGGTGAGCTTGGGGGTGTGCCTGACACTGGCCGGCAACATCATTTCGTACACTTACCACGCGTATCAGACGGAACTGTTTCCGACCAGCATCCGGGCGCGCGCGGTCGGCTTCGTCTACTCGTGGAGCCGTTTTTCCGCGATTTTCACGGCCTTTCTGATCGCGGCCGTGTTGCGCTACTTCGGGACGACCGGCGTGTTCGTGTTCATCGCGGGTGCGATGTTGATCGTGATGCTGGCGATCGGTTTGATGGGACCGCGTACAAAAGGGCTTGAGCTGGAAAAAATCTCGAGATAGAAGGGCAAGAAGATCTCTCAGCACAGGGTCGCTCGGCGGCATAGTCGAGCGACCGCACCGGATACTTCCGCTTTTCAGACGACGCTCTTTCCGCCGGTTGCGTCACTTGACGGTGACCGTCCCCTTCATCCCCGCCTCGAAATGCCCGGGTTGCAGGCAGGCAAAATCGAAGACGCCAGCGTGGGAAAATCGCCACGTCAGATCACCGGTTTGTCCGGGTTCGACCGTCACGCTATTGGCGTCGTGATCCATCATGTCTGGCATCGCACGCATCATGTCGGCGTGCTCCTTCAGTTCCTGTTTCGAGCCCAGCGTCATCTCGTGACGTACGTTGCCGACGTTCTTGACAACGAAGCGGATCGTGTCGTCTTTCTTCACAGCGATCGTCGGCGGCTCGAAGCGCATGGAGTCGAGCATCGTGACGGTGACCGTTCGCGTAGCGTCCTTCGGGTGGGCAGGTTTGCCGACGGATAAGGCTTCATCATTTCCGTGGGCCAGCGCAGTGGAAGTCACCAGGGCAAGCAACAGACCGGCGGCAGCAAGCATTGACTTGAACATCATCGAATCCCCCTTTCCGGCTTGCCCGCACGCGGAGGGAAGCCCGCCTCGCGCAGCGCAGAACCGATCTGTTCTTGCGGCGCGGAGGTTTGGACATGCACGAGCCGGGTTGGCGGATCCGCCGTGATGATCGCGCTCGGATCGATCGACTGAATCGCGCGGCTCACGGCGCGTGCACAACCGCCGCAGGTCATGTTATCGAGGTGGAACTGCATGGAGAACTCCCGTTGAAATGGAGTTCCGAGCGTACACATTGCCATCGTTGGAAGGTCAAGCGACATGACAGGGCAGTAAGGACGCGGTCTCCAACCCAATGTTCCCATGATCGCCACACGAATCCGGATGCTTCTGCGCCTGAAGGCCATGCCGGGCACCAGCACGATAATGGCCACGCGACTCTCACCACTGCGACGCAATTGAAGGCTTCGCCTGCCAAAGACAGGGCTTGTTGCGCCGCAGCACAGTAGAGTCCGGGCGCGATGCTGATCGCGATGCTGCCGATTGGGTTGACGGGGGCTGAAGACGAAAGGGCTCGAAATCGAGCAGATATCGACATGGCGACGGCCGGCTTTTGAGCCGGCCCGCCGCCATGTGCCGCGTTGGCTTATACGGTCGATGGAATACGCAGTCAGAAAGTCGATCTTCCTGCAAGGTGCGGTCCAGGGCCGCTTCAGGTCCCGACTGGACGGATCGACAGCGCGTTCCTGACCGAAGTTACGCCGGGTACCCCTTTCGCCACCTCGGTTGCCCGGTCGCTCTGGGCCTGGAGCGGTACGCTGCCCTGCAGCGTGACAGCACCATCGCGGGCGCGAACCGTAATATTGGCCGTCGAGATACTCCTGTCTTTCACCAGCGCATTTCGAACCTGACGTTGTAGCGCCCGGTTCGCTGCTTTCATCGACTTGTAATGCGATCGGGCTTCAGGCGTCGTGGTCGGTGCAGACTCAGGGGCGTTAGCGTTGCTCGCCTGCGCATAGGCGTGAATCGAACCCGAAATCAGAAGGGCGGTACTGACCAGTCTGACGGCTTGGATTGCTTTCATGCATCTTCTCCTGTCGTTGCAGATCGTTGGGCTACAGGCTCAGGTATATCGCACAGCGTCCCCGCAATCTTTCCGGGGCGGATCAAATGGCACTATAGGACAATAAAGGGTTAGGTCAAGAAACAATGCAAATCCAGTCAATTGCACGGACAAGCGACGATTTAGAATACTTCGAATTATGATGGCGCAATTCCGCTGATAGGATTGCAAATCAAAACCAAGGATTAGTTTTTTTCCGCCTTTAATCATGGATCACCTATGCCTGATTGACATATTTAGCCATCCCGGATGTGGCGGCACGGTTACAACTCCGGCATAAAAGCGCCCTTCGATGAAGAGGCTGAGCCGCCGTCCGTGGTGAAGTAGGCAATTCGTCCATGGTCGCAGCCGCGCGCTCGCCGCCACGATCAGAACAACTGTTTCTGGCCCGACATCAGCGTCGTGAAATCGTCGCGCAGCAACGGCAGAATCGCGTCGGCGACCGGCTGCAATTGCCGCGTCACATAGTGCTCGTAGTCGATCGCCGAGCGCAGCGTTTCGAGCGGCTCGGGGCCGGCCACCGTAATCACGTAGCTGATCCAGCCGCCGTTCTGATATTGCAGCGGACGTCCCTGCTGGCGATTGAACTCATCGGCGACGCGTGCCGCGCGCACATGCGGCGGCACGTTGCGCTCGTAGGCGTCGATCGGTCTGCGCAGCTGCTTGCGATAAACCAGCTGATCGTCGAGCCGGCCCGCGAGCGTATCGCGCACGTAGTCGCGCACGTAATCCTGATACGGCTGCTGCTTGAAGATGCGCCGATACAGTTCCTGCTGAAATTGCTGCGCAAGCGGCGTCCAATCAGTGCGCACGGTTTCGAGACCTTTGTAGACCACGTCCTCGCGCCCGTCAGGCAATACCGTAAGGCCTGCGTAGCGTTTCTTGCTGCCTTCCTCGGCACCGCGCACCGTCGGCATGAAAAAGCGCCGGTAGTGCCGCTCGAATTGCAGTTCCAACGCACTGTCGATACCGAAGCGCGCCTGCAGCTTCTGCCGCCACGCCGCGTTGATACGTTCGACGAGCGCGCGGCCGATGCGCGCGGCGTCTTCCTCGTCGTGCGCGTGCCTGAGCCAGACGAAGGTCGAGTCGGTGTCGCCATAAATCACTTCGTAGCCTTGCGCCTCGATCAGCTCGCGCGTCGTATGCATGATCTCGTGGCCGCGCATCGTGATCGACGACGCCAGCCGCGGATCGAAGAAGCGGCAGCCGGTCGAGCCGAGCACGCCGTAGAACGCGTTCATGATGATCTTCAGCGCCTGCGACAGCGGCTTGTTGTGCTCGCGCTTGGCCGCTTCGCGTGCCTGCCAGACCTGGGCGACGATCGACGGCAAGCAGTGACGCGTGCGTGAGAAGCGCGCGCCGAGAAAGCCCGGCACCGAGTGCGCGTCGTCGGGATGCAGCATGCCTTCGACGAGGCCGAGCGGGTCGATCAGAAATGTGCGAATGATCGACGGGTACAGGCTCTTGTAGTCGAGCACGAGCACCGAGTCGTAGAGGCCGGGCCGCGAATCCATCACGAAGCCGCCGGGGCTCGCGGCGCCGGCCACGTCGCCGAGATTCGGCGCGACATAGCCCTGCCGATGCATGCGCGGCATGTACAGATGCGTGAATGCCGCGACCGAGCCGCCGCTGCGATCGGCGGGCAGGCCGGTCACGGTCGCGCGTTCGAGCAGGAACGGCAGCAGCTCGGTCTTCGCGAAGATGCGCGTGACGAGCTCGCAGTCCTTCAGGTTGTAGCGCGCGAGCGCAGGCTTGTCTTCGTCGAAGCGGCGCTGGATTTCGTCCATCCGCTGATACGGATTGTCGATCGCCTTGCCTTCGCCCAGCACCGAACGCGACACATATTCGAGGCTGAACGATGGAAAGCTCCACGTCGCCGACCGCAATGCCTCGATACCGTCGATGATCCAACGACCCGCCACACCCGCGAAAAAATGATTGCGTGTCACGCCATGTTCGCGCCACTCCATCACCGCGCCGCCGCGGCCGAGGCGCAGCGGCACGCGATACTGCTCGGCATGCTGTTGCAGCACCTTCAGATCGAACTGCACCAGGTTCCAGCCGATGATCGCATCGGGATCGTGCCGCTTCATCCACTCGATCAGTTTTTCGAGCAGTTGCGCGCGGGTTTCGCAGTATTCGAGCTTGAAGTCGAGGGCGTCGGCGGGGTTGCCATTCGGCGGTCCGAGCATATACACCTGCCGCTCGCCGCAGCCTTCGAGCGCGATCGAATAAAGCTCGGCATGCGCGCTCGTTTCGATGTCGAGCGATACGAGCTTCAACGGCGGACGATATCCGTTGGCCGGTTTGAGCTCGCCATCGAGCCACGGGCCCTGGTTCTGCGGCTCGCCGCTGAACCACACCGGCGCGGTGATGAAGCGCTCCATCATGTAGCGCTCGGGCGGCTGGATATCGGCCTCGTAGACATCGACGCCGCCTTCTCGCAAGCGCTTTTCGAAGCCCTTCAATTGCCGGTATTGCGCACAGTAAAGCCCGCTGACCGGCCGATGCTGGAAGTCGTGCAATTCGAGCGGACGCAGATCGAGCGGCGCGTCGCGGCGCAGGATCGTTTCGGCGCGTTCGCGATGTTCGGCCGGAATGAAGGCAACGGACGGCTGAGGGCGCAGACGGATGTGGCGCGGCCCGCTGTCCGTCGCCAGCCAGAACTCGATTTCCGTGCCGGCGGCCGTGTCCCGCCAATGCCGGGTCAAAATGAAACCCTGCTCGAACTCAGTCAAACTTCCACCTTTTAAGCGGCGCAATCGCCTTGCGAGATTTTACCGCCGCGGGCAACGACTTTGAGCGGGCAAAGAAAAGGGCGCTTCGCATTGAAGCGCCCCAAGCAACACGGCTTTATTTCTTTAAAGCCGGTTCAGTTCGCTTCCGGTCGCTCAGGCTTCGAGCGCGAGTGTCGCGAACGTGGCGAGCCAGTGCTCGCCCATGTAGTCGCCCGCCACATGCGGCAGCGCGCAGCGCAGATGACGCTCGGCCGCATCGAACAACAGGGTGCGCCGCACGTCGCCGGCGGGTAGCGCACGCGCGAGCGCACGCTGGCACCACGCCCGGCTCAGATTGAGGCCGTCCAGATGCGCAATCTTGCCGTCGCTGCGATCGGTGACGGTGACCGGTTCGAACAGCGTCGCCGGCTTTTTCGCGCCGAGGTCCGGCAGGAATCGTCCGAACCAGTCGGCGAACTGCGCGGACGGCAACACGCGCCGCATCAACTCCGCTTCCATCAGCGACGGCGACAGGAACTCGTCGCCGGCCGGCTCCCACGCCTGACACGCGACGTCGTCCAGATACCAGCGCTCCGCGGTGCTGACGATCAGCGCTTCGAGCGATTCGCGCGAGGTATGCCGCGCGAAGTCGAGTGTCAGTGCGAGTGCGAACGCCATGTTGAAGTGCGTGCCGACCCGCAGCGGATAGGTCGCTTTCGGCAGGAACTCCTCGAAACGTTCGACGAACGTCTCGGTGAGCGGCGCGAACGTCTTCGACCAGCGCGCGGCTTCGGAGATTTTCATCGACTGCAACTGCGTGCTGAGCGCGAGCAGCCATGCCCAGCCATACGGCCTCTCGAAGCCGCGGTTGTGCGGCAGGTCCAGATACGCGAGTTCGCCGGCGACGTTCGCCTCGGTGAAATGCTCGTCGACCACCGCGACGATGCGCGCGGCCTCGGGCAGATCGGGGAAGCGTTCGAGCAGATACAGGATCAACCAGTAGCCGTGCACACACGAATGCCAGTCGTAGCTGCCGTAGAAGATCGGATGCAGGGCGCGCGGACCCTGCACGTCCTGAGGCCCTGCGAGCGAGTGCGTAAGCTTGTTCGGGTATTCGCGCGTGAGGTGAGCGAGTGCGACATTGGCGAATTTCGACGCGAATTCGCGGGTGAGCTGGATGGTCATCGGCGGCTCCTCAGAAGCGCAATACGAACAGGTACGACAGTATGGTGTTGACGATCGGCAATAGTAAAGCGGTCGGCCATTGCGGCTTGATCGCGCCGATCACGCCGAGACTCGCCGAGAATCGCTGGGTTGCCGTTGAACTGATGCACGATCGGCGGCGCGTGCCGGAAGCGCTCAGCCCGTGTTGATTCCCTCCGACGTCAACTGCCGCAACTGCTCCAGCAGTTTGACCGCCGGACTCGGCAGGATGCCTTGGCGCCGCCGGAACGCGGTCAACGTGCGCCGCCCGACCACGCCCGGCACGCCGAGCGTATCGAACACGCCGGCCTTGCTCTCGGTCACGTACATCGTCGACGCCATCCAGCTCAGAAAGCCCGAGCGCGCGACCAGACTCTTCAGCGCCGTGACCGAGCGCGTTTCGACGACGACGTTCGGCAGTCCCAGCCCGCGCTCCGCAAACACGCTCTGCATGTGCTCGAACGGCCCGGTGCCGCGCGGCGGAATCGCCCAGCGCTCGCCCAGCGTGTCGGCGAGCGTGAGGCCGGACTTGCTGCGCAGCGGATGATCGAGCGCGGCGACCACGTAGCTCGCGTCTTCCCAGCGGCAATCGGCGATCGCGGTGATCTCGTCGGTATCGGGCACGGCCATGCTGAGCGCGAGATCGATCTGACGTTTGACGAGCGCATCGGCGAGCCGGTCCCACACGCCCTCGATGATCTCCACGCGCAGGTTCGGCCACTTCGTCAACACGCCGCTGACCGCAAGCGGCAACAACAGGCTCGCGATGCTGCCCACCGCGCCGACCCGGATCGTGCCGCGCGCAAGGCCGCGCATCGCGTCGATTTCCTCGCGCGCCTGTTCGGCTTCGCGTTGCAACAGGATCGCGTGCGGCAGCAGTGCTTCGCCGACCGCGGTCAGATGCATGCCGCGCGAGTGCCGCTCGAACAATGGCGCGCCGACCTGTTCCTCGAGACGGCGGATGGTCCGGCTCAGCGCCGGCTGAGTGATGTGCAGCGCTTCGGCGGCGCGTCCGAGGCTGCCGCTCTCGACTGTCACCGCGAACGCCTGCAGTTGTTGAAGGTTGTAAGTCATGCCAAAAGGTAATGCCTTTTAGCGAATTAGGCAATTTTCGGTTACCCCGGCGGCCGTGATAATGGCCTGTCGATTTTTCGCGCTCATCACACAGGAGGCCTCGCATGACAGGCAGCGCGCCGCAGCACAAGCCAGCCCACACGAAAGAGCAGGGCACCCAATGGACCGTACGCGACGCGGTCATCGACTTTGCGCGCCGCGCCGGCATGACGTCGATCTTCGCGAACCCCGGCTCGACCGAACTGCCGATGTTCCGCAATTTCCCCGCGGATTTCCGCTACGTGCTCGGTCTTCAGGAAGCGGTCGTGGTCGGCATGGCCGACGGCTACGCGCAGGCCACCGGCAACGCGGCGCTCGTGAACCTGCATTCGGCGGCGGGCGTCGGCAACGCGATGGGCAATATCTTCACCGCGTTTCGCAACCGCACGCCGCTCGTCGTCACCGCGGGGCAGCAGGCCCGCTCGATCCTGCCGTTCGACCCGTTCCTTGCCGCGACACAGGCGACCGAATTGCCA
This sequence comes from Paraburkholderia sp. BR13439, assembly GCF_040948805.1. Taxonomy (NCBI): domain Bacteria; kingdom Pseudomonadati; phylum Pseudomonadota; class Betaproteobacteria; order Burkholderiales; family Burkholderiaceae; genus Paraburkholderia; species Paraburkholderia sp. BR13439. Next base: position 231,849 of record NZ_JBFPKN010000010.1, on the reverse strand, counting down.
AAGCCCTACGTGAAATGGAGCATCGAGCCGGCCCGCGCGCAGGACGTGCCGCTCGCGATCGCGCGTGCGTACGCGATCGCGATGCAGGAGCCGCGCGGCCCGGTGTTCGTATCGATCCCCGCCGACGACTGGGATCAGCCGGCCGAACGGGTGGCAGATCGCGAGGTCGCGCACATCATGCGTCCCGATCCGGCGATGCTGGAGCGCATCGGCGCGGTGCTAGACGCGTGCGAACGGCCCGCATTCGTGGTGGGCGGCGCGGTCGATCGCGCGAATGCCGCGACAGACGTGGTACGGCTCGCGGAGCGGCACGCGGCGCGCGTCTACGTCGCGCCGATGACCGGGCGTTGCAGCTTCCCCGAAACGCATCGGCTGTTCGCGGGCTTTTTGCCGGCGATGCGCGAGCGCATCGTCGAGCTGCTCGGCGCGCACGACGCGATCTTCGTGATGGGCGCGCCCGCGTTCACGTATCACGTCGAAGGCAGCGGTCCGCATGTGCCGCCGGGCGCGCGGCTGTGTCAGTTGACCGACGATCCGGACGTCGCGGCATGGACGCCGCAAGGCATCGCTGCGGTCGGCAATCTGCGGCTCGGTATGCAGGACCTGCTCGCACGCGCCGCACCCAAAGCGCGCGAGTTGCCCGCGCCGCGCGCGGCGGCGCCGCGCGCGCTGCCGCCGGCGCAAGGCGAGCGGATGTCGGTCGCATTCGCGTTGCAGACACTCGCGGAAGTGCGCGATCCCGATGGCATCCTCGTCGAGGAAGCGCCGAGTTCGCGGCCGATCATGCAGACCTATCTGCCGATCGCGCGCCCCGGCACTTTCATGACGATGGACAGCGGCGGCCTCGGCTACGGCATGCCGGCTGCTGTCGGCGTCGCGCTGGCGCGCCCGGGCGAGCGCGTGATCGCGCTGATCGGCGACGGTTCGAGCATGTACTCGATCCAGGCGATCTGGAGCGCGGTGCAGATGCAACTGCCGATCACGTTCGTGGTTCTGAACAACACGCGCTACGCGGCGCTGCAGGATTTCGCGCCGGTGTTCGGTTTCGCGCCGAACGAGACCGTGCAGGGCACGGATTTGCCGGGGCTCGACTTCGTGACGATCGCGGCGGGCATGGGTTGCCCTGGCGTGCGCGTCAGCGAGGCCGCTGAACTTGCCGGCGTGTTGCGTCGCGCGCTGACCGACGCTGACGGGAAAAGCGGTCCCACGCTCGTCGAGATGATCGTCGCGTAACGGCGCTTCCCATTCACGAAAAGAAGAGAGTCCTGCGATGAAAAACGTATCGATGCTGATCGGCGGCGAACAGGCACAGGCGCGCAACGGCGCGACCTTCGAGCGCCGCAATCCGCTCGACGGCGAAGTCGCGTCGCGCGCGCCGGCCGCGACCGTCGAAGATGCCGTCGCCGCCGTCGATGCCGCCGCGGCTGCCTTTCCGGTGTGGTCCGCGCTCGGACCGAGCGAGCGCCGCGCGTTGCTGACGAAGGCCGCGCACGCGCTCGAAGCGAAGGCCGACGCGTTCGCCGCCGCAATGGCCGCCGAGACCGGCGCGTCGGGCATCTGGGCCGGCTTCAACGTCCATCTCGCGGCGGCCGGGCTGATCGAAGCGGCCGCGCTGACCACGCAGATCGCCGGCGAACTGATTCCGTCCGACGTGCCCGGCAGTCTCGCGATGGGCGTGCGCCAGCCCGCGGGCGTCGTGCTCGGCATCGCGCCGTGGAACGCGCCGGTGATTCTCGCGGTGCGCGCGATCGCGTTGCCGCTCGCATGCGGCAACACGGTCGTGCTGAAGGGCTCGGAGATCTGCCCGGCCACACATGGTCTGATCATCGAGGCGATGCAGCAGGCGGGTCTGCCGCGCGGCACGGTGAACTTCGTGACCAATGCGCCGGCCGACGCCGCACGCATCGTCGACGCGATGATCGAACACCCGGCCGTGCGGCGCGTCAACTTCACGGGCTCGACTCGCGTGGGGCGTCTTATCGCCGAAACCTGCGCGCGCAATCTGAAGCCCTCGGTGCTCGAACTCGGCGGCAAAGCGCCGCTCGTCGTGCTCGACGACGCCGATATCGGCGCTGCCGTCGATGCGGCAGTGTTCGGCGCCTTCGCGAATTCCGGGCAGATCTGCATGTCGACCGAGCGGATCATCGTCGACGACAGCATCGCCGATGCGTTCGTCGAGCGGCTCGCCGCGCGTGCGCGCGCGTTGCCGCTCGGCGACCCGCGCAATGGGCCGGTCGTGCTCGGCTCGGTGGTCGATATGAGCACCGTCGAGCGCTGCAACGCGCTGATCGACGACGCGCTCGCCAAAGGCGCGACGCTCGTGTGCGGCGGCAAGAGCGAAACCACATTGATGCCCGCGACGCTGCTCGATCGCGTGACGCCGGACATGCGCATCTATCACGACGAATCGTTCGGGCCGGTCAAGCCGATCGTGCGCGTGCGCGGCGAAGAAGCCACGATAGCGTGCGCGAACGACAACGAATACGGCCTGTCGGCGGCGGTATTCAGCCGCGACACGGCGCGTGCGCTGAACGTCGCGAAGCGCATCGAGTCGGGCATTTGTCACGTGAACGGTCCGACCGTGCACGACGAAGCGCAGATGCCGTTCGGCGGCGTGAAGGCGAGTGGCTTCGGCCGCTTCGGCGGCAAGGCGGGGATCGCGGAATTCACCGATCTGCGCTGGGTCACGCTGCAAACCACGCCGCGTCACTATCCGTTCTAATTGCCGACACCAAAAAATCGAACAACGCGCGCGCAGCGCAAACAACGGAGACATGTCGATGAACTACGTTCCTCCCGCTTCGGCCGCGCCCTCGACCTCGACCGCGCGCGACGACGCGGCGCTCGCCGGCATTGCGCGCGGCGGCAACACGGTCGACATCGGTCATGCGCTCGACGACGGCCCCTATACGTTGCTGCAGAAAATCGCGGTGGTGCTCGCGGCGCTGTCGATCGTCGTCGATGGTTTCGACAGCCAGCTAATCGGCTTTGCGATTCCGATGCTGATCAAGGAGTGGGGCATCACGCGCAATGCGTTTGCGCCGGTGGTCGCGTCGGGGCTGATCGGCATGGGCATCGGCAGTGCGTTCGCGGGGCTGTTCGCCGATCGCTTCGGCCGCCGCTGGGCCGTGATCGGCAGCGTGTTCGTGTTCGGTCTCGCGACCTGCGCGATCAGTCTGGCGCCGAACGTCGCGGCCATTGCGGTGCTGCGCTTTGTCGCGGGGCTCGGTATCGGCGGCGCGCTGCCGACCTCGACGACGCTGACCGCCGAGTTCACGCCCGCGCGTTTTCGTACCTTCGCGGTCACGGCGACCATTCTGTGCGTGCCTCTCGGTGGCATGGTCGCGGGACTGTTCGCCGGGCAGGTGTTGCCGATTTATGGCTGGCGCGGTCTGTTCGTCGCGGGTGGGGTGCTGCCGCTCGTGCTCGGCATCGTCCTCGTCGCCGCGCTGCCGGAATCGCCGCGGTTTATGGCGCGCCGTCCGCATTGCTGGCCAGAACTCGCGAAGCTGCTGCGGCGCATGGCGCGCGACGTGTCGGCCGATGCGAGCTTTACCGACGTGCGCGAACAAAGCGCCGAGAAACACGTCGGCTTCACCGCGCTGTTTCGCGATGGCCGTTCGCGCGACACCGTCGCGATCTGGGGCGCGTTCTTCATGTGCCTGCTCGCGGTGTACGCGGCATTCAGCTGGCTGCCGTCGATGCTGACGAGCGAGGGTTTCAGCGTGTCGCTCGCGGGCTATGGCCTGAGCGCGTACAACCTTGGCGGCGTAATCGGCGCGGTGCTGTGCGCGCTGGCGATCGGGCGCTACGGCTCGCGCTGGCCGCTGCTGCTGTGCTGCGCGGGCGGCGTCGCGAGCGCATGGATGCTGCTCGGCGTCAGCGCGACACAGCATACGGCGTTGATGATCGTCGGCCTCGGCTTGCATGGGCTGTTCGTCAATGCGGTGCAATCGACGATGTACGCGCTGTGCGCCTACGTCTATCCGACTAGCGTGCGGGCCACTGGCACCGCGTCGGCACTCGCGATCGGCCGCGTCGGCGCGATTCTGAGCGCGTTCGCGGGCGCCGCGGTGATCACGGCCGGCGGCGCATCGGGCTATCTGCTGATGCTCGGTATCGCGATGGTCATCGTGCTGATCGCGCTGGCGGTGGTGCGGCGGCACATTCCGCGACGAGGCGCCGCAAGCGTGCGCTGACCGATGCGAAGGGGCCGTCGCGATGCCCCGGCGCACGTACCGACGCTATCAACCTCGTTGAATATAAACAGGCAATGCCACCGCATTCGCGGCCGGATCGCCGGCCGCATTGGTCGGCAAATATTGCGTCTGAAACGCGGTAAACATCGCGGCAAATCCATCGGCGCGCTGCACGATCACCGCGCCGTCCTGGAACGCGCCGTTTTCGTTGTAGTGCGGCCCGCGCGGATTGCCCTGATTCATGTGGGTTTCGTGAAGACCGTCCTTCTTCGGCAGAAACAGAAAGCCGAACCCATAGACGACGATGCCTGCGGTCGTCGGAGTCCAGAAATCGCGGTTTTGCAACTGACCGCTGCCGTTGTCGTAGGGCAGGCTTTGCGACGGCTTGCTTTCGTCGATGGTCAGGATTTCGTCGATGATGTCATTGACGTCGGCGCGATTGCCGTTTTGATCCTCGTAGGGGACCGGCCGCATGCGGTGAATGTCGAGCAGGCTGCTGTCCTGGAAGTAGTCGAGCCGCGGAAAGCCGCTGGTGTAGAGGCCGAGGTTCAGGGCCTGCAGTTTCGCGGTGAGCGGATCGGCGAAGTTCAGATCGGCATAGAAGTACACGTCGTCGTTACCGCTTGCGCCCGGTTGCGTCGATGCCGAATTGACGACGATATTGAATGGCGTGTTGTCGTTGCCAGTAACCGTAATCACATAGTGCGGACTGCCCACATACGAATCTTTGAAAGGCGCCGCGCGCAGCAGTTTTCCCTTGAACATGCAGTATTCGTTCATGACTGAATGACCCTGTCGAAGTTGATGAACGGAGAGCGACTCGCACCCAGCATATGGTGCGACGCGTCGATAAACAAGATCGTGCAGACGGCGCGGCGAACCTCGAACAGATCAACGAGCCGTTTCGTACCCGGCCGCCCACCGAGCCCATTCGACCAGCACGTCGGTCACATCGTCGGGCCGCTCCATCGTGCACATATGACCGCTTCGTTCGATCACACGAAGCTTCGAGCCGCGAATCTGCGCGTGCATCTCCTCGTGACGCGCCAACGGACTCCATTTGTCATCGCGTCCGCACACGATCATCGTCGGGCACGCGATGTCGCGAAGCAGCGCTGTCGCATCGGGACGATCCAGCAATGCGCGGATCTGCGCCGCGAATTTATCTGGCGTGCTTCGCTCGATCATGTCGAGCACCGCCTCGTAGATGGCGGAATCGTGGCGATCGGCGTTGACCATGCCGGGCGCCCACTCGTTTCCCATCGCGCGCATGCCTTTCGCGCGCGCGAGTTCGAGCAGTCGCAGCCGCTGCGCGCGCTCGCTTTCGCCGGCCTCGCCGGCGGCACGCGGCGTGCAACCGGTGTCGAGCAACGCGAGCCCGGCGATGCGTTGCGGTGCGCGCCGGAACACTTCAAGCGCGACCCGTCCCCCCATCGAATGACCCGCGACCAGCAGGCGATCTCCCGAAACCGACTCGAGCACGAGTTCGGCCATCGCGCCGAGCGAGTCGCGCATGCCGTAGTCGGGCACGAAGCAGTCGCCGAACGCGCCAAGCGCGCCGCGCTGATCGGCCCACACTGCGCCGTCGCAGAGCAGTCCAGGGAGCAAAACGATTTGGTGGGTCATGGGTGTCCTGTGATGCGTTGAACGGATAAAAAAATGACACTCTGTACGACGTTATCGTCGAATGGTCATTCATCCGCCTTACCATAGCATGCCCATCTGCCGCGCGGTCGCATCGATTGCCGCTTTTGCCTTCGCGACGATTTCGTCGATTTCCGGGCGGCTGATCACGAGCGGCGGCGACAGCAACATCCGGTCGCCGCTCGCGCGCATGATCAGATTGCCGTTGAAGCAGAAGTCGCGGCACAGCGCGCCGACATCGCCGCCATTCGCAAAGCGCTTGCGCGCGAGCGGCTCCTCGGCGAGTTGCACACCCGCCACGAGGCCCGCGCCGCTGATCTCGCCAACGACAGGATGAGCGGCGAACGTCTCACGCAGTCTCTTCTGAAAGTACGGACCGGTATCCGCTTTGACGCGCTCGACGATCTTCTCGTCGCGCAGCAGTTTCAGATTGGCAAGCGCGACGGCCGCCGCGACCGGATGCCCGGAGTAGGTGAGGCCATGATTGAAGTCGCCATTGTCGATCAGTGCACGGGCGACGCGATCATGCAGGCCGACCGCTCCCATCGGCACGTAACCGCTCGTGAGTCCCTTCGCGAGCGTGATCAGGTCCGGCTCGAAACCGAAGTGCTGATGCGCGAACCATTCGCCGGTTCGGCCGAAGCCGCCGATCACTTCGTCCGCGACGAGCAGCACGTCGTACTTGCGGCAAATACGCTCGATTTCCGGCCAGTAAGTGTCGCCCGGAAAGATCACGCCGCCGGCTCCCTGGAAAGGCTCACCGATAAACGCGGCGACATGGTCCGCACCGAGTTCGAGAATCTTCGCTTCGAGCTGCCGCGCGCGAGCCAGCGCGAATTCTTCCGGCGTCTGACCGCTCGCCGCTTCGCCGAAGAAATAAGGTTGATCGATATGCACGATGTTCTCGACTTTCGACGGCATCTGTTCATGCATATAAGCCATGCCACCGAGCGTGCCGCCGGCGATCGTCGACCCGTGATAAGCGTTCTTGCGCGCGATGACGAACTTCTTCGCGCTCTGGCGTTGCGTCGCCCAGTATTGATGAACGATGCGCAGCACGGTGTCGTTGCCCTCCGAGCCGCTGTTGCAGTAGAAGAAGTGATTGAACGGCGCGGGCGTCAGCTCGGCGAGCAGGGCCGACAGTTCGATCACCGGCGGATGAGTCGTCTTGAAGAAGGTGTTGTAGTACGGCAGTTCTTGCATCTGCCGGAAGGCGGCGTCGGCGAGTTCATGGCGTCCGTAGCCGACGTTCACGCACCACAGTCCAGCCATGCCGTCGATGATCTTGTTGCCGTCCGAGTCCCACAGGTACACGCCTTGCGCCTTTACGATCACGCGCGAACCCGCGCGATTGAGCGAGCCCATATCCGAGAACGGGTGAATGTGATGCGCGGCATCGAGCGCGCGGTATTCGGCGGTGCTGCGCGACGGGGCTTGCGAGATCGGCGCGTCTATCGTTCCGCCAAGCTCGGGCGTCTCCTTCTCCGCATACATCAAATCGTCAGTCTTATAGCTCATACTGCCTCCGTCTTTTCAAAGTTCTCATTGACCGATTGACCCGCGGCACTCACACGTGCAGCAGCAAATGCCGGCGCTCCCACGAACTGATCACGCGGAAAAACGCTTCGTATTCGGTCTCTTTCAGCGCGAGGTACGCGCGGACGAACTGCTCGCCGAGTACGTCGGCAATCGGCTCGCACGCACTCATCAACGTCAGGCCTTCTTCGAGATTGCGCGGTAATTGGTAGGGCAATGCATAGCCGTCGCTCGCCAGCGGTTCGGTTGGGGCAAGCCGCTGCGTGATGCCGAGATAGCCGGCGGCCAAGGTCGCGGCAATCGCCAGATACGGATTGCAATCGACACCCGGAATGCGGTTCTCGATGCGGCGCGCGACCGGCGTCGAATGCGGAATGCGAAAGCCCACCGTGCGATTGTCGTAACCCCACGCGACGTTGATCGGCGCGGCCATGAAACGCGACAGGCGCCGATACGAGTTGATGTACGGCGCGAAGATCGGCATTAGCGCCGGCGTGTATTTCTGCAAGCCGGCGATATAGCCGGTGAAAAGCGATGTCGGTTCGCCATCCGCGGCGGTAAACAGGTTGCGGCCGGTTTCCATATCGACGAGGCTCTGATGCATGTGCATCGCCGAGCCCGGCTCGCCTTCCATCGGCTTCGCCATGAAGGTCGCGTACATCTTGTGGCGCAACGCCGCTTCGCGCACGGTGCGCTTGAATAGAAACACGCTGTCCGCGAGTTTGAGCGGATCGCCATGCATGAAGTTGATTTCCATCTGCGCGGCGCCGACCTCATGTATCAGCGTGTCGACTTCGAGTTCCTGCACGTCGCAGTACTCGTAGATGTCTTCGAACAGCGGATCGAATTCATTGACCGCTTCGATCGAATACGCCTGGCGTCCGGTTTCCGCCCGGCCCGTACGTCCAACCGGCGGTTGCAGCGGCAGGTCGGGATCGCGGTTCATATCGACCAAATAGAACTCGAGTTCCGGCGCGATCACCGGTTTCCAGCCGCGCGCCTTGTATAGATCGAGCACGCGGCGCAACACGCAGCGCGGCGAGATTTCGACCGGCGTGCCGTCGAAATGAACGCAGTCGTGAATCACTTGGGCGGTCGGGTCGACTGCCCACGGAATCATCCGGATCGTGCTCGAGTCGGGTACGCACACCATGTCGGGATCGGTGACGCCGGTCAGCGAATCGCTTTGCGGATAATCGCCGGTCACGGTCTGAATCATCACCGCCTGCGGCAGACGCATCGATTCGCCCGATTCGAACTTGCTGCGCGGAATGATCTTGCCGCGCGCGATGCCGGCCATGTCCGGAATAATCGCTTCGATTTCGGTGACGTGATGCTTTTTCAGAAAATCGTCGATGTCATGCATGATTGTTCTCTCTGTTTTGAGCCGCGACCTGGGACATGCGTGCAGGGTTGCGTGTATTCATGCGCTGGCGGCACGCGTCGCCGAAGGCGCGAAATATCGCGGTCGATAACGCGTCGTCCGCGTGTCTCCATTCCGGGTGCCATTGCACGCCGAGCGCGAATGCGCGGGCGTCGCTGACGCTGATTGCTTCGATCAGGCCGTCCGCCGCGAGTGCTTCGACGTCGAGGCCTGAGCCAAGTCGCGCAATACCCTGACCGTGCAAAGAATTCACCCGCGCTTCGTGGGCGCCGCCCGCAAGGCGCTGCAGCATGCCACCGCGCGTCAGCACGATCGAATGCGAGGTGGCGTATTGCACGTCGAGCGAGTCGTCCTTGTTCTCGCGATGGTCGTTCAGTCCGCCGACCGCATGAACGCTTTGATGCAAGGTTCCGCCGAATGCCACGTTCATTTCCTGCAAGCCGCGGCAGATGGCGAGAACCGGTACGCCGGCCGCAACCGCAGCGCGAATAAGCGGCAACGTGGTTGCATCGCGCGCCGGGTCGTGCAATGTATCGGGCTCGCTCCAAGCGCCGCCGTAACGGTGCGGCTCGACGTTCGAATAGCTGCCGGTGAATAGCAAGCCATCGACAGCGGCGAGCACATCGTCGCCGCACTGGCGCTCACCGAGAGCCGGCACCAGCATCGCGAGCGCGTGCGAGCCCTCGACGATCGCGGCGATGTACTTTTCACCGGCCACGTGCGATGGATGAGCGCCGAGCATCGTTCTATCGGCGGTGATGCCTACTATTGGTTGGTTTCGCATAACGAATAGGCGTGTCGATCCCACGCCGCACACCACGTGAACGGCGTTAAATAGCGCGCGCGACGAAATGGGAAAACGCGAAGGCGAGGCGAAGCCAAAGCGAACCCGCGCAATAACGCGCAGCGCTATTCAGATTAGAAGCGCTTCGATTGAATCCGTCGTAATGCGCGGCAATCAGTCAGCGCCGCGCGGACGCAAGCAGACAGCTCGCGAAAACGCGTGCAAACGGACGAATCGAGCAGCGAAAAGAGACTAGAGAAGAGAGGCGCTACGGCAGCAGCGAGGCGACTTCGTCTGTGCGCACCGCGATGAACGCGCGTGCGGAGAGGACGTTGCGGCGTCGAACGGAGCGACGCGACAGGACTGTGATGACGGACAGAAAGCGGCGAAACGCAAGGCTGCCGTTGCTGCCGTCGGCGCTGGCGCCGTCAGCGCAAATACAACGCGCCTGACTGCGATTCCAATTCACCAAAGGGCCTCGGACTCTCACGATGACACTCGACTGGCGTAGTTGAGGGTATTGAACGCTCTGTTTCGAATCCACAGCGGATATTGAAGAAACAGGACGCGGGTCGATCGAGAAGAAACGGTACTGGACGGTAACGGGTTAGTTCCCAGCGCCGCTCACGCAATCTCCCAATAGCTAGGATATACGAGCTAAAAATGCCGTCAATTTATTTTTGTTTTTTGGCAAGACGGCATCAAGCGTGATGCCGTCTGCCTGCTCTGCTATTCGCTCACTCCGCGAGGCGAGCGCGCACCGTGTATTCGCCTTCGTTGCCCTTGTCTTCGAGCATGTGCGCCATCGCCGTATTGAAGTCGGGTGGCAGTGGTTCGACTGGATAGCCGCGCTTTTCCCATGCGTCGAGTCCGCCCTTAAGGGCGCGCACATGATGAATGTTCTTGCGATGCAATTGCCTGACGATGCGTTTCGCGGTCGCTTCGTTCGGACACACGCAATAGACGACGATCGGCCGCTTCAGATACTCCGGATGAATCGGATCGGGCGACTCGAGATCGAGCGGCCGTGCGCCTGCAATGCGATGCGATTCCTTTTCGCGCACGGTGTGCGGGCGCGCGTCGAGAATCAGCGGCGGTTCGTTCGACTTAATCATCGCGTCGAGCTGATCGGGCGAAATGCGTGCATGCGCGAGCCAGCGGCGAAACTGCAAACGGCGCAGCCAGCGATACAGCAGAACCGCCGCGAAGATCACCGCGAACGTATCGAAGATCGTGCCGCCGTTGTGCCGCACGAACAGCATCAATTGGACGATCTCATCGTGCAAGGCGGCGCCGCCGATGATCCAGACGCTCGCCCACAGCGTCGCACCGACCATGTCCCACAACAAGAACACGCCGACGCCGATCGCGGTCGTGCCGAGCAGCGGCGCGGAAATCAGGCCGAGACCGGGCAGGAACTTCGCGACCGTCAGAATTGGCGCGCCATAGCGCTCATAGGTATTGCGCGCGACGCGCACCGTGGTGTCCAGCGACAGCGAGAAGCGCACGAGGTAATTGAGCAGACGGCGGCCATAGGCGCGTCCGGTGAAAAACCACAGCGAGTCGGCGATCAGCGTCGCACCGACCGCCGCGCAGATCATGTTGACGTACGAGGCTTCGCCCACCGCGGCCATCGTTCCCGCGAGAATCAGCATCGGCGCGGCTGGAATCGGCATGCCGAGCTGCGTGACGAGCACGCTCATGAAGACGGCCCACACGCCCGCAGACGGTGGAATAGCGACCGGGAATTGCCACACAACCGCGCTCCTGATAAGCCAAATAAAGGGAAAAGAATGCTCTGCGCCGAGGCTCGATACGAGCCTCTAGCGACGCGAAAGACGGATTTAAGCACAGGTGGCGAGTCGGCGTTATGAAAGTGCGCCGACAAAGTGGCGCGCGAGCGACGAATGCGCATGGCGCACCGCGCCATGCCGCGTGCATGCGCCGCGCGGCAGGTGGATCAACGCGGACTGAGCAGCGGGATTTGCCTCGCTTCAGGCGAGGCGGTCCAAAAAGCGGCCTGTCGCCTTACGCATCTTCGGAGGGATCATAGGGCACCACGCGCTCATGCTCGTCCGCGTGATTGCGCGCGACGATCGCGCGCGCCGCGGCGTTCGCATCGAGATTGAACGGCTGATGCGGCACGCCGGGCGGAATGAACAGGAAGTCGCCCGGCTCGGTGATGACCGACTCGCGCAGGCCCGGGCCATAGCGGGTCTCGATCTTGCCTTCGAGCATATAGATCGCGGTTTCGTAGTCGGCGTGATAGTGCGGCTGCGCATGGCCGCCGGGCGGCACCACGACCATATACATCGACAGTCCGGTGGCACCCGCGGTGCCCGCCGAAATGCCGACGAAATAGGGCAACCGCTGCATCGTCGCCATTTCCCGTTCCGGGCGCACCTTGATCACAGGGGCCCGCGCGTCGTGCCTGACGTTTGACATGGTCGCTCCTTTCGTCGCCGCCGTGCCGGGCGGCTTCATGCATGCCGAACTGAAAGTCTAGACGATTCGGGCGGCAATATCGGACCTGGTGAAGCGCGCGCGACCGCGAAAACGCGTTGCTACAATGATCGGCATACCCCCGACCAAGATCACGGAGACAGCGCATGGCCACGCTTCAGCCCATCAGCCGCTACCCGGTCCCCGAGCCGAGCGAGTGGCCCGAAGACATCAGCGCCCGCATTCTCGAAGTGCAGGACAAAGCCGGTTTCGTGCCGAACGTGTTTCTGACGCTCGCGCATCGGCCCGATGAATTTCGCGCGTTCTTCGCCTATCACGATGCGTTGATGCTGAAAGAGGGCGGTCTCACCAAGGGCGAGCGCGAGATGATCGTGGTCGCGACGAGCGCGGTCAACGATTGTCTTTACTGCGTGGTCGCGCACGGCGCGATTGTGCGCATCTACGAGAAAGCGCCGCTGCTCGCCGATCAGCTTGCGGTCAATCATCGCAAGGCCGACATCACCGAGCGCCAGAAGGCGATGCTCGATTTCGCGCTGAAGGTGTGTCGCGCGTCGGGCACGGTCGACGAAGAAGACTTCCAGACGCTGCGCGGCCACGGCTTCACCGATGAAGACATCTGGGACATCGCGGCAATCACCGCGTTTTTCGGGCTATCGAACCGGATGGCGAACGTGATCTCGATGCGTCCGAACGACGAGTTCTATCTGATGGGGCGCGTGCCGAAAGCCGCCGCGGAGGCGCCGAAGAAGTAGCCGCGACTGGCATTGCTTCAGCGTCTCTATCGGCATTGCGCATCACGCCTGCGCGGGACGCGGCGCATGCCGCGCGGGCGTCGTCACTGCCGTGTCGTCGATCGGGAAATGCAGCAGCGCCGCGAGCAATCCCGCCGCGACCGTCGCTACCCAGATCAGCGAGTACGAACCCGTCAGATCGAACACGAGGCCACCGAGCCACGCGCCGAGAAACGAGCCGATCTGATGGCTCAGAAAGCACACGCCGAACAGGCTGCCGAGGTGACGCGTGCCGAACACCTTGGCGACGAGGCCGCTCGTCAGGGGTACGGTACCGAGCCACGTCAGGCCCATCACGGCCGCGAAAATCACCACGGACACCGCGCTTTTCGGCAGCGCGAAGAAGGTGGCGATCGTCGCGCTGCGAATCAGATAAAGCCAGCCGAGCACATGATGCTGGCGGAACCGGCCGCCGAGCCAGCCGCACGCCCAACTGCCCGCCATATTGAACAGGCCGATCAGCGCAAGCGCGGTGGCACCCAGCCCGATCGGCATATGACACAGCGTCAGATACGCGGGCAGATGCGTCGCGATGAACGCGAGCTGGAAGCCGCAGGTGAAGAAGCCGAGCGTCAGCAGGCGGTAGCCGCGATGGCGCGTCGCTTGTGACAGAACTTCGCGCAGCGGAGTCGCGGGCGCGTCGTCGAACCGGACCTGGGCCGCCGCATGCATCCGCGCGCGACGGTCGAGCACGATGCCGAGCGGCGCGATCAGCAGCATCACGAACGCGAGCACGAATAGCGAGGTTGCGATGCCCGCGTGCAACCGGATGGCTTGCACGAGCGGCACCATCAGCACCTGTCCGGCGGAGCCGCCGGCGCTGACGAGGCCCATCGCGACGCTGCGCTTCTCCGGCGACGCCATGCGGCCGACCGCCGGCAACACCACGCCGAAGGTCGTGCAGCTGACGCCGATGCCGACCAGCAGCCCCATGCCGATCACCAGCAGTGCGCCGCTCGGCGCGACCGCCGACAGCGCGAGGCCGGCCGCGAACGTCGAAGCGCCGAACGCGACGACCGGCGCCGAGCCATAGCGATCCGCAGCCGCGCCCGCGAACGGCTGCGCGAAGCCCCACACGAGGTTGTGCAGCGCGATCGCGAAGGCGATCAACGTGACCGGCAGACCGCGGTCGAATGAGAACGGGCCGATGAACAGGCCGAAAGTCTGGCGGATGCCCATCGCGGCGCTCAGGATCAGCGCGGCGGCGACGATCACGAGTGTCGTGGTGACGGTCGTCGCCGGAGCGAGGGCGGGGGTGAGTTGCGTGGTGCGGGTGGTCGACATGGCGGCTTCTCCTTGGCCACCATCCTCGCAGCCCGCCGCGTGGCCGACAAAGGAAAAGATTTCGACGACAGGTGAGCGGCGCTCACCTGTGCGCTGCCAGATCGCCGTCCGCGGCCGCGTCGGCATGCGCGTCGAAGGCCGCCGCCTCGTCGACGAGCCAGCGCCTGAAATCGGCGAGCTCGGGCCGCCGGATCGCGCTGTCCGCATTCTCCGCGCTGACCAGCCAGTAGGCGGTGGTGGATGCGATGGTGGGCGCGCAAGCCTCGACCAGCGCGCCGCTCGCCAGATCGCCATCGACCAGCGGCTTGCGGCCGAGCGCAACGCCGAGGCCCATACTGGCCGCTTCGAAGGCGAGCTGGATCGTGTCGACGTGCAAGCCGGCGTCCATATCGGTGCCGCCGGTGCCGGTTGCATCGAGCCACGCCTGCCAGTCTTCACTCGCGGCGTTCACGTGAATCAGTGTCGCGCGTCGCAGGCTCGGGACGCCGTGCTCGTCGCGCAGCGTCGCCAGGTGAGCGGGGCTGCACACGGGCACGAAACGCTCGCCGAACAGGCGCGTCCATGCGGTGCCGGCGACCGGCGCGCGGCTCATGCGGATCGCGAAATCGAAGCCGTCGACCGGGAAACCCACCTGGCGACGCGATGTATCCACGCTCACGTTGATATTTGGCCAGCGCGCGCGAAAACCCGCGAGGCGCGGCAGCAGCCAACGCGACGCGAAGGTCGGCGCGCAGCTGAGCGTGATCGACCGATCCGCGCGGTGATTGGGCAGACGCTGCGTGCCGATCGCGATCAGCGAAAACGCCTCGGACACGTACGACAGATAATCCGCGCCAACCGCCGTCAGCGAGATGCCGCGCGGCTCGCGCACGAACAGCTCGACGCCGAGCGCTTCCTCGAGCCCGACGATGCCATGACTGATCGCGCTCGGCGTGACGTTCAGCTCGGCGGCGGCGAGCTTGAAACTTTGATGCCTGCCGGCCGCTTCGAAAAAACGGAGCGCTGGCAGGGGTGGCAGACGAAGCGGCATGTGCATTCCCCAGGGCGGCCGCGTCGCGCGGGGCGCGCGTGCCGCGTGGTGTTGGCGGGTGTGATGGGCGTGCTGTTTGGCGCAAGCATACCTTGCGGTGGCGCCTCGCGAGTGTGTTGTCGAACCGTCGGCAAAAGCGCCGCAAAAGGCTGCCGCGTAAAAATCGTCGCTAGGCCTGTCGATTTTTCGCGGTCTCATCCGTCGTCGCTTGTAGGAAGGGCGGCAAAGCACAGGCAGCCGCCCGTCTTCCGTCCGTTTTTCGCACGACTTCTCACAAGGAGATGGCTGATGAGCGACGCAAACACATCGATGCATACGCTAAAACCGGCCCGCGAACTGGCCGACCTGCCTCAACGCTTTCCCGGCGAGAGCGCCGAATATCGACGCGCGCGCAACGCGTTGCTAGCCGAAGAGATCGAGCTGCGCCGCCAGATCGAGCGCGTCGCCGCGCAGCGCCGCGCGCTGCCGGCGGGCGGCATCGTGCCGCAGGATTACCGCTTCGACGGCGAAGCCGGCCAGCTCACGCTATCGCAGATGTTCGGCGCGCACGACACACTGGGGACCTACAACTGGATGTTCGGACCGCAACGCGCGCGGCCGTGCCCGATGTGCACGTCGCTATTGAGTGCGTGGGACGGCGAAATGCCCGATATCCTGCAGCGCGTCGCGTTCGTGGTGATCGGCCGCTCGCCGATCGACAGGCTCGTCGCGTTCAAGCAGGAGCGTGGCTGGCGGCATCTGCGGCTCTATTCGTCGGGCGGCAATACGTTCAATCGCGATTACGCAGCCGAAGATCCCGCCGGCGACGACGTTCCCGCGCTCAACGTATTCACGCGCGCGGGCGGTGTCGTGCGGCACTTCTGGGCCGAGGAGATGGGGCCGTCGACGTCGGACCCCGGGCAGGACCCGCGCGGCGCGCCCGATCTGATGCCC
This sequence comes from Paraburkholderia sp. BR13439, assembly GCF_040948805.1. Taxonomy (NCBI): domain Bacteria; kingdom Pseudomonadati; phylum Pseudomonadota; class Betaproteobacteria; order Burkholderiales; family Burkholderiaceae; genus Paraburkholderia; species Paraburkholderia sp. BR13439. The sequence continues at coordinate 215,801 of NZ_JBFPKN010000010.1, read as the reverse complement.
CTATGGACGATCCTCGACATGACCCCCGGCGGCCGCGGCACCGACTGGTATCCGAAGCTGGCGTACTGAGCGGCACGGCCGCAAAGCGATCGAGCGCTACGAATGCGTCTCCGCCGCATGGCTTTGCGCGAGCGCGGTCCATAGGAACGTGCCGACCGCGCTTGCCCGCATCGGCAGGCTGAACAGATAGCCTTGCACCGCGCGCGCGCCGAGCGCCTTCACGACCTGGGCCTGCAACGGCGTTTCGAGTCCTTCCACCACGCATTCGAGTCCGAGGTTGCGGCACAGGTCGATCACGGATTTGATGATCTTCTTCGACGCGCTGTTGGTATCGACGTCGGAGACGAAGCTGCGATCGATCTTGATCGCGTCGAATGGCAAGCGGTGCACGTAGCTGAGGCTCGAATAGCCGGTGCCGAAATCGTCGAGCGACATCCGGCAGCCGGCCTGCTTCAGCATTGTCATCGCACTGTGCGCCTGCTCGAAATCGCGCGTCAACGCGGTTTCGGTGATTTCGAACGTCACGCGATGCGGCGACACACCGCTTGCGGCGACGATGTCGATCAGGCGGCGGGCGCGTGCCGACGTCGAGATATCGATCGCGGACAGGTTGAACGACAGATACAGATCGGCCGGCCAGTGTGCGACTTCGGCGAGCGCCTGGCGCAGCAGCACATCGGTGATGCCGAGAATCAGCTCGGTACGCTCTGCGATCCGAATGAATTCCTCCGGCCTGACCATGCCGAGCCGCGCGTTGTGCCATCGCCCGAGCGCTTCGAGGCCGATCGGCCGGTGGGTGAGCAGATCGTAGATCGGCTGGAACTCGAGGAACAGCTCCGCTTCGAGATCCGCGTGGCGCAACTCCTGGGTGACGAGGCTTAGCCGCCGCATCTGCGTTTCGTGTTCGGTCGAGAAAATCACCGGCATGCCGCGGCGGTTTTCCTTGCCGACATAGAGGGCGGCGTCGGCGCGTTCGAACACTTGCGCGACCGTCGAGCCCGCGTCCGGAAACGCGGCCCAGCCGATCGTGCCCGACAGCTCCGCGACATTGTCGGCGACCTGGTAAGGCCGACTGAGCGCGTCGCAGATCCGCTGCCCCAACTGAACCAGCGCTTCGTTCGACATCTTGTGACGCACGAGCACGCCGAATTCGTCGCCGCCCAGACGCGCGAACATCAGCCCCGTCTCGCTGATCGACACGAGCCGCGTGCCGACTTCCTGCAGCACGAGATCGCCGCTCGCGTGACCATATATGTCGTTGACCTGCTTGAAGCCGTCCAGATCGATGAGCCCGACGTTGAAGCCGCCGCCGGTTTCGAGCGCCTGCTCGAGTATTGCGCTCAGCGCCGCGAAATAGCTGCGCCGGTTCGGCAGGCCGGTCAGGCTGTCGATGTTGGCGAGCCGGTAGTTGTCGTCGCTGAGCCGTTGGGTGCTTTGATGGCTTGCCTGTAGTTCGCGTTGCGCTCGCACGGCGTCCGCAAACGTGCGGCAGTAAAGCTGGATGACCACCGCGAGCGCGACGCCGACCAGCGTCATATCGACGGCCATCGCGAAGAACACCGGCGAGCCGCTGGACACGAGGAACCCGGAGAAACTCAGGAGGACGATGCAAAGCAGCAGAAGCGCGGCCTTGCGCAGGTGGATCAGGCAGAACATGCTGCCGACCAGCGTCGTCGCCATGTAGAACGCGACCTGCGCCTGCTGATACGCACCACCGTACGGGAACAGCAGCAGCGACCAGCCGCTGAACGCGACGCCGAACAGGCCGACCATCCACGTCACGCCTCGCAATTCGCGGACCGCCTGGGCGTCCGTCATCGGCCGGTTGCGTTTGCGCCACCAGCGCACGCAGCGAAGCACACACAGCGCGCCGAGCGCGCCGGGCACATATATGGACAGCCAGGCCGGCGCGCTGTCCAGATGCGTCGCCGCGACCGCCGCCGTGTTGACGAGCAGGATGAAGTAGAGAAGCGGTACCTGGCGGCTGAACGCGTGCAAGCGCGCACGCATCAGCGCACGGTCACCGTCGGCGACCGACAGTACCTGCTTCAGTCTTGCGAGCCAAACCATCACCGTCCTTTTAACGTTTGCGCGCTAAACGCAGCTGTTTATATCGGCGCGAAGATGGTTAACTTGAGCGTTCCGGGACTTAAAGAGCATCGCAGCCAAGGGTCCGTGAACCCGACGGCATGCTTGCGAATCGTCGTGCGGTAAGTACTACCTGGCGGCGCCGGAAGCAGGCGTTTATGCCGGATGCCGATGGCGGAACTCTCGACGAAAGCTGGCTATCGCGCATGCTCGAAGTTGGGGCACGACAGCACCCGCTGCGGCTGCATGGCAGTGCCGGGCTGGCCGGCTGGAGCAGGGGCGCCTCGCGGCGCTGACGAGACGAGCCGGACCGCGTCGGCGCCCGCATTCGCGAGCACGTATTTTTCCGGGCTGTCGTCCGGCTGCCAGTACGCGCGAAACACGTCGCCGTCGCTGAACACGAGCAGCTTGCCGTGCACCGTTGTTCCGCCGCCGACGAAGTCGACCGGTTCGCCGTCGCGTAGCAAAAAGCCCTGCGCGGCGCTGGAATTGGTTGCGCCGACGAGGGTCGCGCACGGGTTGTCGCTGGCAGCCGCGACCACCGATGACAACGCGCAGAGCAGCGCGCATGTTGCAAAGTGGCGAATTCTCACTTTTTTATGTCTTGCAGAAAGTTTTCTTGTGATGTGTTTCGCAAATGGCGCGCCCGCGCTTCACGAAAAGGGCTATCGTCATCGGGAAGGCCGCGCGGGCTCGCATAACGCGACCTAAAGTACTGAAATTGCAACGGATTGTGATGCGCGGCAAACGCTCATGAGATGGCGCGCGCACATAAGCCCGCGATTCTTATGGCAGTTTGCGACGGAAAAACGTCAAACCGGCGCTCCGGCCTTGATACAAGCCTTACACCAAGGGTTTGCGCGAAGGTGCGCCTATGCGTTAGTGTGTCGGTCCCGGCGCCTCAGAGTGGCGCCGGTTCCATGATTACCATACGGGAAGTGCTATGAACAAACAGGAACTGATTGATGCAGTCGCCGCAGCGACGGGCGAAAGCAAAGCGGCAACCGGCCAGACCATCGACGCGATCGTCGAGGCAGTGACCAAGGCCGTGGTGGGCGGCGATACGGTGCAACTGGTCGGTTTCGGTTCGTTCTCGACCGGCGCGCGCGCAGCACGCGTGGGCCGCAATCCGTCGACGGGCGAAGAAATCCAGATCGCCGCGGCCAAGACGGTGAAGTTCACCGCGGGCAAGGCGTTCAAGGAAGCCGTCAACGCGTCGTAAGCAACGCGCTTCACGCCGGAGCATTCGCGGTGCGCTTTGCAGCTTCCTGTGAGGCGCACGCGTGAATGATGCGATAGGCGTGAGGTTCACGCGCTGACCAACCCGGCCAGGCGGTTTGCCCGGCAACTGGCGCGGCGCGTGCGCCTGGTCCCTTGGGGCCTGGCGTTCTCGTCCTCGATCGGTCCCGATCGGGTCGCGAGTGGAGCCGTCGCCGAACCGCGGTCGCGCGGTTCGTGCGTTGCGCTGTCAGCCGGCGCGGCGCTTGCGGGTTGCCTCGGCGAGGGTGGCGAGCACCGGCTCGGTCTGCGCCCAGCTCACGCAGGCATCCGTGATCGACACGCCATAGCGCAACGGCACACCGGCCTTCAGATCCTGACGGCCTTCTTCCAGATGACTTTCGAGCATCACACCGATGATGCGGTCTTCGCGCGCCGACAGTTGCCGCGCGATATCGTCGGCGACCTCGATTTGCCGCAGATGCGACTTGTTCGAATTCGCATGCGAGCAGTCGATCATCACCTGTTCGCGCAGACCCGCTGAACGCAGCGCCTCACAGGTCGCCTGCACCGACGGGCTGTCGTAGTTCGGTCCTTTCTTGCCGCCGCGCAGGATCACGTGCGCGTCGTCGTTGCCGCGCGTTTCGAAGATCGCGGCCATGCCCATTTTCGTCATGCCCATGAACGCGTGGCTCGCACGCGCCGCGACGATCGCGTCGGCGGCGATCTGCACGCCGCCGTCGGTGCCGTTCTTGAAACCGATCGGGCAGCTCAGTCCCGACGCGAGCTGACGATGACTCTGGCTCTCGGTCGTACGCGCGCCGATCGCACCCCACGCGATCAGATCGGCGATGTATTGAGGGCTCAGCAGATCGAGGAATTCGGTCGCGGTGGCGAGACCCAGACCGTTGATATCGAGCAGCAACTGCCGCGCGCGACGCAGCCCTTCGTTGATGCGGAAGCTGCCGTCCAGACGCGGATCGTTGATATAGCCTTTCCAGCCCACCGTCGTGCGCGGCTTCTCGAAGTACACGCGCATCACGATCAGCAGATCGTCGCGGTAGTGATCGGCGGCGGCCTTCAGCTTGCGCGCGTATTCGATCGCCTGGTCGTGGTCGTGAATCGAACAGGGCCCGACGATCATCACGAGCCGGTCGTCGCGGCCGTGCAGAATGTCGGCGATTTCGACGCGGGTCTTCTCGACCAGCGTCTGCACCGCGGGCGGCACCGGCAGTTCGTCCTGCAGCAGCGCCGGCGAAATCAGCGGACGGACCGCGCCGATGCGCACGTCGTCGATGCGCGTGGTGTCCTGGGTGGCGTCGGCCGAGCCGACTTCCTGATCGTGCAGGGGATTGTCGAGGGCGCTCAAGATGTTCTCCGCAATCGGTTGATGAGGCGGTCTTGCCGCCTGACTATGCGAGCGCCGCCGCGACGTGGGCGCGCGGGCGCTGCGTGGGTTTGACGTGGACCGTGCGGGCTGGCTGGCTGCGTGCCTCGGGCGAGGTTCGGCGCAACGTGTTGCGTCCGGCTTGACGCGACGCCGCCGCGACCGCGCACGGATGCGCTGGCGCGATTATGACACTCGTGCCGGCCTGGCGGCAGGCGGATTCAGAGCTTCTTGATCAACGCCATCGCGGCGGCCGGATTGCGCTCCTTGAAGCCGCTGATCACATACAGATAGACGTCGCGCTTCGCTGCTGTCGCGGGCGGCTCGGCGCATGTCTCCAGATCGTCCGGTGTGATGCCCGCGGCGAGTTGGCGCACGCGTTCGGCCCATGCGTCGAGCTCTTTCGTCGAATAACCTTTGGCGTGCTTGTCGCTCGTGCCCATGATGCGCGCGTACACGAATGGCGCGGTGATGTCGGCGATCTGCGGATACTCGCTGTCGGCCGCGAGCACGACCGCGACCTTGTACTTGCGCGCCAGCGCGATGAACTCCGGGGTCCTGAACGAATCGTGACGAACCTCCACCGCATGCCGCAGCTTCTGTCCTTCGATGCTCGCGGGCAGCAGCTTCAGAAAGGACTCGAAATCGTCGGCGTCGTATTTCTTGGTCGGCGCGAACTGCCAGTTGATCGGTCCGAGCTTCTGTTTGAGCAACAGCACGCCGCTGGCGAAGAAGCGCTCGATCGTGTCGCCCGCATCGGCCAACACCTTGCGATTGGTCGCGTAACGCGGCGCCTTCAGAGAGAAGACGAAATCGTCGGGGGTTTCCTGAAACCACTTTTCGTAGCTGGCCGGTTTCTGCAAACCATAGAACGTGCCGTTGATTTCGATCGAGGTCAGGTGCCGGCTCGCATATTCGAGTTCGCGGCTTTGCGTGAGGTCTTCCGGATAAAACGGGCCGCGCCACGGCGCGTAAGTCCAGCCGCCGATGCCGATGCGAATGCGTGCGGCGGACGCGGACTTTGCCGGCGCTTCGGTTGATTTTTTCGTTGGCGCTTTCTTTGTGGCTTTCGGCTTGTCGCCGCGTTCTTCGCCGGACTTGTCGCTTTGCTTGCTGCTTTCCTTCGCGCTTTTCGCTGCGGGCACTTGGGCTCTCCTTCGGGCTGCGGCGGGAAAGCTCGTAGATTAGCCGCTTTTTTCGCGGCGCGCGGCGCTGGCTTCGTCAAAGCGCCGGCTCGCCGCCGCCACTTCCACGCGAAAACGCTGCAATGCACTGAGCGCAAGATCGGGGGGCGTCAGCGCGGCCCACAGCACGTCGATCAGCTGATCGGCGGTGGCCTCGATATCGATCTGCCGGTTCGCGAGCGTCGCATCCCACAGCACGTGTTCCATCGGACCGAACACCATCGAGCGCAGCAGGCGCAGCGGCATGTCGGCGCGAATCTCGCCGCTTTGCTGGCCTTGCGCGAGCACGCGCATCAACGGCGCGGTGTAGCGGCGCTGCAACTCGGTCAACGCTTCGCTGAGTTCGTGATGCCGCGCGCGACCCTCGGACAGCACGAGTGCGCACAGGTCGGTGCCGTTCACGAGCATCAGCCGCAGATGCATGCGCACGATGAACGCGAACTGCTGGCGCACGTCGCCGTCGCGCGGCAGGCCCGCTTCGATCGCGTCGATGATCTCGTCGTACCAGTCGCCGATGACCCGGGCGCACAGCTCGCGCTTGCCGCGAAAGTAGCTGAACACCGTCGCCTCGGAAATGCCGAGGCGCTGCGCGATTTCCGCGGTCGTCGCGCGCTCGTAGCCCTTTTCGGAAAACACGTCGCGCCCCGCCTGAAGGATCTCCTTCACGCGCTGCTGTGACTTGCGCCCGGCCGGCTGGCGGCGCGAGACAGGTAATCCGGCCTTCTCGGCAACCGTCATATGAGTCAAATTCAGATTCGTGCTGTGAATTGGGGCTGGAAACGGTGTTTTGATGCCGCTCGTGGACCCGATGAACGTGATCCTATCACTGAATCGGCGGGGTGGCGCGGCTTTGCGAATTTTCTGAGTAACACTCAAAAATACCTATTGACGCTTACGTCAATCTGGCGTGAAATGCGCGATGACATGCTCTCGCGTGCCGCTTCGCGTTCCGTCAGCGGCCGCCCACGAACTCAGGAGACACCGCAATGCCCAATCTGCCCGGTTTGCAGTTCCCGCTCGGCGAAGAGATCGAAATGCTGCGCGACAGCATTGCGTCGTTCGCCGCCAAAGAAATCGCGCCGCGCGCCGGAGAAATCGATCGCACCGATCAGTTTCCGATGGACCTGTGGCGCAAGTTCGGCGATCTCGGCGTGCTCGGCATGACTGTTTCCGAAGAGTACGGCGGCGCGAACATGGGCTACACCGCGCACATGGTCGCGATGGAGGAAATCTCGCGGGCGTCGGCCTCGGTCGGCCTGTCGTACGGCGCGCATTCGAATCTGTGCGTGAACCAGATTCATCGCAACGGCACCGAAGCGCAGAAGCGCAAGTATCTGCCGAAGCTCGTATCGGGCGAGCACGTGGGCGCGCTCGCGATGAGCGAGCCGAACGCAGGCTCGGACGTGGTCAGCATGAAGCTGCGCGCCGAGAAGAAGGGTGATCGCTACGTGCTGAACGGCACCAAGATGTGGATCACCAACGGTCCCGACTGCGACACGCTGGTCGTCTATGCGAAGACCGATCCCGAAGCGAATTCGCGCGGCATTACCGCGTTCATCGTCGAGAAGGGCATGAAGGGTTTCTCGGTCGCGCAGAAGCTCGACAAGCTCGGCATGCGCGGCTCGCACACCGGCGAGCTGGTGTTCCAGGACGTCGAAGTGCCGGAGGAAAACATCCTCGGCCAACTGAATGGCGGCGTCAAAGTGCTGATGAGCGGTCTCGACTACGAACGCGCGGTGCTCGCGGGCGGCCCGACCGGCATCATGGTCGCGGTAATGGACGCGGTGGTGCCGTATATCCACGACCGCAAGCAGTTCGGCCAGTCGATCGGCGAGTTCCAGCTGATCCAGGGCAAGGTCGCCGACCTGTACACGACCTTGCAGGCATGCCGTGCGTATCTATACGCGGTGGGCCGCCAACTGGACACGCTCGGTAACGACCACGTGCGCCAGGTCCGCAAGGACTGCGCGGGCGTGATCCTGTACACGGCGGAGAAAGCCACGTGGATGGCCGGCGAAGCGATCCAGATTCTCGGCGGCAATGGTTATATCAACGAGTATCCGGTCGGGCGCCTGTGGCGCGATGCGAAACTCTATGAAATCGGCGCGGGCACCAGCGAGATCCGCCGCATGCTGATCGGCCGGGAGCTGTTCGCCGAAACGCTGTGATGCAAAACGAACGGCCCTCTGGAGAAGTCACGTCATGCCGATCATCGAATCAAAACTGAACCCACGCTCGGACGACTTCCGCGCGAACGCGGCGGCGCTCGAAGCGCTGGTCGCCGATCTGCGCGCGAAGATCGAGCAGCTCGCGCAGGGCGGCGGCCAGGCCGCGCGCGACAAGCACACGGGCCGCGGCAAACTGCTGCCGCGCGACCGGATCGCATACCTGCTCGATCCGGGCACGCCGTTTCTCGAACTGTCGCAACTGGCCGCGTACGGCATGTACAACGACGACGCGCCGGGCGCGGGCGTGATCACCGGCATCGGCCGCATCGCGGGGCAGGAGTGCGTGATCGTCTGCAACGACGCGACCGTGAAGGGCGGCACCTACTATCCGGTCACGGTCAAGAAGCACGTGCGCGCGCAGGAAATCGCCAGCGAGAACCGCTTGCCGTGCGTGTACCTCGTCGACTCGGGCGGCGCGAATCTGCCGAATCAGGACGACGTGTTCCCCGATCGCGATCACTTCGGCCGCATCTTCTACAACCAGGCGAATCTGTCGGCGGCGGGCATTCCGCAGATCGCGGTCGTGATGGGCTCGTGCACCGCGGGCGGCGCGTATGTGCCGGCGATGAGCGACGAGTCGATCATCGTGAAGAACCAGGGGACGATTTTTCTCGGCGGACCGCCGCTCGTCAAAGCCGCGACCGGCGAAGTGGTCAGCGCCGAAGATCTCGGCGGCGGCGACGTGCATACACGTCTGTCGGGGGTCGTCGATCACCTCGCGCAGAACGATGCGCATGCGCTCGGGATCGCGCGCAGCATCGTCGGCAATCTGAATCGTGTGAAGCCGACGCCGCTCGCGTTGCAGGAGCCGAAGCCGCCGCGCTACGACACGCACAGCATCTACGGCGTGATTCCGGTCGACACGCGCAAGCCGTTCGATATCCGTGAGGTGATCGCGCGCATCGTCGACGATTCCGCGTTCGACGAATTCAAGGCGCGCTACGGCACGACGCTCGTGACGGGCTTCGCGCATATCTGGGGGCATCCGGTCGGCATCGTCGCGAACAACGGCATTCTGTTTTCGGAGTCGGCGTTAAAGGGCACGCACTTCATCGAGCTGTGCTGCCAGCGCAAGATTCCGCTCGTGTTCCTGCAGAACATCACCGGCTTCATGGTTGGCCGCAAGTACGAAAACGAAGGCATCGCGCGAAACGGCGCGAAGATGGTGACGGCCGTCGCGACCGCTAAGGTGCCGAAGTTCACGGTGATCATCGGCGGCTCGTTCGGCGCGGGCAACTATGGGATGTGCGGCCGCGCGTATTCGCCGCGCTTTCTGTGGATGTGGCCGAACGCCCGCATTTCGGTGATGGGCGGCGAGCAGGCGGCGTCGGTGCTCGCCACGGTCAAGCGCGACGGCATCGAAGCGAAGGGCGGCAGCTGGAGCGCGGAGGAAGAAGAGGCGTTCAAGCAGCCGATCCGCGAGCAATACGAGCATCAGGGCCATCCGTACTATGCGAGCGCGCGGCTGTGGGACGACGGCGTGATCGACCCGGCGCAGACCCGCGACGTGCTCGGCCTCGGCCTGTCGGCGGCGATGAATGCGCCGATCGAAGACACGCGCTTCGGCGTGTTCAGAATGTGATGGCGCGCGGCGCCGCGCTGCGGGAAAGCCAGCCAAAGGAGTGCTACGCATGCAATACGAAACGCTGAAGGTCGAGGTTGCCGGCCAGATCGCGACGGTCACGCTCAATCGTCCGGACGTGCGCAACGCGTTCAACGAAACGATGATCGCCGAGCTGACCGCCGCATTCACCGCGCTCGACACCCGCGACGACGTGCGCGCGGTCGTGCTCGCCGCGAACGGCAAGGCGTTCTGCGCGGGCGCCGACCTGAACTGGATGAAGAAAATGTCCGGCTACTCGGACGACGAGAACCGCGCCGATGCGATGCGTCTCGCGGGCATGCTGTCGGCGGTATATCGCTGCAACAAGCCGGTGATCGCGCGCGTGAATGGCGACGCGTACGCGGGCGGCATGGGCCTGATAGCCGCATGCGACGTCGTCGTCGCGGTGGACAGCGCGCACTTCTGCCTGTCCGAAGCGCGGCTCGGGCTGATTCCCGCGACGATCGCGCCGTATGTGATTCGCGCGCTCGGCGAGCAGGCGTCGCGGCGCTACTTCGTCACCGCCGAAGCGTTCGACTGCGCGACCGCGTTGCGGCTGGGTCTCGTCAGCGAAGCGGTCTCCAGTGCCGAGCAGCTCGACGCAACGGTCGCGCAGCTCGCGCAGACGCTGTGCGCGAACGGCCCGCAAGCGGTGCGCGCCTGCAAGCGGCTCGTGCAGGACATCGCAGGCCGCGAATTGAGCGACGCGCTGATCGAAGACACGGCAGTGCGGATTGCGAAGACGCGAGCCGGCACCGAAGGCCGCGAGGGCGTCGCGTCATTCCTCGAAAAGCGCACGCCGGGCTGGCGCAACTGACAGGCCCCGCCAACAACAACCGCCCCGTACGGCCTATTTCATCGAGACACTCATGTTCAACAAGATCCTGATCGCCAACCGGGGTGAGATTGCATGCCGCGTCGCGGCGAGCTGCAAGCGGCTCGGCATCGCGAGCGTGGCCGTCTATTCGGACGCCGATGCCAACGCGAAACACGTCGCCGTCTGCGACGAAGCGGTGCATGTCGGCGGCTCGACGGCGGCGCAAAGCTATCTGCGCATCGAACGCATCATCGAAGCCGCGCGCGCGACCGGCGCGCAGGCCATACACCCGGGCTACGGCTTTCTTTCCGAAAACGAAGACTTCGCGCATGCGTGCGAGGAAGCCGGCATCGTCTTTATCGGACCGCCGGTCGAAGCAATTGCCGCGATGGGCTCGAAGGCCGCCGCGAAGGCGCTGATGCACGCGGCCGCGGTGCCGCTCGTGCCCGGCTATCACGGCGATGACCAGCAGCCGCAGTTGTTGCAGGGCGAGGCCGACGCGATCGGCTATCCGGTGTTGCTGAAAGCGAGCGCGGGCGGCGGCGGCAAGGGCATGCGCGTGGTCGAGCGCAGCGCCGATTTTGCCGCCGCGCTGCTGTCGTGCAAGCGCGAGGCGGCGAGCAGCTTCGGCAACGACCGCGTGCTGATCGAGAAGTATCTGACCAGGCCGCGCCACGTCGAAGTTCAGGTGTTCGCCGACAGCCACGGCGGCGCGGTCTATCTGTTCGATCGCGACTGCTCGGTGCAGCGGCGGCATCAGAAAGTGCTCGAGGAAGCGCCCGCGCCGGGGCTGTCGGCCGAGGTCAAACGCGCGATGGGCGAAGCGGCCGTGGCCGCCGCGCGCGCGGTCAATTACGTCGGCGCGGGTACGGTCGAGTTCATCATGACGCCGACCGGCGAGTTCTATTTCATGGAGATGAACACGCGATTGCAGGTCGAGCATCCGGTCACCGAGATGGTGACGGGGCAGGACCTCGTCGAATGGCAACTGCGCGTTGCCGCGGGCGAGGCACTGCCGCTCACGCAGCAGCAGTTGAAGCTCGACGGCCACGCGATCGAGGCGCGCATCTACGCCGAGCATCCGGCCCGCGGTTTCCTGCCGTCCACCGGCGTGCTCAAGCATCTGCGCATGCCCGAAGGCGTCGAGTTCGCGATCGACGCGGCCGGCTTAGGCGCGGCCGGACTCGGCGAGCCGGGACGCAAGGCGCCGGTGCGCATCGACAGCGGCGTGCGCGAGGGCGACACGATCACGCCGTTCTACGATCCGATGATCGCGAAGCTGATCGTTCACGGTGCGACGCGCGAGGAGGCGTTGGCGCGGCTCGCACGCGCGCTGCATGCGTGCGAGGTGGTCGGGCCGCATACGAACGTCGAGTTTCTGCGGCGCATCGTCGCGAGCGAGCCGTTCGCGAGCGGTGACCTCGACACCGGTTTGATCGAGCGTCATCACGACGCGCTGTTCGCGCCGATGCAGAAGCCGTTCAAGGAAGCGCTCGCGCTCGCGTGCGCCGCGCTGCTGACGCGCGAGGGCGGCACCGCGCACGGCGCATCGCCGTGGGACGCGCTGTCGCACTGGCGGCTCAATAGTGGTTACACGCAAACGCTCGGCTGGCGCGTGATCGACGACCGCGCCAACGACGACAGCCCCGAGTCGTTCACGGTCGTTTTCGCGCGCAACGGGGACACGCAAGCGCTCGTGCAAACCCTCGAACACGACGGCGTGCGCGAGGACTTCAGCTGGTCGGTCGGCGCGGGCGCCCACGAATTCCGCGCGACGATCGGCGATGCGCGCGTGACGGGGCGCGTATTTGTCGACGGCGACAGGTTCCACGTGTTCTGCCACGGCGAGACGCTCGCATTCGAATGGCAGAACCTGCTCGCGCATGCTGCGGATGCCGAGCACGGCGAAGGCCGTCTGACCGCGCCGATGCCGGGCAAGGTGATCGCGGTGCTGGTCGAACCGGGCGCGGTGGTCGAGAAGGGCGCGCCGCTGATCGTGATGGAAGCGATGAAGATGGAGCATACGATCGGCGCGCCGGCGGCCGGCACCGTCGCCGAGGTGCTGTATGCGGTCGGTGATCAGGTCACCGACGGCGCGCAGCTGCTGGTGCTAGACGTGCAGCAGGCTGGTGGATGAGCGCGCCGACTTGAAGATGAGGACGGCGTGAATCAGGCGAGCCGCGCGTAGCCCGCGGCACGCGCCTCGCTTTCGAGCTCGCCGATGCGCGCGTAGTCGGTCAGCGGCAGCGCCGAAAAACCTCTCAAACGCAGGCGTTTCGCTCGCTCGGGGCGGATGCTCAGCGTCTCGTTCAATGCGTCGCGCAGCGCGGCGATCGTGGCCGGCGGCACATTGGCCGCGGCGATCAGCGGCAAGCCCGGCGACGCGGCGGTCATGCCGATCGCGCGCACGCGCCGCGCCAGTTCGGGCAGCACATCGCCAACGAAGGCGAAGGTCACGCAGTCGATCGCGGCGACGTCCGCGCGATCGTCCGCGACCGCGCGCAGCGAGCCAAGATGCGAGCCCGTACGCAGCACGGAGCCGAAGAACATGCCGGCGCGAGCGAGCGGCGCGACCGCGTGGCGAAACGCGTTCATGCCGCTGTTCGAATCGTCCTGGTTGTAGGCGGCACGTGCGCCGCGGCACGAGGCGAGTGAGTCGAAGCGCGCGTCGGCGCGCGTGACTAGTACGCTCGAGTAATGCGCGCCGTCGCAGCCCGGCGCATCGAAGCAGGGTGTCGCGACCAATTGCACCTGCGCGTGAAGCCCGTGCATCAGCGGATAACCGCAGGTCTGCGAGATCAGCAGGTTCGGGCGCCGCCAGAAGCCGTGCAATTCCTCGTCCGGTTCGACGATGCGGCACGCGGGCTTGACCCGGTGCAGCACGTCGTCGAGCCACTCGCGCCATTCGAGGTCGAGCGCGGGCGTCACGTTGTACATCGGCAGGGCAGCGATCCAGCTCATGAAGGGCGTTTCTCGCACGCCTAATGTCTGACCAATTTGAAATCGTCCAGACCGAGCCGCACCGGCTCGCTCGGCGTGTACTGCCAGCGCTGCGCGGCCACCGAGAGGATCTCGTCCTGCGCGTCCTCGAACGCGACCAGCAGGTCCTCCTTGCGACGGCTCTCGGCGCCGCAGAACTCGACCAGCGCGTCGGCGCTGACTTCAAAAACCTGCGCGCGATCGTCGCAGCACACCCGGAACGCGACCGTCGCGCATTCCGTCACACAGGGCCGAAACCCCTCATCGACATAGACCGACATGGCGAACTCCTTCCAACGCCTGAATCGACAGGATGACAAACCGCGCCTGCCAGGTATGTGGGAGAACCGGCATTGACGGCCAAATGCCCGGCGCCGCGGCAGACGCGACGGTCCGGAAACTGGCGGAAAGTAAGCCAGAAACTGGCGGCGGACTCGTTCAAGCCCGAGCCAGGGCCGCGGCGCGAACCGTGGCCGGAGGGAAGACCGCGGCGATTCGCTCGCCATCGGTCCTGCCTCATGGTGGGCCGCCGCGAGTCGGAATCACGGCGGGCACTGCTCAGAAGACGCTTAAATCGGGCGCTCCAATCCAACGTTGAAATCGGCGCGCGAACTGCTCGCGCCGGTCTCGGACTGTCTTTGGGATTTTCTCACCAACCTCGCGGTGCAGATCCGCGTAGGTATCCACTTTACGATTAGCGCGCGTTTTATGCAGGCGATGAGTCCGGCGCGGCCGGCTGGGTTACGTGAGCGTCCGAGAAATTGAGCCGGCGGATCAGCGGACCCAAGGTCGTCGCTTGAATCAGCAGGCTGAACACGACGACCAGATACGTGACGCCGATGAACATTTCGCGTCCGTGAAACTCGGGCAGCGACAGCGCGAGCGCAATCGAGATGCCGCCGCGCAGTCCGCCCCAGGTCAGCACGACAGCCGAATGCGGACTGAGCCGCCGGAACTTCTGCAGCGCGAGCAACGGAATCGCGACGCTGGCGCCGCGCGCGAACAGCACGACCGGAATCGCCGCTAGCCCGAGCCAGACGATCTCGAAGCGCAGCGACAGCGCAATGATTTCGAGTCCGATCAGCCCGAACAGCACGAGATTGAGCAACTCGTCGAGCAGGTCCCAGAAGTTGAACAGATGCTCGCGCGTCTTCTCCGACATCGATGTCGACGCGCCGTGATTGCCGATCACGAGCCCCATGATCACGACCGCCAGAGGCGCCGACACGTGCAGTGCTTCGGCGAGACTATAGCCGCCGGTCGCGAGTGCGAGCGTGATCAGGATCTCGACTGGATAGCTGTCGATGCCTCGCAGCAGCAGCGACGCGCCGAAGCCGAGCGCCGCGCCGAGCACGAGCGCGCCGGCGACTTCGCGCAGCAGATCGAACGCGATCGCGCCCGCGGAAAACTCGTTCGCGCCGGTCGCGAGTCCGACTAGCGTGACGAACGCGACCACGGCCGTGCCGTCGTTGAACAGCGATTCGCCGGTGATCTTGGTTTCGAGGCTTTCGGGCGCCGCCGCACGCTTGAGCACGCTGAGCACCGCGATCGGATCGGTCGGCGAGATCAGCGCGCCGAACGCGAGACACCACAGCAGGCTGACCGGTTGGCCGAGCCATTGCGCCGCGTAGTAAAAGCCGAAGCCGACCACCGCGATCGAAATCAATACGCCGATCGTCGCGAGCATCAGCACTGCGCGCCGCTGCGTGCGCATCTTCGACAGATCGACGTGCAGTGCGCCGGCGAACAGCAGCAGGCTTAGCAGGCCGTGAAACACGATGTCGGCGAAATCGATCTGCACGACGATCTTGCGCGCGGCGATCGCCATTGCCGGATAGTAGAAGCCGAGCGCCGAAATGCCGACGCAAACGACGAGCCCGACTGCGGTGATGCCGAGGGTGTCGGGTAACCTGATGAACCGATAGTTGAGGACGCCGAACAGCGCGACGATGGCGAACAGCGCGCCGGCAATCTGGAAGACGCTCATCGTGCATGCTCCCACGTTTCGCGGCGGCGCGAACGCGTGATCATCGTGGCAGCGAGGTAACTTGCGCGAAGAGGCATAAAACCGGCAGGCAGAGAAAGCCGCCACGATTGCGATATTGAACCAGCGAGATGTTTCACCAGCAATTCCTTATTCAAGCTCATTCAATCCGACAAACGTTCTACGGTTTGCAATGACACGATCGTTGCCGCTGGCGATAGAGCGACGTACCGGTACAGACGCCTTATTCAAACTCGACGGACGATGCGATCAGACGCAAAGTACTTTATCGGACCACAAGCGGATGACGGCGAACCTGTTGGAGCCAGGCTCGCCAGAAGGTGCCGCGATGGGCAATGATAGTGTTCGGACCACTGAAGCGCCGGGCGAGTTCCGGTCTTGATTTTGGGATATAGCTTTTTTATTTCGAGATCTTCCGCACGGCTTGATTCGTCACGATCTATTCAATTTGATCTGAATTGGCATTATCAATTTGTAGTTCGCTTTGTCGTCCGATGATACCCACTATTGGCCATGTGCGACGTCGGAATTGGCATGCCGAAAACAGGGAAAGCCCTAACCGAAAATCGCCGAAGATCTGACAATTTTTGACAATTACGAGTCGAGAATGATGCAGCATCGATACATGATCCCCGCGGTGCGTGTGGGTCCCAGACAGGACGAGCCCGTCTCCTCAGCGTCCTGTTGTTTTAATCCCGCTCCCCTGTGCGGGATTTTTTTGCCTGATTGAAATCGCGGGCGCTCGATAACGCACTGTCACATCGGCACGACAACAGAAAACACAAGAAAAAAGCCCTCGAACGCGAAGCGCGATCGAGGCTGCCGAAGGACACTCAATGCCTGTCTGGGAAGGTCGATCGGACCCGTGATCGACCTTGCCCACTATAGCGAGTTGTCGGTCGAGCAATTGTGAACAAATGTCTCAGTCGGATACGCGTAGCATTGATTACCCGCGCTCCTGCATCCGGCGTCGTACATGCAGCCGCCCGGGCGGCTCGAAATACGTGCCGAAGCGCACGAGCCCGGCCTTCTTCAAATGACACGTCATTTCGAAACTGACCAGCACGCCGGGATCATCGTCCTCGAGGATGTCGATGTCGATAGTGCGAATACGTGGTTCGTATTTCAACAGCGTCGCTTCCATCTGCTGCTTCAGCGCGTGCGCCGACGACGGCAATGCCTTGTAGATGTTCGTCATGTCCGGCAGACCGTAGTCGGGCAGGTGCTTCAACGCGCCCGCGCGCGTGTTCAGAATGCGCTGCACGTTCTGCTGCACGCTCAGGCATTCGAGCGTGCGGTCGTCGTAGGCGCCGAGCCGCTCGCCGCCGATCTGGCCGAGCAGCATGTCGTAGAGGGACGGTCCCGCCGGCATCGGGTGGCGCACCGTCAACCGTGCGCTGAATGTTCAGCGACGGCTTCGTCGCGATCGACAATTTCGATCGTCAGATTGCCTTCGGGGGAACTGGTCAGCAAGATTCTGGAGGGTGCTATTCCGCATGCCATGCGCGCGAGCAGTTCGCGCGACACCGTCGGCAGAATGCGCTGATTCAGAAACGCATCGATATTGCGTGCGCCCGATTCGCGCGTGAGACACAGCTCGGCCATCGCATCGATCAGCGCTTCGTCGCAGTTCAGTTCGACGCCGTGCTGGCGGTGTAGACGCTGCGCGATTTTAGCGAGCTTCAGGCGCACGATCGAGGCCAGCGCGCTCGCATCGAGAGGGCGATACACGAGCGTCTGGAAGCGCGCGAGCAGCGCCGGTTGAAAGTGGCCGACGAGTTGCGGATGAATCGCGTCGAGCAGCTCGTGGTGCGAGACGCCGGGATTTTCCGCGGTCGTTTCATCGATTTGCGCGCTGCCGAGATTGGACGTCATCAGGACCACGCAGTTGCGAAAGTCGATCTCGCGGCCCTCGCCGTCGCGCATCATACCGCGATCGAACACCTGATAAAACATATCGAGCACGTCGCCGTGCGCTTTTTCGACTTCGTCCAGCAGCACGACGCAATACGGACGCTGCCGCACCGCCTCGGTCAGAATGCCGCCGCGTCCGTAGCCGACGTAGCCGGGCGGCGAGCCCTTCAGTTGCGAGACCGTGTGCGACTCCTGATACTCGGACATATTGATCGTCATCAGCGCGGCTTCGCCGCCGAACAGCAGGTCGGCGAGCGCGAGCGCAGTTTCGGTCTTGCCGACGCCCGATGGTCCAGCAAGCAGAAACACGCCGAGCGGCGCATGTTCATTCTTGAGCCCCGCCTTGGCGGTGCGCAGGCTTTGGGACAGCGCGGCGAGCGCGTCGTGCTGCGCGACGACGCGTGTCGCGAGCTGCGTTTCCAGCGTCAGCAGGCTTTGCAGTTCGTCTTCGACGAGGCTGCCAACCGGCACGCCGGTCCACTCGGCGACGACGCGTGCGATCGCCTGGGCGTCGACGTCCGCGAAGATCAACGGGGCCTTGCCTTGGGCGGTCGTGAGCGCGCGACGTGCTTGCGCGAACGCGGTGGGATCGCGCGTGACAGCGTCGCTGTCGCGTTGGCGGTGCAGCGCCTGGACGAGTTCGAGTTCCTGTTCGTAACGTGTTTGCAGCGCCGCGAGCTCGGTCTTCGCGTTCGCGAGCGCGGCGTCCAGCGCGCCGCGGCGTGCTTCGCCGTCGTCGATGCCGGCGCGCTCGTCGTCTGCGAGCGTCGCGTGTTCGAGCGCCAGCGCGGCGACCACGGCACACGCGCGTTGCAACTCGGCCGGCGGGGCGTCGAGGCCCATGCGCACGCGTGCGGCGGCGGTGTCGATCAGATCGACGGCCTTGTCCGGCAACCGCCGTGCTGGTATGTAGCGACGCGACAGCTTGACCGCGGCGACCAGTGCTTCGTCGCGAATGTGCACTTGATGGAACTGCGCGTAGCGGGCTTTCAGGCCGCGTAGCATCAGGCAGGCCGCGTCGTCGTCGGGTTCGTCGACTTTGATGATCTGGAAGCGGCGTTCCAGTGCGGCGTCGCGCTCGAAGAATTGCTTGTATTCGGACCACGTGGTCGCCGCGATCATGCGCAATTCGCCGCGCGCGAGCGCGGGCTTCAGCAGGTTCGCGGCGTCGGCGCCGCCCGCGGCGTTGCCGGCGCCGATCAGCGTGTGAGCTTCGTCGATGAACAGCAGGATCGGCACGGGCGAAGCCTGCACCTCGTCGATCACGTTCTTCAGGCGTTGCTCGAATTCGCCTTTTACGCCGGCGCCCGCTTGCAGCAAGCCGAGATCGAGCGTGAGGATGCGCACGTCGCGGATCACGATCGGCACGCTGCCTTCGACGACTCGCAACGCGAGCCCTTCGACGAGCGCGGTCTTGCCGACACCCGGCTCGCCGACGAGGATCGGATTGTTCTTGCGACGGCGCGCGAGCACGTCGACCATCTGCTGGATCTCGCGGTCGCGCCCGAATACCGGATCGATGTCGCCGCGACGCGCCTTGTCGGTCAGGTCGAACGCGAAGCGGGCGAGGGCGTCGGCGCTGGCGGGCGTGGTCTCCTTTGTGCGAGAGACGACGTTCGGCGCCGAGGCGGTCGCCGAAGGTTGCGGCCGTTCGGGTTGCCGTTCGTCATCTTCGCTTTCGATTTCACTTTCGCACGACCGATGCGCAATTCGCGGCAGCAAACGCTCGATCTGCGCGCTGCTGACGGCGAGCAATGGCCACGCATGCTGCGCGCGCAGTATATGGGGCGCATCGACGATCGCCTGCAACAGATTCCCGGAGCGGATTCGCGCGTCTTCGCTTCCCGACGACGCGTGAAGCCATGCATCCGCAAGCAGTGCCGCAAGCTGCGGCGACAGCGCGGGCTTGCCGCGCAGATTGCGCGGCAGACGATCGATGGCACCGAGCAGCGCATCCCACAGCGCGTCGATATCGATCGTGTAATGCCGCACGATAGCGGGGATGTCGCCGTCGCCAGCTTCGATCAGCTTCAGCAGCCAGTGCTCGACCGTGATCTCGTCAGCCAGCCGCGTCTGGCAAAGGCTCGCGGCCGCTTCGAGAGCCTGCGCGCAGTGTGGGTTCAGTCGGCGCAGCAGTTGAGTGGTGTCCCAAAAGGCGCTTCTTCGGTCGTCGCACAAGGTCATGTCGGCAGTCCGGTCAAGGATGCAGGCGGCAAGCGCGCTGTGCACTCGCCGATGAAAAAGGACCAGCCCGGCACGCGAACCGGTAACGGCGCGTCGACGCGCTGGTCTCGCGAATCACGCGCAAATCAGGAACGCTCGTTCCAGGTATCCTTGTGGATGATGTTGCCGTCCTTGTACGACCACGTGATCGTCTCGTAGCGCAGTTCGACGTCTTCGAGGTGGTTGTGCTTCTCGTAGTCGGGGTTCTTGATGTCGAACATCCTGGGCTTGACTGCGACGATCTTCACGTTGTCGAGCTTCGTGTTGAAGTATTCCTTCTCCTTGCCGGCGTCGTCGATCTTGTACCACCTGATCTCGACCGACTTCAGCGTCTGACCGCTCGTGACCGCCTTGTACAAGTACGGCGTCGACGAGTCGGTTTCTTTTGTCAGCGTGATGGGTTTGTGCACGCGGGTGCCGGTAAGCTTGCCGGTGTTGCCGTCGGTCGGGATATGCACGCCGTGATCGAACGCGACGAGTTCGACGCTGCCTTCGCGGCCTTGCACCGTCACCGAACCCTTGATATCAGCGCCGCCGTCGTCCTTGAGCCACATGTAGGCCGGAATTGCCATACCTTCCACTCCTTGATTTTTCTACTGCGAAAATCGCCCGGAGCAGCCCCCGAGCTTCTGAATCCCGAAGCGCGATGCTTCGGGGGCGAAAGACTGTAGTCTTTATTGGGTGGTGCGAGCGTCCGGCACGAGCGTGATTTCGACACGCCGGTTCTTCGCGCGTCCCTCGTCCGACGCGTTGCTCGCGATCGGCCGCGTATCCCCATAGCCCTGAATCGCAAACTGCGTCGGCGCGGTGCCCGACACGTCGATCAGCCAGTCGCGCACGGCTTGCGCGCGTGCCGTGGACAACTTCAGATTGCTCTGCGGATTGCCGACGCTGTCGGTGTGCCCGGCGACCAGAATCCGCTTGTCCGGATGCGCCTTGATCATTTCGAGCGCACCGACCATGGCCCGAGTCGAGCCAGGCTTCAGCTCGGCGCGGCCGCTGTCGAATAGCGACATGCCGTCTAGCGTGACGACCGCCGGCGGCGGAGGCGGCGGCACGTACGATGCGATCGCGGTGTCGAGCGTCGACAGCAACCGCGCACCGCGATACATGCCGAACGCCAGTCGCAACGGCACACCGATGCGCGCGTAACGGTCGAGCTGATCGCGATCGACGACGAGCGCGTGCAGTGCGTCGCGTTTCGCGTTATCGTGCGCGGCCGGAATCATCGAATAACGGCCGAGATCGGCGCCGATGCGATCGAGCAGCGCTTCGTTGTTTTTCGCGGCGGACCACGATGCGACGGCCGCCGCGCAGGCGAGCAGCGTAAGCGCATGCGCGCCGGCGATGCGGCGCGGCGACATCCAGTAGTGCCGCGGGGTTGCTTCGATCAGCGGTTGCGGTAGTGGCCACGGCAGCGGCGATGCGCTGACGGTGGAGCGTGTCACACAGGTTTGCCTCTGCACGTCGCGTCCCCACGGATCGGCCGAACCGCTTGCCGGACCGCAATCGATCCAACCGGCTCCGAACAATTCCCACGGCGCGGCGGGCTGCATCCGGTCGGTCAACGTGCCGATCACGACGCGCTGCGTCCAGCCGACGAGCGACGCGAGCGCCGCCGCGCGCGCGGCACCTGTGGCAGTGGTGTCAGCCGTGCTAATGCCCGCGTCGCCAGGCAGGCGCCGAGTCTCGGCTTCGGCCGCGCGGACCATGAGTTCGAAACGCTCGGCATCGACGATTCGCTTCGCCGACGACACCCCGTGCCACGCAGGCACCGACCGACCGGGCGGGCTCGTGGTCAGCCGCTGATAGACCGCGACATAGCCGGGCAGGCTCGTGCCAAGCGTGCGGGCAGCATCGGCGACGCAATGGCGCACGACGCGCAGCTTCTGGGTGAGCATGTCGGCCCCGACATGCAGCGCGGGCGCCACCGACAGCACGACGCCATCGGGCGCGCGTCCGTCGCGCCACTGCCTGAGCGCCACCGCGAAACGCGGCAACTGCTGCGGATCATCGACGCGCAACCAGATAGCGCCGTCGCCCACGTGTGCGAAGTGCTTCTCGTCATTGCGATCGAACAGAGCTGGCAGACCGTCGCCGGTGACGAGCACGAGCGGCATACAGATTCGCAGCTTCGGCGGAATCCCGGCGGTCGCGGCGCCGAGCGCGGCCAACACTTGCGCACTGCATTCGTTCGCGCGGGACAGCCATAGCGTGCGCCATCCGACGAGTACGCCCACGAGCAAGGCGACGACCGTCGTCAGCGCCGGAGCAACGCCACGTCCGCCCGGCAGCACTAGCCAGATCACCCCGAGTGCCAGCACAGCCGCGAACGCGAGCATCGCGCGCAATGGATAACCAAGCCACTCGTACGCACGCTTGGGCGTACGCGCCGGCGTCGCGGGCAGGATGCGCAGTTCGGACATCACGGCCGCGTGACCTTCGTTTGCACGAGTTGCGCTAGCTGTGCGTCGAGCGCGGTCGACCACACCAGCCAGACGATGGCGGCGGCACCGCATGCGAGCCCCGCGATTGCCCATGGCGAGAGCCGGTAAAACCAGTCGGACAAGCGGCGACCGGGGCGATCGACAATGAAGGTACTTGCGGGCGCCGGGCGAAGTTTCTCCAACTGCGCATGCAGCGAGGTCGTCAACGCCGTGCGCCCCGCTTCGCCGTCGCGCGCAAACCGGCCGATGAAGCCGAGGCTCAGAATCGCCGCGTAGCATTCGAGCAGGTCGACGTGCGGCGACGCTTCACGCATGCGAGCCTCGAGCCGTTCGAACACGCGCTCGCCCGCGTCGTGCAGGTTGAACAGCTCGACTTGCAGCGGTTTGAGTTCCCACGCCGCTCGGCTCTCTGCCGGCAGATAGCGCAGCGCGACTTCATCGAGCAGCCCGCATTGCGCGAGCAACGCTTCGCGGCGTACTTCGTCCGCATAGCCGCGCCGCTCGAGCGCAGTCGAGAAGTTCGCGATCAGCGATCCGCAACGATTGCGGAAGTCGGTTGCGTGGTCCACGTGGCCGCCGGGTGTGAGCGTCGTGACGAGCAGCGCGGTGTCTCGCAGCAGATCGCGAATGCCTTCACGCGTGACCCGGGGCGCGCCGGCCATGCTATCGAGCAACGCCGCCTCGGTGGCGTTTCGGGGCAGGGCGTTCATCAGCGCAGTACCGCGTAAAGTTCGAGCGATGCGTCGGGCACCGACGCCGGCAGATAGATCTGGCAAGCGCGCGCGGCGAGCATCTTCGCGTGCGCCGCGTTCGCTGCATCGAGCGCGAAGTATTGATTGTCGAGGCGCACCGGAATCGCGGACGGCACGCGCGCTACCGCCTTCAGTGGAATGCCGGGCAGCGCCGAATTGATGATGTGCTCGACGTCGTCGGGCGCGCCGATCTTGCACAGGCGCGGGAACTGCTCGGCGAGCTCGAACGCCGGCATCGGCGCGCTGACCGACAGATACCAGTCGGCCGCGCCTTCGACGATGCGCTCTTCGAGGAACCGACCCGCCCACGTGGTCGCGCTCTTGCGCGTGAGGCCGATCGACACGACGCGCGACGGAATGATCGCGTCGAGCAATTCGCGGATCGTGGCCTCGAGCTTCGTGAACACCTCGTCGGCGCGCGCGTGGTCGTAGGCGGGAATGTCGGTGAGCTGCGCGCGCGTCGAGAACGTGATCAATGTGCCGACGAGTTGCGCGAGCGTCGTATACAGCTGCTCGGGCGAGCGGCGCGGATGCGTCGCATAGAGCCGCAGTTGTGGCCACGCCGCGTGAATGCAGTGCAAGAGCCAGAACAGCTGCACGTCGGCGACACCATATTCGGCGACCTGCTCGAGCCGTTCGTTGCGACGCGCTCCGAGCGCGACGCTCTTCGCCTGCAGGATATCGGCCAGACGTTCGATGCGCTCGAGGTGCCGCGGGTGACTGGCGAGCGTCAGGCACGGCGGCACGAAGCGATGATCGACCTGGAACTGGCCGCTGGTGGTGCGCGTGAGCCGTGCGATCGCGCATACCGTGTCGTCGGCATGCGATTCGAAGTCGAACAGCAAGCGCACTGCGTGGCGCTCGGACGCGATCTCGGTTTCGCTGCCGCCGTTCAGATCCACGACCTTGACGAACTCGCGATACGCGCGGCGTGGACGCGCAAGCGATGTTTCGTCGAACCGGCAGTTATTGCCGTTCGCATCCGGCAACGCAAGCGCTGCGAGCACGACGACACTTTGCAGGTTGGCGGGCACGCCTTTTGTCAGATCGCGCGCGGCGGGCAGAGCGTCGCTAAGCGTGGTGTCGATCGGCGTGCCGTCCGCGAAGCGCAACTTGAGCCTCGTGAGCTTCAGACGGCCCGTCGCTAATGCTTCTTCGTCGACCTCGACGCCAAGTGTGCCCCACGGCTCGGCGAGCGCGCAGGTAGCGAACTGCTGTAGCGCGAAACCGGCCCAGCGTTCCTGCTGCTGGAAGTGCTGCTGCGTGAGGATGAGGCCCTCGTGCCAGAGCGGTTTGTCGATCCGCATAGGTGTTTTGGTCTCTCGCGTGTTGGTCATTTAATCCGGATTACTCTGGGATTGCGGATTCTATATGTCTCATTTGGAAGTCGTATACCTCTATTTCGATGGAAATTGAAAATATCACAAAAGTTCAAGAATTTTATATTGAGATGTGGGATGCATTTATCCTGGCGAAGCGATATTTAATTGAGACAGTGTTAAAAACTATGAAAGATAAATTAACAAATTCGGGCAAATGTTCGATCGCGCTGAATTCGCTGACCCGCGCTCAGGGCAGCGGTTCTTCGCGGAAAGTAGATAAGGAAGTATATGGCCTAATAGCGGAGCCGTAGTCAGATAATTCCGAATTTGCATTGCTTCACTATTTTTCACATTTTGTCGGTTTTTGAGTTATCAATAGGCTTTGACGCCGCGACAATAAACCTGCTTTAATATCGATGCAGTTAAAAGCCGCGCACGTCGAAGCCTTGAAGAAGGGTAAATCGGACTACATGGGGAATACGTATGGACAGCTTTCAGCGCGAAATACCGAAGAGTCGCGTCTCAATCACGTTGGACCTGCACACGGGCGGCGCCCAGAAGAGGGTCGAGCTGCCTCTGAAGCTGCTGGTCGCCGGTGATTTCAGCGCGGGACGCGAGCAGGCGCCGCTGGCCGAGCGCAAGAAAGTCAACATCGACAAGACCAACTTCGACGCCGTGTTGGCCGATTACGCGCCGGACCTGAAGATCGCCGCCGAGAACACGCTCGCCGGCGACGGGTCCGAGCTGCCGGTCAAGCTCGCTTTCCGCTCGATGAAGGACTTCGAGCCGGAGCAGGTGGCGCGCCAGATTCCCGAGTTGCAGGCGCTGCTGGCGATGCGCAATCTGCTGCGCGACCTGAAGTCGAATCTGCTCGACAACGGGACATTCCGCCGCGAGTTCGAAAAGGTCCTGAAGGACAAGCGTCTGTCGGACAGGCTGCGCGGCGAGCTCGGGCAGATCGCGACGGCCGCGACCCAGCCGGAAGGCCATGCCTGAGCGGGTAGGGGCGAACAAGGCCTTCGCGGCCTTGCGCAACTACATCGCTGAAAAAACGCAGACAGGAATACAAATGGAACAGAATGAATCGCGTCAGGGCGCGACCCAGACCGTTGTGCTTGATGCCGCTCAGGACGCGTCCTTCGCCGGCGACAGCGTCTACGCGTCGCTGTGCAACAAGATCAACCTGAAACCCGTTTCCGAGGCGCGCCCGCTCGAGGCGTTCCGCGACAACGACATGCTGTCCGAGGTGTCGGCCGACGAGCGCATCGCGCGCGGCATCGGCGCGTTTCTCGAACTCGTTGCGCAATCGAGCCAGCCGGTCGAGCGCCTCGACAAATCGCTGCTCGATTTTCATATCGGCCAGCTCGATCGTCAGATCAGCCGCCAGCTCGATGCTGTGCTGCACACGCCCGAGTTCCAGGCGCTCGAAGGCCGCTGGCGCGGTTTGAAGATGCTGGTGTCGCGCACGGATTTCCGCAAGAACGCGCGTATCGAGGTGCTCGATGTGTCGAAAGATGCACTGCAACGCGACTTCGAAGACACGCCTGAGCTGATCCAGAGCGGCCTGTATCGCCTCACGTACATCGAGGAATACGACACGCCGGGCGGCCAGCCGATCAGCGCGCTGATCAGTGACTTCGAGTTTGCGAATTCGCCGCAGGACGTGGCGTTGTTGCGCAATATCTCGAAGGTCGCGGCGGCGGCGCACATGCCGTTCATCGGCTCGGTCGGCGCACCGTTCTTCGGCAAGAAGTCGATGGAAGAAGTTGCGGCGATCCAGGACATCGGCAACTACTTCGATCGTGCCGAGTACATCAAGTGGAAGAGCTTCCGCGAGACCGACGACGCACGCTACGTCGGCTTGACGATGCCGCGCGTGCTCGGTCGTCTGCCCTATGGCAAAGATACAACACCAGTGCGCGCGTTCAACTACGAGGAAGCGGTGAAGGGACCGGACCACGACCGCTATTTGTGGGTCAACGCGTCGTTCGCGTTTGCGGCGAACATGACTCGCAGTTTTGTGAACAACGGCTGGTGCGTGCAGATTCGTGGTCCGCAGGCGGGCGGCAAAGTCGAGGACCTGCCGGTCCACCTGTATGACCTCGGCACTGGCGTGCAGCCGAAAATCCCGACCGAGGTGCTGATTCCGGAAACGCGCGAGTTCGAGTTTGCGAATCTCGGCTTTATTCCGTTGTCGTTCTACAAGAACCACGACTTCGCGTGTTTCTTCTCGGCGAATTCGACGCAGAAGCCGGCGCAGTATGAAACCAGGGAAGCGACTGCCAATAGCCGCATCAACGCGCGGTTGCCGTACATCTTCCTGCTATCGCGCATCGCGCACTACCTGAAGCTGATCCAGCGAGAAAACATTGGGACGACCAAGGATCGACGGCTACTGGAAATCGAGCTGAACAACTGGATCAAGGGTCTCGTGACCGAGATGAAGGACCCGGGCGATGAGTTGCAGGCGTCGCACCCGCTGCGTGAAGCGAAGGTGACGGTCGAAGACATCGAGGACAACCCGGGCTTCTTCCGCATCAAGCTCTTCATCATCCCGCACTTCCAGGTCGAGGGCATGGATATCGGCCTGTCATTGGTGTCGCAGATGCCGAAGGCGAAGAACTGAGCGGGAGTTTTCTTGCAAGAGTTTGCGGGGGAGTTGCCGGAGCAGTCGTTAGCGGTTGCCTCTGGCCACGTCTTGACACTTGCGCATTCAAGAGGAATTTCATGTCGATGGTATCGCCGTTGCAGGCTTATGAATTGAAGCTGGCTCCGCACCCGGCGCCATTCTCCGTCTTGAGATTCACTGGTGTCGATCAGGTCAGCCAGTTGTACAAGTACGAGATCGAATTCACAAGCCCGGTAGCGGGTATTCCGATGGATCAGGTGCTGGGACGTCGGGCACGGTTCGCCATTGAACCGGGAGATCCGGATATCGACTATCTGCGCAAAATGTTTGGCGAGAACGCCGAGCAGTTCAGTGCGAGGCCACCCGCGCACACGATTCACGGCATCGTGACGCAGTTCGACGAGTTCGACACGTCGGTTGATGAAACGCGCTATCGGGTCGTGCTGGAACCGAAACTCGCCGACCTCGATCGCGGTGTGACGAGCCGGCTGTTTCAGAAACAGTCGGTCGAGGAAATCATTACCGATGCGTTGCGCCACTACGGGTATCGCAGCGGGGTCGACTTCGTGTTTCAGTTGCGTGGGCAGTACAAGCGGCATGAGTACGTCACGCAGTATCACGAGACGACCTTCAGATTTATTCAGAGGTTGTGCGCTCGGGAAGGGATGTGGTTCCGGTGGGAGCAGAAGAAAGACCGCGCAATGATCGTGTTCGGCGACGATCTCGATGCGTACGCACGCAAGCAGCGAACGGTGTCGTTGCGGCGCGATTCGGGGCTCGAGAGTGTCGGCACGGATGCGATCACCTCGCTCGAACGGCGAACGCGGCGGGTGACCGAATCGGTGCGGCTGCATGACTATAACCATCGCCAGGCGGATGTGTCGTTGCTTGTCGAGGAGAACACGGTACGCGGCGACAGCACGACGAACGCGGTCGACTACCACTGGGGCGAGCACTACGAAACACCTGAAGAGGGGCAGCGAATTGCCGGGTTGCGGCATGAGGCGCATCTGGCCGCTCAGGTTACTTTTACCGGCACGGGGAATCCGTTTTGGCTCGAGGCAGGTGAGGTCATGTCGATCCATCCGAATCCAGCCGATGCGAGGCACGGAATCTTCGTGACTTCAGTGAAGTCACGGGGCGCTCGGGATCAAGCGTATCAGGTGACATTCGAGGGGATCCCGTCCGATCGAGTGTGGCGAACTTCGATGACGTCGATTTCTCGGCCTGCCATCGATGGGATCTTGCCGGCGCGGGTTACGTCGCCCGGCAACTATAAGTATGCGTATCTGACCGGGCAAGGTTGGTATGTGATTGTGCTGCCGTTCGATCTCGACCAGTGGAGTCCGGGTGGAACGAGCCGGCCGGTGCGGTTTGCGAAGCCGTATAGCGGAGATGGTTACGGGCATCACTTTCCGTTGATCGATGGGGCGGAAGTGGCGATCGTGTTTACCGCTGGGGATCCGGATCGGCCAGTGATCATCGGGGCGATGCACGACAGTTTGCATCCCGATGTCGTCAATAACCTCAACAACACTCGCAATATCGTTCGGACCGCGGCGCAGAATGAGTTGCGGATGGAGGATAAGGAAGGGGTTGAGCATATCCATCTGGCTACGCCGTTTCAGGCTAGTGAGCTCAATCTGGGGCATATGGTTGATGGGGAGAGGAGGCAGCGGGGAAAAGGTGCGGAACTGCGCACGGACGAGCATGTGGCGGTGCGGGGGGCTAAGGGGATCTACATTTCCGCCGATGCGCAAAGCGGCGCCTCAGGCAGGCAACTCGATATGCGCCCAGCTCAGAGTCTGCTTGAGCAGGCACTGCGGCAGATGCAGGTGCTGGCAGACGCAGCGCAAGCTTCCCAAGCGATCGCGGCCGACTATGAAAAGCAAAAAGCTCTCTTTGACGGGACGCTGAACGAGCTAAAGAAAGCCGGCGTTCTGCTCAGTGCGCCGGACGGAATGGGAATGGTCTCTGGCGATCACCTGCAACTGACAGCAAGCGGAAATCTGATCGCGACGGCGCGTGGCAATGCAGATATCGGTGTTCTCAGGCGATTCACGGTGGCCGCGGGTGAGGCGGTTTCGATGTTTGCCGGCAAGCTCGGGATCAAGCTGTTCGCAGCGAAAGGGAAGGTGGCGATCCAGGCACAGGCCGACGAGATGGCGCTGGCGGCGCTGAAGGACATGACGATCACCAGTTCCGAGGGCCGGGTTGTATTGTCCGCGGCCAAGGAGATCTGGATTGGCGCAGGCGGTTCGTATATCAGCATCAATGCCAACCGGATCGAGAACGGTACACCCGGCGACATTCTCGAGAAGTGTGCAGCGTGGAGCAAGCAAGGATCGACTAGTGTCCAATTGCAACGGCAAGCATTCTTTAACAGTCAACAGGAACGTCTATTCAGCCAGCAGATTTCTGTTGACGCGGCGTTGAATCACTTTTCTGAAATCAATACACCGATCAAATATCAGATCTTCGACGAAACAAACGTGCTGCTTGGCGCGGGTGTACTAGACCATGCCGGGAAGACATTGCGGACGTTTACTGATACATCGCAGAAAGTAAAGACTGTTATCGATCTTCGCGAGGGTCGCTGGACCCACGTGAAGTACGACGATCCATTCCACTTCCCCCGGGAAAGCCTGGGCGATCAGCATCGCGCTATTTTCGACTACGAAGATCATGACGAGTTGATCGCCGGTAAGACCAGCAGCAGTCGGGACCAACGACAGAGCAATACGTCGGATATTTAACGGCGCGCTCGTTGACAAGAGGAACAATAGAGATGAAGTGTCGAGTCGCAAGTCTGTCACTGATGTTGGCAGCTACGATTGCAGTATTTGCAGGCTTTGCGCATGCGCAGGAAGTTCCGCTCGGCTCGCCTGCGGGGTTTATCGCGTCATCGGTCAACAGAGTCGCTGACGGACAGTACTGCGTAAGCGGACGGTCTGTCGATGACACCGCGCTCACAAACACTGCGTGGGTTGCTCTGGTCGATGTTGGCGCTCGAAAAACGGTATGGAAGACACGTCTCCCGTTCAAACAACCGTACGTCAGCAACTACGCGCTGTATTGCGTGCGGACAAACGATGCTTATTTCGTGCTTACCCAGGAGCAGACGCATACAGAAGCGAGTATTAACCAGACCAAAGTGATGCTTAGCAAGCTAGGGCGGGATGGCAAGCTATTGATGCAGCAGCCATTAAGTGTCGGATTCGACGAGTGGGCGTATCTACTCGACGTCAACGGTGATGCCATTACGATTGCGGGCGGTACCGGCGATGAACTCGATCGCAAGGGCAAACTGGCCACCTACATTGCGCGATTCAATGGGCAACTCGAACGCACGGCCCTGACCGTAATGACCAGCGGCGCATTTTGGACCGATGCAAATGCGGCAATAGAGGTCAACCAGTTGAGAGTCGCAGGTCAGTTCCTCCCCACCAAAGGTGGGATTTCGGGGGGGCAAGATGCATTTGCGGTCGCAAAGATCGACGTCGACCGACAGCGGTACCTGTTTTCGACGTATGTTTCGGCGCCAGACGAACGTGCCCGAACCTCGGTGTTCGGGCCAGACGGGAGCGCATATTATGTGGCGACGACGCCGACCCGACTGTTCGTGGCGGTCGTTTCACCTGTGGGCAAGCTGGTCCAGCAGTTTGCGACACAGAAGATTGTCTGTGACCTCACATCGATTGGCGTGCGTGGTTCGAGGATTGACGTGATCGGAACCACATGCGACAAGCCGCGTGTGAGTACTCTTGCTGAAATCGATCTGGCAACTCAACGAGCCGTTTTGACTCGCCGTATCACCGGGAAGATAAGTGCTGCGCGCTTCGATGGAGACACGTGGGCGGCAGTGGTAGACACCGGCGATCGCGGCATTGTGCTGCGGCACGAAGCACAGTGACGGCGAGGAGAATCATGAGCGAATACACGTACGAGGACAAGCTTGCGTTCGTGAAAAAACTCTATTGTCCTGCACGACAGGTTGCGGCGGAAACGGGGTGTTCGTGGGAACTGATTCTCGCACAGGCGGTGCAGGAAACCGGCTGGGGAAAGCATGTGCTTCCCGGGACGAACAATATCTTCAACATCAAGGCAGACGCGGGTTGGCGCGGCGAGTCGAGAATGTTTCACGTCTGGGAGATGAGCACCGGCGGAGAGAAGGTATGGGTCGACGACTTGTTTCGTGTTTATGAGAGCGTGCTTGACAGTTTGCGCGATCGGCAGAGATTTCTCGCGGCTAACCCTCGATTTGCTCGCGCTGGTCTTTTTGAAGCGGACGTCAAAGGTGACCTCGTCAGTGAAGCCAAAGTATTGCAGAAGGCGGGTTACGCGACTGATCCGAATTATGCGTCAGAGTTGGAAAAGGTCTATAAAGGGCGGTCAATGCAACGCGCGATTACTGCCGCGAGAGCGGAAGGTTGTGCAGGATGCTTGCCCGTAGTCAACGTGCGAGTGCTCGATGCCGGGCGGCAACCGATCGCAAATGCCAAACTCAAGGTGACGCAAGGCGCGAAGACGGCTGAGCTTTCGACAGACTCGGCCGGTCACGCGCAGATTCAGGCGGCGCAATCCGGTGGGCCTGTGTCTGTATGGGTATGGTCTGAGCATGACCATCAGTGGGCGACCGTTGATGGAACCGTGACGCCGACGCCTGCACCGACGGCCATGACGTTGATCGCGCCGACGATTACAGTCGTTCTGTCCACCGAGCCTCACAAGCAATCCAGTGCGTCGCCAGGTCCACCAGATTCCGCGGCGTCCAGCGAGCCGGCGGTCGTTCTGGGCAAGAGTCAATACGAAACATATTCGATCAAGAAGGGCGATTCGCTCAGCCGTATCGCGAAAGCTCACTCGACAAGCTACGTTACTCTTGCAGAGCTGAACGGAATTGTATCGCCGTACTATGTCTATCCGGGTCAGATCATCAAAGTTCCCCTGAGTACAGCGAGAAAGGGGGAAACGCCTACCTCCGAGGTTGCGGTACATAAAGCGCATGATACGAAGCAAGGCAATGCGCTTCATGTCATTCAATACCGGAGCGAAGCAGATCATCCGCAAACCGATTTGATGCTGGGCCGCCACGCGCCATGGATGGAAATTGCCGAGCGAGAGTTCAAAGCAGGCGTTCGCCAACGTGGCGCGAAGCATCCAGATCAGCACATCCTCGAGTACTTCACGGCGACGTCGGCTGGTCGACAGAAGACTGACACGATTGCATATTGCGCTGCCTTCATTAATTGGTGCTTGACCCAATCTGGATACAACGGAAGCCATAGTGCAATGGCCAACTCATTCGCGAAATGGGGGCGGGCAACCCGTGGAAACAAACCGGCATATGGCGCCGTTGCGCTGGTGCACTTTCCCGAGGGCGGTTATCACGTCACGTTTGTCAATGGCAGACCTTCAAACGTGATCAATGGACGGCTGATCGCGACGTTAGGCGGGAATCAAGGACATGCGCATGAGGTGAGCCACAGTAAATTGCCGGCGTCATGGGTCGTGCATTATCGCTTCCCTGTTGGCTATGTGGAATTAGACGAAGATTATGAGCTGGATAAAGTTCAAGTCGATTCGGCTGCAATGACGGCTGCTTCGACGCGCTGAGTCTATTGGTCGGTCACTACAGGGACATTACTCGACGTTATGAAGAATAAATTCGTTTCCGCAACACTTATCGCGTCATTCACGACTCTTCCTGCGACGGCGAACGCATTCACGACCACAACGCTGAGCGCATATGAGTCGCCATATCCAGCGACTATTTCACTTCGAGATGCGGGAAGTACGGTTTCAGGTAAGCGTGTGATCGCATACCGAATCGTGACCAGTTCGTCCATTTGCCCTGCAACGTTTGAAGGAAAGGCGGAGTTCACTGCAAAGTTCGATGACCGCGAGGACGATTCGGCCTTTTTGCGTAACGGCGATGTCGTGAAGACGAATATCTTCAAAGGCACAGTTCCAAACGGAAGTATCACGATCACCATCGACGTGGAGTCAAGCAAGCCTAAATATGCGGAGATCCTGATCGAGCGGAGCTCTGGTGTTGGAGACGGATGTTTCTTGAACGGGAAATTGGGGCTCCTGTTTTTCTGAAGGCGCGGGTGGTCCTTGGTCAGTCTGGTCCGGAGTGTTTTAGAGAAAATGATCGATTTGATTCGTTTGGGCGACGCTACCGACCATGGAGGGACGGTCATATCGGCCTCCGACACGATGTGTTTCGATGGCAGATATGTTGCACGTAAAGGCGATGAGGTGACGTGCCCGCGGCATGATACTCGTCCTAATCTCATCGTCGACGGGGACGAAGCCTTGTTGGATGGCGGCGTGCCGATCGCTCGACATGGCTATCGAGCCATGTGTGGATGCCATCTGATTTCGAGTCTATTGTGAAGGGCAGGCTATGCCAGTAGAACTGCCCGAATTAGAGTCATCCGAGGTCCCGCCGGAACTTCCGCGCGCGATAGCCTGGCTTGGTTTATTTGTCGTAGTCATGCTCGCGGGTGTGATCGTCGCCTTGTTGACATGGTCGACGGGCGAACCCATCAATACCTTGTGGTTTTGGATACGTCTGCTCGGGTTTCCCGCCTTGACGTGGTTTGCGTTGTTCGGCTTGCGTTTGCACTACTACGGCGAAGAGATGCAGCGACTTCAGGCAGAAAGAGAGGTTCGGTCACGGGACAGAGACGCGGCACTTCGATTCGGTAGCGAGCCGCTGGCGGTTCTGGGCTTCGAATATTTGACTGCGTTGGGCCATGAGAAAGTCGCCGCCAGAATCGCCAAGGGCGAATCCATGTTGAGTGCACGAACATCGCGCAACGGGATGGTCGCGGTGCGGCACACCGCACTAACATTGGAGGGCACGGACATACTTTCCCGTTACCGCGCTTGCTTTGATGCGCTGTTGGAGCGAATTAGCGACGCGGTGACGGCGATACCGCAAGAGGTGCCGTTCAGCGTTCGATTGCATTTGCCAGCTGATGGAGATCGGCAATCCTTGCTTCGGACGTGGGAAGTGTGCTGGGCTGCAAAAAATTTGCGGCCGACGAAGACGAAGACGTTGAGCGTGATTCAAGGTCTGATGGCGCTCGATCAATGGCTCGATGTCCGCGGCGGCTCGGGCTTGGAAAAAGCGACATTGTATGTTTCGGTTCAACTGCATGAGCACGCGTCGCAATCGAGTGCGGAAGCGGCGGTTTGCGTGCTGCTTGCGTGGGCTCCCCTTGCTGAGCGGTGTGCGTTGAAGACGAAGGCATTGCTGCATCGGCCTGTGGAAACCGAAGCTGGAGATTTGAAAGCGGGAATTTCCCGAGCCTTGCTGTGGGGCAACGCGACAAGTGCCGGTATCAAAGTTCTTTGGCAGGCCGGTTTGACGGGCACGCTCAAGGCGGACCTGCTTCGAGTTGCCTCGGAAGTGAATCTGGGTGTAGCCCAAACAGTGGGACTTCCGGGCGTACACGACATCGATCTGGCCGTCGGTATGCCGGGCGTCTGCGCTGGGTGGCTCGCCGTTGCGCTTGGTATTGAAAGTGCGATGCAAACAGCGGCACCTCAACTTATCGCGTGGCACGAAGCGACATTGAGATTCGCTGTTGTCAACGCTGCTCGCGGACAAGAAGAAATGGCACCCAAAGCATGACTATTCGCAAAATCCAGGGATACTGGATTCTCGTCTGCTCAGCGACGGCAATCGCGGCCATCCTCGCATATTTCAAAGGCGCCGCTCTTAATCCATCACCTTCGTATCGGGTGCTGGTGGTAGTGCTGGTCGGAAGCGCTGTTCTTCTGTTGCGCGCGCCGCTTTCCTGTGGCTGGAGAGTCTTCGCGCGCAATGCGCCTGGCCGCTCTGCGAGGCAGTATGACCGTGACCCGTCGGCTCGTGTCGGTGCAGCTACACGCGATGCGACACTCGACCGCAATGCACATCGCGGCAAAAGCCTGCGCGAAGCGCTCCGCGACCTCCACGGCCGCCACTGGCGCTACCGCAACCGCTGGCTCCTGCTAACCGGCGACCTCCCCCTGGTAAAACGCCTCGCCCCGGGCCTCGCCGAAACCGGCTACGCCATCACCGGCAACACAGTCCTGCTCTACGCAGCTCAAACCAGCACGACCCTCGACACCACCTGGCTCACCCAAATCCGCCGCCTGCGCCGCCGCCGGCCGATCGACGCAATCGTCGCAATAACCAGCAACCGCAGCTCAGCCAACTCCCCCTTCAACGCCGACGCGCTCGCCCAACGCCTCGCGCGCCACGCGCGTGCACTGCGCTGGTCCGCGCCTGCCTATCTGCTCAACGTAACGGACTTCAGCACCGAACCGAAGTGCGACGACGAAGCGATCGGCCTAACGTGGTCAAACGCGCGCATGCACGCGGCCCACATCGACGACTCGCTACAAAACCTCACCCGCCACCTCGCGGACGCCGGCGTCCTGCGCCTCGCCGACGACAAACACGATCGTTACCCCGCGGAGTTATCGCAACACATCGAAAGGCTTTCCAGCGCGTTGTCAGGAGTGATCGCACAAACGGCGCATTCACGTTACTGGCGCCAGGGCGTCCACGGCCTTCTGTTCGCGCCGCTCTTCAAGGAGCGCGAACTAGCCGCGCCCGCGACCCTGGGCGACGACAAAGACAAGGCAGGTGAAGACGCCGAGGCGGAACGCATCGCCCCCCAACACCGCACCGTCTGGCAAACCATCGCCGACCACAGTCGCAAGCTCCACGGCCACCGCATCGGCTTCTCTCTATCGACCACGGCCGCGTGGACAGTCACCGCGGCGATCACCCTATGGATCACCGGCACGATGATCTCGGGTTTCACGAACCGCACAACGATCCAAACCGCCGCCGACACTCTAACGAAGCTCGCAGAAGCACACGACCCAACCCGATCGATACAAACGCTCGACACACTCGACAAGCAGATCGACACACTCGAATCCCACCAGCTTGACGGCGCCCCACACCTCGCACGTTTCGGCCTGAACCGCGACACCGCGCTACTAAACGCCCTGTGGCCCAGCTATGAAAACGCCGCTGGCCGCATTCTCGTCGGCCCGATCCGCGAGAAGCTGGAGGCGCGGCTGCATCAGCTTGCGTCACTGACCGACGCCGAGATTGCGAGCGGCGGCAGCGGCGAGGAGCAGGCCGCCTACGACACGCTGAAGACCTACATGATGCTCGCCAGGCCCGAACGCGCGGCCGCTGCCTTCCTCGCACCGCAGCTCACCGCGACGTCCGCGCCCACGCGTCCCGACAACTCGCCGCTGTCGGCCGGCGCATGGGAGGACCTGCGTCAGCACACCATCACCTTCTTCGCGAATCATCTAGGGCGTCGTGCATCGACAAGCGGCTCGTCGCTCGCGATCGTCGATAACATCGGACTCATCTCGGCGACGCGCCAAACGATCATCGGCGTGCGCGGTATCCAGAACTCGACGGACGCGGTCTATCAGCAGATCCTCGACGACGCGAAAGCCAAGTATCCGCCCGTGTCGCTCGCGACGCTGCTCGGCGACACATCGAGCCGCGGTCTGTTCAGCACGACGGCCACGGTCCCCGGCGTCTTCACGCGCACGGCGTGGGAGGAACGCATCGCAAAAGCGATCGACGACGCGAGCGAGCAGAGCAACGTCACGGGCGACTGGGTGCTGTCGGACGTCGAAAACAAAACCGAGCCGCCGTCGTCGCTGAAAGCCGGGCTGCGTCAGCGCTATTTCGACGATTACGCGCGCGCCTGGGGCCTGTTCCTGAACAGCCTGCGCTGGCAATCGGCACCGACGCTGTCCGCGACCGCCGATCAGCTAACGCTGCTCGGCGACCCACAGCGCTCGCCGCTCGTGATGCTGATGAACGCGATCGTCTATCAGGCGGGCACGGGCGCGCGCCCGCAATCGCTGTCGGACACGCTGGTCAGCAAAGCGCAGCAACTGGTCCACGCAGACCAAGAAAATCCGTCGAAGCAAACGCCGCCGCCGCTTGCACCGCTCGCGGTCGCGTTCGGGCCGATCCTGCGGCTTGCCGGCAACGATCTCGCGTCCGGCGCCACGCGGGCGAACGCGAACTCCACCGCGCAACTGGCCGCGACCGGTGATCTCAGCGTCGCGCGCTATCTCGAACGCGTGACCGCGATGCGTCTGAAGATCGGGCAGATCGTGTCGAGTCCCGACACCGACGCGATGTCGCGCATCGCCGCGCAGGCGGTGCTGCAGGGCAAGACCTCGGACATCGCCGACAGCCGCGATTACGCGAGCCGCCTTGCCGCGAGTCTCGGCGAACGGTGGGCCGGCTTCGGCGGGCTGTTCCAGGCGCCGCTCGATCAAACTTGGCAGGTGCTGGTGCAGCCGGCCGCGGCGAGCCTCAACGAGATCTGGCGCACGGCGATTGTCGCTGACTGGAACGGCGCGTTCGGTGGGCGCTATCCGTTCGCGGACTCCGACAACGACGCGTCGCTGCCGGAAATGGCGCGCTTCATGCGCCCCGAGAAGGGCGTGATTACGCAGTTCGTGACGACGCAACTGGCGGGTGTGGTCGAACGCCAGGGCGATCGCTGGATCGCCGCGCAGGGCGCGAGCCACGGCCGCGCATTGACGCTCGATCCCACGTTCCTCGACGGACTAAACAAAATTACGCGCGCATCGACGGTGCTGTTCCCGTCCGGCGACGCCCACCTGCGCTACGAATTGCGCGCGGTGCCGACGCCGGGCGTCACCGACACGCGCTTCGTGCTGTCGGGCCGCGAACTGCATTACTTCAACCAGAAGGAAGAGTGGACGCCATTCCTGTGGCCCGGCGATTCGCTCGAAAACCTGTCGCGTATCGAATGGCAGACCGAACACGGCGGCCTGCGCTCGGCACTCGACGCCCAAGGCCGCTTTGGCCTGATCCGTCTGCTCGAACGAGCGCAGGTGTCGCAACAGGACGCCGCGCGCTATGTGCTGTCGTGGCAGCCCGACCAGAGCGAGGGCATCCCATTGCGCGTGCAGCTGCGCAACGAGACGGGCGCGGGCCCGCTCGAAGTGCTCTCGCTGCGTCACTTCAAGCTACCCGCGCGAATCTTCGTGACCGGCAACCCAAAGAGCGCGCCGAAGGTATCCGGGGCGAACCCGCCGCCACCATTGCCGCCCGCGGCGCTCAACGCGGCGAAGCACGCGACCGTGGGCTTGCCGCAAGGTTCGCTGCCGGAGGTCGAATAAATGCTGTCGAGTTTGTTGAAGACGCTGTTCCCGTCGCGCGACGAGGAACAACGCGTACGCGCGCGTCTCGATGCGTGGAGCGCATGGCTGCAGCCGCTGCCCGGCGAGCACGGCTGCGGCCGCGACCCGGGCTATGAAGACCTGTTCTTCGAGTTGCGCGACGAAACGCAAAAACTCTCCGGTATCGACCACAGCCTGGTCGTCCGTTCGTGCGAGCAGTTGCTGAAGGAGACCGGCAAGGATCTGCGTGTCGCCGGTTACTACGCGTTTGCACGTCTGCGCGCGGACGGTCCTTCCGGCTTCGCAGACGGGCTCGAACTCGCGGCGTCGCTCGTCGAGCGCTTCGGCGAGAATGTGCTGCCCGCGCGCGCCGAGGCAAAGAAGGGCGCGCTCGACATGCTTGCCACCACACGCGTCATCGAACTGCTCGAGAGTCGCGGCGAGTTCGCGGCGGCCGACCTCGAACGCGCGATCGCCGCGCTCGATCTGCTTGTCACGCGTACGGCCACATGGACCGACGCAGCTCGGCCGAATTTCGCCGCGCTGGTCGCGCGCTTCGAGCAGAACGACGCATCGACGCGTGGCAATGAACTCGATTCCGCAACCTCACCCCCATCGCCGGGCCCAGCTTTTACAGGCAGCCCGAACGTCTCGATCGCATCGACGCGCGACCTGCTCGATCAGGCCCGCTCAATGGCGCTGTGGCTACGCGACGAGGAGAACGGTTACCTATCGTCGGTGCGGCTCGTCCGCACGGTTCGCTGGGACACGCTGCACGAAGTGCCGCCCGCCGATGCGGCATCACGCACACGTCTGATGCCACCGCGCGGCGAGCTGCGTCAGCAGATGAAACGGCTCGTGCTGCAAAAGCAGTGGCATGAGCTGCTCGAACGCGTCGAGGGCGCATTCCTGGAGGGCGTCAATCACCTGTGGTTCGATCTGCAGTATTTCCAGCACGTCGCACTCGATCACGTCGGCGCGCCCTACAGCGCATGGCGCGAACAGTTGCGCGCGGATTTCGCGCTGTTTCTCGAACGCTTGCCTGGCATCGAGCGCCTGGCGTTCAACGACGGCACGCCGTTCGCCGACGACACATCGCTCGAATGGATCGCACGTCACGCGGTAGTGCGCAACATCGAGGCGGGCGAGAGTATCGCGCCGCTGCCGGTAGCGGCCGGCAACGACCACGAAGCGACCGGCGACTGGCCCGAGATCGAAGCGCAGGCGCGCGATCTCGCGGGGCGGGGTGGCATCGAGGCCGCGTTTGCCTGGCTCGAAGGGTTGCCCGGCCTTCGCACCGATCGGCATCGCTACCTGCAGCGGCTAGTGATGGCGCGCCTCGCCGATCACGCGGGTCGCGCGGACACGGCGCTCGCACTGCTCACCGAACTCGACACGAGCGCACGCTCGCTGCCACTCACGCGCTGGGAACCCGCGCTCGTGTTCGAGGTG
The DNA here is from genome assembly GCF_040948805.1 of Paraburkholderia sp. BR13439. Classification (NCBI taxonomy): domain Bacteria; kingdom Pseudomonadati; phylum Pseudomonadota; class Betaproteobacteria; order Burkholderiales; family Burkholderiaceae; genus Paraburkholderia; species Paraburkholderia sp. BR13439. The sequence continues at coordinate 176,348 of NZ_JBFPKN010000010.1, read as the reverse complement.
AAGCAGCAGTTGCTGCGCGCGTTGAACGCGCTGAGCAACCGCAAGGACGCCGATAGGCCCGCGCTCGCGCGCCGCATCGGCGAACTGCAAGCCGAGCTGACCGTGCTGGACCCGGCGCGGGCGTTGATCTTCTGATAAGAACACCAGGCATGAAACACGACGACCCCATCCTGCGCTACTACGAAGCCGAAATGCGCTACCTGCGCGAGGCCGGCAAGGAATTCGCGAACGCGCATCCCGACCGCGCGCGCATGCTGAACCTCGATCGCGTCGGTGATCGCGATCCCTACGTCGAGCGCTTGCACGAAGGTTTTGCGTTTCTGACCGGCCGTCTTCAGCAGAAGCTCGACGATGAATCGCCGGAGTTGACCGAAGGCCTCGTGAGTCTGCTGTGGCCGCACTATCTGCGGATGATTCCGTCGCTGTCGATCGTCGAACTGTTGCCGCTCGCGGAGAAGCTGCAGCGAACCGAGCTGGTGCCGGCCGGCGTGCCGGTGCGCTCGGCACCGATCGCGGTGCCGAACGCGGCAGGCGCCGAGGGGGCGACGCCGAAGACCGTGCAATGTCTGTACCGGACCACGCAGCCGGTCACGCTGCAGCCACTGTCGATCACGCACGCGGGGCCCACCGTGCGCCACGACGGCCGCTCGATCGTCCGGCTCGGCTTCGAGCTCGATCAGTCCGCGCGTCGCAAGGAAATGGACCTGTCGCGCGTGCGGCTGTATCTGAATGCCGATCTGCCGACCGCGTTCGCGATGCATCTGGCACTTACGCGCGAGGTCGATGCGATCCACTGGCGCATTCCGGAAGTGCGCGATGGTGAAGCGCTGCCGCTCGCCAACGTGACGATCGAGCCGGCCGGTTTCTCTGCCGACGAAAGGCTGTGGCCGAAGGCCGATGCGGCGTTTTCCGGATACCAGTTGTTGCTCGAATACTTCACGTTCCGCGAGAAATTCCTGTTCGTCGATCTGTACGGACTCGACGTGACGAAGCTGCCGGACAATTCGACGCGCTTCGAACTGGAGATCGTTCTGAAGCACGCATATCCGTCCGATCAGTGTTTCAGCGCGGAAAACGTGCGGCTTTTCTGCACGCCGGTGATCAACCTGTTCGAACTCGATGCCGAGCCGATCGAGATCGACCATCACGAAACCGAATACCGCGTGTTGCCCGCCGGTCATCAGGGCGAGCATGTCGAGACCTATTCGGTCGATGCGATCGAGGCGTTCGATCACGACACCGCCGAGCGCTACGAGTACGTGCCGTTCGCGACGTTCCGGCATCGCGGCGGCATGCTGCGACACGAGGCGCCGGAGCGCTACTTCCATGCGCGCGTGCGGCCCGGCGTCGCGGGTCTGCACGAGACGTGGGTCGTGCTCGGCGGTCACGCCTGGGAGACGATGCACACGCTGCCCGAGGAAAGCCTGTCGCTGCGCGTAACCGGCACGAACGGCATGTTGCCCCGCAAGGGCCTGCGCGAAGCGCGCATCGCCGAGTTGGCGGCGAGCACGCCGAACGTCGTCGGCGTGAACAATCTCGTCGCGCCGACGCTGCCGCTCTATCCGCCGACCGGCGACCGCTTCCAGTGGCGTGTGCTATCGCATCTCGCGCCGAATTTCCTGTCGATGATGAACGCGGAGGTGCTGCGCGGCGCGCTCGCGCTATACGACTGGACCAGCGACGAACTGAACCGCCGGCGGCTCGCGGGCATTCTGTGGGTATCGCAGGAGTTGCTCGAGGAGGTGGCGGGCGGCTCGGTCGAGCGCGGCGTGCATATCGAGGTGACACTCGATTCGCACGCGTTCGCGGGCGAGGGCGACGTGATGCTGTTCGGCGAATTGCTGCAACGGTTTTTCGCGCTGTATGCGGAGATCAATCTGTTCACGAAGCTATCGATCGTGAGCCTGCCGTCGCAGGCCCGCACCGATTGGCCGCGCAGCAAGGCGCAACGGGCTCCGCTATGAGCGCATACGCGAATGCTTTCGAGGCGCGCGACGAACCGCCGAATCTCGAACCGTTCGTCGCGGCGCTGCTCGCGCGTGCGCCACGGATGAACTTCATGCAGTTGTGCCGACTGCTCGAATTGCGGGCACCGGACCATACTGGTTTCGGCACTCGCGATACCCCGGCGCACGAACCGGTACGCTTCCGGCCACGTGCGCGTACCGGTTTTCCGGCGGGCGAGATCGCCGCGGTCGAATTCGACGATGATCCGGATGCCTTCGTAGGTTATGCGCCGCCGACCGTGCGCACGACCTTCATGGGACTCTACGGTGTCGACGCGGCGATGCCGTCGCACATGATCGATGAGATCGTGCTGCGCGAGGAAGGGCACGAAGTGGTCGAAGCCTTTCTCGATCAGTTCAATCACCGCTTCGTCACGCTGCTGTATCGCGCGTGGAAGAAGTACCGCTATCCGGAGAGTTTTCGCGCGGGCGGCAGCGATGCGCATTCGCGCAATCTCCTGTGCCTCGCCGGCTTCGGCTGGGGCGACAAGCCGCAACGCGCAGGCTTGCCCGATTCGCGCATGCTCGCGCTGCTCGGGCTGTTGATTCAGCGCACGCGCACGCCTGAGGGGCTCGCGGGCGTGATCGCGCTCGCGGTTCCGGGCGTCGATGTCCGGGTGGACGAGTTCTTTCCCGCGCTCGCGCGCGCCGGCAGGCCGCAACGGCTGACGTCGTTGGCCGCTCGTGCTGGTGCAACCGGCGACGACAACGCGCGCCGCGGCCTCGGCGGCGGCTATGTGCTCGGCAAGCGGCTTGCGTATCGCAGCCGGGCGGTGCGCGTGAGGTTGCGGCCGGCCGATGCCGCCCAGGCGCACGATCTGTTGCCGGGTGCGTGGCTGCATCGCGAGTTGATGGCGTTCGTGCAGTTGTATGTCGGGGTGAAGGCCGACGTGCATCTGCGGATGGAAATGTCGTCGCGCCTCACGCCGCTTTGCGCGATCAACGGCGGATCGCCTGGATCCGCGCCGCGCCTCGGCTGGACGACCGTGCTGCCCGCCGCGAGTGAACGCCTGATCAACGTCGCGCTCGGGGTTTATCAAGCGTTTCCGAAGCCCGCGGCCAATCCATACCTGACTCGATCCGCGTGATGAACAACGCGCCCAAAGGACTATCGATGAATCTTCGTTCTACCGTTTCCACGGTTGCGGCCGTTGCGCTGCTGTCCGCCTGCGGCGCATGGCAATCCATGTCGGACGCGTCGTCGAGCGCGTATCACGCGGTGTTTTTCAAGCGGATCAAGGTGCTCGACGTCGATCTGTCCGCGCGCGAAGCGCTGAACCCCGACGACGCCGGCCGCGCGACATCGGTCGCGGTGCGCGTGTATCAGTTGAAGGACCGCAAGGTGTTCGATGGCGCGTCGTACGAGGATCTGCTGAAGAACGACCGCACGCTGCTCGCGCAGGATTTGCAGGCGAGCATGGCATCGGTGCTGAATCCGGGGGCGTCGGCGAGCCTGTCGCAACCGATGCAGGCCGATACGAACTATGTGGCGATCGTCGCGTTTTATCGCAATCCCGGCAACGGGGATGCCTGGAAGTATGTGATCGAGAAGAAAAAGCTCGACGCGGACAAGCCGTTGAAGATCTCGTTGATGGATCAGTTTCTGGTGACGGCGGGCAATGTGGCCCACGATTGAGTGAGCCACCGGCTCAATCCTTTCGACCGAGATAGCCCGGCAGTCCCAATGCCCGGTCGCTCTTTGCCAGCTTCAAGGCTTCCTTGAGCAAAGCCGAGAACTTTTCGTCGTTATCGGGCCGCGGCAACATCGCGCGAAAGAAGTCGGACCAGCGAAATTCTTCCAACGGGACATTGGTTTTTTCATAGCCGCCGGCATCGCGGACCGCTGCCGCGAGGCTTCGATATTCGTCGTCTTTCAGTTCCCAGACGTGCTCCGCCAGTTCGGAGAAAGGCCGGCGCACCCCTTGCGCGTCATACGGAAAGGTCCATCGTTCGTTTTCCATGCTGAGCCAGAACGACGCCCACGTGTACGAGGAAAGATCCCGCACCAGCACGACCGGAACCGAGCGCACGCCAACCTGCCACAGCGCCGCCGCCACATGGTGGTGATCGATCGCGAACGGTATGCCGTTCGGTCCGCAGACGACCGGTATCGGCTTTTCGGCAATGGCCATTTGCAGGTCATGGGCGCTCAGCGATCGGTATTGGCGGGCTTTTTCGCTGACCTCGCGCGCGCCGTGGGTCATCTGCGTCGGACGCAGATCTTCGATTTGCCGCGTGTCCATGTCGGTCTCCGTGTCGGAATGCGATCACGCGGATTTCGCAAAATTCATGCCGCAGCACGAAGCGTTGCTCGCGTTCCGCCAGACGTCTACGGCGCGTCGTCCACGCACAGCACCGGATCGCTGACCAGACAATCCGCATCGGATGCACCAGGTGCTCCGCCGCGCGTTTTCAACGACGTCTGCTGCGCGGCGATGCGCAAGCCTTTGGGCAGCAGCACCCACATGCGCAGCCGCTCTTTGGTGCGGCTCGCCTGGGTCTGCGCGGTTTGACCGAAGCCGTAGAAATAGTCCGCTCTGACCGCGCCCTGAATCGCGCCGCCCGAATCCTGCGCGAGCATCAGGCGGTCGATCGCACCGGGTGCCTGAGGATCGTCACGCGTTGACACGAATACCGGCGCGCCGAGCGGCGTGGTGCGCGGATCGACGGCCACCGAGCGGCCCGCCGACAGCGGCACGCCCAACGCGCCCAGCGGACCGTTCGGTGAGTCGGGAATCACGCGAAAGAACACATAGCTCGGATCGGAAATCGCGAACACGGGATGAGGCTTCGGCGCGTTCGACGTTTGTGCGTTGGTTCCGGCTCCAGCCGCATTGCCGGCAGCGTGCCCGCCAGTGGGGCCAGTGACGGCCGGCCTGATCGCGCCGGCATTCGCTGGCGTGGTCGTCGCCAGTGTGAAGCCGCGCAGCAAGGGTGACGTTGGTTCGTCGTCGCCGTCGGCAGCCGCTGCGTTGCTGTCGTTGCTCGCGGCGGCCGCGCCATCGTCGCTGACATCGACCTCCATCTCCATGCCGCGCACGACGAGCTTGCGCGCGCCGGCCGTCGCGGTGCCGTTGTGCGCGAGCGGCGGAAGGAACGGTCGGCCGTTCTGTTCCGCATAGGCGAAGCGGCGAATCGAGCCGTCGCTCATGCGGACCTTGCCCGCGCCTTGCAACTGCATCGAGTACAGCATCACCGGGTCGTCCACGTAGGCGAGGATCGGTGCCCTCAGTGCGCCGCGCTCGATCTCGGCGCGGGTGTAGTACGGCACGATGCGCCCGCCGTCGAGCCGCAACCGGATCTTCTTGTCGCGGATATCCGGCACGCTATCGCGCAGGTCCAGCGCGTAGACGCCCTTCGGGTCGCCAGTCGTTGCATCGCCGAGCGGGATCACGTTACGTCCATCGATGCGCGCCGCGCTCACGCCGCCGCGCGCGCGGTCCGACAAGCGCCGCGCGTCGAGATAGAGCATGTCGGCCGGCATGCCATAGACCGGATAAAGGTAGGCACCGCCGTACTGCTGACTGCCGTTGAGCAGCGGCTCGTAGTAGCCGGTCATCGTGCCGTCGAGCGAACGGTCGGGATTGCGGATCTGGTACGCGTTGAAATACGTTTCGAAGAAACGCCGGATTGCCGCGACGTTGCCAACGTCCACGGCTCTTGCGGCATTGCACGGTTCCGACCAGCCGCTGCGCGCGCCGAGCACGGTGCAACTGCGGCGAAACGCTTCCCACGATGCGGTGACGTCGTCCGTATCCCAGCCGGGGAGGTCGGCGAAAGCGGTCGGCTCGTAGTAAGCGTGGCGTGTCGCGAAGCCGCCGCTCGACTCGGTCTTGGGTCGCGGGTTATCCAAGCCGCTGGACGTGCCCGGTGCCGTCGCTTGTGTGGTTGCGGGAGTGGGCGTAGCAGCAGCTATCGTCGGCGGCGCCTGCTCGACCGGCGATGCCGCGGCATGGCTCGCGTCCCCCAGGATCACGCTGGTCGCGGGCGTGTTGCTCGCGCAAGCCGCGAGCGTGGCTGTCAGCGCAACCAGGAGAAGCTGAGCCCTTTGCATGCGGCCTCCTTGCGAACCATCGCAAACGCCGCGCGCGCTAGCCGCGCGGCTTGACGGCATCGATGGTGAACGTGGCGGCGCCGAACGCGCCGGCGCAATCCGCCGTGCCTGCCGGGCACCGCGGCTTGCCCGCGAACGGCGAATAGCGCGGGCCGCGACGCGCGGCCGCTTGCTGCTGGGCATCGGCGGGGAATGACTGGAACGGCGCCGCGGACTTCAGTCCACCGTCGGAAAAATCGCGCGGCGTCGTCGATACCAGCGTCAGAAAGTGGTTGGGGCCAGGCGGGTTGCCCGCCAGCATCGGCCAACTGGCGCGCGGCAACGACAGCGTCTGACCGGCGGCGATCCGGTTATTGCGATCGAGTCCGTTCGGAAACAGCATCAGGTACTGACCGTCCGGATCGACCATGAACACATACACGTAGCCCGCGCGGTTGCTGTCGAGTTTGAACTGCAGATAGTCCTTGCCGATCGTGGCGGACGTTCTGCCCGGTGTAGCGGTGACCTGAATCGACGGATCGGCCAGCGTCACGATTCGCTCGAGTTCGCTGGCGGGGGTGAAGGGCGCGAGGATGTCGGCTTCTGCGGGTGGTGCGGCGGCCGCGGTGATCGTGGCAGGCGAGGCAGGAGCAACCGGCGCAACAGGGCCAACAGCAGCAACGGCGGCCGGGCTTTGAACGGCATTGCCCGGCGTCGGCGCAGGAGTCTCGGCCGGCTTCGGCGAAGCCGTGTCGTGCCCATTCGTGCTTGCGGCGACTGCCGGGCCAGCGGCTGGCGGCGTACGCATCGCAAACCACGTACCGACCGCCACGAGCGCCACGACGCAAACGGCACCTGCCGCGATCAAGCCCGTGCGTTTCCCTTGACTACCGGCTGGCGCGGGAACGGCCGCCGTGCCTGGCTCATCGCGCTTCGCCTCGACGGTCGCGGCCGGCGCCGTTCGCGGCGCACCGGTGCCCGCTGACTCGACAGAAGCGCGAGCCGTCGGTTCGATCGCCGCATTCGCGTCATCACGCGTATCGATCGCAATGCCCAGTTCGTCCGCCAGCGCCTCTACACTTTGCGGACGATCTTCGGGGCGCACCGCGAGCGCATGGTCGATCGCGCGCAGGAACCGCTCGCTATACCGGCCGGCCGCGGCAGTGGCGAGCGGCACATACGTGTCGCTCATCAGCCTGCCGACGGAAGGCGGTGGTGTCTTGCCCTGAATCGCGAAATAGACGACCGCGGCGAGTGCGTACACATCGGTCCACGGTCCCTGTTTCAGCGCCGCCTCTTCGGCATATTGCTCGACCGGCGCATAGCCGGGCTTCAGGATCACCGTCAAGGCCTGCGTCATGTCGCCGATCACGCGCCGCGCCGCGCCGAAGTCCAGCAGCACGGGGCGGCCGCTGCCCTTGAGCAGCATGATGTTGTCCGGCGCGATGTCGCGGTGATAGCACTGCGCCGCATGCAACACCGCCAGCGCTTCGAGCAGCGGCGCGAGCAGCGCGCGCAGCCATGCTTCATCGGGTGGGGCGCTCATGCGGCGCAAGCCGTCGCGCAGCGTCACGCCCTCGTAATACGGCATCACCATGTACGCGGTGCCGTTGGCCTCCCAGAACCGGTACACCTTGACGAGCGAATGATGATCGAAGCGCGCGAGCAGCCGCGCTTCGTTGATGAAGCTTTTCAGGCCGGCGCGAAAGGTGTCTTCATGACGTTCCGAGCGGACCGACACTTCGGCCGCGCCGACGCGCGTGGCCAGCGCCGCGGGAATGTATTCCTTCAGCGCGACGTGACGTCCTAGCTGGGTGTCGTAGGCGAGATAGACGATGCCGAAGCCGCCTTCGCCAATCAGATCGACGATCTCGAACTCGCCGAGCCTGGTGCCCGCGGCTAGCGCATGTTGCGCGTTCGAACCTTGCGCGGCCGGGCGGGTGACGACTGTACGATCCGCGCCCGCCGCTTCGGCGGGGTTCTGCTGGCCGTCCGGTCCGGACGCCCGTTGCACGATCACGGTTTTGTCGTCGGGGCTGCTCATCGGCTTTGGCTCCCTGGAGGGTACGACGGCTGAGCCCGGCACACGCGAGCGCCACCCTCACGCGCAGGCGCGTCCACCCTTAAGACGATCAAGCGAGCCATTTTTTGAAATCAGGCCGGCCCGCGCGCCCGAGCGTCGGTCCGCGTGCGGCCGCCAGTTTCAAAATCGGCAGGCCGAATTCGTCTATACGGTGTTGTCAACCGCTGCGTGCAGCTTGCGGGTTGTGCGCGCATTCCATCCCAGCCGCTTCCTTTTGCCTTCTTGCAGGAAGTTAAAGTGAACGAGCGCCAAGGCCTATCGAGCGGGATGGCACACAGCGTCGTGCAACGCGATTCGCGGCCTGCGCTCGTCGCAAGGGCCCGCCGGATCGCTGCTGCGTGGATCACGGGCGCGCTCGTGATTGGCTCGATGCTGTTGGGCGCCGCGAGCAATACGCTGGCCGCCGGCCCGTCCGCCGCCGCGGCGCGGCCCGCGAGCACCGCGGCCCTTGCACCCGAGTCGTTCGCCTTTCGTCAGGCCGACGAACGCGAACGCGACGCCGAAACGATCAACACGTTGACGTCCGAGGGACGTCTGCTGCTGTCGCGTGATCGCGTCAAACTCCCTGCCTACGACTATTGCAGCATGTCCGTCGCGGCCGCCGAGCGCGGCGACTTCCGCGACAGCGTCGATGCCGCGGCGCGCGCGCTGGTGGTGGCCGGGCAGACCAACAATGAGGATCTGGCGGCCCTGTCCAAACGCGATCTCGCGATCGCCTACAGCTATGCCGGCGACCTCGACAACGCCGAACGCTATGCCCGCGACGCGCTCGCTTCCACACCCAAGGCGCCCGAGCAGGTCTTTGCGCCGGCCAACAAGGTGCTCGGCGATGTCGCGTTGCGCCGGGGCAAGCCGCAGCAGGCGCTGGCCGCCTACGAAGACGCGCTGACGACCGCCTCGCCGCGTTACAAGCCGCTGGTGCTGATGTCGATCATCAACGCGCAGCTCGCCGAGGGCGATACGCCCGGCGCGCGCCAAACCTTCGATGCGGTCGGCGCCCCGGCCACCGCGGAGCTCGGGCCCGCCTACCGGCGCATCGAAGGCAATCTGCTGCTGGCCGAAGGCAAGCCCGAGGATGCGAAACACGCGTTTGAAACGCTGTTGAGCCAAAGCGGCAATTCCAGCGACGCCAACTACGACCGCCTGTGGGCGCACGAAGGCATCGGCCGCGCCGACCTCGCGCTCGGCGACAAGCCGCAGGCGCGCGAAGCCTATCTTCTGGCCGTCGACGACTCCGAGAAAATCCGCGCGCGGTTTCGCAGCGACGAGTTCAAGACGGCGCTGTTCGGCGACACGCAAACGGTCTTCGAACAGGCGATCGCGCTGACGGTCGAAACCGGCGACTATGCGATTGCCTGGGATCTATCCGAACGCAGCCGGGCGCGCGCGCTGCTCGACGTGGTGCGCAATCGCGTCGATACCGGCGTCGACGACCGGCAACTGAACGGGCAGGTGCCGAGCCTCGCCGCGACGCGCAACGCGCTCGAGCCCAACGAGGCGATCGTGGAGTTTCACAGTCTCGACAAGGAGCTGATCGTCTGGGTGGTGCGTGGCGATGGCCTGACCGGCCACACCTTGCCGATTGCGCGCGCGGACATGGATGCCGCGGTCACCGACCTGCGCAATGCGATCGTGCGCCGGCGCCCGGCCTCGCTGACCTACGGCGACAAGCTCAACGCGTTGCTGATCGCGCCACTCGGCCTGCGCCCGAACGAGCGGCTGATCATCGTGCCGCACGGCGCGCTGCACTATCTGCCGTTTCAGGCATTGCACGATGCCGACGGCTTTCTGATCGAACGCCATGCGATCGCACTCGTCCCCTCGGCGAGCGTCGCGGTACAACTCGCGCAGCGCCAGCAGAAGATCGCGAGCGATCTGGTCGCGTTCGGCAATCCGACCATCACGCCGGCCTATGCGCTGCCGGGCGCCGAAGCGGAAGTGCAGGGCATCGCGCCGCTGTTCGCGCGCAACGAGGTGTTTCTGCATAGCGATGCCACGCGCCTGAGCTTTCGCGACAACGCGCCCGCCGGACGCGTGCTGCACGTGGCGACGCACGCGCAGGCCGACACCATCGATCCGTTGCACTCGAGCATCCTGCTCGCGCCCGCGACGCAGCCCGCCGACGGCCCGGACTCGCTGCTCGCGAAAGACATCTACAACCTGAAGCTCAACGACGTCTCGCTCGTCACGCTGTCGGCCTGCGAGACCGGACTTGGCCGGATCGCGCGCGGCGACGAAATTCTCGGCTTTACGCGGGCGTTTTTCTATGCCGGCGCCACCAGCCTGATCGTGTCGATGTGGCCGGTCGCGGACGAATCGAGCGCGCTGACGATGCGCACCTTCTACGCGCAACTCGCGCAAGGCCATGATGCGATCGACGCGATGCGCACCGCGCAACTGGCGGTTCTGCACACGCCGCGCTTCGCGCATCCGTTCTTCTGGGCGCCATTCGATCTGATGGGTGGCTGGCGTTTGACCATCGCGCGTCAGCAACAGGGATGAACCCAACCAACCCTAGACCGATGAGAAGACTCCGACTGATCGCCGCGGCGGTGTCCTGCAGTAGTGCGCTCGCGTGGGGCCAGACATTGCCGAACGCGGGCAGCATCCTGAACCAGACGGCGCCGCGCGAGACCCGGCCAGCGCCGCCGGGCGGCAATCAGGCGCTGCCCGCCGTGCCGCCGCCGGCGGCACCCGTCACGGCGCCGGGCCCGACCTTCCTGCTGAAGAGCATCACGCTGAAGGGCAACGACACGATCGCCAGCGACGCACTGCTCGCGCCCGTGCAGGACCAGCTCGGCAAGCAGACCAGTTTCGCCGGGCTCGAAGAAATTGCCGCGCGCATCACGCAGGTCTATCGCGATCACGGCTATCTGCTCGCCCAGGTGGTGATCCCGCCGCAGGACGTCACGTCCGGTCACGTCGAAATGAGCGTACTCGAAGGGCGCGTCGGCCATGTGCGGCTCGACATCGCGGCCGGCACGCCGATCCGCGAAGACCTGTTGCGCGCGCGGGTCGCGCAGATTCCGCTGGGCAAGCCGCTGCAGCAGCACGAACTCGAACGGACCATGCTGCTGCTGTCCGATCTGCCGGGTATTCAGGTCTCCTCGGCAATCGAAGCGGGCGAGGAGCCGGGTACGGTCGATCTGACCGTCAACGTCGCACCGGCCAAACGCTGGACCTTTGCGCTCGATCTCGACAACTTCGGCGCGGAGTCCAGCGGTACCTGGCGGCTCGGTGCGCTCGCGCGCCTGAACTCGCCGTTCATGATCGGCGACAACCTGGACTTGCGGCTGCTCGGCAGCGAACGCGCCGACACGCTTTACGGGCGCGTCGGCTACGAGGCGCCGATCAATGCGCAAGGCACACGTGTCGGGGTCGCGCTGTCGCGGCTCAACTATGTGCTCGGCAAGGAATTTGCGTCGCTCGACGCGCAGGGCGAGGCGACCGTGGTGGATTTCACGCTCACGCATCCGCTCATCCGCACACGCAACCAGAGCCTGTTGGCGCGCGTGAATCTCGAGTATCGCGATCTGATCGACAACGTAGGCATTGTCGATCAACACAATCCCAGATCGCTCGTGGAGGGCAGTGTCGGCCTCAGCTACGAAAGCCGCGACGCGCTGTTCGGCGGCGGCTTCAACAGCGCGGATGTCGAGCTGTTGATCGGCAGTCTGCATTTCCGCAACGCGCAGGCCGAGGCGCTCGACGCGTCGCCGCTCGGGCGCGACACGCAAGGCACCGAAGTGCGCGCCACGTTCTTCGCCAACCGCCTGAACGCGATCACCGAGCGGCTCAGCGTGTTCGCCGGCGTGTCCGGCCAGTGGGCCGGAACCACGCTCGACAGCTCGTCGCGCTTCCTGCTCGGCGGCCCGCACGCGGTGCGCGCGTATTCGCCGTCCGAGGCACTGGTCGACGAGGGTTTCGTCGCGAGCCTCGAAGGGCGCTTCGCGATCGATGCGCGGGCCACCGTGTTCACCTTCTTCGACTTCGGTACGGGTTGGTACAACGCGACGCCGCGTCCGGGCCAGGGGGCGAACGTGATCACGCGCAGTGGCGTGGGTCTCGGCGCGTTCTGGGCCGCGCCGGGCGGCATTTCGCTACAGGGCACGGTCGCATGGCGCACGACCGGGCCCGATACGACCGGCAACGACAGGCTGCCGCGCTTTTATGTGCAACTGACCAAGACGTTCTAGCAGCCAGCCAAACGCAACCAAACGCAACGAAACGCGACGACAAGCAAAAATCTGTGCCGAGGTGTGTGATGAACAAGCCATGCAATGTGCGACCCGCGCATGCGAGCACGATCGCCGGCGCGGTCGCCGCGTTGTTCGCGGCATCGTATATGCCGCTCGTGCTCGCGAATCCGACCGGCGGCCAGGTGGTGGCCGGCACGGTCAGCATCAACTCGCCGGCTGCGGGGCAGATGGACATCGCGCAGGGCTCGTCCAATGCGATCGTCAACTGGAACACGTTTTCGATCGGCAGCGGCGAAGCGGTCCGCATCACGCAGCCGTCGGCTTCCTCCGCGCTGCTCAACCGCGTGATGGGCAACGACCCAAGCGTGATCGCCGGACGCCTGCAGGCCAACGGCAAGGTGTTTCTCGTCAATCCGGCGGGGGTGATCTTTGCGCCCGGATCATCGGTGAACGTGGGATCGATGGTCGCTTCGACGCTCAATATCTCCAATGCCGACTTCCTTGCCGGCAACTACCATTTCGTCGGCGCGTCCGCGGCGGCGCTCAGCAATGCCGGAACGCTCAGCGCGGCAGCGGGCGGCACCATCGCATTGCTCGGCGGCGCGGTCAGCAATAGCGGTACCGTCAGCGCGAAACTGGGCACCGTCGCGCTGGGCGCGGGCAACGATATCACTGTCGACTTCGCCGGCGACGGTTTGACCACGCTGAAGATCAAGCAGGGCGCGGCGCACGCGCTGATCGGCAATACCGGCACACTGGCCGCCGATGGCGGCACCGTCGTGATGAGCGCACAGACGGCCGATGCGTTGGCCGGCACGGTCATCAACCAGCAAGGCATCGTGCGCGCACAAGGCCTCAGCGAGCATGATGGCCACATCCTGCTCGACGGCGGCACGAATGGCGTCACACAGGTGGGCGGTACGCTCGACGCCAGCGGCGGCACGGGGCAAAGCGGCGGCAGGATCGACGTGACCGGCTACGACGTGGCGCTGCTGCCCGGAGCGTACGTCGATGCTAGCGGCGCCGCGGGCGGCGGCACCGTGCACTTCGGCGGCGGCCCGGCGGGCGCGGACCCCTCGGTTCGCAATGCCAATGCGATCTGGATGTCGCCGACAGCCAGCCTCCATGCGGATGCGCTCGTCGACGGCAACGGCGGCAACGTCGTCGCTTACAGCGAAACGGCCAGCCGCATTTACGGCACGTTGACCGCGAAGGGCGGGCCGCAGGGCGGCAACGGCGGTTTGATCGAAACGTCCGGCCACACGCTCGATACGACCGGCATGAGCGTCGATGCATCGGCGCCGAAAGGGCAGGGCGGCCGGTGGCTGCTCGATCCGTTCGAGGTCGACATCGTGACGCAGATACCGGATGTCTCCGCGGCGCCGGTCCAAACGCAGACCGCGGCCGATTCCAACACGATGACGTTCGGACCGATCACCGGCAGCACGTTCATCCTGAACACGGCGCTCACCGGCCCGCTGAGCCTCGGCACGTCGGTGACCGTACTGACCGGGACCGATCCCAACCTGGGCGCGGGCGACATCGTCGTCGACGCGCCGCTCAACCTCACGGCCGGCACGCTTCCCGCCACGCTGAAGCTGAGCGCGACGGGATCGGTGCTGGTCAACAACACCATCACGTCGAGCGCGGGGCCGCTCAGCCTCGTATTCGATGCGAACGTGGGCGGTACCAGCCCGCTCAGCCTGGTCTCGCTCCAGGGCGTCACGGTGAAGACCAACGGCGGCAGCGTGACGTTGGGCAGCGGCGGCGCGAGCCCGGTCCTGATCCAGAACTCGAACATCGACACGTCGGGCGGCGATCTGACGGTGACCGGCACGTTCCCGATCAATGGCGTGGCGATTGGCTATCTGGTCACGTCGTCGTCGGGCATCTTCATCGACGCGTCGACCATTTCCACGGAGGCCGGCCTGTTCTCCCTGACGGGCGTCGCGCTGGGCGCGAACGCCAACGGCGTGGCGATCGAAGGTGCCAGCTCGCTGGCGACGACGAGCGGCGCGCTTCGCATCTCCGGCACGGCGGCCGCTGGCGGCGGAGGCAACGACGGCGTGTTCGCGCAAGGTAACAACACGATTCAAACCGGCAGCGGCGCGCTCACCATCAGCGGTGCCGGCAGTTCAAATATCGAGGATCAGGGCATCGGCGTGTTTCTATCCAGCACTTCAGCCAGCACGACGAGCGGGGCACTGAGCGTGAACGGTCGTTCCTCAGGCAGCAGCGGGACGGGCGTGTTCCTGAGCGGCGGCGCCACGGTCGGCCAGAGTGCCGCGCCGCAGCCCGGGCTGAGCAGTTCGGGCGGCGCGATCTCGGTCAACGGTAGCGTCGCGCAAAGCGCGCAAGGGAGCTTCGGCGTCGAAATTCAGAACACCACGATCTCGAACACGACCGGCTCGATCGGCGTGACGGGAAATGTCAACGGCACAGCCACCGGCGGCACCTTCGCGGACGGCGTCTTTTTTTCGGGCGCCACGCTGAGCACCGGCAGCGGCGACATTTCCGCCGCCGGCAGCGTGTCGTCGAACATGAACGTCGGTATCGGCCTCGACATGCATGGGTCGTCGGTCCAGTCGACGAGCGGCAACATCAAGTTCAGCGGACAAAGCGTCGGAGCCGCGGTCAACGGCGACTCGGTGATCGGACTGATGTTCGAGAACACGCCATGCGTGGAATGCGTCCAGACGGCCCCCGTATCGGTGACGACCGGAACGGGCACGGTAAGCCTGTTCGGCAGCGGCACCGGTCCGTTCGTGCAGGGCGTGCTGATCACCGACCGCACGACGATCACGTCGACCAACGGCGGGGCGATCGATATTCGCGGCGCGGTGAGCGGGCGGGCCGGCAGCAGTCCGAACCTGCAGAACGACTATGGCGTGCTGATCGCCAATGGCACGATCGGCGCGACCGGGACGCGCACCGCCACGATCGGCATCGCCGGTTCGACTACCACGTCCGATCCGGGCGTCGCGATCGGCCTGGCCGTCCCTGAGGTCGAGCAGAGCGAGTTCGGGCTGCTCAATCCGACCACCGTCGTCACCGGCGGCATAACGACTGCGCTGGCCAATGCCGCGACCGACAACGTGACGATCTCGACCGCGAGCCCCGGTTCGATCGTATTGCGCGCATTCAACGACGGCACCGCGAGCAGCCTCGCGATCGCGCAATCGACGCTGACGTCGCCGGGCGGCGTGCTGTCGATCACGCCGGCTTCGGTGGACCCGTCGAGCTTCGCGATCACCGCTCAAAACGCGACGCCGATCACGCTGCTCGGCACGGGCGGCGGCCTCAGCATCGACGCCGCGACTTTCTCGACCTTCGCATCGATTCCGAACATCGTGCTGGGTTCCAGCACACAAACCGGGCTCATCATAGTGAACGGTCAGTGCGTATCGGCCGGTTCGCCTTGCGTGCCGACGCGGCCGTCCTTCGCGAACAATCTGACGCTGTCCAACCCGGGCGCGGGCAGTCAAGGGATCGAGCTGAGCTTCGGCATCTCGACCCCGGGCCAGACCTTGATGCTGCTTTCCGCGGGTCCCGTCACGGACCCCGGCGGCATCCAGACCGCCGGGCTGATCCTCGCCGGCCCCGGTACCTTCACGCTGACCGATCCGCAAAACGACGTCAGCGTGGTGGCGATGGCCAATGCCGGCAATGTCGACTTCTCGAACTCGCATGGCTTCGTGATCGGCCCGCTGACGAGCCGGACGTTCGACTCCGCCGCGAGCCAGTTGAGCCCGATGAGCGTGACGAACTCCTCCCTGACCGGCAACCTCGTCGCGACCGCCACGAGCGGCAATATCGGGCTGGGCGCAGCCACGCCGTCCGCGACGGCGCCGAATACGAATCTGAGCGCGGGCGGGTCGATCGATCTGGTGATGGAGAACGGCGTGTTCGTCGATGCGAACGCCGGCACACTTGGCGCCGGCAACGCATGGCGAATCTGGGCCGGCACCTGGAGCGGCGAGACACGCGGCAGCGTGCAGCCGAATACCGCGCAGCCCAATTTTTACGGCTGCCTGTTCGGCTCGGGCTGTAGTTGGGGTGGCACGGTGCCCATCAGCGGCAATCATTTCGTCTATGCCGCACGGCCGACGCTCACGGTCACCGCGGATGGCGCGACGCGCTTCGTTGGCGCGCCGAATCCGGCGTTCACCTACACGACGAGCGGCCTGATCAATGGCGATACTGCCGCGGGCACGTTGAGCGGCTCGGAGACGACCACGGCCACTCTGACGTCACCGGCGGGCGGCTATCCGATCGACCCCAACTTCGCGTCCAGCGTCGGCTATATCGTCAACGAAGTGCCGGGCACGCTGACGGTGATCCCGTTACAGAACTCGAACCCGCAGGGCCCGATTCCGAATCCGGTCGCGCAAAGCGGTCTGCAGACGTTTTTCAGCAGCCAGGAGCAGACGTTCGTCTACGAAAACAATCTGCAGGGCACCAACATCTGCATCGGCTCTAATCAGCCGCTCTTCAGCACGACGCCGCCGGGCGAGAATCAGGACATCCTCGCGCTCGAATGGAAGCGCGTGCGTTCGCAGCCGAACCTGAACAGCTGCATGCTGACCAACGCCCAGCACGGCTGCGGCGACTTCTAGCGGGAGCGAGGGGGAGCGGGCGGAACCGGCGGCGCGGCGCCTTCGGGCGAATGCAGCGCGCGCAATTGCGCGATGGCGGCCTCGGCGCTCGCGACGAACCGCTGCGAGAGCCGCCATGCTTCGACGACGTCCTCGTGGACGGGCTGCTCCAGGCCGAGGTGAATCCGGAAGAATCGTTCCGCGTGAATTTCCGGGTGGTAATGCTGGCGCACCCGCTTCGCGTCGATCAGCCGCCGGTTGCCGAACAGCCGGCTCAATGCCCACGCAAACGCCCCGTCTTCTCCGCCGACGCGCCGAAAGAACGCGTCGAGCGGAAACCCGCCCAGCGCGCGATAGACCGCCCGCCGGATCACCAGACTGCTCGGCACGGTGTTGCTGAGGATTGCGGCGTATTTTTCGAAATCGGGATGCTCGGCGATCGCGCGAGGAAAGCCCGCATAGTCGACGTCGAGCCGCACCGAGGCCTCCCCGGGACAGCGCTGCAGATAGCCACTCGCCGCGGCCAGAGCGCCGGGCAGGTATTCGTCGTCGGCGTCGATGAAAGCGAGCAGATCCTCGCTCGCGTGCATCGCGGCCCAGTTGCGCGCGACGGCGACGCCGCCGTTCACGTGCATGCGCAGCACCTGCACACGCGCGTCGAGGCGGCCGTAATGTTGCGCGACTTCGATCGAAGCATCGGTCGAGCCATCGTCGACGACGATGATTTGCGCGGCCTCCGGCTGAATCAGGCAGCTCTCCAGTGCGCGGCCGAGCGTTGCCGCCATCTGCAGACAGGGAATGATGATCGAGATCGGCATGATGCGAGCCCCGTTGCGATGCTGATCCGCTGCGTCACGTCTGTGACGGGCCTGGCATCAATTGTGTCGCCTGCGCATCGTCACCGACCCACACCGCGAGCGCCGTGAAGTTGTCGTGATTCGTGCTGGCGCTCGCGCGCACCTGCTGCGCGAGTGCATCGAGCCAGTCGCCTGGTGTGGCGGCATGAGCCAGCGCGTCGGCGATGCCGGCGTCGTCGGCGTACTCCCACAGGCCGTCCGTGCAGATCAGGAAAGCGTCGCCGTCACGCAGCGCGAAGGTGCCGTCGATGCCCGCAATGGAAAGCGCGTTGCGGGTGCCCAGCGCCGCATATAGCACGTTGCGGCGCGGGTGATGGCGCATCTCCTCCTCGGTGAGCAACTGCGCGTCGACCATCTGCTGAACCATGCTGTGGTCGCGCGTGCGCGCGCTGATTTCGCCGTGGCGGAAGCAGTAGAGGCGGGTATCGCCGCAATGGGCCCACGCGGCCGTCGCGCATTCGCGATCGATGGCGAGCACCACGGCCGTCGAACGCATGTCTTTTTCATTGTCCTTGCCGCGCAACTGTTCTTCGACGATGTTCTCGTTGGCATGCGTGAGCGAGCCGATCAGCCGTTCGCCGGTCGGCGGCAATTCGGCAACGGTCAGATAGCGCAAATCCGCCAGCACCGAATCGACGACGAGGCGCGAGGCGGTGTCGCCGCCGCCATGACCGCCAGCGCCGTCGGCGACGACGCAATAGTAGAGCCGCTCGCTCGACCAGTCGCCGAACGAATCTTCATTGCGCGGGCGATCGCCCCGGTCGGTCAGGCTTGCGGTGGCAAGTTGCACCGTTGTCCTCTCATGTGCTCGTGGTCCGTCGACCTCATTCCTGTGCGTGCGACTGCGCGGACAGGATGCCAAGAACCAGCAGGATGACGATGCGATTGCCCGGCGCGATGTCGATGCCGAGGCTGTGCTCGATCCATTGGCCGATTTCCGTGCGGGCGAAGTCGGCAGGTATTGAGCCTTTCTTCAGCGTGACGCCGAGCTTGCGCGCCCGGTAGTGGTACGACGCGATGCCGTAACGCGCGGCGACCTGCGACAGACCGCCTTTCTCATTCGACAGCCAGCCCAGACTGCCGGCGAGCAGCATGCGGTTCGCTTCGTCGAGCGAGGCGATGAAATGCGACGCGGATTCGCGGACTTCGGCTTCGTGCAGACCGTATTGCAGCAGGACCGAGCCGATCGGATCGGGGTGAAAGGCCGTTTGCCGGTCGATCTCGAGCATCACGTCGTCTTCGTCGAGCGACACGTTGCGCTGATGGCTCGCGCTGCGCAGACAGTCGATCAGATAGCGGCGGAAATACGCGCACACGGCATGGCTGTTCGAAGGCGCGCTATGCAGCGGGAAGGTGGGCGAGGCCGTAGGCGCGGTATCGAGGCGGAACACCTTGAAGTAGAGGAACTGCGAGATCAGTTCCTCCTTGTCCTCGCCCAGCGCCTGCAATTCCGACGGATGGTAACCGGTCAGCGCGCGGCGCACGATCGTATAGATCGACGCCATTTCGTCATGGCTCAGGCAGGTGCGGCGTTGCCACAGGTCGGGCAGTGCGCTCTCTCCAACGTGGTCGGCCATTGCTGCGCTTTGGATATCTGCCACTTTTCACCCCGAGGTGGTGAACTCCGCTTCCTGGGGCGGAGCCCGCTGCTGACACTACCCATTGCGCCGCGTTGTTGGTGCGCCGGCTTCCTGCCCCCAACGGATCCGGCCGTCGCCTTGCCGCCATATCGGGCTGATGCGAGTGCCAAACGCCTGCAATACCGGCAATTCGGCCGTGCAACCGGCGCTGATTGGAAAACAAAGTTAGTCTATTGGCACGTTTTATTTATTACAAGGTAAAACTCAATATGTTATTCACCGCTTTGTCGCGTTGTTCTATCGCTATCAGGATTAACCCTGGACGCAATGTAAACGCTTACCGGCAGTCCGGAGAGGTTAAATTTTTTAAAAATTCGAGCGCTTGATTCGTTTACTTAGATGTCGGGCGATCCCGCCAATCGCCTGTCCTGAAAGGGCGCGCTGGCGAGGTCGTAGGACGACTGGCCGAGCTTCGGATTGTTAATGGTGACGGAACGAAAAGGCGGAAATTTTTTAAATGTTTATGGAGTTGAATGGTATTACATATACTGTTTCGCTTAATTAAACAAAATCCGCTTCTATTGCTATCCGGCTTTGTTTTTCCGGGCTGCGTGCTATTCTCATATCGGATTGCCGCCGAGAATGGACAATGCCCGCTAAAAACATCGCAATAGCTGGCACGGGCAATCTAATTAGAGTTAACGCGTATTTCCGGGAACGCTGATTCCTGGCGGGCAAGGGCAACCCGTACCGGTCACTTACGGTGCGTCGAGACTTCTCATCCGAGACCGATACAGACATGGCCACGCTTCTCGCGGGCGAAATGCTCGCCGACATATCAGCTGCCAGTCCGTGCGGGGACGACCTCGAGTACGACCCTGACTTCCTTGCGCTCGAACAGGTCGTTCATGGCAAGCCGGAGGTGCAGTTCGGCGAGACCATGGTCGCCGCCACTCCGCCCGACTGGAAAGTGGCCGAAGCGCTATCGCTCGATCTGCTCGCGAAAGGCCGCGACTTGCGCGTCGCGGTACACCTGGCGCGCGCGCTGCTCAATCGCCGGCGTTTCGCAGGCTTCGCCGAGGGCCTCGCGCTCGTCGAAGGGCTGCTCGAGCAGCGCTGGGACCATGTCTATCCACAGCTCGATCCCGACGACGACAACGATCCGACCGCCCGCGTCAACGCGCTCGCCGCGCTCGTCGAAGCGTCCGGCATGCTGGTGGACGTGCGTGACGCGCCGCTCGCGTCGTCGCGCGCGCACGGTGTGGTCAGTTTGCGCGACATCGAATATGCGACCGGAGAAGTGCCGCTGCCCAAGGGCGTCGAGGCGCCGTCGCTGAGTTCGATCGACGCGGTGATCGCCGACGCGCACGAAGATGCCGCCGAAGCGCACACCGCCTTGCTCGCGGCCACGCATAGCGCCACGCGCATCGAGACGGTATTGACCGAGCGTGTCGGCGCGGCGCGTTCCATCGATCTGTCGCCGCTGTCGAGACTGCTGCGGCGTGCGGCCGACTTTCTCGGCGAACGTCTGGATGTACCGGGCGGCGCGCCGCAAGCAGCGTCGAACGGCGACGCGGCGCCGGGCGAACATGCCGGCGCGGCGCCCGCACCGGTACCTGTGTCCGGCGACATCACGGACCGTCAGGACGTGATCCGCATGATCGACAAGATCTGCGCGTACTACGAGCGTCACGAACCCTCCAGCCCGGTGCCGCTGCTGCTGCTGCGCGCGCGCCGGCTGGTCGACAAGAACTTCATGGAAATTCTGCAGGACCTCGCGCCCGAAGGCGTGAGCCAGGCCCGGCAGGTCGGCGGTATAGAAAACGAGTAAGCAGTCAGGCGGGGATGTGCCTTTTCGCTACTAGCAACGCCAGTCATGCGCCACGCTGCTCGCGGCCGTGCGGCGTCAACCAGGGGAATCGTCGTGGCCAAGGAAAGCAGCCAGAAATTCATCGCGCGCAATCGGGCGCCGCGGGTTCAGATCGAGTACGACGTCGAAGTCTACGGGTCGGAGAAGAAGGTCAATCTGCCCTTCGTGATGGGCGTGCTGGCCGATCTGTCCGGTCAGCCGGCCGACCCGCTCGCGCCGGTGGCGGATCGAAAGTTTCTCGAGATCGACGTCGACAACTTCGACGAGCGTCTGAAGTCGATGAAGCCGCGCGTCGCCGTGCAGGTGCCGAACCTGTTGACCGGTGAAGGCAACCTCGCCGTCGACATGACCTTCGAGAGCATGGACGACTTTTCGCCCGCCGCGGTCGCGCGCAAGGTGGACGCGTTGGCGAAACTGCTGGAGGCGCGCGGCCAGTTGCAGAACCTGCTGACCTATATGGACGGCAAGACCGGCGCGGAGGAACTGATCGCGAAGCTGCTCAACGATCCTGCGTTGCTGCAGTCGTTGGCGTCCGCACCGAAGCCGCAGGAATGAGCGTGATTTACAGGGGAGTCTGACCATGGCTGAACCTAGCACCGAAGGGCAAGCGCAACCCGGCGAGACGTCGCTTGAAACGAGCGATTTCGCGAATCTGCTGCAAAAGGAATTCAAGCCGAAGAGCGAGAAGGCGAAGGAAGCCGTCGAGACGGCGGTGCGCACGCTCGCCGAACAGGCGCTGCGCGACACCAACGTGATTTCGGGCGACGTGCTCGCGACGATCGAATCGCTGATCGCGCGGATCGACGAGAAGCTGACCGCCCAGGTCAATCAGATCATCCACTCGGAGGAGTTCCAGAAAGTCGAGAGCGCGTGGCGCGGCTTGCACTATCTGGTCAACAACACCGAGACGGACGAAACGTTGAAGATCCGCGTGATGAACGTATCGAAGGGCGATCTGTACAAGACGCTCAAGAAGTACAAGGGCACCGCGTGGGATCAGAGCCCGATCTTCAAGAAGCTCTACGAAGAGGAGTACGGCCAGTTCGGCGGCGAGCCGTATGGCGCGCTGGTGGCCGACTATTACTTCGACAACAGCGGGCCCGACGTCGATCTGCTGACGCAGATCGCCAAGATCTCGGCCGCCGCGCATGCGCCGTTCATCGCGGGCGCCGATCCCGCGGTGATGCTGATGGATTCATGGCAGGAGCTGGCCAATCCGCGCGACCTGACGAAGATCTTCCAGACTCCTGAGCATGCCGCGTGGCGCTCGCTGCGTGAATCCGAGGATGCACGCTACGTCGGTCTCGCGATGCCGCGCTTTCTCGCGCGCGCGCCGTATGGCGCGAAGACCAATCCGGTCGAGGAATTCGATTTCGAGGAAGACACCGCCGGCGCGGACAGCAGCAAATACGCGTGGGCCAATGCGGCCTATGCGATGGCGACCAATATCAACCGCTCGTTCAAGATGTACGGCTGGTGTTCGCGGATTCGCGGCATCGAGTCGGGCGGCGCTGTCGAAAATCTGCCGGTGCACGCGTTCCCCACCGACGACGGCGGCGTCGACATGAAGTGCCCGACCGAAATTGCGATCAGCGATCGCCGCGAAGCCGAGCTCGCGAAGAACGGCTTCATGCCGCTCGTGCACAAGAAGAACTCCGATTTCGCCGCCTTCATCGGCGCGCAATCGCTGCACAAGCCCGCCGAGTTCGAAGACCCCGATGCCACCGCGAACGCGAACCTGGCCGCCCGTCTGCCTTATCTGTTCGCGTGCAGCCGCTTCGCTCACTACCTGAAGTGCATCGTGCGCGACAAGGTCGGCAGTTTCAAGGAGAAGGACGACATGCAGCGCTGGCTGCAGAACTGGATCCTCCAGTACGTCGACGGCGATCCGGCGCACTCGAGCGAAGAATCCAAAGCACGACGCCCGCTCGCTGCCGCCGAGGTGGTCGTCGAGGAAGTGGAGGGCAACCCGGGCTATTACACGTCGAAATTTTTCCTGCGTCCGCATTACCAGTTGGAAGGCCTGACCGTATCGCTACGGTTGGTTTCGAAGCTTCCGTCCGCCAAGGCGGCATGACGGAAATCCCCATTCAGTGACGAATTGCTTTGAGCGGAGAATAAGATGGCCATCGACATGTTCATGAAGCTGGGCGACATCAAGGGCGAGTCGCAGGACAAGACCCACAAGGAAGAGATCGAAGTGCTCGCATGGAGCTGGGGCCTGAGCCAGAGCGGCACGATGCACATGGGCACGGGCGGCGGCGCCGGCAAGGTGTCGGTGCAGGACCTGTCGTTTACCAAATACAGCGACAAGGCGAGTCCACCGATCATGGCGGCCTGCACCAAGGGCACCCACATCGACAAGGCTTTGCTGACCGTGCGCAAGGCCGGCGGCGACAATCCGCTCGAGTACTACAAGATCACGCTGGAAGGCGTGCTGGTCAGCTCGTACTCGACGGGGGGCTCCGGCGGCGAAGAGCGCTTCACCGAGAACGTCACGCTCAACTTCGAAAAATTCCATGTCGAGTACCAGCCGCAAAACGCCAAGGGCGCCAAGGAGGGCGGCGTGGTCGAAGTGAAATGGAACATCCCCGGCAACGCGGAAACCTGATCGGCTGTCGGCAAAAAGGGGCGACTGCACTGCACCGGCCGCGCCGCTGCAGTGCGGCGGCGGGTGGGACGACTCGAGACAGACCGGAGCGAACCGGCATGAACGCAGAAGAATGCTTGCGCGAAGGCGATCTGGACGGATGTCTGCGCGAATTGCAAAACCAGGTTCGCAAGGATCCGTCGAAGGCCGCCTATCGCGTCTTTCTGTTCCAGTTGCTCGCGGTGACGGGCGCCTGGGATCGCGCATTGACGCAACTGAACGTCGTCGGCGAACTCGACGCTGCCGCTTTGCCGATGGTTCAAACCTATCGTGAAGCGTTGCAATGCGAGGCGCTGCGCGAAGCGGTTTTCAAAGGCGAGCGCGCGCCGCTGATCTTCGGCGAGCCGACCGGCTGGCTCGCGTTGCTGCTCGAGGCATTGCGGCTCGATGCCGCGGGCGACAGCGGCGCGGCGGCCGCCGCGCGAGCACGGGCGCTCGACGAAGCGCCCGCCACCGCCGGCGCATTGAACGGCGAACCGTTCGAGTGGCTCGCCGACGCCGACAACCGGCTCGGCCCGACACTCGAAGCGGTATTGAACGGCCGCTATTACTGGATTCCTTTTTCGCGCATCAAGCGCATCGAAATCGAGCCGCCGTCCGACCTGCGCGACCGGGTCTGGATGCCGGCCATCTTCACGTGGGCCAACGACGGCCAGGCCGCCGGCCTGATTCCCGCCCGCTATCCGGGCACGCTCGCCGAAGCGAATCGCGCGCTGTGGCTCGCGCGCCTGACCGAATGGATCGGTGACGATCCCGCGCTCGCGCGGCCGGTGGGACAGCGCATGTACGCCTCCGATGCGAACGACTACGCGCTCTTCGACGTGCGCAGTATCGAACTGACGAGCGGCGACGCGCCTGCCGAACAGGGCGGCGCGGCCGTGCCGGATCATGGCTGAGCTGACCGCCCGTGATCGCCTGCAACCGTCGCTGCTCGACCGGCTGACCGATCTCGAACCGGAAGTGAAACAGGAAGCGCGCGAGCGCCGCGTTCTGTCGATGCGCGCGCTGCGCGAGAGCGTGCAGCGCGACCTCGGCTGGCTGCTGAACGCGAATGGTCTCGCTTCGGTGCAGGATCTGAGCGGCTATCCGTATGTCGCAACTTCCGTGATCAATTTCGGCTTGCCGGACATCGCCGGCAAGACCGCCTCAGGCATCGATCCGTTGCGGCTCGAGCGGCTGGTGCGCGATGCGATCTGGGCGTTCGAGCCGCGCATTCTGCGCGATACCGTGCGGGTCAGTTCGATGCAACTCGAAGAGACGACCGGGCGCCACAACACCGTGTCGTTTCTGGTGGAGGGCGATCTGTGGGCGCAGCCGTATCCGGAGCGGCTCTACTTCAGGACCGAATTGGATCTGGAAGTGGGCGAAATCCGCGTGATCGACCAGGGCGGGCCGCGCTGAAGTCATGAATCCCGACCTGATCAAATACTACAGCCAGGAACTGCAGCATCTTCGGGAGATGGGCGGCGAGTTCGCGCGCGAATTTCCGAAGATCGCCGGGCGCCTCGGAATGGAAAACCTCGAATGCGCGGACCCCTACGTGGAGCGCCTGCTCGAAGGCTTCAGTTTCCTCGCGGCGCGCGTGCAGCTGAAAATCGACGACGAGTTTCCGCGCTTCACCCAGCATCTCGCGGAACTGGTGTATCCGCATTACCTCGCGCCGACGCCGTCGATGGCCGTGGTGCAGATCCAGCCCGACCTGACGAGCTCCAGTCTCGCGGACGGCGTGCGGGTTCCACGCGGCAGCGCGCTGCGCAGCGTGCTCGACAAGAACGGCTCGACGCGCTGCGAATACCGCAGCGCGCACGAACTGACGCTTTGGCCGCTCGAAATCGCGGAGGCGCGGTTTTTTACGCACGCGGGCTCGCTCGGCGGCGTCGACAGCGCGCTGCCGGCGAGCATGGCGGCGGGCGCCGGTATCAAGGCGGGTCTGAGACTGCGTCTGCGCGCCACCGCCGGTCTGAAACTCAATCAGTTGAAACTCGACCGGCTGACGCTGTATCTGCGCGGCACGGACGGAATGGCCACGCGCATCCACGAGCGTCTGCTCGGTACGGTGAGCGGTGTCGTCGTGATGCCGGCCAAACGTCCGGCGGCCTGGCATGTGCAGTTGCCGGCGAGCGCGCTGCGGCCGCTCGGCTTTACCGACGATCAGGCATTGCTGCCGGTCAGCCGGCAGTCGTTCCAGGGCTACCGGTTGTTGCAGGAGTATTTCGCCTTTCCGCAGCGCTTCATGTTCGTCGCCATCGACGGCTTGCAAGCGGCGTTGCGGCGCTGCGCGGACAGCGAGATCGAAGTCGTCGTGCTGCTCAAACGCGGGGACCCGCTGCTCGAACAATCGCTCGACGCCAATAATTTCGCGCTGCATTGCACGCCCGCGATCAATCTCTTTTCGAAGCGCACGGATCGCATCGCGCTGTCGGACGAACAGTTCGAGTACCACGTGGTGGCCGATCGCACCCGGCCGATGGACTTCGAGATCTATCAGATCGAGAGTGCGACCGGCTATAGCGCGGGCGCCGGCGGCGAGCAGCGCTTCGAGCCGTTCTATCACGCGCGCGATCTCGGCGCGACGTATCGTGCCGGTGCTTACTACCAGGTGCGCCGCGAAAAGCGTCTGCCCTCTGCGCGTCAGCATGAGCGCGGCCCGCGCACGAGCTATCTCGGCAGCGAGATGTTCATCGCGCTGGTGGACGCGAGCAATGCGCCGTTTCGCGCCGACCTGCGGCAACTCGGCTTGCAGGTGCTATGCACGAACCGCGACCTGCCATTGACGATGCCGGTCGGCGTCGGCCCCGCCGATTTCACGCTCGATGTCGAAGCGCCGGTGCAAAGCGTGCGCTGCGTGAGCGGCCCGAGCCGGCCGCTGCCGTCATATGCGCATGGGGCCGTGGCGTGGCGGCTATTGAGCCACCTGTCGTTGAACTACTCGTCGCTGCTCGATAGCGATGCGCAGGAGGGCGCCCGCGCGCTGCGCGATCTGCTGAGCCTCTACTGTCCCGCCGACGAGATCGCGAGTCAGCGTCTGATCGAGGGCGTGCGCTCGATCGATTCGCGCTCGGTGACGCGACGCTTGCCCTGCGCTGGGCCGATCGTGTTCGGCCGCGGTCTCGAAGTGACGTTGACGCTCGACGAAGCCGCATTCGAAGGCGCCGGCGCGTTTCTGCTCGGCGCCGTGCTCGCGCATTATTTCGCGCAATACGTATCGATCAACTCGTTCACCGAGACCGTCGTGAAGACGCTTTCGCGCGGCGAGATCATGCGCTGGCCAGCGAGGGTCGGACAATGCCGGACGCTCTGACACTGCTGCGCCGGCTCGAGGACGATGCGCGCCGCTTCGACTTCTTTCAGGTCGTGCGGCTGCTGGAGAACGCGTATCCGGACAAGCCGCGCGTGGGCGAGTCGATGCAGCCGCGCGACGACGCGATCCGCTTCGTGCAGGAACCCGAACTGGTTTTTCATCCGACCACGCTCGGTGCCTTCACGCCGGCCGGCGAGCATCATGCCGCGCGCCTCGCGGTCAAGTTCTTCGGTCTGCTCGGGCCGCACGGACCCCTGCCGACCCATCTGACCGAGTACGCGCGCGACCGCGCCCGCAACGCGAACGATCCGACCTTCGCGCGCTTTCTCGATGTCTTTCATCACCGGATGGTGTCGCTGTTCTATCGCGCCTGGGCGAATGCGCAACCGGCTGTGAGTCTCGACCGTCCGGGGCGCGATCGCTTTTCGTTTTATGTCGGCAGCGTGTTCGGGCTCGGCGAGCCGACGCTGCGCGAGCGCGACGCGGTGCCCGATTTCGCCAAACTGCACTTCGCCGGTTTGCTGGGCGGGCCGACCCGTCCCGCAGCCGGTTTGAAACTCGTGCTGGCGCGCTTTTTCGACTTGCCGGTCGATATCGAGCAGTGGGTCGGCCATTGGATGACGCTGCCCGCGAACTCACTGTTGCGCCTCGGCGCAGCGGACGGCTCGGCCTCGCTCGGCGTATCGACGCTGCTCGGCGCGCGCGTGTGGGATTGCCAGCATAAGTTCCGCATCGTCATCGGACCGTTGAGCCGCGCTGATTACGAGCGCTTCCTGCCGGGCGGCGAGAGTCTGAACCGCCTCGTCGACTGGGTGCGCAATTACGCGCGCGACGGGCTCGATTGGGATCTCCGGCTGGTGCTGAAGCAGGAGGACGTACCACGCCTGAAGCTCGGGCGCCACACGCGGCTCGGATACACCACGTGGACGCTCGGCCGCCCGGCGCGCGGCGATCAGCGTCAGCTGGTGTTGCGGCCGACCGGTCCTGACGGCCGTTCACGGATTGCCGTGGCGGCCCGCGAGGCGTCCGCGGGGGCGCCGCCATCGACATCAGCGAGGGAATAGAAAAATGGCCGAGATCAAACGGGCAGCGTTGTTCGGCAAGCTGAACAAGCTCGGATTCCGCGCAATCGAGAGCGCGAACGTGTTTTGCAAGTTGCGTGGCAATCCTTATATCGAACTGTCGCACTGGTTCCATCAGATCCTGCAACTGCAGGACTCCGACCTGCATCGCATCATCAAACATTACGGGCTCGAGCCTTCCGCGCTGGCGCGCGATCTGACCGAAGCGCTCGACCGTTTGCCGCGCGGGTCGGGTTCGGTGACCGATATTTCGTCGCAGGTCGAGGAGGCGGTCGAACGTGGCTGGGTGTTCGGTTCGCTGATGTTCGGCGAGTCGCAGGTGCGCACCGGGCATCTGGTGGTCGGCCTCCTGAAGACGCCGTCGCTGCGCAACGGGCTCTACGGCATCTCGCGTCAGTTCGAGCGCATCAAGCTCGATTCGCTCGTCGATGAATTTCACAGCCTGCTGCGCGAGTCGCCGGAAGCGGCGATGAGCGCGAGCGATGGCTTTCAGGCGGGCGGCGCGCAGCGCGAAGGCAGCGACGCGGACACCACCGGCGGCCCGGTGCCGGCCGCCGCGCTAGGCAAGCAGGAGGCACTGCGCCGCTTCACCACCGATCTGACCGAACAGGCGCGCAACGGTAAGCTCGACCCGATCGTCGGGCGCGACGAGGAAATCCGCCAGGTGGTCGACATCCTGATGCGCCGCCGCCAGAACAATCCGATCCTGACCGGCGAAGCGGGCGTCGGCAAAACCGCGGTGGTCGAAGGCTTCGCGCAGCGCATCGCGGCGGGCGATGTGCCGCCGTCGCTGCGCGACGTGCAGTTGCGCACGCTCGACGTCGGTCTGTTGCAGGCCGGCGCGAGCATGAAGGGCGAATTCGAAAACCGCTTGCGGCAGGTGATCGAGGAAGTGCAGGCCTCGGAGAAGCCGATCATCCTGTTCATCGACGAAGCGCACACGTTGGTCGGCGCGGGCGGAGCGGCCGGCACCGGCGATGCGGCCAATCTGCTGAAGCCGGCGCTCGCGCGCGGCACGCTGCGCACGGTGGCCGCGACCACGTGGGCCGAGTACAAGAAGCACATCGAGAAAGACCCGGCGCTGACGCGGCGCTTTCAGGTCGTGCAGGTCAGCGAGCCGGACGAGACCCGCGCGATCCTGATGATGCGCGGCGTCACCTCGACGATGGAGCAGCACCACAAGGTGCAGGTGCTCGACGAAGCGCTCGAAGCCGCGGTACGTCTGTCGCATCGCTACATTCCGGCGCGGCAGTTGCCCGACAAGGCGGTCAGCCTTCTCGACACCGCCTGCGCGCGCGTGGCGGTCAGCCAGCATGCGACGCCGGCATCGGTCGACGATTCGCGCAAGCGGATCGCGGCGCTCGAAACCGAGCTCGCGATCATCGGCCGCGAAAGCGCGGTGGGCGTCGACACGCGGGAGCGTGAAGCCGCCGCGGCGGAAAAGCTCG
Source organism: Paraburkholderia sp. BR13439 (assembly GCF_040948805.1). Classification (NCBI taxonomy): domain Bacteria; kingdom Pseudomonadati; phylum Pseudomonadota; class Betaproteobacteria; order Burkholderiales; family Burkholderiaceae; genus Paraburkholderia; species Paraburkholderia sp. BR13439. Next base: position 146,644 of record NZ_JBFPKN010000010.1, on the reverse strand, counting down.
CCGCCGAACAGGCGCGTCTCGCCACGCTCGACGCCCGCTGGCAGGCGGAAAAAGAACTGGTGACGCGGATTCTCGCGCTGCGCGCGCAACTGCGCGGCGAGACGGGCAAGGTGGAAGGCGCGGCGCAAGTGAGCGACGCGAACGAAGCTGCGAACGGAACAGCCGCACCCGGCGCGACCGGGAGCCTCGCCACCGACAACGCGACGCGCGAAGCGCGGCTCGCCGAATTGCGCGAGTTGCAGGCGCAGCTCGCGCAGCATCAAGGCGAAGACCCGCTGATCCTGCCGAGCGTCGACCAGCAGGCGGTCGCCTCCGTCGTGCAGGACTGGACCGGCATACCGGTGGGCCGGATGGTCCGCAACGAAATCGAGAACGTGCTGAAGCTCGCGGAGAACCTGAACCGCCGCATCATCGGCCAGGCTCACGCGACCGAGATGATCGCGCGGCGCATTCAGACTTCGCGCGCGGGTCTGGACAATCCGAACAAGCCGATCGGCGTGTTCATGCTCGCCGGCACCTCGGGGGTCGGCAAGACCGAGACCGCGCTGGCGCTCGCCGAGGTGCTGTACGGCGGCGAGCAGAACGTCATCACGATCAACATGAGCGAGTATCAGGAAGCGCATACGGTGTCGTCGCTGAAGGGCGCGCCGCCGGGTTACGTCGGCTATGGCGAAGGGGGCGTGCTGACCGAGGCGGTGCGCCGCCGTCCGTACAGCGTGGTGCTGCTCGACGAAGTCGAGAAGGCCCATCCCGACGTTCACGAGCTGTTCTTCCAGGTGTTCGACAAGGGCTGGATGGAAGACGGCGAGGGCCGCGTGATCGACTTCAAGAACACGCTGATCCTGTTGACCACCAATGTCGGCACGGATCTGATCACGAGCCTGTGCAAGGACCCGGAGCTGATGCCGGAGCCGGAGGGCATCGCCAAGGCGTTGCGCGAGCCGTTGCTGAAGGTGTTTCCGCCGGCCCTGCTGGGACGTGTCGTGGTGATTCCGTACTTCCCGCTGTCCGACGAAATGCTCGGCGCGATCATCCGGCTACAGCTTGGCCGGATCGAGAAACGCATCCGCATGTCGCACAAGATTCCGTTTACGTACGACGATGACGTCGTGAAGCTGATCGGCAGCCGCTGCACCGAACTCGAAAGCGGCGGACGCATGATCGACGCGATCCTGACCAACACGCTGTTGCCGCGCATCAGCACGGAATTTCTGACGCGCATGATGAACGGAAGCCCGGTCACGAAAGTGCAGATCGGCGCGCGCGACGGTGAATTTTTGTATACGTTCGATTGATCGATCCAACCGGAGGATGCCTTCATATGCCGCAACAAGTCAGCATGGGCGCGACGCTGCAGTGTTCGTTCGGCGCGGCGCCTTCGACGCTCGTGGTGTTGCCGATCAACCGGGTGATGGGCGAGGGGCCGCCCGCGGCCAACATCATGGATCACATACCGCTCGTCAACATCATGCCGTTCGGCGTGTGCAGCTCGCCGGCCAACCCGACCGTCGCCGCCGCGACGGCCGCGGCGCTGGGCGTGCTGACGCCGATGCCGTGCATCCCGGCCACCATGACGCCGTGGACGCCGGGCGCGCCGACCGTGCTGCTCGGCAACCAGCCGTCGCTCGACAACGTGTCGACCTGCATGTGCAACTGGGGCGGCGTGGTCACGGTCGTCAATCCGGCGACGGTCAAGACCATGATTCCATGATATGACCACGCAAAACCCGAACCGACACGTCACCGTCAGTTGCGCGCCTGCCGGCGAGGATCTGCTGTTTCTGCATCTGCGCGGCACCGAGGAGCTGGGGCGCCTGAGCGAATGGCGGCTCGATCTGCTGAGCAAGCGCAACGATCTGCAAGCCGGCGATCTGCTCGGGCATGACATCTCGATTGCGCTGTCGTTGCCGGGCGACGGCGAGCGGCAATTCAACGGCATCGTCACGGCGTTCCGGATCGTCGCGCCGGGCGACAACACCCGCAACCGCATGGCGCGCTACGAAGCGGTGGTGCGTCCGCGGCTGTGGCTGCTCACGCGCGCGTCGCACAGCCGCTTTTTCCACGAAAAGAGCGTGCTCGATATCGTGACCAGCGTGCTGCAGGACTACAACATCGACGTCAGCAACAAGTGCCAGGCGACCTATCCGTCGCTGCAGCACTGCGCGCAATATCGGGAGACCGATTTCGCGTTCGTGAGCCGCCTGATGGAGCACGAGGGCATCTACTACTACTTCGAGCACAAAGGGGGCAAGCACACGCTGGTGCTGACCGATTCGAGCGACGTGCACGCACCGATCGAACACTATGCGTCGATTTCATACGATGCGTGGTACGAGCCTTCGAACGAGAAGGAATGCGTGTATGCGTGGAGTTCGGGCGCGGAATTGCAGACCGGCAAGTATGAAGTCAACGACTACGATTTCGAAAAGCCCACGTCGAGCAATCAGCAAGGGCTGCTGTCGCGCGCGACCCGGCCGAAAGTCTACGATCCGCCGGTCTACACGATGCAGGAGCATCTGAGCGGGCACGTGCAGGCGAGCGACGGCGACCGCTACGCGAAGGTCGGCATCGAGATCCGCCAGGCACGCAACGACAGCATCTCGGGCCGCGCGAGCGCGCGCGGCATCTGGCCGGGCGGTCAGTTCAAGCTCGAAAATCACGCCTGTGACGCGCAGAATCACGACTATCTGGTGGTCAGCGCCGCGTACGAGATCAATTCGGATGTCTATGTGTCGACGGTGCGCCACGATCCTTCGCTGCCGTTCTTCGACTGCGCGTTCAGCGCGTTGCGCAAGGAAAACCACTTCCGTTCGGAGCGGCTGACGCCGCAGCCGGTCGTGGCGGGCCCGCAGACCGCGATGGTGGTCGGCCCGGACGGCGAAGAAATCCTCACCGACAAATACGGCCGCATCAAGGTGCAGTTTCATTGGGAGCAGTTCGCCCCGCCGTCCGATTCCGACGCGCGCATGAAGCGGTGCTGGGTGCGCGTGTCGCAGAGCTGGGCTGGCAAGAACTGGGGCACGTTCTTCCTGCCGCGGATCGGTCAGGAGGTGGTCGTCGAATTCGTCGAGGGCGATCCGGACCGGCCGCTCGTGACCGGATGCGTGTACAACGCGAACTCGATGCCGCCGTACGCGTTGCCCGCCAATCAGATGTTCTCGACGCTGAAGAGCAATTCGACCAAGGGCGGCGGCGGTTTCAACGAAATGCGTTTCGATGACGACAAGGGCAGTGAGCAACTGTTCTTCCACGCCGAGAAGGATCACGAGACCTGGGTCAAGAACGACATGCTGAGCAATGTCGGCAACGACCGGCATCTGAAGGTGACCGGCAACGAGTTCGTCGCGATCACCGGCGCGCGCCACGACGCGGTGACGGGCGATCAGAACGCCCAGGTCGACGGCAATGCGTCGCTGAAGGTCGGGCAGAAGCTGCAGGAAAAAGTCGGCATGGACTACGCGATCGACGCTGGCATGAATATCCACATCAAGGCGGGCATGAACATCGTGATCGAAGCGGGCGCGAGTATTACGCTGAAAGCGGGCGGCGCGTTCGTGGTGGTCGGCCCGGTCAGCGTGGCGGTGTCGGGCACGCCGATCCTGCTCAATTCGGGCGGCTCGGCGGGCTCCGGCAGCGGCTCGTCCCCGAGCGCACCGAGCGCGCCGAAAGATGCCGATGATGGAACCAAAAAAATCAAATCGTGAGTGATGCACCTGACCGCTCGTGGGGAGCCAAGTGAACTATCCGATTCTTTCGTTGCGGGTTGCGCGATTCAACGACGAGACGCTGGCCGAGCCGATCGTGATCGCGTTCGGCCCCGCCGGCGGCACGATCGGCCGGGCCAACGACTGCACGCTGGTGCTGCCCGATCAACAGCGCGCGATCTCGCGCGTGCACGCGCGCGTCGAGTTTCGCGGCGGCGATTATCTGCTGTGCGATCTGGGCAGCAATCCGAGCGTGTTGAATCAGCGCGCGCTGGGCGGCACGCGCGAGGCGCGGCTCGCGGACGGCGACCGTCTGGTGATCGGTCCGTATCTGCTCGAAGTGTCGATCGGCGAGCAGGCGGCGAGCGTGCGAGGTCTGACGGGCGGCCATGATCCGCTGAGCGCCGCGCAAGTGCTCAGTGGACCGTTGGCGGCCGATTCGCAGGGCGACGTGTTGCAGATCGGCGCGCTCGATCCGCTCGGGCAACCGGGCTTCGGCGCACCGCAGCGGATCTCGTCGCGTCCGGGCTTTGCGGGCTCGGAGAGCGATCATGTGTCGCCGGAGTTGCAGGCGTTCTCGGCGCCGCAGGCATCCCGGCCCGAGCCCGGCAGGCCGGCCACGCCCGCGGGGGGCATCCCTGCGGACTACGATCCGCTCGCGGATGCGTTGGCGCAGTGGGAAACGCCCGGGCAGCCGGGCAGCGGGTCGCCTGCCGCACCGCGTCCTGCGCACGAGTTGCCGGGATGGCCCACTGCGCCCGCGCCGTCGGCCGCGCCTCTGGGTGGCCCGACTGGCTTGCCGCCGGGATTGCTCGATCCCGGCGCGGCGGGGTCGGTCGCGACACCGTTCGATGATCTGTTCGGGATACCGTCCACGCCGTCCACGCCGTCGGCCCAGTTCGCGCCATCGACCCCTCTGGCGCCGGTGGTGCCGGTGATCGTGCCCGTGGTCGCACCGCAGGCCACCACCGCGCGGGTCGCCGTGCCGGCTGCGGCGCCGGGGCCGTCGCCTGCTGTGCAGTCCGCTTTGGAGCCCGCTTCGGAGCCCGCTTCGGAGCCCGCTTCGGAGCCCGCTTCGGAGCCGGTCCCGCAGCCAGTGGGGCAGCCGGTTCAGCAGCCGGCTCCGTCCGCGGGCCCGACCGCCTCACCGCCTGCCGCACCGGCGCCGAGCGCAGAGCCAGCCCCGGTTCGCCAAACGGCCACCGCCACCACCGCGAGCCAGAACCCCGCCACCCTGCAGGCGCTGCTCGAAGGCCTCGGCCTCGACCCGTCGCGCGCGCCGCATCTGCCCGAACCGGAGTTCGCGCGTCTGGTCGGCACGATGCTGCGCGAAGCGCTGCGCGGCACGATGGGCGTGCTGCGCGCGCGCTCGATGACCAAACGCGAAGCCCGTCTCGACATGACGATAATCGTCGCGCGCGACAACAACCCGCTCAAATTTTTCCCCGACGTCGACAGCGCGCTGGCGCAGATGCTGACCGGCCGCTCGGCCGGTTATCTGCCGCCCGACGAAGCGCTCAGGCGCGCCTTCGACGATATCGAAGCGCACGAGCTCGCGGTCCTCGCCGGCATGCGCGCGGCGCTCGCGCACGTGCTGGGACGCTTCAATCCCGCTTCGATCGAAGCGCAGCTGAAAGACCCGGGCGCGCTCGAAAAAGTGCTGTCCAACCGCAAAGCGAAGCTGTGGGATCTGTTCGTCGCATTGCAGGGCGCCGTCGCGCGCGATGCCGACGACGACTTCCAGAAGTTCTTCGGTCAGGCGTTCAATGAAGCGTACGAGGCCCAGATCGACGAACTGCGCGCGGCCCGCGAGCGTCAGCCGAAGCATCCCGCCGATCCCATCTAGCAATATTTGAACGAGACAACATGTCCTGGAACAGCAAAGTCATCTGGTCGGAGGGGATGTTTCTGCAGCCCCAGCATCTGCAGCAGCACGACCGCTATCTGCAGCGGCAACTGGAGACGCGCGCGGGCGGCCTGCGTCCGTATAGCTGGGGCTTTACCGCGCTGGAGATCGACGAGCCGCTGCTCAAGCTCGGCAAGCTCGCGCTGCTGTCGTGCTCCGGCGTGATGCCGGACGGCACGCCGTTCGATCTGCCCGCCGACGATGACTTGCCCGAGCCGCTCGAGATTCCCGAAGGCACCCGCAACGTGCTGGTCCAACTGGCGCTGCCGGTGCGCAGGCCGGGCGTCGCCGAAACCGGCAACGAAGCCAGCGAGGAGAACTTCGCGCGACACCGTGTCGCCGAATTCGACGTCAGCGACAGCAACGATCCGAATGCCGGCGCGGCGCTGCTGCAGATCGGCAAACTGCGGGTGCGTCTCGCGCTCGCGCCCGAAGTGGCGAATGCGTACACGGCGCTCGGCGTCGCACGCGTGCTCGAGCGTCTGCCCGACAACCGCGTCGTGCTCGAGAACGACTACAGCCCGCCGTGTCTCGACTATCGGGTGGCGCGCCGGCTCGCGGCGTTCGTCGACGACCTCGTGGGCCTTTTGCATCAGCGCGGCGAAGCGCTGGCCGGACGGCTTGCGCAGCCCGGCGTGACCGGCGTCGCGGAAGTGGCCGATTTCCTGTTGCTGCAACTGATCAATCGCCATGAGCCGCTCGCCGCGCATCTGTCGACGATGACCGGTCTGCATCCCGAAGCGCTGTACCAGCTGGCCGTGCAGTTGGCCGGCGAACTGGCAACCTTCAGCCAGGCGTCGAAGCGGCCCCCGGCGTATCCGGTGTATCGCCATGAGTGGTTGCGCGAAACCTTCGCGCCGGTGATCGACGACATTCGCGCGTCGCTGAGCATGGTGATGGACCCGCACGCGGTGGCGATCCCGCTCGAAGAGCGCAAGTTCGGTTTGCGCGTGGCAATCGTGCCGGACAAGACGCTGTTTGCAGGCGCTACCTTCGTGCTCGCGGTGCGCGCGCAAATGCCGGCCGAGCACATCCTGACCGGCTTCGCGCCGCAGGTGAAGATCGGCCCGATCGAACGCATTCGCGATCTCGTCAATCTGCAATTGCCGGGCGTCGGCCTGCGCGCGTTGCCGGTGGCGCCGCGGCAACTGCCGTTCCATGCGGGCTTTACCTACTTCGAACTCGATCGCGGCAACGAACTGTGGAAGCAGTTCGCGAATTCCGCGGGCATGGCGTTGCACGTCGCCGGCGACTTTCCCGGTCTGACGATGGAGTTCTGGGCAATTCGCCGCTGACGCATTGATTGAGGAAGTTCATCGTGAGTCCAGACGAACCGCGTGGCCCCGCCGACGATCCCGGCGCGACGATCCTGATTCCGACGCCGGGCGGCGCGCGCGCGCCGTTCATTGCAACCGCCGCGACGCCAGCGCCGATGCTGCCCGCCGGCGGCGGCCTGAATCCGCTGTTGCGCGCGGCCAATCCGCTGATCGAACTGGCGCTGCCGTTGCGCCAGTTGCCGACCCATCCGAATGTCGAAGACCTGCGCAACCAGCTGATGCAAATGGTGCGCAACTTCGAGACGCAGGGCCGCGCCAACGGCATCGACGACGAGAAGCTCGGCGCCTCGCGCTACTGCCTGTGCACGTTCCTCGACGAAGCGATCGCCAGCACGCCGTGGGGCGCGGGCTTGTGGGGCAGCCGCAGCCTGCTCGTGACGTTCCATAACGAGGCTTCGGGCGGCGAGCGCTTTTTCCTGATCCTGCAGCGTCTCGCGCAGAACCCCGCGGGCAATATCGACGTGCTCGAACTGATCTACGTGATTCTCGGCCTCGGTTTCGAAGGCCGTTACCGTCTGATCGACGGTGGGCGCACTCAGCTCGACACGATCCGCGAACGCCTCGAACAGATGATTCGCGGCCAGCGCGGCGCGGCCGAACGCGACCTGTCGCCGCACTGGCTGCCGGTCAAGGTCGAGCGCAAGCCGTTGCTGCAACTCGTGCCGTTGTGGGTGGCCGCGGCAATCGCCTGCCTCGTGCTGGTGATCGTTCATCTGGTGCTGAGCTTCCGGCTCAACGACATGTCCGACCGCGTGTTCGAAGCGCTGCACGGCATCCGCGTCGCGCCGGCTCCGGTGCTTGCGTCGAAACTCGCGGCCGCGCCCAAGCCCGCGCCGAAGCTGTCGCAATTCCTCGCGCCGGAAATCGCCCAAGGTCTCGTGAAGGTCTCGGAATTGCCCGACCGGACCGTCGTCACGATCAATGGCGACGGCCTGTTCGCGTCGGGCAGTACTGATGTGGCCGCGGGTTTCGTGCCGCTGATCCAGCGCATCGGCGATGCGTTGAAGGAAGTGCCTGGCAACGTGGTGGTTGCGGGGCACACGGACAACCAGCGGGTCTTGTCCGCGCGCTTTCCGTCGAACTGGCATCTGTCGCAGGCGCGCGCCGAAGCGGTGCGCGACATGCTCGCGTCGCGGGCCGGCGACCCGCCCCGCTTCAGCGCCGAAGGGCGCGGCGACGCCGAGCCGATCGCGCCGAACGACACCGCCGCGAATCGCGCGCGCAACCGCCGCGTCGATATCACGGTGCTGGCGCCGGGAGCGGCATCGTGAAGGCCTTCGGGATCGGTCCGTCGCGCGTGGCACAGGAGAGCCGGGTATGAAAACCTTTGGCTGGCTCAGACGAGCCATCGTGCTGTCGTTGCTCGGCGTGCTGGCGCTGTCGCTGATCATCTGGGTCGAGGGGCCGCTCGTCGCATACGCGGGTCATGAGCCGCTCGAAAGCGACAGCAGCCGCCGGACCGCGATCATCACGCTGCTGCTGGTGTGGGCCGTGTACTGGGGCGTGCGCTGGATCGCGATGCGTCTCGCCAACATCAGGTTCACCCGCGTGGTGGCGGAGGGACCGGCCGAGCCCGCACCCGGCAAGAAAGAATCCGAGGCCGACATCGCCGCGTTGAAGCAGCGTTTCGAAGCCGCGATGGCAACCTTGCGCAAGGCGCGGGTCAAGGGGCGCTTCGGCAGTCAGTACGTGTATCAGTTGCCGTGGTACATGTTCGTCGGCGCGCCCGGCACGGGCAAGACCACTGCGCTGCTGAACTCCGGGCTCAAGTTTCCGCTCGCCGAGCGGCTCGGCAAACAGTCGATCGGCGGCGTGGGCGGCACGCGCAATTGCGACTGGTGGTTCACCGACGACGCGGTGTTGCTCGATACCGCGGGCCGTTTCACCACCCAGGATAGTTTCGCCGAAGCCGATCAGGCCGCGTGGGCCGGCTTCCTGCAACTGCTGCGCAAGTATCGGCCGCGCCGGCCGCTGAACGGCGTCATCGTGGCCTTGTCGACGCGCGACCTGCTGCAATTGTCCGACACGCAACGCGCGCAGCAGGCGCAAGCCGTACGCGAGCGTCTCAGGGAACTTTACGGCAAGCTCGGCATGCGCTTTCCGGTCTACGTGGTCGTGACCAAATGCGATCTGCTCGCGGGTTTCGCCGAATTTTTCGACGACCTCGGCCGCGACGAGCGCGAACAGGTCTGGGGCATGACGTTCCCGTTCACCGAGGGCGGTTCGCCCGACGACACACTGGCCGCATTCCCCGCCGAATTCGGCGCGCTGGAAAAGCAGTTGCAAGCCCGCGTGCTGAGCCGCATGCAGCGCGAGACCGACGTGCGCCGGCGTGCGCTCGTCTATGGATTCCCGCAGCAGTTCGCGGGCCTGCAAGCCGTGCTGAAGAGCTTTCTCGACGAAACCTTCAGCACCTCGCGCTTCGAGCAGTCCGCGTTGCTGCGCGGCGTGTATTTCACCAGCGGCACCCAGGAAGGCAGGCCTATCGATCGCGTAATGAGCGCGGTGGCCTCGGCGCTCGGCTTCCAGCAACAGGCCGTGTTGCCCGATCCGGCGAGCGGCCGCGCGTACTTCATCACGCGGCTGCTGCGCGGCGTGATCTTCGAGGAAGCCGGACTCGCGGGCGTGAACCAGAAACTGGAGCGGCGCCGCGCGTGGTTTCAGCGCGCCGCGCTGGCGGCGATCGGTGTCGTCACCGTGCTGGCGCTGGTTCTGCTGTTCGTCAGCTATCAGCGCAATCGCGCGTACGTCGCCGATGTTCAACAGCATGTCACCGACTTGCAGAAGCTCGCGCAGACCACCCAGCCCGGCGACAACCCGCTGGCGCTGCTGCCGCTGCTCAATGCCGCGCGCGACCTGCCCGGCGGTTATGCGGACCGCGATAAAAGCGTGCCGTGGCTGTCGCGTCTCGGCCTTTATCAGGGCGACAAGCTCGGCCTCGAAGCGCAGGCCAGTTATCGGCGGCTGTTGCGGCAGACGCTGCTGCCTCTGGTGGTGAGCCGGATGGAAGAAGAATTGCGCCGCGGTGACGCGAACAATCCCGACTTCCAGTACGAAGTCTTGCGCGCGTATCTGATGCTGGGCGATTCGCTGCATTTCGACGCCGACTCGGTGCGCTTGTGGGCCGATGTCGATTGGCGCCGCGGGCCGTTGCGCGATGCCAGCGACGATCAGCGCAACGATATCGACGGTCATCTCGCCGCGTTGTTCGAGCCGGCGCGCTTCGATGCGTCGCTGCCGCTCGACAAGGAGCTGATCGCGCAGGCGCGCGCGACGCTCGCGAAAATGCCGCTGACGCAGCGCCTGTTCAACCGCGTCAAACGGGATCTCGAACAGAGCAGACTGCCGGAGTTCAGCGTCGCCAACGCGGCGGGGCGCAATGCCTCGCTCGTGCTCGTGCGCAAGAGCGGTGCGCCGTTGACGCGCGGTGTTTCAGGCGCGTACACGCGGGCCGGCTATCAGAAGTTCGGCCAGTTGCGCGACGCGGCGGTGATCGATATCGCGAAGGACGACTGGGTGCTCGGCCGTCAGGAATCGGTCTTGACGCCGAACGGTATCGAGGACCTGAAGACGGGCATCACCCGGCTTTACTACGACGAGTACATCCGCCAGTGGGACACGTTGCTCAACGATATCGACGTGGTGCCGTTCGACGGCGTGCAGCAGGGAGCGCGCGTGACGAATGTGCTCGCGGCGCCCGACTCGCCGCTGCGCTCGCTGATGCTGGCCGCGGCGCAGGAAACCACGCTGGGCAGCACCAGAACGGGCGGTTCGCTGACGGAGCAAGGCGTTGCCGCATTGACCAACAAGCTCGATGCGGCCAAAAAGCGCCTCGAGAGCGCGCTCGGCAATCAGCCGGAAGACGCGGCGCCGCCCGCGCCTGCCGAACTCAATCCGGTCGACGCGCATTTCCAGGCGCTGCATGAACTGGCCGGCAAACCCGGCGCACCGGGCCCGGTGCCGCTGGACACGCAACTCGCCGCGCTGAAGGACGCCGCGACCTATCTGGAGGCTGCGGACTCGGCGCGCCGCCAGGGCTTGCCGCCGCCACCCGGCGATGCGTTGAACAAGCTCAAGCTGGTGGCCCAGGGGGCGCCGCCGCCGCTCGCGACGGTGGCCACCGACGTCGCGGGCGGCGCGGGGTCGCTGATGGTGGGCGGCGAGCGGGCGCGCCTGAACGCGTTGTGGCAGGCGAACGTGGCGCAGCTGTGCCGGCAGGCGCTCGACGGTCGCTATCCGCTGGTGCGTGTCTCCACCCGCGACGTCGCGCCTGACGATTTCGGCAGGCTGCTGAGCCCCGGCGGCTTGATCGACGAGTTCTTCCAGAAGAACCTCGCAACGATGGTCGACATGTCGGGACCGCAATGGAAATGGCGCAGCGGCGCCGATACGCTCGGCATCCCGGTCGACGTGCTCGCGCAATTCCAGCGCGCGGCGCAGATCCGCGATGCGTTCTTCCGGGCCGGCGGCCGCGACGTGTCGGTCCGCTTCACGGTGAAGCCGCTGACGATCGATCCATCCATTACCCAGTTCACGCTCGACATCGATGGGCAGCAAATGGTCGTCAAACCCGAGGCGCCGCAATCGATGGTGTTCCAGTGGCCGAGCGGCAAGGGCACCGGCCAGGCGCACGTCGAGTTCACGCCGGCGGGCAGCGCACCGGCGGCGCGCGCCGACGGACCGTGGGCACTGCTGCATCTGATGGACGACGCGCGGCTGCAACCTACCGCGCAGCCCGACCGCTTTCGCTTGAGCTTCGACTCGGATGGCCGGCGTGCGGAATTCGAACTGGCGGCCAGCAGCATCGTGAATCCGTTTCGTCGCGCGATGCTCGAGCAGTTCCGCTGTCCGGATCGGCTATGAGCGGCGAGCATGCGCAGGAGCCGGCGCCGGGGCCCGGTTTCTTCGGCAAAGTACGCACGCATGGCGATTTCGTAGGGCGCCGCCTGGCCGCAGAGTTCGTCACGCGTTGGGATGAGCGTTTGCAGGAAGGCATGTTGCTCGCGCGGCAGCGCTTCGGCGCACAGTGGCTCGAACTGTATCTGAATGCCCCTGTGTGGTGTTTCGCGCTGGGCGCGGGTCTGTATGGCCCGAGCGCGTGGGCGGGCGTTCTGACGCCGGGCGTGGACCGGGTGGGGCGCTATTTTCCGTTCACGATCGCCGAGGCGATCGACGGCGCCGAACTCCAACGGCGCCTGGCCGATGCGCAAGGATGGTATGACCGGCTGGTGACGTTGGCCTTGTCGACACTGACGCCGGAATTCGCCCTCGATGCATTCGACGCGGCGTTGTGTGCCGAGAGCCTGTTCAACGAGGATCGCACTTTGATGCCGTGGCGGCTCGCCATCCCCGATGCAGCCGACGGCGGATTCGCGGGATTGCTCGAACGAACCGTCGCAATGGGACACGCGGTCTGGTGGAGCGAAGGTTCGCCGGCGGTGCCGGCTTCGGCGAGAGTTTCCACAGCCGCGACGACCGGCTTGCAGTTCGCGAGTCTGCTCGACGTCGGCAGGCAGGAGTGGGACTCAGTGATCGACGTGATTTCGAACGCTGGCGCGTAGTCACGGCCTCACACAAACACGCCCGCCGCAGGTGAGGGGCAGCGTTTCAAATTGACTTCCCATCATTCGTCTTTAAGTGATGAGGCTGTCATACGCCGGTTCCCGCCGGCGTTCGCCGACGGTCCGAGACGGGGCGCTGGCGGCCTTACCGCAACTTCATTGCGCGGAGATCGCCGTATGTCACGCCTGTCACGCCTGTCACGCCTGGCCCATTCCCGTTCCGTACGACGCCTTCCAGGCGGCGTTCTGTCCGCCGCGCTGTGCTTGCTTGCCTTGCTGTGCACGGTCGCGCGCGCGGCCGAACCGGTCCTGAACGAGCAGGACATCAACGAGCAGTCGGTGACACGCGCGCTCGAACCCGACGAGTCGAGCGAGTCGGGCGAGAACGTCGTGACGCGCGGCTTCGTGCTGTCGAACAAGCCGCCGTCCGCCGCGCCGCGCCCCGCGCCCGCGAGAAAACCCGCCGCGCAGATCCTGATCACGTTCGCCACCAATTCGGCCACGCTCACCGACAGCGCGAAGGCCGCGCTAGACAAGGTCGCCGGCGCATTACAGTCGGAGAAACTCGCGGCGTACCGGTTTCGCGTCGAAGGGCACGCCGATCCTCGCGGCTCGGCCGATGCCAACATGAAGCTCTCCGAAGACCGTGCGGCCGCGGTGGTCGAATATCTGACGCAGAAGGACGGCATCGCGGCGGAGCGGCTGTCGTCGCTCGGCAAGGGTTCTTCCGATCCGCTGAACAAGCGCAATCCGACGGCGCCCGAGAACCGTCGGGTGACGATCGTCACGGTCACGGATTAGGCGCTTTCGAGGTTGCCGCCGATGACACGTTATCGCGTGTACTGCGACGTCGCGACGAGCGCGATGCTGTTGTTCGCGTGCGTGACTACGATCGCGGTCGCCGCCGGTCCGCCGGCCTCGAACGACGCCGCCGACAAACCCGCCGCCGTCGACGACGACACCGGCGCGGTGCGCTTGCCGCTTGCCCGGCTCGCCGCCGCGTTGGCTCCCGACGCCCGCCAGCAACTGTTCACCGTGACGGACCATCCCGGCCTCTATGTGATGCAGGCGGCCAGCCTCGAGCAACAGGGCGCGATGTTCGCGCGCGTGGTGGCATTGCTCGAACGCCGCGACATGCCGCACGACCGGGTGGTGTCGGCAGCGGCCATCGCGGCTCACGCGCGGCGCTTCGGCACCGACCCGACCGGGCTGACGGCGGGCAACAACTTCAGCACGGAGGAGTTGACGCATTTTTTCCAACTCGCGCGCGAGCAGGGGGTGGTGCTGAACCAGGGCGAGCGCATGTTGCAGGCGATTCTCGTGCGATGGCGTTTGATTCGCGACGAGCAGGGGACCTGGAAAGCGGCGAGCGCACACGATTTTCTGATCACCATTCCCGGGCTGGGTCGCGCGCCGGGCGGCGAGACGATCGACGCCACCGTCAGGGCCGCGATCCTCAGTCACGAATTGGGTCATTGGCAGTACTTCTCGGACGGCGCATACGCACACGCATGCCGCGCCTTCTGGTGGCAGGTACTGAGCTACGAGGAACGCGCGGAGCTGACCCGGCAACTGGAGAACCTCGGCTATGACCCGAGCGACCGGATCGTGATCGACGAAATGCAGGCCTATTTGCTGCATACGCCCGCGCGCTATATGCCGATCATCGATACGCCGGGACCCGGCGGCATCGATGTCGGCAAGGTGCGGCGGCGCTTGCAGGAGGCGGTCGCGAGGGCGGGCGGATAAAGAGGACCAGGCGAGGACCAGGCGAGGACGAAGCGAGCCCGCGCGAAACGCGCGACCCACGCTGTCGAGGTGACGTATGACGGATTATGCAGAACTCAACCGCATTTTGCCGCGCCTGTCGCGAACGCATGCGGCAGACGCGTTCAGCGACGAGGTCGCCCCGCTGCTGGTCGAGCTGTGGGCTGACGACTACGTTGGGCGCGTGGCATCGTGCGACCTGCTCGAAACGTCCGTGGGCCAGTTTTCATATCTGTTCGACATGTCGACCGAGCGCCTCGTCGCGGCGTGGGGCATCAGTCAGGGAAAGAGTCCGGTGCCGCGCAAGGCAATCGCCACGCGGATGCGCGGACATCCGCTCGCCAACGGCGGGACCTACCACCGCGGCCACGCGATTCCGCACACGCTCGGCGGTTCGACCGATATCAACCTCGTGCCGCAATTGGGCAAGATCAATTCGGGGCCATTCCAGGCGTTGGAACGGCTCGCGGTCAGTCATGCGGGAGCGCTTTATTTCACCTACTGGCTGTACGGGCCGGGCCAGAGTCAGGTGCCCGTCGGGGTGGAGCAGGGGCTGCTGATGCCGGGGGCGACTGCGTGCACGTTCAAGCTGGCGACGTTTGCGAATTGACGCAGGCGCGGCGGTCCGCGCGCCGCGATTGGGGCAAATACGTTGTGTGTCGGCCATCGTCGGTGAACCCCTCGACGAATCGGACCGTCTACGATACACAGTACCGCAGACACCGACGCAACGGACCCCGATGATGCGATTCGCTCGCCGTTTCCTCGTCATGCTGGCGTCAGCCTTGCTGCGCGCACGCGCGGGCGGCGCGTTGGCGCTGCTTGGGTCGGCGGTGCCGCTGGCCCATGCGGAGGTCGTCGTGTCGTTCGCCGAGAGTCCGGTGTCGGTGATTCGCGGCGCCTCACTGTATCGGACCGGGGAGGGCGCGAGGCTGCGCGACGACGACATCATCGAAACCGACGCCGGCAAATCCGCGCAGCTCGAAGACAGTGCGGGGACGCTGATCGCGCTCGGGCCGCAAACGCAAGTGCTGCTCAAAGCGCCGTCGGCGCCGCAAAACGCCGCGGCGGGACCGCTGCGGATCACGATGCTGAGCGGCTGGCTCAAGGTCGGCCGCAACGCGAGCGCAGCCGCGCAAGCGCCGCTGTCGATCGAGCTTCACGGCCTCGACATCAAGCCTTCAGGCAATGGCCCGTGGTCGGTCGTCACCATGACCGCCGGCGAGCGCGCCGCCATCTTCGCGGAGTCGGGTGATGACGCGATCGCCGTCGTTCGCGCCCCTGCCCAGGCGCCCAAACAGACTTTGCACGCGGGCCAGTACCTCGAGCGACATGCCGACGAACCCCTGCGTGCGCAACCGCGGCCGTCCGCGGAGTTCATCGGCACGATGCCGCCAGGCTTTCGGGACGCGTTGGTCGGGGTAGCGGGGCGGCTGCCGAGCAGACACGAACTTGCCGCGCCAGTGCGCGCCGTCGATTACGCCGACGTCTCCGACTGGCTCACGAGCAGCGTCAGCGAGCGCGGCACTTTCGTCAAACGCTTCGTCCCGCGGCTCAAAACCGCTGCCTTTCGCGCGCAGGTCGATACCCATCTGGACGTTTTGCCGGAATGGCGGCCGATTTTGCATCCGCCGCCACCGCCATTGCCGCCGCCGCGCCCGGCGGGCGAGCCACACAAAGGGCCCGCATCAGCACCGCAGCTAGTGCGTCCACAATACGGCCCCGGCTCGATATACCGGGACAAACCCACGGCGGACTACGAGCATCATTGACATACCATGCAGCACCGGGCGTTGACGCCCTTGCACACCATTCGCGTGGAGCAGCCATGAACCTGTCGTTGACTGTGAAGTTCAATCTCGCCTTCCTCGTCGTGTTCGCCGCGGGATTCGCCGCGACCGGTTTCGTGGCCGACCGGGTGTTGCAGGAAAACGCGGTGCAGACGACCGTGCGCGACGCGAGCCTGATGATCGAAGCGGCTACCGCGGCGCAGAACTACACGTCCGATCAGGTGACGCCGCTGCTGGCCACGCAGATCAAATACGCGTTCGTCCCGCAGTCGATTCCCGCGTATTCCGCGGTCGAAAGCCTGCTTGCGATCCAGAAGAAATTTCCGGGCTTCTCGTACAAGAGCGCGATGCTCGATCCGACCAACCCGCGCGACCGCGCCACGGACTGGGAGACCGATGTGATCCGGCGCCTGCATGACCATCCCGAGTTGCCCGAGCTGATTGGCGAACGCGCGACGCCGTCGGGCCCGAGTCTCTACATCGCGCGGCCCACCCGCATCGACTCGACCGCCTGCCTCGAATGCCACAGCACGCCTGGTGCGGCGCCGCGCACGATGATCGACAAGTACGGACCGGCCAACGGCTTCAACTGGCCTCTGCATGAAACGATCGGCGCGCAGGTCGTGTCCGTGCCGATGTCGCTGCCGCTGGGACAGGCGCACAGCGTGTGGCGCACGTTCATGCTGTCGTTCGCCGCGGTGTTCGGGTGCGTGCTGATCGCGCTGAACCTGATGGTGCATTTCCTCGTGACGAAGCGGCTCAAGGCTTTGTCGCGCGCGGCCGATGAAGTGAGCCTCGGCAAGCTCGACACCGCATCGTTTTCGACGCGCGGCGGCGACGAAATCGCCTCGCTCGCCGTGTCGTTCAACCGCATGAAAACGAGTCTCGTCGAAGCGCTGCGGATGCTGGGGGCGTAAGCTGGCGTGATCGGCCAGGCGCTTCTCGACCGGAACCCGCATGAGCAACGAAGCAACGCCTACTCGGATTGGCAAGTACCGGATCGACCGCGTGCTGGGCACGGGAGCGATGGGCGTCGTGTATCTTGCGTTCGATCCGCACCTCGAAAGACCCGTGGCGCTGAAAACCGTGCGCCGCGAACTGCTCGCCAGCGAGGACAGTAGCGGCGACATGCTGCTGCGTTTTCGAAACGAGGCGCGCGCGGCCGGTCGGCTCGCGCACCCGAACATCGTCACGGTCCACGATTTCGGCGAAGACGGCGATACGGCCTACATCGTGATGGAGTACGTCGCCGGACATGGCCTCGATACCTTGCTGGTACCGGGCCACCCGCTGCCGCTGTCGGACGCTTTTCACTGGCTTGCGCAACTGCTCGCCGCGCTTGCGTATGCGCATGAGGCGGGTGTCGTGCATCGCGACATCAAGCCCGCGAATCTGCTCGTCACGGCGGCGGGGCTGCTGAAAGTCGCCGATTTTGGCGTCGCGCGCATCGGCTCATCCGCAACCTCGTCCGGATGGATGATCGGCACGCCAAGCTATATGTCGCCCGAGCAGTTCGAGGGCGAATCGGTCGATGCCCGCGCGGACCTGTTCTCGGCCGGCGTCGTGCTGTACCGGATGCTGACCGGCCGTCAGCCGTTCGTCGGCTCGCCGGCTACGATCAGGCAGAAGATCCTCAAAGATGCGCCGGCCCGGCCGTCGGAAATCGTCTCCGCGTTGCCGCCGGCGATCGACGCGATGCTCGTCAAGGCACTTGCGAGGCGGCCAGAAGACCGCTTCGGTTCGGCCGCGGAATGGCTCGCGAGCTTGAGGTCGTTGGCTGATTCACCCGCCGCGGCCGACGATGACCGGACTATCGTGACGCCCTCCGCGTATTGGTCCGCGTCCGCAGCCTTGCCAGCGCATGCGACGGGCGGCGGCAACCCGCCGATGCCTGTGCCTTCGGTGCCGCGCAACTGGCCCCCTGAGACGCTCGCGCGCATCGAACGCCAACTCGCGATCCACATGGGCCCGCTCGCGAGCCTGCTGGTGCGACGCGCGGCCACCCAGGCGAACGACCTGCCAGCGCTCGGCGCGCAACTGGCGGCGGTGTTGCCCGACACGGCGCGGCTCGAATTCGAGCAGGCCTTCGCGCGGCTGACGGCGGGCTCGCCCGATATGTCGATGGTCGCGTCGTCATCGCCGGGCTCAGGCGTCGCGGTGGCTGCGGCTGCGGCGAAGGTATCGGCTGGATCGCCCGCGAGCGCCGCAGGCACGTCACCGGGCAGTGCGATCGATCAGGCCAGCATCGATGCCGTCGCCGTTAAGCTGGCCGTCTATGTGGGGCCGATCGCGAAGATGATTGCCAGTCGCGAGGCGCGGCATGCCGCAAGTTTCGACGAGTTCGTTCAACGGGTAGAAGCTTGCATCAGCGACGCCGCGCAGCGCCGCCGGTTCCGGCACGATCTCGATTCATCGGGTTAGCTTCACGAATCGAACGCTGCTACATCGAATTCAAAAGGGGGATGAAGTTGAACCACAGTCTGCAGATGTTCGACCTGAGCGGGCGTCGCGCGCTCGTTACCGGATCGAGTACCGGTATCGGTTATGCGTTGGCACAAGGGCTGGCAGGAGCTGGTGCGGAAGTCGTGCTGAACGGCCGCAATGAAGCGAGGCTGGCGGAAGCGGTCAGCCGCCTGCGCGACGCAGGCGCGACCGTGCATGGGCGATGTTTCGACGTGACGGCTCCGGAGGCGGTGGAAGCGGCGGTGGCGCAGATCGAAAGCGAGATCGGCGCGATCGATATTCTCGTGAACAACGCCGGCATGCAGCGGCGCGCGCCGCTCGAGCAGTTCTCCCACGCGCAATGGGAACAGCTGATGAAGACCAATGTGGATAGCGTGTTTCTGGTCGGGCAGGCGGTCGCGCGCCACATGATCGCGCGCAAGCGCGGCAAGATCGTCAACATCTGCTCGGTGCAAAGCGAACTCGGCCGGCCCAATATCGCCGCCTATACCGCGAGCAAAGGCGCCGTGAAAATGTTGACGAAAGGCATGGCGATCGATTGGGGCCAGTATGGCATTCAGGTCAATGGCCTCGGCCCCGGCTACATCAGGACGGAACTGACCGACGCGCTCGTCAACGATGAAGCGTTCAGCAACTGGCTGGTCAATCGCACGCCTTCGCGACGTTGGGGGGATGTGCAGGATCTGGTCGGCGCGGCGATCTTCCTCGCGAGCGGCGCGTCTGACTTCGTCAACGGTCATGTTCTTTATGTCGATGGTGGGGTGACGGCGACGCTTTGACTGGCTTTCAGGCCGCCGCCGCAGAGGCCTGCAAGCCTCCCCGGCACCACCTTCACGGCATGCAGGTCGGGTATGCGGTGTCGGGCGATGTCGCGCGCAACGCGTGATGGGGCGATGATGCGGCGAATCGAACCGGGAATAAGCACCGCATCTCGATGGTCTTGCAGGTAAGACTGACATCGGATGGGTGATCAAATGAACCTGATCGACGAGGCGGCGTTTGCCCCGCACGTGACATACGACATCAACGGGACGTTCGCATGACGTTGCGGATGCAAGCCGCTCTGCGGCGATTGCAACTCGGCTCCGGCGTGGTGTTGCTGGTCTATCTCTTTCTCCATCTGCTCAATCACGCACTCGGAATCTGGTCGCTCGAACTCGCCGGACGCGGTCTGGTTCTGGCGCTGCGGCTCTGGCGCAGCGCGCCTGGAACGATCGCGTTATACGGAGCGGCTGCGCTGCATTTCGTGCTGGCGATGCGAACGATTTATGCGCGCCGTCACTGGGCGTTGCCTCCGGCGGAGTGGGTGCGTCTGTGGGCAGGACTCAGTCTGCCGCTGCTGCTGATCCGTCATGCGGTGACGACCCGGCTCGCGTCCACACTCTATGGCTTCGAACCGGACTACGAGCGTGTCGTGATCCAGTTGCTGACGACCGGTACGCAGGGTTTGCAGCTTGCGCTGCTCGCGCCCGGATGGATACACGGATGCCTCGGACTATGGTTTCGCTTGCGTCACATGCGATGGGCGCTTCGCATGAAGCCCGTGCTGTTGACATGGGTCATCGTGCTGCCATTGTTGTCCGCGGCAGGCTTTGTCAGGATGATGCGAGCCGTCGAAGCGAAGCGGGCAGTCCTTCCAACTCCCGATCCAAAACTGATTGCGCATCAGCTTGCATTGAACACATGGCGTCACGATCTCGTGGCCTTGTATCTGTCTCTGATCGTCGGCGCGTTCGTCGCAGGTCAATTGCGCAATGGGATCGAGCGTCGGAAATTGCGTGGTAGTTCCATCTAGACATCCGGAAGTATTTGGCTAATCACGATGCTCCTTGACGAAAATACCGGGAATATCCAACGAGAAAACTCCGTCTACCGGATGTGCATCGCGTAACACTCACGATCTGACGAGACGGTCCGAAGTGAATACGGATGCGCGAATACATCCTCAGGTCAAAAGGAGTACATCATGAAATCGGAATCGTTGAATCAATACGCGGTTTGCTCGCTACTGAGCTGCGTGTTCGCCGGTGTGATGTTGATGGCGGGCTGCACAAGCGCGGAGGCGCAAACTGTATCGGAGCCCGAGCCTCATCAACTCACGCGCGCGGAGGTCATGCACGAACTCGAGGAGCTGGAAGCGGCGGGATACAACCCGTCGATGGGCGATGATGGTTCGTATCCCGCCGATATTCAGGCCGCGGAAGCGAAGGTGGCCGCGATGCATCGAGCGGATAGAGCCGCGGCGATGAACGCGGGACAGAGCGGTCAGACGGTGCGCACGCATTGAGGGGAAAGACTGGAACGTTGATCCACCCCCGCTGGCGTACCATAACATTAAAATTTTCAATGATCCTATTGCGTTCATTGCATTGCCAGCATGAGATAGGAATCGTATCTTCGTCCCTAAATCACGGAGACATCTATGAAGATCGCATTCCTGGGAGCCGGCGCGTTGGGTTGCGCGATCGGCTCCGCGCTGACTGAAGGCGGCCATCAGACGTGGCTGGTCGACCGCTTCGCGGCGCACGTCGAGGCCATGCGCCGAGACGGCCTGCTAGTCGACGATGCCAACGGCTCACGCCGCGTAAAAGTCCGCGCGACGATGAACCCCGCCGAAGTCGGGCCGGTGGACCTCGTCATCGTGCTGGTCAAGTCCTTCCACACCGATTCGGCAATGCGCGGCGCGCTCGATCTCGTCGGACCCGACACGCTCGTGTTGTCGCTGCAAAACGGCCTCGGCCATGAAGACGTGCTCGGCGAAATCGTCGGCCGGGAGCGCGTGCTGGCGGGCAAGACCTATGTGGGCGGCGTGCTGAAGGCGCCCGGGCACATCCAGTCGGGCGTGAACGGAAAGCTGACCATCGTCGGCGAGCTCGATGGTCGGGTCACCGACCGGGTCCGCGCCATCGCCGACGCGTTCAACAGTGCGGGGCTGACGACCACGATCAGCGACAACATCCTCGGCACCATGTGGGACAAGTTGCTGATCAACGTCGCGACGGGCGCGATCACCGGCATCACCGGTCTGACGTATGGGCAACTGTACGAGGAGCCCGTTCTGAAAGCCTCCGCGTTGGCGGCGATCGAAGAAGCGATGGCAGCCGCGAAGGCCGCCGGCGTCCGTCTTTCGATCACGAAAGCGGAACAAGCCTGGACGCTCGCGGCCGAAGGTCTCTCGCCCGCGTTCAAGACCTCGATGCTGCAGAGCCTCGAAAAAGGCTCGGTCACGGAAATCGACTTCATCAACGGTGCGGTCGTGCGGTGGGGCGAGCGGCTCGGCGTGCCGACGCCGGTCAATTCGACGCTCGTCGCGTGCATCAAGGGCATCGAGCGCGCGATGACCGACCGTCAGCGAGAAGGAGCGACGGCATGAGCGGCGCGAAAGCCTATCTGGAGCACGTGGCCATCTGGGTGACGGACATCCACTGGCATATCCGCTTCTTCGAACAAGTCTTCGGCATGACCATGCGCGAGGTGGATGGCACGCGCGACGAGCCGCGTCAGTACTGGACGCTCGGTGGACTGCAGTTCATCAGTGATCCGCGCTACGACGGTCCCGAGGGCCGGCTCGCGCATCTCGGCGTGATGTGCGAGGACCTCGAGGCTTCGCTCGCCGCGGCGCAAGCGTTCGGCGTCAGTGAAATGCCGCAAGGGCGCAACTGGCTGCGCCTGCCGGATGGACTCGCGGTCGAACTGATTCAGGCCAAACCCGCCACGTGCGTTGCGCAGGCGCTGGCGATCAATCCACGCGCGGAGGCGTAAAGCATGAGCACGATCATCGAAAAGTACTGGGACGACGCGAACGAAGGCGACGAGTGCGTGAGCCCGACCTATACCGTCACCAAAGAACGCATTCTCGCTTACGCGGATCTGACCGGCGATCGCACGCCCGTGCACGTCGACGAGGAATATGCGAACGCGAGCCACTTCGGTTCGATCGTCGCGCACGGGCTGTTCGGCCTGTCGATCGCGGATGGCCTGAAGACGCAGAGCGACTATCGCTTCCTGCCAGGCATGTCGCTCGGCTGGACGTGGGATTTCCTGTTGCCGATCAAGGTCAACGACGTGCTTCACGTCAAGTTCCGCGTCGGCAACATGCGCGCGAGCAACAGCCGTCCGGACTGGGGCATCGTCGTGCTGCCGTCCGAACTGATCAATCAGGACGGTCAGGTCGTCCAGCGCGGCGAACATCGGCTGATGGTGCCGCGCCGTCCGGGAGCGAACTGATGCAAGCCCGCCCCCTCGAAGGTATTCGCGTCGTCGACTACAGCCACTTTCTTGCCGGTCCGTACGTGGGCCGCTGCCTCGCGGCGCTCGGCGCCGAAGTGATCAAGGTGGAGCGTCCCGGGAGCGGCGATGCCGGCCGGCAGCACGCGACCATCCTCGACGACCAGCAAAGCGCCTACTTCCTGCAATTGAACATGGGCAAGCGCGGCGTCAGCGTCGACATGAAAGACCCGCGCGGCAAGGAGTTCATGCGGCGTCTGTGCGATTCGGCCGATGTGTTCATCGAAAACTATCGGCCGGGTGCGCTCGACAAGCTGGGCCTCGGCTATGCCGCGTTGTCCGAACGCAATCCGGGTCTCGTGTACTGCTCGATTTCGGCGTACGGTCACACCGGGCCCGACGCGCATCGCGCGGGCTTCGGTCTGATCGCCGAGGCGAAGAGCGGCATCATGCAGATGGTCGGCAATCCCGGCGAACCGCCGCCGCTGATGCGCATTTCGCTCGGCGATATGTACACGGGCATTCACGCGGTCGCCGCGATCAACGCCGCCTTGCTCGGCCGCGTGAAGAGCGGTCGCGGCCAGCATATCGACATGGCGTTGTACGACACGCTGGTGTCGATGCACGAATACGCGGTGCAGTGCTACACGATGCAAGGCGTGCTGCCCGAGCAGACGGGGCACGACATGCCGACGTCGACGCTGTACGGCGTGTTCCGCGCGGCCGACGGCGATCTCGTGATCGCCGCGCAGGTCGACGATGCGTGGAAGCGGTTTGCTTCGCTCGTCGAACAGCACGGCGGGCCGGCCGGCTTCGGCACCGATGCGAGGTTCCACAGCCTGAACGGACGCAACTCGCATCGCACCGAAATCCTCGCGGTCGTGAAGCCGTGGGTTGCGGCGCGGCCGGTCGCCGGCGTGCTGGCGCTGCTCGATGGCGTCGACGTGCCTTGCGCAAAAGTGCAGCGCATCGATGAAGTGGTCAACGATCCGCAGATCGTCGCGCGTGGCATGGTGATCGAGCAGGACCATCCGCGCTTCGGAAAGCTGCGCCTGCCTAACCTGCCGTTCCGCTTCTCTGACTGCGACACGTCGATCCGCGAAGTCGGCCCGGATCTCGGTCAGCACAACGCGGAAGTCGCGCAGTCGTTGGGCTTCAGCGCCGCAGAAATCGACGCGATGCAGACCCAGGGCGTGCTGTTTTCGAAGGGGAGTGCGTGATGAGCGACCAATACGCGGTGATCGGCAATCCGATCGGCCACACGAAATCTCCGCTGATTCACGGTCTGTTTGCGCAGGCGACCGGACAGGACATCAGCTACTCGGCGATCGAAGGTCCGATCGAGCCCGCCGACGCTTTCGCCGAGACCGTCAAGACGTTCATCGCCGCGGGCGGCAGAGGCATGAACGTCACCGCGCCGTTCAAACTGCAGGCGTTCGCGATTGCCGACGAGCGCAGCGAACGGGCCACGCTCGCCGGCGCCGTGAACGCGCTGAAGTTCGAAAACGGCCGGATCGTTGCCGAGAACTTCGACGGCGTCGGTCTCGTGCGCGATATCGAAGTGAACCTCGCTCAGCCGATGGCGGGCAAGCGCGTGCTCGTGCTGGGTGCGGGCGGAGCGGTGCGTGGCGCGTTGCTGCCGTTCATCGCGGCGCGTCCGGCGCAACTGGTCGTCGTGAATCGGGATGTGCGCAAGGCCGAGGCGTTGGTCGCGCAAGTCGCGAGCAGCCGCCCATTGATCGCATGCGGCTACCGGGAACTCGACGGGATGGGGCAGTTCGACCTCGTCGTGAACGCGACATCGGCGAGCCTGACCGGTCAGTTGCCTGCGGTTCCACCGGACGTGTTCAGCCGAGCAGGAACCGCGTACGAACTCGCGTATGGAAAGGGGCTCACCCCGTTCCTGCGGCTCGCGCGAAATGCGGGCGTGCAGGGCATCGCCGACGGCGTCGGCATGCTCGTCGAGCAGGCTGCCGAAGCGTTCGAGTGGTGGCGCGGCGTTCGACCGCAGACGCAAGCGATCATCGACCGGCTGAGCGTTCCGCTCATTTGACGCATGCGGTGGGGCGAGGAGGCCCAGGTTACGGAGGCTCGTTCATGGGCATAGCGCAATGGATACAATGGCGATATTGCAAATGACAATACCGCCATGAGTACCACTGAGCTTCCGGACCTCAAGCTGCTTCAGCTTTTCGACCTGCTTTACGATGTGCGAAGTGTCACGCGCGCCGCTGAGCAACTCGGGCAAAGTCAGCCGACGGTCAGCATCTGGTTGGGTCGCTTGCGCGAGCATTTGCAGGACCCGTTATTCGTTCGCACGCCGGGCGGTATGACGCCCACTCCGCAGGCTGACGCGTTGATCGGACCGTGCAGGGAAATTCTCGAGTCGCTGCGCCGGTTCGCTGCGTGGGAGATATCGTTCGATCCCGCCACGGCCAAACGACGGTTTCGAATCTGCATGACGGACGCGAGCCACATTACGCTGCTGCCGCGAATGTTGGCGCATTTGCGGGCGCAGGCGCCAGGCGTTCGGCTCGAAGCGGCAAGGATCGACGGCAATACGGAGCGGGCGCTCGAATCCGGCGAGGCGGATCTTGCGATCGGGCACGTGCCCTGGCTGGGGGGCGGTATGTACCAGCAACAGCTTTATATGCAGGACTGGGTATGCCTTGCCAACCGCAATCATCCTCGCGTGCGTGCGCGGCTGAGTCTGAAGCAATACCGCAGCGAGGGGCATGTCGTCATTGCGGCTGGCACGGGCGGGCAACTGCTCGAACAGGCGTTATTGCGCGAGAACATCGAACGCGACGTCGTGCTCGAATTGCCCGGCTTCCTCGGACTAGGATCGATCATCAAGTCGACCGATCTGATTGCTACCTTGCCCCGCCACATTGGCGAGACGCTGGCGCGGGCGAATGATGTCGTGGTCCATTCGTGTCCTTTCCCGGTGGACAAATTCGCGGTGCGCCAGCACTGGCACGCGAAATACCATCACGAAGCCGGCAATCGCTGGCTGCGCTCGGTCGTCGCGGATCTGTTTCTCAATGGGAGCAGAAGCTAGTTGCCCCGGCTGCTGCTGATGAGGGCACAGAGTATTCGCGCTGAACCAGATTCTCCGCCTTCATCGGCTTCGTCAAAAAGAACCCTTGCACGAAGTCGCAGCCTGCGTCGCGCAGCGCATGCCACTGTTGATTCGTTTCGACGCCTTCGGCCGTCACTTTGATGCCGAGTTCGTGCGACATCTGAATGCTGCCCCGGACGATCGACGCGGCCGCCGAGTCGCGACCCAGCCTGGCCGTGAACGAGCGGTCGATCTTGACGATGTCCGGCGAAAAATCGGCCAGATAGCGCAGGCTCGAGTATCCGGTTCCGAAGTCGTCGATGGCGATGCGCACGCCCAGGCGCTTGAGCGCCATCAACGTTGCCTGCGCGAGTGAGGGGTTTTCCATCAACGCGCTTTCGGTCAGTTCGATCTGCAGGCAGTGCGGCGGCACCCGGCGTTTTCGCAGCGCCTGGTCGACTATCGCGACCAGCGAGTCATCCCGCAGCTGACGCGCGGACACGTTCACCGACATCGACAGCTCTTTTTTGCCGGCGGCCTGCCAGACGGCCAGTTGAGCAAGGGCCGCGTCCATGACCCATGCGCCGACTTCGACGATGAACCCGCTTTCCTCCAGGATCGGGATGAAGCTGCCGGACCCACCGGACCTCGCGCTGGATGGTTCCATCGAACCAGTGCTTCGACGCCTTTCACCGCCAGAGAGGCTGGCTCGTGAATACCCTGGAAATGCAGCACGAATTGGTTCGACGCCAGCGCCGTGGGCAGATGGCACTCCAGCTCGAAATCTCCGAGCACAAGATTCGCGAAGATCTACCGTAATCGTAAAAGTGAGGCGGCTCGCAGCGTTCGAGCCGTCGCTCAACCCGGTAGTCGGATCTTTAATGCGGGAAAACCAGCGGGAGCCGCGGATCGCATCGGATCGAGGCGAGTTGCGCACCTGTCAGTCTTCGCGAGGCTGGACCCGCGCGAATTGACGAATGCGCTCCGCAAGAGCGGGTATGCCCGAGTCGCGAGCGACATAGTGCGCGACCTGCCGGGTGGCCAGATCGATGGTCACCTGATCGTCGGGGGTTTTCGTGTTGGGGCCGTCGACCGCGGGATGGTATTCGATGCGCAACTGCTTCGCGTTGGCGACGAGCCGTAAATAGCCGAAGTTGCGGTCGTCGTAGCTTTCAAGGACGACCGCATCGGTGTCTTTCGACGCGGCCTGGATCAGCTGCGGCGCGCGAAGGGGCGGCTGTCCGTTGGTGGTGAGCTGCTGCACCGCGTGACCGCCGTTGCCACAAACGATGTAAGGGATGTGGGTGCCATCGGAACGGGTTCGCGTAAAGCGCTGATAGTTGTGCGCGTGTCCCGCGAGGTCCGCATGCGGCCAGATCCCGACCTCATCGCAAACCGTGTCGATCTGCTGTTGCATTTCCACGCTCCAGCCGTGACGCCCGCGCGCCACATACGGCGGATGGTGATGCGCGAACAGCAGCGCGCCTCGATAGTTCTCTTTCTTCACCCGCAATAACGCCGCTTTCAGGAACTTCAGCTGACTGTTGCCGATGTCACGGTCCGCGATCACACCGGGGTCCTCGAGCGTATTGCTGTACAACGCGATGATGCGCACGAACGGCGCCTCGAAAGTGAAGAAAACGCCTGGCTGAATTTGCGCGGTCCGTGAAAGGTGGCCCGCGTCGGGAGAGACTTGGAAGCAGTCGGAGCAGAAGTTCCTCAGAAACGCCTGCAGGCTTTTCTCATGCTTCAACGGCGAAACCATTCCGTCGTGGTTGCCGGCAGCGGCGAGAATCGGCGCATGGTAGTTGCGGTACGGCTCATAGAACTGATCGTAGTAGTACTGCGCCTCGCCAAAGCTGTAGACGATGTCGCCCAGCAGAAAGTTGAATTGCGGCACCTCGGCGGGATCGGTTTCGTCGAAGTCGCTGACCATCTTGTCCGCGACTTCGTTCTGGGTGGCCGGACCCTTCGTACTGCCGCAATCGCCGGTGGCGTGAAAGACGATCTGTCCACTCTGGCTAATCGTATCGATGAGCTGCTGGTTGTTGTTCACCACCTCCGCAAACGTCAGCCGGGGCTCGGTGCCGCCGCGCGGCGGCGGAAACGGCAGCGCCTTCAGCTTGTGCTCGCGGTTCAGTTCGTCGATGACCTTGTAGGCCGCGGTATCGGATGCATGCCTGACCACGAAAGTTTGCGGGTCCGGCGTGGGCTGCGGCTGCGAGAAAACCGGCGCGGCGAGAATCCTGCCGCTGCGGTTGCCGCGTGAGGGTGACGATTCGTCTGAACGCTTCTTCGGCATGTGCAATCCTCCTTGGTCGTGGAACGGGAGCGGCCACGCGGTTGTCGGCAAACCGTCAGCATGTGACGGCACTGTCGATGGCCAGATGCACCGTTCAGACGAACGTATAACCAGGAAGTTCAGATGCGGTTGCCGTTGCGCAACCCGTATGGCGCGAATTGCTAAGCATGGTTTTCCCGTACGAAAGCCGGGTTCGTGGTGAACACGCGTCTGGTTACGACGGCACGAACACGCCAACCGCCGCCAGCGCCATCGCGAGCGTTGCGAGCCATCCTCCCCACGCCAGCACGCCCTTGACGGCGAACTGTCCCATGACCCGCCGACTTCGCGCGATCAGCATCATGACGACCATGATCGGCACCGCGGTAACGCCATTGATCACCGCGCTCCAGTACAGCGCGCGGATCGGGTCGAAATGCATGAAGGTGATAGCCACACCGCCGACGATGGCCAGTGCGATCACCGCATAAAATTCGCGCGCGAGCGTCAGATGCAACGCCAGACTGCTGCGCCAGCGAAAGCTGCCCGCGGCGGCGTAGGCGGCCGAGCCGGCGAGAACCGGCAGTGCGAGCAGGCCGGTGCCGATGATGCCGAGCGCAAACAGTACGTAAGCAAAACGCCCGGCAAACGGCTCGAGCGCTCGCGCGGCATCGGCCGAGGTTTTTACTTCGATGTGGTGCAGATGCAGCGTAGCCGCCGCAGTCAACATGATGAAAAATGCAACGAAGTTCGACACCCCCATGCCGACCCACGTGTCGAAGCGGATTCTTCGCAACTGCGCCGGCGCCTGGTGCGGCACGCGGCGCAGCGGCGCCTGTTCAGGTGCCGAGCGCATTTCTTCGACTTCCTGCGACGCCTGCCAGAAGAATAGATACGGACTGATCGTCGTACCCAGCACCGCGACGATCATGGTCAGATAGTCCGACGTCAGCGAGATGCGCGGCAACACAATCGCGCGCGCGACTTCGCCCCAAGGGATCGGCACGATGAGAGCGACCGCGACGTACGCAAGAAGCGATACGGCGGTCCACTTCAGAATCCGCGCATAGCTATCGTATGGGACAAAAATCTGCAGGATGACCGAGAACGTCCCGAGGCCGACGACATAAAGGTGCTGCGGACCTGGCAGCAGCAGTCCGGCCGCGGCGCCCATCGCCGATAGGTCTGCGGCGATGTTGATCACGTTTGCCACGACGAGCAGGGCAACCGCGCCGTACAGCAGCCACGCCGGATAATGCGCGCGGATGTTCGACGCGAGGCCCTTGCCGGTCACCCGGCCAATCTGCGCGCTCACCAGCTGGATTGCGGTCATCAACGGATACGTGATCAGGATCACCCACAGAAGGTTGAACCCGAACTGCGCGCCGGCCTGCGAATAAGTGCCGATGCCGGATGGATCGTCGTCGGCCGCGCCCGTGATCAGGCCGGGGCCCAGGCGTCTGATCCAGGATCGCTCGACGGGATCGCGTACGGCGGATTCCGGCTCGATCAATTTATCGTCGTTCATATATGTCACCTCGCCGCCACATTTAGCAAATTGCGGGCCCGGGGTGTTCGGGGCGGCGTTGCGCGGCTTCGTCGAGCAGATGCGAAGCGCGGCTTCGGTGAAAGTGCGCGGAATGCGAGCTTCTATAGGGTAGGAATGAACCTGGGGCCGTGCCGACGGATACGGTCACCCATGATGCGCTGGAGCCTTCGTCTGCAACTGGATCAAGTCGATTGCGTAAAGCAGTTCTTCGAGCACGATGGGCTTGGCAACGACGGCATCGACCTTGCCAGCGAAACTGGCCGCGTCTTCCGGCCGCGCCACCGCAATGATGTGCGGCTTATCGATGCTCGTATCGAAGCTCTCCGCGAACCACAACGCTGTCGTAATCGAATTGACGGGAACGTCGAGGATGATCAATTGGCGCGACGGCTCTAGCCATATTTCATGCCAATGGTCGAAACCGAGCGCTTTGGAGCGCCCATATCCCTTTACATTGAGCAGAACCCGCAGAGAATCCCGGACCGCCTTGTCGTCTCCAACGATGACGACCGCGCCGATGCATTGTGATGGTCTTTTCACTGCGTGGGCCGTCGCGGCCCGCAGTTGCCACTGACAGCGCTGCCATTGCACCCGGGTCATTTCGTAGTGGCGCTGCGCTTTCGACAGCGCATTCAGCGATGTTGCCGGGTTACTTCTCAGCTGTTGCAGAACGCGAGTTGCCTGGTCCAGTGCGGTGCAGGCAACGCAGAAGGCGAGCTTGTCTTCTGCCGTCGGTCCCGGATTCGAAGATGACACGCCGCGTTTCTCCCGAGCCGGTACGCACGTTTTGTGCCGTAGACCTTGCTCATTCCCGCAGCATAGGGCGGCAGGGCGCAAAATTCCAGGCGCGGCTCAGTCCATTCGCGGCTTGAACGCATACTGCTCGATCTCGCCGCCGCGTGCGACCACCGCCGTGCTCTCGGGAATTTCCTCCCAGATGCCCGGCAAGTCCGAGAGCGGCTCGGACAGCACGAGGAACGCATTCTCGCCGGCCGTCCTGATGCGCTCGTCGTCGGGATACAACTCGCGCAGATGGCGGAACGACGTGCTGTGAAACAGCGAGCGCGACTGGCCTTCGCTCGAATAACGGACCGCGATGATCTGCTCGCCGTCGGTCGCGCACACGGTCATGTTCAGCGGTTCATCGACGCCATGCCGGCGGCCGGTGGCTTCGACGAAGCCGACCATCCGCTCGAGCGCGGTGACGGGCGTGAGCTCCAGCCCGAAAGTCAGCGCCAGAAAAAACAGCACCTCGGAATCGGTCGAGCCCTCGATGGACGGGAACAGATCGGGGTCGATCTGCACCATCAGATCGCGGCGGACCTTCGGGTAGTTGCGCACCAGCCCGTTGTGCGCGAACAGCCAGCGGCCGTGGCGAAACGGATGACAGTTGGTTTCCTGCGACGGCGTGTCGGTCGCCGCGCGTATATGAGCAACGAATAGCGGCGAATGGATCGCCCGGGCGGCCTCGCGTAGATTGCGATCGCTCCATGCGGGCTGAATGCAGCGGTAGCGAAACGGAATGTCGGTGGGATGGCCATACCAGCCGATCCCGAAGCCGTCGCCATTGGTGGTGGTGGCGCCGAGCCGCGAATGCATGCTCTGATCGATCAGCGAATGCCGGGCGTTGAACAGCACGGTTTCGAGCTGAAGCGGATTGCCGGTATAAGCGAGCCAGCGGCACATGATTGGCCTCCTGTCGGTTGCGCATGACAAACCTACACCACCGCACGGGCGGCGTTTGTAGGACCAAAGTCCGATTGAGGGAGACTTGATGCATGTCACCATAGACAAAGACGTTGCGCGCTAAGGTGCGTCCGTGCCGGGCATCAAGGCAGCCCTCCATGCACGAAGCGGACGTCATCCGCAGTTTGTCCGTTTCAAATCCCTTTCGCGACCTCGCGCCGACCTAATCCGATAGAGGCAGGACGCACATGAGCCATTTGCTGGACAGGTTACGTTACTTTACGGCCCCCCGTCCGCAGTTTTCGGATGGTCACGGTGCTGTCACAGATGAAGACCGGCAATGGGAGGACGCTTACCGCAAACGCTGGCAGCAGCACGACAAGATAGTTCGTTCCACTGATGGAGTGAACTGCACGGGGTCCTGCTCATGGAAGATCTATGTGAAGGGCGGCATCGTCACGTGGGAAACGCAGCAGACGGACTATCCGCGCACCCGGCCCGATATGGCCGGGATCGTCGGGCTTGCAGGGGGCCTTGGCGGATTCCTGCTGCCGATTATCTTCGGCATCCTGCTGGATTTTTTCAGGGTGCGTTCCATCTGCTTCATGTTCCTGTACGGGATCGTCTGGGTTTCGCTGATCTTGATCTATCTGTCGGAAGTGCGGCGTACACCGGTCGCGGGTTCCGTGGCCTAGCCGTGTTCGCCAACGCGCAGCACTGAGATTCGCGCAGGCTGCAGGCTCTGCCAGCCAGCCTGCTTTTTTGCTGACGGAGGTGCCCGATGAAACGCCGTGAACTGTTGGTTGCTCTGGCCGCAGGCGCGCTCGCCGAGGGTTCTACCAGCCTGGCGCAGGGCGCCCAGGCGAAATTCACCGATCAGATCGAGTTGCCCAAGCCCAACCTCACAGGCACGGTGTCCCTCGAGGAAGCCATCGCGAAGCGCAGGTCCGTGCGCCGATTCGCGTCGAAGCCGCTGCCCGTCGAAGTCATCGGCCAATTGATGTGGGCGGGGCAGGGCATCACGAGCTCGGACGGTAAGCGCGCGGCTCCGGCGGCCGGCGCTTTGTATGCGCTCGAACTTTACGTGGTGACCGCCACGGAGGTGATGCACTATCTGCCGGAAGGCCATCGGGCCGAGAAGCGCGCCAGCCACGACCTGCGCCCCGCACTGCGAGCGCTTGCGGTCAACCAGGCGTCGGTCGAGGCGGCCCCGGCCTTGCTCGTGGTGGCCGCCGACCCCAGCAGGCTCACCGCGAGATATGGCGGGAGAGCCAATCTGTATGCCGATCTCGAGGTCGGGCATTCGACCCAGAACATGCTGCTGCAGATCGTCACGCTGGGACTCGTCGCCGTGCCCGTGGGCGCCGTCGACGGGGCTCCGGCGGCGCGCAAGCTCGGGCTGCCTCACGGTGAGACCGTCCTCTATCTGATCCCGGTAGGCTATCCGGCCTGAGCCATTCGGAGAGGCACGATCAGTTCGATCAAACCTTCGCGAGTTTTACGGTCTCCAGCGTCGGGCGGCAATCGGCCAACGCCTGGGGCTGCACTCGCCTTGTTGCACGACCGGCAGTAGCGTATCGACACAGTCCAGCGCGTCCGTCAATCGCCCGAGCACGATCAGCGAGCGCGCCGCATCGAGACGACCGTGAAACATTGCGTCGCGCGGTCCAGCCCGTTCCACCATGTCGATGAGCTGCCCGATCTCGGCCTTGACGCGCGCGCGGTCGATAGGCCAGTGGCGGTCAATCCAGTTCCGAAGTGCGCGAACCAGCACCACGCAATCGTCGTACTCACACTGCAAGCTATCCATTGCCACCCTCAGCCGTATCCCGGGTCGGCCTGACCGAGCCGTTCATTGGGGAACAAACCATCCCCATCTCGCCCGCATCTACATGTCAAGCAAGCGGCGCGCCACGTGTCGCCGGTGCTGTGCATCGTTGCTAGAGCGGGGCTCGGCCATGTTCTCGCAATTCGGGCTCGAAGAATATCCATCGAGCGGTTGGAAAGCGCTCCTTCAATTCGTGCTCGATGCGGTCGATCGTGCGCACCATCTCGTTTGCATTGTCGTGCGGTTCGAGTTCGGCCTGAATCGCAATCACCAGATCCTCCGACCACTTCAAGGCGATCAGACTGACGATGCGACGGACTTCGCGGCGCTCGCTGAGCCACGCGCGCATCTCCTGGCGTATGCGCTGGTGCGCCGATTCACCCACGAGAAGCGATTGGATCTCGCGCATCGAGAACAACGCCGTGGCCATCAGCACGATGCCGACGCCGACACTGCCGAGCGCATCGTAAAGCGGATTGCCGGTGAGAACCGTAATGCCGATCGCGATCAGGGAGACGAGCACGCCCGTTACCGCGGCGGCATCCTCGCTGACCGCGAGCATCACGGACGGCCTGCCGCTTTCCTTGAACCAGTTCAGTAGCCCGCCGGCGCGATGCCGGGGCTCGATCGTGCGAATGGAGGCTCGGAGAGCCACTGCCTCGATCACGCCGGACACGCACAACACGCCGATCGCGAGCAAGGGCTGTTCGAGCCGTGAGTGATGGATTGCTCGAAAGCCGCCGATCACCATCGACACAACGCCGCCAAAGATGAAAAGCTGCATCGCCACCAGCATTGCATAGACATAGGTCGCGCGTCCGAAGCCGAGCGGATGTTGCTCGTCGGGCTCGGCTCGCGCGGCGCGGTGACCGACGAGCAGCGCAACCTGGTTCAGACAGTCGGCGCTGGAGTGTACGGCTTCGGCGAGTGCGGCCCCCGAGTTGGTGTAGAACGCGACGGCGAACTTGCACACGGCGACGGCGATATTCGATGCGAGGGCGTAGTAGACCGCCCGTGGCGCAGATGATATGGGCCGCCCGGACCCGGCCCTCATGACCCTATCTCCTTGTTCAAATCGAAAACGGGCGATTCCCGACCTTGGAGATTGAACAGCAAAAAGCAGACCTCGAGACGCGAGACGCCTGTCGACTACAAGAGAGTCCAACCGATCAGGCGTCCGTTGCAGTGTGCGAGCTGGAACATTCCCATCGACCCTCTGTCACCTCTATTGAGGAACCTGACGAACGGAGACGCAACATGACTTCCCACGCGACGACTGCCGGCGATCAACCGAACCGGCCGGCACTGAGTGCCGACGCATCCGCAACACGGCAGGCAAGCGACGCGGTCGCGCGCTTCGTCGAGGAACTCCAGGCCGGCTGGGACCAGCATGACGCGGACCTGTCGAACCGCCACTTTGCCGCGGACATCATCTGGGGCAGCCCGTTCGGTGCATCTGTTCGTGGCTACGCGGAACTGCATCCGATCCATGCCCGCTTGAAGCGATCGGGAAAGGGTGGCAATGCTTCCCGCTTCGAGATCGTCGGTGTTCTTGCGCCGGCTCCGGACGTGGCGGTCGCGCAAGTTCGGCGCGTAGCGCTCGGCCCGGACGGACACGTGGCGGAACCGTCCCATGACCTCGCGGCGTCGTTCTCCGAGATGGCCCTTTACGTACTGGTGCGCCGGGACGGAGTGTGGTGGGTCGCGGCAGGGCAGAACACGCCCATTCGGCCCGCTCCATAGCGTGACGACGGGCCGCTTGCGGGCTTCATATCGACAGATGCCCGGCAGCGGAGTCAAGGCCGCTGTCGGAGTGATCTTGCGCTACAGCGGCAACGGGATCGGCGACCGAAACAAGTGAATAGCGCTGCAGCAACTTCCTGAAAAATCGCAAGAAAATTACACTGCTTCACGGCTCTATACGAAGCGCATCTCCACCCCCGCTCAAAATTCAATCGGCCCGTGGCTCAAAATCCCCTCGCGCGGACACTGCATTACACCTTTCGGTGGCTTTTTCGTCTTACATTCCCCCTTTCCCTGGATGCAGGTTTTGTCCTGCTAAATAGAGGGTCTGTCCGTTGAGCATGTGACAATTTGGCCCTACAGTGCGTCTACTAAAAACAGTCTGACCGTTCGGTTCAGCACACGGAGCGCACTATGGTCTATCAGATCACCCTCAATTTTGAAGACGGCGTAACTCGGCTTATCGACTGCGAAGAGGGCGAGCGCATTACCGACGCCGCGATTCGCGCCAAACTCAATATTCCCCTCGATTGCCGTGACGGCGTGTGCGGTACCTGCAAGGCCGTATGCGAATTCGGCGAATACACGACGGGTGACTGCACGGATGAAGCCATCA
This sequence comes from Paraburkholderia sp. BR13439, assembly GCF_040948805.1. Classification (NCBI taxonomy): domain Bacteria; kingdom Pseudomonadati; phylum Pseudomonadota; class Betaproteobacteria; order Burkholderiales; family Burkholderiaceae; genus Paraburkholderia; species Paraburkholderia sp. BR13439. The sequence continues at coordinate 111,125 of NZ_JBFPKN010000010.1, read as the reverse complement.
GCGCGGAAGAGCTGGCCCAGCGCAAAGTCCTGACCTGCCAGATGAGCCCGAAGTCGGACTGCGTGATCCAGATCGCGTCGAGCTCGACGGGCAAGAGCGCTCGCATGCACCAAGGCCGTCTGACGTCGATCGAGCGCGTTTCGGAAAGCACCATTGCATTCGCCGCCCAACTCGAAGACCGTGTTGGTCTCGAATTCAAGGCCGGTCAATACGTGAACGTGACGGTTCCGGGCACGGATCAGACCCGCAGCTACTCATTCTCCTCGGGGACCCAAGACCGTGACGTCTCGTTCCTGGTGCGCAATGTGCCGCAAGGCCTGATGTCCACCTGGCTGGCCGAGAAGGCGAAGGTCGGTGCTGCGCTCGAGTTCAAGGGTCCATACGGCGGTTTCTATCTGCGTGAAATCGGACGTCCGGTTCTGATGCTGGCCGGTGGCACGGGGCTCGCACCGTTCCTGTCGATGCTTGACGAGGTCCTGAAGAGCGGCGGCAGCAAGTATCCGATTCACCTGATTCTGGGCGTGAATACGGACAACGATCTGGTGTGCGTTGATCAACTCGAAAGATACGCGAAGCTGATCCCCGGTTTCACGTACGCAACGGTTATCGCGGACAAGACGAGTGCTCACCCGCGTAAGGGTTGGGTCACCGATCACATCGAGGCCGCTCACCTCAATGACGGCGAAGTCGACATCTACCTGTGCGGGCCGCCCGCGATGGTCGATGCAGTAAGCAAGTATCTCAAGGACCAGAACGTGAATCCCACGAGTTTCCATTATGAAAAATTCGCTACGGCGGCGCCCGCACAAGCTGCTGCTCCGGCTGCGGCTTCTGTAGTCGTATCGCAAGTGGTGGATGCGCCCGTTTCGTCCTCTGACGCGGCCAGGGCTCTCGAACTGGGCTTGCTGCTCGGTCGCCTGAACGCAGATCAGATCCACAAGTTCGGGGCCTTCGCTGCGGCACAGAAGGCGCTGGTTCAAGCAACGGGCGATGATCAACTGGTCAAGCTGTACGCAGAATTCGCACAAGACGATTTCGTGATGAAGGCGCTGGCCAAGCACGTGAAGCATGATTCCGGGGCTATGTCGGCTCTGGCTGAAGAAGCCAAGGCCGGTGGTTGCCCGTTCCACGCGATGATCGACCAGGCGCCGGCGACGGCGCTCCCCACATACTCGCATGAATTGAAGTGGCCCGAGGGTATGGAGCCGTTCAAGGTCGTTGACGACGGTTCGCAGGGCGACCCCTACGCACACTACCAGTGGATGCGTGAAAACGCACCGGTTCTGCGCTGCCAGTCCACGACGTCCGACGTCTGGTTCCTCTCGCGTTACGAAGACGTGTTCAAGGCCGTCCGTAACACGAAGCTGTTCTCGTCGGAAGTGGTGAAGCCGGTGCCGCTCACGTTCCTCACGCTGTTTGACGGTGAAGCACACTCGCGTCTGCGCACGATTCTGCAACCGTCGTTTACGCCGCTGGCAATCGATCCGTTTGTTGAAGCGGTGACCGCACGTGCCAACGAACTGCTGGATGCGATGATCGCCAAGGGCGGTGGCGACGTGGTTCAGGACTTCTCGATTCCGCTGTCGATTCGCACGATTTCGGCCATGCTGGATGTTCCGGCAGAAGACGAAGAGAAGATGAAGTTCTGGTCGGACGAAACCTTCTCGTACTTCGGACGTATTGCACGTAACGCGCTGGGCACCGGTACCGATGAGCAGAGTGCTAACGATTTTTGGGAATACCTCCGCGTCCAAATGCTGAAGCTCATGGAGACGGACAGCCAGTCGATTGGCGCGCACATCGCACGCATGTGGAGGGACGGGCTGCTCAGCGAGAAAGAGGCAAAGGAGCTGTGCTCGTTCGTGTTCATCGCCGGTCACGACACGACGACGATCCTGGTGGCCAACGCGTTCCGTATGATGGCCGAGCAGCCGCACCACCTCGAACGACTGCGCGCCAACATGGACGACTGCGAGAAGTTCGTGGAAGAGACGGCACGCTATCGTGGCACCGTTCAACGCGTGTCCCGCGTGACGACCGCTGATACGACGGTCGCCGGCGTTCATATCCCGAAGGGTTCGATCATCCGACTGCTGCTGTCCTCGGCCAACCGTGACTCGCGCAAGTTCCCGGACGGTGAGACGTTCAACATCGACCGCGATAACGAAGCACACATGGGCTTCGGAAACGGGATGCACAAATGCTTGGGTATGCCGCTGGCGAAGCTGGAGACGCTGCTGTCGGTGCGTGCGCTGGCACAGAAAGTGGGTTCGATCTCGCTCGATGCCACGAAGGAAATCAAGTACGTGCGTGGCAACAACTTGACGAACTCGGGACCGGAGCACCTGTTTGTCAAGCTCACGGGGCGCTAACCCAGCAGGAATCGCTCCTGGGCAGTAGAACGATACTCGGTTGGCCGTTCTCCCACTTGTTTGCGGAAGAAACGGCCGAAGTAGGCTTCATCCTGGAATCCTAGTTCGTTGGCGATTTGCTTCACGCTCATCGTTGAATAGCCGAGTAGTCGTTTCGCTTCATGGATAGAACGTGCGTCGATAGCCTCGATCGCTGAAGTACCAAATGCAGCATGGCAGATTCGGGAAAGTTGGCCGGTGGTTACGCCCATGTCTTTCGCGTACTCACCGACTGCCCGACGTTCCCGACAGTGCTTGTCGAGTAGGGCGCGGAATTTTTCAATTCTGTCGGCCAGTGTTCGTTGCTCGGGATTTGCAGCCAGTTTCGCACTTTCGCTAAGACGTCCAACCTTAACGAATAAAGCGATCATCCGTGCAGCACCCGCAGCGAGCTGCCAACGCGCGTCTACCAGCGTCTCTTGTCGGATCGATTGAAAAACGGTCTCTAGCGGGGTGCCCTTGTCAAGGTTGAGTATTCCCGACAGAACTGCCGGAGTTCGAACGAATTCCAGTAGATCTGGGGCCAAGGCCATGATCACGGATTCGAGTGCTGGCTGAGCCGCCGTAACAACGTGTCCCTCAATGTCGTTCGCGAAGTGGAAGTTATGCACCGATTGTGCAGGGACCGCGATGAGACAGGGGGCCTGAAATGTCCAGGTCCTGCCGTCAATCGAGGTCTCTCCACCACCGTGGGTGATGTATAGAACCTGGATGAGGGCACGGTGGACGTGAGGCTTGATTTCGAAGTCGAAAAGACTGGCACGTAGTGAGATAGGCTCGTAATGAACCATATCGTCATGAGGGGCATTGCTTTCCGCTCCGTAGAGCACGAAGTTCGAAATCGCATTTTGCTCCTGTTGCACAGTTTGTCCTGTTATTTGAGTGGTTTTTCCATTGTCACATACTTGGCCTGTGTGTCAAATGGCGGAGCGAGTCTCTATAGAAGTGACCTTTTTCAAAAAGTCGGGTATCCATATGAGTCAAGAAATCCAAAATCCGGCGCAGCCTGGGCTGCGCCTGAATGGCAAGATTGTTGTCGTGACGGGCGCAGGCTCGGGTATCGGTGCCGGCATCGCACAGGCGTTCGCGCGCGTGGGGGCCCACGTTGCTCTCGTGGATAAAAACTTCGAAAGTGCGAAGGCCGTAGCCTTGTCGCTGCGTGATGAGGGTCTGATTGCATTGCCGTTCGCTTGCGACGTATCGGATGAGAAGTCGGTAGCCGCTGCCGCTGACGATGTGCGTGCCACGATGGGTCCGGTCAACGCCCTGATCAACAATGCGGGCTTGCTCCGCGCAGGTTCGCTGGAAACGGTTTCGATCGAGGACTGGAATCTCTCGCTGTCCGTGAACCTGACGGGCTACCTGCTGTGCGCTCGTTCGTTCGGCAAGGATATGCTGGCCGCAGGCAAGGGCAGCATCGTTCACGTGGCTTCGATCGCAGCACTCAACCCGCAAACGAATAGCGGCTCGTATTCGCCGGGTAAGGCAGGTGTGCTCCTGCTCTCGCGTCAACTGGCAGCAGAGTGGGGCCCCCGTGGTGTGCGCTCGAACTGCGTGCTCCCGGGCATGATCCGGACTGCACTGTCGGCCAAGTTCTATGAAGAGCCGGGTTTCGAAGAGCGTCGTGCGCAAGTCGTGGCCTCGCGTCGTATCGGTGAACCGGAAGATCTGGCAGGACCCGCACTGTTCCTGGCCTCGGACCTCGCGGCCTACGTCAACGGCGCAGAGATTCTCACCGATGGCGGTCTGAACTGCATGCTCATGGACCAGGTTCCACGTCCTGGTTTCAACGCAGTGCCTGCAAAGTAATCAACAACAACAAGGAAGTCAGACATGACGAAGATAACTTGCGATTTGGTGGTCGTTGGTTCCGGTGCAGCCGGACTTGCTACGGCAATCACTGCAAAGAAGCGCGGCCTCAATGTTGTGGTCGTGGAAAAGGAAGCAGTGTTCGGTGGCACAACCGCACTGTCAGGCGGCGTTCTCTGGATTCCGCTCTCCCACTATGGCCGTAAGCAGAATCAGGCAGACTCGGTAGCGAAGGTCAAGCAGTACCTGCGGGAAGAAGCGGGCAAGAATTACGACGACGCTGCTGTCTCGTGCTTCATCGAGAACGGCGCGAAGATGGTGGACTTCTTCGAGAAGGAAACCGAGACGAAGTTCGTACCCACGATGTATCCCGATTACAACCCGCATAAGCCAGGTGGACAGGATATCGGCCGCTCGATTTTGGCCGCACCGTACGACATTCGTGGCCTCGGCAAGGACATGAATCGTCTGAAGCCGCCGCTCGAAACGATCACGTTCATCGGCATGATGTTCAATTCGAGCAATGCCGACCTCAAGCATTTCTTTCAGGCAACGAAGAGCTTCAAGTCATTCTGCTACGTGGCAAAGCGTCTGGCCACACACGTCAAGGAACTGACGCTCTATCGTCGCGGCATCAACGTCACGAGTGGTAATGCGCTGGCCGCACGGCTCGCGGCCTCGGCGCTGAAGCTCGGTATTCCGATCATGACCTCGACGCCGGTTCGTGGTTTGCTGACCGAAAATGGCAAGGTCACGGGCGTGCGCGCTGTGGGCTCGGACGGTGAAGTCCAGATCGTGGCAAAGCACGGTGTCGTGCTCGCAGCAGGCGGCTTCCCTCACGACCCCAAGCGACTGGCCCAAGTCTACCCGCACGTCAAGAATGGGGGCACCCACTTGAGCCCGACGCCGGAAAGCAATACCGGTGACGGCGTCAACATGGCCGAGAAGGCTGGTGCGGCACTGGGTATGGGCTATGCCGACGCCAGCGCATGGATGCCGGTGTCGAAGGTGCCGCTCAGTGGTGGTTGTACCGGCGTCTTCCCGCACCTGCTGGACCGCTACAAGCCTGGCATTATCGGTGTGCTGTCCAATGGCAAGCGCTTCACCAACGAATCAAATTCGTACCACGACGTTGGTGCAGCACTGATGCGTGTATGCGAAGGCAAGCGTGAAACCGCGATGTGGCTCATCTGCGACAAGGATGCGCTGGCGAAATACGGTCTGGGCTACGTCAAGCCTGCACCGATGCCGACCGGTGGTCTGATCAAGAAGGGCTACCTGATCAAGGGCAAGACCCTGCGTGATCTGGCGAAACAGTGTGGTATCACCGCGGACACGCTGGAAAAGACGGTCGCTGAATACAACAAGGGCGCGGTCGTCGGCCAGGATATGCAATACGGTCGCGGCACGACGGCGTTCAACCGCTATCTGGCTGACCCGGAAAACAAGCCGAATCCGTGTGTCGCACCGGTCCAAAACGGTCCGTTCTACGCGGTCAAGGTGCTGATGGGCGACCTCGGTACGTTCGACGGTATCGAAACTGCGGTCACGGGCGAAGTGCTGCGTAAGGATGGTTCGCAGATCGAAGGTCTGTACGCAGTGGGTAACGACCGCAAGTCAATGATGGGCGGTGCTTATCCGGGCGCTGGTATTACCCACGGTCCGAACATGACGTTTGGCTACGTCACGGGCAACACGATTGCAGACAAGGTGAATGGGAAGGGCGCATGGTAAATCTCGCAAAGCCGCTGGTCGATCACCGGACGTACACGATCGCACTTCGCAAGATGCCGGAGTTTCTGGAGGTGTTCAATCGATTGGCCATGCCGATTCTGCTCGAAACGCTGGGCCATCCTTTGGGTTTCTGGACCTCGATGGTTGGGCCACAGAATCAGTTCATCCATTTGTGGGGCTATGAGGATCTGGCCGACTACGAGCGTCGTTGTCGAGCCCGTGACACGCACCCGGACTTTCCCAAGTATCTGGCGGCGTCGGGCCATCTGATTACTGCGCAAACGACCCAGCTTATTCGCGCTACATCGATGCCCGGCGTCGCAAAATAACAGCATTGCAACTGGGGCCTAATGAAGCGATAAGGTATACGACTTACTAATGGACGAGTCCAGGCTGGGCCCCGGTATAACTTAGATGAAGTGCAGGTTCCACTGACCGTTATTGACAGAAAACGCTGCCTTATCCGAGCGCCATAAAACCCCGGAGAAAACTCGTCGGTAAGCAGTTGACCTCCGAAGTGTTCGGCGGTGCCAACAGGTGCGAAGCGCGTGGTGTGCACGTTCGATCTGCGGTCGCATAGCGGGGAACATCCGTACAGGTTGGGTGACCGTACACGGAGACGGCAAGGAAAGACGGTGGCGCGTCGCGTTCGTCCCTCGGTGACTTCAATTGCGTTGCGATTTCCGTTCGGCGTGAATCGATGGACACACGGTATTCGCAGCCGTTGACGCTCGTGTGCGTGAGCGACGCACGCGTGTAATTCCACGTGCATCGGCGAGACACCGGATAAGGCAGAAAAAATATTTCTCGTTCTGTCAAATTCCTCTGTATTCCGATATGTTCCACCGATGCCGGGAATCGCCAGCAGCGGGTGTCGACGGCGAGTTTGGGCCTGTTCAAGATGCGATCAAGGTTGTGCGTCGGAGCAAGTCATGCCGGTTGTCAGGAGTTTCGCGCGGGGGCAATGGGAGGCGCTCGGACGCAGACTGGATGCGCTGCCGGAAAAGGCGAAGAGTGATCAGCCGCTCAAGGTAAGCGATGGCGTCAAATCCATCCAGAAACAGATCGGCGCGGCCCGAGAGAAGGTCTACACGCTCGGTGAATTGATCGAACAGGCTGTGCAGGAAGGTATCGACGTGACGCCCAATTCCTTGAGATATGCGATGCGCAGTACGGAAGGAAAGGGGCGAGTTCGACGGAGCGGAAAGGATTCGGTACGAGACCATGCCGCAAGACCTGTGTGAGGCAGGAAGGCGTCGCAGGCGGATGCGACCCGCGATGGATCTTCGCGGGTCGGATCACAGCAGAAAGGGGATGGCGGTGTGACCGCGCTTGGGCAACCGGTGCAGGCGAGGCAAGTGGAAGGGACTTCGCGGAAACGTATGAACCGCGAAGACGCTGAACGGATGTCGCCCGACGCCGTCGCTCACGCACCGGCCGGAAGCCTCACCGACAAGCAGACAGACGAATAAAGATTTCCGGGCATGGCGAGGTCGCATTCCGCCAGGATAGGGGACTGTCGAGATACAGCCTTATGTCGCCACTGCCCGACCGGGCCGGTCGGGCCAGTTCATTCTTCAGCCATGATGCGAGTAGAGCAGCGCCCCGGTCGGCGATATTCCTTGGGCTTCGTCGTTCCGGCGTCGCCAGCCAAAAACAATTGCTGCCAGGATGTCGGTCGCGGATTGGGGAAGCGCGGACTTGATAGGTTCACCGGCCAGCAAGCGTTTCGATATTGACTTCAATAGCATAAGTGATAATATTATCACTTAATCAGGTTGGTTTGCGTTGGAAGTGCCCCACCGGCACTCCAGGTGCACGATACAACGGCATCAGTCGAGTGGTCGTTCGGAGCGAATCACGCGACGTCCAGAGCGTGAATCCAGTAGGGTTCGATCAGGCGTCCTATCGTCTTGCCTCTCACTGCTCCCGACCATTGATCGCATGGTTCACACCGCCGTGTACCGTGCACCATGGTGCGCGTACACCATCCGTGAGGCCGCTGCTTGCGATTGCAACAACCATGTGATTGAACAGCCGAAGGTGCACCCATGACCAACTACCATCGCCAATCGCTCATTTGGGGAGCCGTCGCCTTGTCGGCCGGCATTCTGCTCTGGAGCCTGCGCGCCGTGCTGACGCCGTTTCTTCTCGGGGCAATGATCGCGTACATCCTGCAGCCAGGCGTCGAATGGCTTGCACGTCATCGCACGCCAAGAGGACTTGCAGCGCTTCTGATGATTTCTCTATTCGCGTTGGTGATCGCGTCGGTCGCTTTGCTTGCATTCCTGGTCATCCAGGAGGAAGTGCCTGAATTCGCAAGACAGGTTCCATCGCTTGCGGCGAAGCTCGAGGTCATTCTCAAACCGCGGCTCGCATGGCTGGGAATCACCTACTCGCTTGATCTGGCGAATGTCCGTGATTGGGTCGCGGCACATCTGATCGCAAGCGAGCAGGGCGCTGCTCTTACCGTTTGGCGGTACCTTGGCACAAGCGGCAATGTAATGATCACCGTCGTGGGAAATGTAGTGCTTGTGCCACTCGTGCTCTTTTACCTGCTCTACGACAGGCATGAGGCTTTCGCGCGCCTGGAAAGCTTCGTGCCGCGGCGCTGGCTAGGAAGGACGCGCGACTTCGTCGCAGAGATCGATCACATGATGTCACAGTATCTGCGGGGGCAACTGCTTGTCGTCGCGATACTCGCAGCGTTTTACCCCGTTGCACTGGCGCTCGCTGGACTGGCCATCGCGCTGCCCATCGGTCTTTTGACGGCGTTTGCCGTTTTTATCCCCTATGTCGGATTCGCGACGGCGCTGACGATGGCGCTGCTGGCTGCATTGCTGCAATTTCACGACTGGTATGGCCTGGGTGCGGTGATTATCGTGTATGGAGTCGGGCAGATTCTCGAAAGCGCAATTCTTACGCCCCGGCTCGTCGGCGAGCGGATCGGTTTGCATCCGCTGGCGGTCATTTTCTCGTTATTGGCTTTTGGGAAGCTTTTCGGTTTCTTCGGTGTTCTGCTTGCGCTGCCTGCGAGCGCCGTCTTTGCTTCCGCTTTGCGAGAACTGCGTCGCCGTTATCTGACAAGTGCGCTTTACCAGGCGTGACCAAGCAGTGGCCACGCGCCCCCTGGACGGCGCGTTTCGGCAAGGCAACCGGAGTGTGGGTGCGCGAGCAGCCTCCCCTATGGACGCGTCCCGACAGAATCGAGACATCTAATACGCGCTGCAGGCAGGCGGAACGCCTCGCGGTCGACGCCCGTACTCAATCGGTCCGCTCGTGGCCGGGCACAGCACTATTCCACTTCAGCTGGTTACATCCTCTGCCGCCGCGGGCAGCGGACGCCGGGCGATCTTTTCTGCCTCCAGCCGTTTGAGACCAAACCCCTGCAGGACGATGGCCGCTGTACGTTCGGCAAACCTGTCAACTTTGGACCGTAACACCTTCCGCGGGCGAACCGTCCGCATCGATGATGCTGACATATCAAGCTCAGCAGCGACTCCTGCGATCACAGTGCCAATTGCGGAAACGACGCAAATCAACTCATCCGCGATCATGAAGCGCTTTTTTGAAATTCCTGTCGCCGCATCTCGCAGCAACCGCTGACCGAGACCCGTGCTTAGCGCGCGCGTAGATAGCCCCTCGCGAATCAAGAATTGTCCCCAGACCGGCTCGCGGCAGGCGCGCAGGAGCGTATGGCGCACTGACACGGCTATCACTTCCGCCGGGTCGGCCAATCCGGTGGTGAGTCCGTCAAGCGTGTTCGCGAAGTCTTCGAAGAGCCAGTCCACGAGCGCTGCGAGGATTCCTTCCTTTGATTCGAAGTAGTTGTAGAAGGACCCGAAACCCACGTCGGCGGCATCTGTGATCTCGCCGATCGTGACGCTGTCCATTCCTTTTTCCGTCACTAGTCGGAAGGTGGCGTTCAGCAACCGGACTCGAGTCTCGTGCTTGCGCCGGGCTAAACGGGGCGATTGCTCAAGCACCGGCTCACGACTTGCGATCTGCGCATGGACCGCCGCCGACCGACCGCTTGCACGCTTGTTACGGACATCTGGCACGTTGCCTCCCGATTCTCTGTTCCATCAGATTTTAGATTTATATGTCATGATTGACAATAGTATCAAACATGGGTTTAATGTCACCTGATGCGGCTAGCGTCGCAGCAGCGGGACGCAGCGCAATCGTCTTTGATGCGCTTCAGGGCACTGGGATCGCGATTCGTAGGCTCCCGTGCACATAGGGCGCGTGGGCATGAGCCGACGCGACTATCCGGTGCTGCTGTCCCGCTGCCAGGTGCAGCCTGGCGGTCGCGATGACGCGCCACAACGCTTCGGAACAACGTTCAATAGCGTTGTAAGCGGATCAGTAACGCATCGGATGGCATTCCGACTTTTGCGCTGGTGACAAGGCGTGCTTCTCACGGACACCCCGGCTCCTGTCAGCGCGGATCGCTTTTTCTTCCTGGATTCATCATCTGCCTTGGAAACATCGTGAAACATTCCGGTCCTGTCGCGCTGAAACGGGCGCGCTCCTCGTTTCCCTCCCTCGTCCGGCCAACGCACCGGATACCCGTTGTCATCATGGTGTGCGGCGCACTTCTCCTTAGCGCATGCCATCAGCGCGAAGCGCTCGTGCCGCAGCCAAAGCCCGTCGTGGCGCGCGTGGTTCATCCCGATGGACGAATGGCCGACGCATCGTTGCCGGCACAGGTGCAGGCGCGGTATTCCACGCCTCTGTCGTTTCGGGTCGGCGGCAAAGTGATCGAACGGCGCGTGCGTATCGGCGACACCGTGAAGGCGGGGCAAATCGTTGCGCTTCTCGACCCGACCGATCTTCAAAACAATCTCGTCAACGCGCGCGCGCAACTCGACGCTGCCGAGCATCGTCTCGTTTTCGCGAAGCAGCAGCTCGATCGTGACGAGGCGCAGGCCCGTGCGAACCTGATCGCAACCGCGCAGTTGGAGCAGACCCAGGACGCCTACGCTTCCGCGCTCGCACAGCGCAATTCCGCTCTCGCACAGATGGCACTTGCGACGGATCATCTCCGCTATGCAACGCTCACGGCCGAGCACGACGGGGTCGTCACGTCGGAAGATGCCGATACCGGTCAGAACGTGCAGGCCACCCAAGCCGTGTACCACCTCGCCTGGACGGGCGACGTCGACATCGTCTGCGACGCGTCGGAAAACACGGTGAACGCGCTGAGAGTCGGCAGCAAGGCGCGCGTCTCGTTGTCGGCGCTGCCTGGCAAGTCATTCGATGCGACCGTGCGCGAGGTGTCCGCCGCCGCAGATCCGGAAAGCCGCACGTGGCAGGTCAAGCTGACATTGACCGCACCCACTGCCGAAGTACGTCTAGGTATGACCGCCAACGTTGCGTTCGATGACGCACACGAGGGCGCCGTGGGCGGGGCCTTCACGGTGCCGGTGACGGCGCTTTTTCACCAGGGCGAAAAGCCTGCCGTGTGGGTGGTCCGCAACGGTAGCGACGCGCTTGAACTGCGTCCGGTTACGATCGCGCAATACGGCGAACGCACGGTGTCGATAGCTGCCGGTCTGCACGATGGCGACCGCGTCGTGCTGCAAGGCGTGCATGCCGTGAGTTCGGGCCAACACGTGCAGATGGTGCCTCCGCTACATCCGGAGGACTTTCCGTCATGAACGCGCGTGACCAGCAAAATGCGCGCGACAGCGCACCCGCAAGCGCCTCGAACGAGACTGACACCAGCGGAACCGGTTTCAATCTTTCAGCCTGGGCGTTGCGGCACCAGCAGCTCGTGATTTTTCTGATCGGCCTCGCCACGCTGTTTGGCGTGATCGGCTATACGCACCTCGCGCAGTCGGAGGATCCGCCATTTACGTTCCGCACCATGGTCATCAAGACCTACTGGCCCGGCGCGACCGCGCGCGAAGTGCAGGAGCAGATCACCGACCGGATCGGCCGTCAATTGCAGGCGGCGCCTTATGTCGACAACATCAAGAGCTACTCGCGGCCCGGCGAGTCGATGATCTTCTTCGCCATGAAAGATTCGGCGCCCGTCAAGGAAGTGCCCGAGACGTGGTATCAGGTCCGTAAAAAAATCGGCGACATCGCGGCGACGCTTCCGAAAGGAACAATTGGCCCGTTCTTCAACGACGAGTTCGGCGACGTCTACACGAATATCTATGCGCTCGAAGGCGATGGCTTTTCTCCCGCGCAGCTGCACGACTATGCGGACAAACTGCGCACAGTGCTGCTGCGCGTACCCGGTGTTGCGAAGGTCGACTACTTTGGCGACCCCGATCAGCACATCTTTGTCGAGATCTCGAACGCGCAACTGACGCGGCTGTCGATTTCGCCGCAACAACTCGCTCAGGCCATCGACGCGCAGAATGCCGTTGCCCCCGTCGGCACCATCACGACGGCGGATGACCGCGTGTTCGTGCGCCCGAGCGGTGCGTTCAAGGACGAACAGGCGCTCGCGGACATGCTGCTAACGGTTAATAAGCGCACATTCCGGCTCGGCGATATCGCGGCCATCAAGCGTGGCTACGACGATCCGCCTGTCACGCAAATGCGTGCCGGCGGTCAGGCGGTGCTCGGCATCGGCGTGACGATGAAAAAGGGCGGTGACGTCATCGACCTCGGCAAGGCGCTCGACGCAAAGGCGGCTGAACTGCAGGCGACGCTTCCGGCGGGTCTCAAACTCGCTCCGGTCTCGAGCATGCCCCACGCGGTCAAGCACTCGGTCAACGAGTTCGTGCGCTCGGTCGGTGAAGCTGTGGCGATCGTGCTGGTCGTCAGCCTCGTTTCGCTGGGGCTGAGAACCGGCATGGTCGTCGTCATCACGATTCCGATCGTGCTGGCGATGACCGCGTTGTGCATGCATCTGTTCGGCATTGGCCTGGACAAGGTGTCGCTCGGCACGCTCGTGCTGGCGCTCGGGCTGCTCGTCGACGATGCGATCATCGCCGTCGAAATGATGGCGGTGAAGCTCGAACAGGGCTGGAGCCGCATGCGTGCTGCTGCCTTCGCCTATACGAGCACGGCCTTTCCGATGTTGACGGGAACGCTCGTGACGGTCGCCGGCTTTCTGCCGATCGCGCTCGCCAAATCGAGTACGGGCGAGTACACGCGCTCGATCTTCGAGGTGTCGGCGATCGCACTGATCGTCTCGTGGTTCGCGGCGGTCGTGCTGGTACCGCTGCTCGGCTTTCATATGCTGCCCGAACGCAAAGGTCACGAGGGCGCGGCTCACGGGCACGAACACGATGTCTACAACACGGGTTTCTACCGGCGCCTGTCGGGCTGGGTCTCGTGGTGTATCGACCGGCGCTGGGTGGTGCTCGGCGTCACCGCCGTGCTGTTCGCAATCGCAATGGCGGTGTTCACACGCGTGCCGCAGCAGTTCTTTCCGAACTCGGAGCGCCCCGAACTGCTGGTCGACCTTAGGCTGCCTGAAGGCGCTTCTTTCGAGGCGACGCTGCGTGAAGCGAAGCGGCTTGAAAAGGTTCTGGACGGCAAGGCCGAGATTGAGCATTACGTCGACTTCGTGGGAACAGGGGCGCCGCGCTTCTATCTGCCGCTCGATCAACAGCTGCAGCAGCCCAACTTCGCGCAGTTCGTCATCACGGCGAAGGACGTCGAGACGCGCGAGGAGTTGATGCACTGGCTCGACCTGAAACTCGAGAAGGACTTCTCCGGCGTTCGTACGCGTGTCGCACGACTCGAAAATGGTCCGCCCGTGGGCTTCCCGATCAAGTTCCGCGTCAGCGGCGACGACATCGCGACGGTGCGCTCGATCGCGGATACGGTGGCGGAGCAGGTCCGTGCCGACCCGCGCACGCGTAACGTCCAGTTAGACTGGGACGAGCCGGCCGAGCGTTCCATGTCATTCGAGATCGATCAGAACCGGGCGCGTCAGCTTGGCGTCACCTCGCAGGACGTCTCCAGCTTCCTCGCGATGACGCTTTCCGGCTACACGATCACCCAGTACCGCGAACGCGACAAGCTGATCAACGTCGACCTGCGCGCGCCGAAGAACGAGCGGGTCGATCCCGCAAAGCTCACGAGCCTGGCGATCCCCACGCCCAACGGCCCGGTGCCACTCGGCTCGCTGGGACACGTCCGCGACACGCTGGAATACGGGGTCATCTGGGAGCGCGACCGCCAGCCGACCATCACCGTGCAGGCCGACGTGCGCGGCGACGCGCAGGGCATCGACGTGACGCGCGACATCGAGCATGCACTCACCGCTGCGCGCGCCAGATTACCCGTCGGTTACCGGATCGAGGTAGGCGGCGCGGTGGAAGAGAGCGTCAAGGGCCAGACATCGATCAACGCGGAAATGCCGTTGATGATCATCGCGGTGCTGACGCTGCTGATGATCCAGCTGAAAAACTTCGCAAGAACGTTCATCGTCGTGCTGACCGCGCCGCTGGGCTTGATCGGCGTGGTGGCCGCGCTGCTGCTGTTCGGCAAGCCGTTCGGCTTCGTCGCATTGCTGGGCGTGATCGCGATGTTCGGCATCATCATGCGCAACTCCGTGATCCTGGTGGACCAGATCGACCAGGACATCGCGGCAGGGCAGGCGCGCTTCGACGCGATCATCGGCGCGACCGTGCGGCGGTTCCGGCCAATCATGCTGACGGCCGCCGCCGCGGTGCTCGCGCTGATACCACTGCTTCGCTCGGGCTTCTTTGGCCCGATGGCAACCGCGCTGATGGGCGGCATCACCATCGCCACACTTCTGACGGTGTTCTTCCTGCCGGCGCTCTACGCGACCTGCTTCAGGGTCCGGCGTGACGAGCGCGACGCGCAACCGGTCGTCGTCGAGCATACGGAGGTTTGATCATGAGCTTTACCTGCAAGACATCCGTGGCGGCCGCGGTTGCGGCACTCGCCATGTCGGCGTGCTCGTTCGGGCCGAGCGGCGAGCCGCCAGCCATGCCGTCGCCCGGGCACTATGGCGCAGAGGCGCAGCCATCGAAGACGGTGGCTGCGGGTGGCGTGGCGCAGACATTCGATGTCGGCGCGGCTCCCCTGCCGCAATGGTGGCGGCTTTACCGCTCAGATGCGCTCGACGCCTTCGTGGACGAAGGCTTGCGCAACAGCCCGACACTCGCCGCGACACAGCGCACGCTCGCGTCAGCGCAAGAGCAACTGCGTGCACAGATCGGCGCCTCGACGCTGCCGTCGATCGACGGCGCCGCGCAGGTCGAGCGCGCGCGTACGCCTATCGTTCCGGGGCTTGGACCCGAGCAGGTGCAATACAACTTTTTTGCTGGGCAGATCTTCACCCATTACACGTTCGACCTGTTCGGCCAGACGCGCTACATGAATTCGGCGAGCGCGGCGCGTGTGAACGTGCAGGCATTCGAGCTGGAGGCGTCACGTCGCGCACTTGCCGCGAATATTGTCGGCACGGCGATCAATGTGGCGGCGCTCGATCGACAGATCGCGCTAACCGAGCGGCTCGTTGTGGTGTCCAACGACGCTGCGAACGAAGATCAGCAGCGCTACGCGCTCGGCTCGGCCTCACGCGCACAGGCGCTTGAGTCGAAACAGAGCGCGGCTGCGATCGCGGCGACGTTGCCGTCGCTACGTCAGCAACGCGCGTCCTCTATCCACGCGCTGGCCGTGCTGATGGGGCGCACGCCGGATAACGCGCCGAGCGTGCCGGAACTCGATAGCCTGTCGCTGCCGGTGCACGTGCCCGTGGTCGTGCCGTCGGATCTGCTGCGCTCGCGCCCGGACATCGAGGCAGCCGACGCCGCGGTGAAGGCCGCCGCCGCGGATGTCGGCGCCGCGACCGCGCAAATGTTCCCGAGCCTGTCGCTGACGGCCTCGATGGGGCGAGGCGGCTTCAGCTGGCCGGCGGTGACCTCGGGCGCGGGGGCACTGTGGGCGATCGGCGCTGGCCTGTCGCAGCCAATCTTTCATGGCGGCGCGCTGTTCGCTCAGCGTCGCGCGTCGGTCGACGCCTACGACGCCGCCGTACTGCACTATAAGGCGACGGTGCTGTCCGCTTTCCAGGATGTGGCGAATTCGCTGGCCGCGCTGGATAACGACGCACAAACGCTCGCTTCGTCGGACGAAGCCGCGGACGCCGCTCGCGCGGCATTCGAGGATACGGCGTCGCGACACCGCATGGGCTCGCTGCCTTCGACGGCACGACAGGCGAGCGAGTCGCGTTACCTGAACGCGCAGATCGCCGCCGTGCGCGCAGCCGGTCAGCGCATGAGCGATACGGCGGCGCTGTTTCAGTCGATGGGCGAGTTGCCCGCCACCCCGCAGAGCGCAGCGGCGGCGCGATGACCGGGTGCTCGTGACAGTGGCGAGGACAGTCGGGCCGGACCGGCGCCGAGCAATCGATTCAAATAGGAGGAAGCCTTGCGCGGAGCGGGGAGGACAGCACTGTCCTGTCCGCAATTGCATACGGCGCGAAAAGGGCGGTTACGTGCTTCGAGGAATGAGTCGGTGCGAACGGCGGGAAACCCTGCTTTTGCTTTATCTCCGCTAGTGAAGCGGTTGCACCGGTCGCTTCGCCTGCCACCAATTCAGCCCTGATCGACGGCTTCCTCGACGGTGGGCAATGGACGGGTAGCGATCTTTTCCGCCTCCGCGCGCTTCAGTCCGAGCGTTTGCAACAACATTGCTGCCGTGCGCTCGGGAAAATGCTCGCCGCTAAAGCCCAATTCTGTCAGCACGCCCGCCGCGCTCGCGCCCGGCACGACGAAGTTCAACTCGGCGGCGATGGCACACAGAACCGTGCCGCCCACTGCGAGAAATCCGATAAACGGGTCCGCCACCACGAACCGCTTCGCCGCAATGCCGCTGCCGATGTCGCGCAGCAGTCGCTGACCGAGCCCGCGGCTCATCGCGCGGGCGGAAAACCCTTCGCGTATCAGGAAACGTCCCCAGACGGGGTCATGCCGTGCGCGGAGGACCGTATGGCGCACAGAGACGGCGACCACTTCGGCGGGGTCGGAAAGGCCTCCCGCAAGCCGATCGAGCATGTTCGCGAACTCTTCAAACACGTTGTCGACGAGCGTCGCATAGATCGCTTCTTTTGATTCGAAGTGGTTGTAGAACGAGCCAAAGCCTACGTCGGCGGCCTCGGTGATTTCGTTGATCGCAACGCCCTCCATGCCTTTTTCCGCCATCAGCCTCAGGGCGGCATCGAGCAGGCGCGCTCGCGTCTCACGCTTGCGGCGCGCACCCCGCGGCTCCCGTTCTTCGGCAACGGGAGGGGCGGCGACGGACGCCGCAACGGTGGAACGCTTGCCTGCCCGGCGATTTGTCGTGTTGGTCATCGTGATCCCTGATCTGGACATACCGCGCAGTATAGATTCGAATCTCTATATTGACAAAATCATCAGCGATGAGTTTAATGTCATCAAAGGCCTCGACGAGCCGATTCGACCAGAACCGATGGAGTGATCATGGAGACAGCAGCCAGAAGCGGTGCCGCCCCGCGGCGTTGGCATTGCGCCGCCCGCGCGCCGATGCGGGCATCCGGACCCGCTTTCGATAGCGCGTCGGCGAAGCATCTATTGCCGTTCGATCCTGCCGCCAATGCGGCAGCTTTCAAAGTCGAATCGGCCATTGCGACCGAGTGAGGTTCCGACATGAAACTGACTACTGCACAGCCCGCTCGTCATCCCCATCCGACGGCAAAAGCGACCGCATTGGCCTATCTGGTATTCGAGCGACCGGACCTCGAACAAGCGGAGCATTTTCTCAACGACTTTGGGCTTCAAACGGTATCGCGGGACGAGGCGCTGCTTCTTCTGCGTGGCACGGACGCTTCGCATTTTTGTCATGTAGTGCGTAGGGCGTCGAAAGCGCGGTTTGTGGGGTTCGGCCTGCAAGTCGGCAGCCGCGAGGAGCTTGATGCGCTGGCGAAGCTGCCGGGCGCGTCCGATGTAGAAAACTCCGCGCTGCCGGCCGGCGGCTACGTGGTGCGGCTGACAGACCCTTCCGGTTTCGCTATCGATGCGATATGGGGCCAGGCACCCGCGTCAGCGTTGCCGCACCGCCTGCCGTTGCCATTCAATTCCGTCGATGCCACCGTTCGCGTCAACGATACGCAGCGACCGCCCGAGCGCGCTCCAGAGGTCATCCGGCTAGGGCATGTCGTACTCGAGCTCGCCGACTTTCAGGAAACCTGTGCCTGGTACACGCGGCACTTCGGGTTCATCCCGAGCGACGTACAGGTGCTTCCCGACGGCTCGCCGGCGGTCGCATTCATGCGCCTCGATCTTGGCAACAACCCGGCCGATCATCACACGCTAGCGCTTGCTCAGGGATTCGCCGCGACTTACAGCCATAGCGCTTACGAGCTCATCGACGCGGACGCGGTCGGTATGGGCCAGCGCGTTCTGCGCGACGGTGGCTGGACGCACGCGTGGGGGATCGGCCGACATATTCTGGGCAGCCAGATTTTCGACTACTGGCAAGACCCGTGGGGCGACAAGCACGAACACTATTGCGACGGCGACCTGTTCACGTCCGATGAGCCGACGGGAATCCATGCCGTGAGTCGGGAGGCAATGGCTCAGTGGGGGCCGACCATGCCGCGCAGCTTCACGAAGCCCAGATTCACGCCGACGAGCGTTGTGGTGCTATTCAGAAACTTGCGTCGCAGCCCTGACCTGACTCTGAGCAAGCTGCGAACGCTGGCAAAGATTTTCGCCTGAACCCAGGCATCCCTACTGATCCGGAGAATTGAACAATGGCACTTCACGTCCTGCATTATCTTCATCATGGCCGTGCCCAGTGGGGTGTGGTCGCGGAGGGCGCCATCACGCCGATTCCAGGCGAGTACGAGTCGACCGCGGCGTTCATCGAGGCCAATCCGGTGGAGCGGCTCATGATACTCAGCGGTCGATCGATTCCCGAATCGGAGGTGCAGTGGCTGTCGCCCATAACGGCCAACCAGCAGTTCATCTGCCAGGGCGCGAATTACCGCCAGCATATGATCGAGTCCGGCATGGACCCGGACGTCAAGAAGTTCAACATGATTTTCACGAAGGCGCCGAGCTGCATCGTTGCGGCGGACTCGGCCATCGTGAAACCACGCGCGGTGCGGTTCCTCGACTATGAGATCGAACTCGGTCTCGTGCTCAAACGCGATATCACCTCGGCTGAAACTGTCACCGAGGAAAACCTGCACGAGTACATCGCGGGCGTTGTGATCGTCAACGATTATTCAGCGCGTGATATCCAGATTCCGCAGATGCAGTTTTACAAGGGCAAGAGCTTTCGGACATTTGGCCCTGTCGGCCCTTATCTTTGCCTGCTCGAGAAGCATGACATTCCGAAGCTGAAAGAGCTCGTGCTGACGCTGACGGTCAACGGAACCGTCCGCCAGAACGACACTACTGCTGGCCTTGTCTATGGCCCGGCAGAGACTCTGACTGAGCTTTCCCGTGTGCACGACCTGCGCACGGGTGACCTCCTTGCAACCGGCACACCTTCTGGATGTGCGCTGAGCATTCCTTCACCGGAGAAGCAGCGCGCTGCGGCGCAGTTGTCGGAAGAGGATAAATGGCGGCTTTTCCTGAAGATGCAGGAGGACAGGCCTCAGTATCTTCAGGTGGGAGACGTTGTCGAGGCATGGATTGTCAGCCTCGACCGCTCAATCAACCTGGGCGTGCAGCAAAACGTCGTCGTTGAAGAGGCAGTATGAAAGACGCCGCAAAAGGACAGGATGTTCTCGCTATCGAAGCATCGGGACAACTGCCGGAGCTTCCGTCGAGCACCTACGAAATGATCTGCAGGGGCGCTGCCATCAATCCATCGGCGCCCGCGCTTTCCTTCTTTCGAACAGCCGATGACTATGCCAGCCCGGAGTGCTGGACGTACAGCGACCTGCTGCGTGATATCACACGCACCGCAAACATGTTTTCGCGGCTGGGCGTGGAAAGGGACACGGTCATCGCCTATGTGCTGCCGAACCTGCCAGAGACACACTTCGTGATCTGGGGAGGCGAAGCGGTGGGAATTGTCTGCGCGATCAATCCACTGCTTGAAAGCGAAGCCATCGGCGAATTGCTGAAAGCATCGGGTGCCAGCGTGCTCGTAACGCTCGCGCCGTTCCCCGGGACTGAACTATGGCAAAAAGTGCAAGCGGTGTTGCATCATGTCCCCGCCATAAAAGATCTGTTGCTCGTTAATCTGGCCGACCGGATACCGGGGGAAAAAGGATTGGCAGCTCGGATACTGCAACGTGGCGAATCCGCAAGTCTGCATGGCAAAGGCGGCGTGCGCAGCGCGGTTCCCGCGCAGATCCGGACCCATGATTTTGGCACCGCAATAGCGAACGAGTCAGGAATATCGCTCGACGACTCGCCCTCGGCGCGGATCGACGATATCTCGTCCTGCTTCTGCACGGGCGGCACCACGGGACTGCCGAAGATCGCGATGCGCCGGCACCGTAATGAGGTTGCCAATGCGTGGAACGCCGGTCGGTTTCTCGGCGAAAGCATCGGTCCGGGCAAAACGATATTTTGCGGACTGCCGCTGTTTCATGTGAATGCCGTGATGGTGACAGGGCTACTAGCGTTCTCACGCGGCGCTCATGTCGTTCTCGGCACACCGCAAGGTTATCGCGGCGACGGTGTTGTAAAGCGTTTCTGGGAAATCGTTGAACATTACCGCATCAATTTCTTCAGCGGCGTGCCAACGCTCTATGGGTCACTGCTCGAGGTTTCTATTGGCGAGCACGATATCAGCTCGCTCGAGTACGGGCTGTGTGGTGCCGCGCCGATGCCAGTCGAGTTGCTTCGCAATTTCGAGCATCGCACGGGGATCAAAATCCTCGAAGGCTACGGACTCACTGAAGGCGCCTGCGTGAGCAGCGTTAATCCGCCGCGTGGTGAACGCAGGGCGGGCTCGATTGGCCTTTGCCTTCCCGGTCAGGCTATGAAGGTCGTGGTGGCCGATGAGGCCGGCCGGTATATGCGCGATTGCGCGGCAGAGGAAGTCGGCCAGTTGGTGATCTCCGGACCGAATGTGTTCGTCGGGTATTCCAGGCCAGAGCAGAACAGTGGGATCTGGATGGACCTCGGCGACGGCGAACGTTGGCTTAATACTGGCGATCTCGGGCGCCGCGATGCCGACGGGTACTTCTGGCTAACGGGCCGGAAAAAGGAGTTAATCATCCGGGGCGGCCACAACATCGACCCTGCGGCTATCGAAGAAGCCTTGCATCGTCATCCGGCGGTACAGATCGCCGCCGCGGTGGGCCGGCCCGACGCGCATGCGGGCGAGTTGCCGGTCGCCTATGTCCAGCTCAAACCAGGCGTCACGACAACCGAAGCGGAACTAGCCGCATTCCTGCGCGCCAGCATCAGCGAGCGGGCTGCGCTTCCTAAGGCAATCCGTGTCATCGATACGATGCCGCTGACAGGCGTCGGCAAGATCTACAAGCCGGCGCTGAAATGGCGAGAAATGGCGGACGCATTGCGATCCGCACTCGTTGAGGCCGGCGTCAACGATGCAGCGGTGAGTATCGTCGAAGACACCGCTCGCGGGCTGACGGCTCATGTCGAGCTCAACAGCGTCGAGCTCGAAGAACTGGCGCGCGCGACGCTGGCGCGCTTTCCATTCGGCTTTTCGCTGTCCGTCGCGGCGAGCCCGGGCCTGTAACCGGACGCTGTTTCTGGCGGCACGAGGAAGAAGCGCGGTGGAAGGCATCAGAAGA
Source organism: Paraburkholderia sp. BR13439 (assembly GCF_040948805.1). NCBI lineage: Bacteria > Pseudomonadati > Pseudomonadota > Betaproteobacteria > Burkholderiales > Burkholderiaceae > Paraburkholderia > Paraburkholderia sp. BR13439. Next base: position 89,480 of record NZ_JBFPKN010000010.1, on the reverse strand, counting down.
GACGCGCGAAAGCGCGTCATTTCATTTAGTACGACTGCATAAGAAGCGGGCCTGATGTCGTTCGATGCAATCGAACGAGAGCCATGCCGACACCAGGCGGTCACGGGCGCCCCATGCAGCGCCCTGACCGGTAGGCAACAAAAAAAGTATTCAGCCAATGAGACAGGAGAAGACACTTGATGAAAGACAGGAGAACGGTTCGATCCGCTGGTTTTGCGGTGTGCCTCTGTGCGGCCGCGCTTGCTGGTAATGCGAACGCCCAGACGGCTGGGAGCTTTACCGTGGCGACCGGGTGGCTCCACGTCGCACCGCAGAGTAGTGCAACGCCGCTGACCGTGGAAAGCGTGGGCGGAATGACGGTGAATCAGCAACTACCCGGTACTGGGGCGCACGCGACGTCCACGGACACAATTGGGATCACGACCGAGTACTACGTCACCGACCACATCGGCGTTGCGACGCTCATCGGGCTCCCACTGACGGTGGATCTGGTCGGGGATGGCGCGCTCGCGAAGTATGGCACTCTGGGCTCGACGCGGCCGATTCCGCCCGCGCTTGTCTTTCGATATCACCTGCTTTCCGCCCAGTCAAAGTTCCGTCCTTTCATCGGGCTGGGCGTGAACTATACGTGGTTCACCCAGGTGCGTACGACTAACAGCCAATTTGTCACTGACAGTCTGGGACCGGGTGGCTCGGCGCACGCATCCCTCAGTTCGTCCTGGAATCCGGTATTCGAGATCGGGGCTTATTACGCGATGACGAACCACTGGTCAGTAGGAGCCAGCGTCGGTTACGTTCCCGTAAAGACTCACCTTACGCTGGACGGCACAACGGCTAATGGGACGCAAATCGTTTCGAAATCGACGATCCGTCTCAATCCCGTAAATGTTTTCCTGAATGTCGCTTATACCTTCTAACCACAAAGGACAGCGTTTCAGGCGCCGGACACGGTGCAACACGTTCAACCCAGTTTAGAGGTTCAAATGCACAACAAAGTGAGCAAATGCGGCGCTTCGAAACACGGTGATGACGCCCCGAAGGCCGTAACGCTGCGGCATACGGGTCCGGTCGCGCGCGCGGGAGTAACGGTTGCGCACACGTTCTGGCCATCTCCTGCTTCAATGTTTCATCTCGGGTGAAACCATGAAGCGACAAGTGCTCAAATCGATTCTGTTCGCGCTGCCCAAAGTACTCGACCTGACGGCACGCCGCTTTCCCGCCTATCGTCAGCGCCTCAAGGAGCGGGACATCGTCGCCGAGATCGGGCTGATGGACCGGAGCCTCGGCCGCGTCGTCGAAATCAGGAACGGTCGCGTCCGATCGCGCGCTTGCACAGGTTGGCAAGCCGACGTGAGCATCCTGTTCAAGGATGTCGCCACGGCCCTGAAATTCCTTTCCCCACGGCAGGACCATGCTGAAATCATTCATGCGGCAAAGAACTTCAAGGTGGTGACGGAAGGCGACGATGAACTGCTGGTGTGGTTCATGCAAACGCTCAGTATGATGCAAACCGTTGGACTGTCGATGGGCACACCGATGCGGGACGGCACACGCCGGTACACGACCTGCACGAACGGTGGCCCATTGTTTGTGTACGTGAAGGATGGTCGCATCGTTCGGGTGACGCCTATCGATCTGGACGGCAAGGACGCTGCCAGTTGGGAGATCGAGGCGCGCGGACGCCGCTTCAGTCCACCACGGCGAGGTCTGGTCGCGCCGCACGCATTGGCGATCAAGTCGCTTGTCTATTCCGAAAAACGGATTCTTCATCCGTTGAAGCGCGTTGATTTCGACCCTGATGGCGAGCGCAATCCGCAGAATCGTGGCAAGTCGGGCTACGTGCCGATCAGCTGGGACGAGGCGCTGGACATCGTCGCGAAAGAAATCAACCGGCAGAAGCGTGTTCACGGTCCCGGCTCGATTACGTTCCCCATGTCGTCGCATCATCAGTGGGGGAACATTGGCTACTACCTCAGCGCGCTCACCCGCTTCGCCAATCTGATCGGCTTCACTCGGGTTGCCGCGAATCCGGACAGTTGGGAAGGCTGGTACTGGGGTGCGATGCATCACTTCGGCAATTCGATGCGCGTCGGTGTGCCGTCAGGCTATGGCGGCACTGAAGACTGTCTGAAGGAGGCCGAGATGATCGTGTTCTGGTCTTCCGATCCGGAAAGCACTAACGGCGCGTATGCGGGATTCGAGGGTACGCCGCGGCGCCTGTGGGCCAAAGAACTGGGCATCGAGTTCGTTCACATCGACCCACACTGCAATCCGACCGCGCAGTTGCTGGGCGGGCGTTGGATTCCCGTGCGACCGCAAACCGATGCCGCTCTCGCGACCGCGATCATGTACGTTTGGGCCGTGGAGGGTTTATACGACGAGGACTACGTTGCCAACCGCACGACCGGCTTCGACGAGTGGCGCGGCTATCTGCTGGGCGATACGGACGGCGTGCCGAAGACGCCCGAATGGCAACAGTCCGAGACCGGCGTGCCCGCCAAGGATGTGCGGGCGCTCGCTCGCCTGTGGGGAAAAAAGAAGGTCTATCTCTCTGTCGGCATGACAGGCGCGGGATTCGGCGGGGCAGGACGCGGCGCGACCGGAGCGCAATGGGCGCGCTGCATGATCATGATGATGGCGATGCAGGGGTGGGGTAAGCCGGGCGTCAATTTTGGGTGTCTGCAGTTGGGTGCTCCGCACGACCTCCACTTTTATTTTCCCGGCTACGCGGACGGTGGGATGTCTGGCGACCTCGCATGGACCGCCAATGCCGTCAACAACTATCAGCGCATGCCGCACATCCTGACCATGAATCCCGTCAAACAGATGGTCCCGCGGCAGCAGCTACCCGATGCCATCATCAACGGCCATGCGACGGGATACCTGTGGGACGGTATGTCTCAGGAAGCGCAGTTCGCGCCGTTCAGCTATCCGATGCCGGGCTATTCACCGATCCACATGATCTATCGCTATGGTGGCTCTTCTTTCAGTACCGTCACAAAGTCCGGACGCTGGGCCGATGCTTATCGACATCCCAGCATCGAGTTCGTGGTGAACCAGTCGATCTGGATGGAAGGGGAGGCGCAGTTCGCCGACATCATTCTGCCGGCCTGCACGTCGCTCGAGCGATGGGACATCGGCGAGTGGTCGAATTCGGGCGGCTATGCGCATCATGGCTTCAACACCGTCAATCATCGTATGGTGACGATGCAGCACAAATGCATCGAGCCTCTGGGCGAATCCCGCTCGGACTACGATATCTTCGCCGCCATTCTGACCCGTCTTGGTCTTGGCGGTGTCTTCACCGAGGGCTGCGGCGAACTCGATTGGGTCAAGCGAGTATACGAATCGTCGGATCTGCCGGATCACGTTTCTTGGCGCGAATTCTGCCGTAAGGGCTATTTCGTCGTACCGCCCGAAAAGCCGGAATTGCGCCATCCCGTGGACATGCGCTGGTTCGCGGAAGGTCGTCGCAAGGATTTGCAGGAACCGCATCCCATGCCGTCGCAGTATGCCGAAAAGTTCGGCATGGGGTTGCAGACGCCGAGCGGCAAGCTGGAGTTCGTGCCCGAGTTGCTGAAGCGGCACACCGCCGATAACCCCGAGCGGCCCCCACTGAACCGGTATATCCCATCCTGGGAGGGATTGCGCTGTGAACTTGCTCAGCGTTATCCGCTGCAACTGATTGCGACTCACAGCCGTTACAGCTTCCACACGCATTGCGACGGCAAGAACTCGTCGGTCAACAGCGTGGAAGATCATCGCGCGTTGATTGGCGGCCATCGCTTCTGGTTACTGCGGCTCGCAGCCTCAGACGCGGTGGCTCGCGGCATTGCCCACCGGGATCTCGTCAAGGTCTACAACGACCGGGGCGCTGTCATCTGTGCCGCTGACGTATCGCCTCTGGTCGCCGCCGGCGTGGTCAAGTCATACGAGGCGAGCGCTGAATTCCAACTGATCGAAGTGGACGGCGAACGTGTCGAGATCGGCGGCTGCATGAACATGCTCACGCCCGACCGGTCGCAAACGGCAGGCACCAGCAGCATGAGTCCGAACTCATGCCTCGTGCAGGTCGAAAAATGGAAAGGCGCCGATGCGTTCCTGCTCGGTCGCGCAGCGTGAGGAGAAACGCCATGAGCAAGTGGAATCTGGTTATCAAGGTCGGGCGCTGCGAAAACTGCCAGAACTGCGTGATCGCCGCGCGCGACGAGCACGTTGGCAACGAGTTTCCCGGTTACTCGGCACCGGCTTCGGCCGATGCCGAAAGCAGCATTCGCATCATGCGCCGCGTACAAGGCGATTCGCACATGGTCGAGACGACGTACCTGCCAGTGATGTGCAACCACTGCGACGACGCACCATGCATGCGTGTAGGCGGCGACGCCATTCGCAAGCGCGCCGATGGCATCGTCATCATTGATCCGGACAAGGCGCGGGGCAGAAAGGACATCGTGAAGGCCTGTCCATACAAGGCGATCGTATGGAATGAGGCGTTGCAATTGCCGCAGACATGGATCTTCGATGCCCATCTGCTGGATCAGGGGTGGCAGCACCCGCGATGCGAACAGTCCTGCCCAACGGGCGTTTTCGAAACCGTCAGGCTCGATGACGCCGCGATGGCAGAGAAGGCAAGACGGGAAGGACTCAAGGTTCTGGAACCGAGACTAAAAACCAGTCCGCGCGTCTGGTACAGCGGCCTCGATCGTTGGGAAACCTGCTTTATCGGCGGCAGTGTCAGCGCGCAGGTGGGGCAGGTCGTCGAGTGTGTCGCTGATGCGGCCGTTGCGTTGTACTGGTGCAATCGGAAGGTCGCCGAAACCGTCACCGACGCGTTCGGCGATTTCCGGTTCTCGCGGCTCATCAAAGATAGCGGCCATTATCGGATCGAGATTCGTCATGCGCTGGGCAATGCGTCGCGCGAATGCGTGTTGGGCGAGAGCGTGTATGTCGGCGAGATCGGCCTCGTGCAGTCGACGAACGCGGTTGAGGTCGACTGATGCCGGCGCTGTGTATCCAGCCATGAAACCGGTGCGCCTGACACGCGCATGCAAAAAAGAGCAGACGCGGGAGCGCCTGCTCGACGCAGCGCGCCGATCGTTCATCGAGCGGGGCCTGGCCGCGACGAGTGTGGAACACATCGCCGAGGCGGCCGGCTACACACGAGGCGCCTTCTATTCAAATTTCAGCAGCCAGCAGGAACTGCTACTCGAATTGCTGCAACGCGATGTAGAAAAGACGTGTGCGGACTGGCAGGCGATCATCAAATCGCCTGGCGCGCCGGACCAGGAAAAGGGTCGCGCACTCGCGCGTCTGAGTTGCGCTGAATTCGACAATGATTGTTTCCCGCTGTGGGTCGAAGCGGGCCTCCTTTCATCCCGCGATAGCACGGTTCGGGAGCGGGTCACCGGGCTGCGGCAAAGGAAACTGGAGAAGCTGGCTGCGTGTCTGTGCGCAGGCGCGCGTCCAGGCGACGGCGGCTGGCCTGCTCAACCTGAAGCGCTCGCGGCGGCCCTCCTCAGCTTCTGCGACGGCATGCGTTTCTTCCGGCTGTGCAATCCGGAAGGAATGACGGACGATTCGATTCGAGCCATTTTGGCAGCCTTGTTTTCCTGCACTTCGTCCGGTCCGGTACTGGAGAATCTTGAGTCGCTGGATGATGCCGGTGCAACGGTCCGCTTCCACTTACGCTCTTAGATCAATACGTTAGGGCGGGTCGTTTACATTGATCTATCGCAAAGCATTAGCGGGCCGGGCGAGGATACTCGTGAGAATCACAAACTCACTGAGGAGCGACTGATGGCTCAATTCATGAAAGCTGCGGTAGTCCATGCCTTCGGCGAGCCGCTGCGGATAGAAGAAGTGGCGGTTCCTGCGCCCGCTGCGGGTCAGATTCTCGTCAACGTGAAGGCGTCCGGGGTCTGCCACACCGATCTTCATGCCGCCGATGGTGACTGGCCGGTCAAGCCTCGCCTGCCGTTCATCCCTGGTCACGAGGGTGTCGGATATGTCGCGGCGATTGGCGCGGGAGTCACGCACGTGAAGGAAGGCGACCGCGTTGGCGTGCCGTGGCTCTATACCGCATGCGGTCACTGCGAATACTGTCAGACGGGCTGGGAGACGCTTTGCCACGAGCAGCAGAATACCGGCTATTCCGTGAACGGCAGCTACGCCGAATATGTGGTCGCCGATCCGGACTACGTAGGTCATCTACCGAACGGGGTCGCGTTTGACGAAATCGCGCCGATCCTCTGCGCCGGGGTCACCGTATACAAAGGCATTCGGGTCACGGACACCCGGCCCGGTCAGTGGATCGCCATCTCGGGCATCGGCGGGCTCGGTCATGTTGCGGTCCAGTACGCCGTCGCGATGGGCCTGCATGTCGTTGCCGTGGATGTCGCGCCCGACAAACTGGAACTTGCGCGCAAACTCGGCGCGCAAATCACCATCGACGCCTCAACGTCCGATCCTGCGAGCGAGGTCCAGAAACAGATCGGTGGCGCACATGGCGTTCTCGTGACCGCTGTCTCGCGCGGTGCGTTTGCGCAAGCGCTCGGCATGGTGCGCCGCGGCGGTACCGTCGCGCTGAACGGCCTGCCGCCCGGCGACTTTCCGCTACCGATCTTTTCCACGGTACTGAATGGCATCACGGTTCGCGGTTCCATCGTGGGCACGCGTCGCGACCTGCAGGAATCGCTCGAATTCGCGGCCGAGGGAAAAGTGCGCGCACATATCCACCATGAGCGGCTAGAGAACATTAACGAAGTGTTCACCGCATTGCGCGAAGGCAAGGTCGACGGCCGGATCGTACTCACTGAACTTTGAATGAGCCACTGCCTGGTGCCGGTATCGCGCGCCGTGCTTATCCAGTTGACGGTTCATCGCTGACCAAATGACCGACGGCATTGATCCACGTCAGCTGGGCTCGGTGCTGCATGAGTAGTCTTCACGAGTTGCACGTCAATCGGTGCGCGCGTGCGAGTCCTCCCGCGAGACAGCCGGGGCGACTGCGCGCGCCCTCAGCCAATGTCGCGCTGAAATGGGCCGCAGACTGTCCCGGGGCAATGCAAAGCTCGCGAGCAGAGCGACCGCACATGTTCCCACGACGTAGTAGGCCGGTGCTGTCAAGGATCCTGTCGCGCGAACCAGCATGGTGGCGAGCAGCGGTGCAAAGCCGCTGAATACGACCACCGAAATGTTGTACGCAAGGGCGATCCCGCTGAATCGTACCTGGACGGGGAACTGATCGGCGAGGACAGAGGGCCACGTACCGCTTGCCAGTGAAAAGACCACCGCGGCGAGAACGAACAAAACGACCGGATCGACAGTGTGATTCACAAGCGCCCAATAGAACGGGTAGCTCAGCACAATCAGCAGCGCCGCTGACGTTCGCAGCAGGTATCGGCGCGCAATCTTGTCTCCCAGCCAGCCCGCAGCGAGCAGACCGAACGAGCTGACGACCAGATAGGCATTCTGGGCGATCGCCGCCGTCTGGGGCGCATAGTGCAATTGTTGAACCAGAAAGGCCGGCATGTGACCGTAGAGGATCCCGTTGACGCCGGCCATCACAGCGATAGTGAGCGCTCCCGCTGCGACGGCTTTGCCATGATGTCGCAGCGTCTCGCGAAATGGTTGCCTGGCGACGGCGCCATGCATCTCCTTGAACTCGGGGGACTCGTCCAGATTGCGGCGCATCCAGTAGGACAGGAGCCCACAGAATCCGCCGAACAGGAAGGCGATCCGCCAGCCATAGGCCGCCGCGTCGGCGCTCGAGAGGTAGCTCTGGATGCCGAGATTGACGAAAGTGGCGAGCAGGACGCCCACGTTGACCGCGCAGATGATGATGCCGGCGGCGAGGCCCGCACGGTGCGGCGCCGCTTCCACTGCATAGGTAATGGCGCCGGGCATTTCTCCGCCGACGCAAAAACCTTGCAGCATGCGCAACAGGATGAGCAGGATGGAAGCCGCGATACCCCAGCTCTGGAAATTGGGCAGCAAACCCAGACAGATCGTGGCTGTGGTGACCACGATAATCGAACCCAGGAAGACCGGACGGCGACCATAGCGGTCCCCCCAACTGCTGAGGACGATACCGCCGAGCGGCCGGACGACGTAGCCGATTGCCAGCACGGAAAACGCGGCCAGCATGCTGATCAACGACGAGGCGTTCGGGAAAAACTGGGCCGCGATGTGATGCGCGAAGAAACCGTAGACGATGAAGTCGTAAAATTCCAGCGAACCGCCAAGGCTCGCGATCAGAATCATCTTCCACTGCGCCCGCGATAAACCAGGCGAATGAGTCTGGCCAGCGACGCTGACCGGGTGACGAAATACTTCCATGACTCCTCCAGGGATTGTTGGCTTCTTCGTCCAATAGGTGTGCGTGGTCGCGATGTCTCAGCGGTTCAACGTTGTCTGCATAGCGGCCCGGTTACGCGCTGGCCGCCTGCAGTTCGGGGAATGCGTGTTCGACCAGGCGATGCAAGGATGCGATGTCGTGGGCAATGCCGTAGACGTAGCGGTCAGGTCGGATCAGCACTGCTGCGGCGCCCGTTGACGCTAACCACGCATTCACCGCGTCTTCGTCGCTGACGATCTGGATGCCCGCCCATGCAGCGCGACTGGCGATGTCGTCATCGCCGGCGAGCAATTCGGGCAACGCAACGAGGACAAATCGATATCCGACGACGTCATCCATCAAACGCCCGTCTGTCAGGCGGGGTTGGGGCGCGATCTGTCCTACCACGGTCGACGGGGATGCGTCGAGACAGGCACCCGGACCGAGCTTCGGTTGTGGAGTGACAAAGTTGCGAATCGCTTCGCTCATCTCGCTGTCCCTGCTGGTCGCAGCCTCGGGATTGGTCGTCTGAATGACCGAGCCGAGTTGCACCGCGGTTTCGATGAACTCGCGCACATGAGGCGAACGTTCTGATTCGTATGTATCGAGCAGCGTATCGGGCGAAGTGCCACGAATGACCGCGCCGAGCTTCCATGCAAGATTCGACGCGTCGCGGATGCCGGCTGCCATCCCCTGGCCCATGAAGGGCGGTGTTTGATGCGCAGCATCTCCAGCAAGCAATAGCCGTCCGCGGCGCCAGCCGTTCGCCACGACCGAGTGGAAGGTGTAAATCGCGGAACGCTCGAGTCGGGCGTCGGCCGGGGAAATCCAGCGAGCGAGCTTATCCCACAGCCATTCGGGGGACGCGAGCTGCGTCGCATCGTCGCCCGGCATGACCATGATTTCCCAACGACGGCGATTTCCCGGACCACGGGTGTAGGTCATTGGGCGCGCGGGGTCACAGTATTGAATGGAGAAATCACCGAGGTCGGGTCGCGGTGTGTCCAGCAATACATCGACCACAACCCACCGTTCGTGCGACTTCAGATCCGTTAGCTCGGTGCCCATGAAACGGCGCGCAATCGAGCGCGCGCCATCGCAGCCAACCACGTAGCGGGCGGTAGCACGGCCGAGTTTGCCGCAGCTCGTGTCTTCAAAGCGCAGTTGGACGCCGTCGTTCGTTTCGTCGAGCGCAAACACTTCGTGACGCAGTCGTACGTCCACGTTCGCCTGAACGGCCAGACGGTCACGCAATGCGTTCTCGAGGTCGGGTTGATGAAACTTATAACTTGCGCACCAGCCGTGCGGGCCGATGCATGTGGGCCGTACCCAGTCGATGAGTAGTTTGCCCTCGGCGTTCACGAATTTCATGCCGGGACCGACAAACAACTTCGGAAGCAGTGCGTCTGCGAGCCCGATGCTCTGAAACACCCGCATGCATTCGCCGTCAAAATGCACCGCGCGGGGCAGCGCAAAAATGTCCTTGTCTCGCTCCAGCACGAGTACCCCCAAGCCTTCGCTCGCCAGCAGGTTCGCCAGCGTCGCACCGGTCGGGCCGAGACCGATGACGGCGACATCGTAGTCGCATGCGTGCATCGAAATGGTTTTATCTGACATGTCTACATCCGCTTGGTGAGTCGCCGGATGCGCCGGGGGGCGCGTCCGGCAACGATCTTTATGCTTCGTCGGCAATCGGATTGGAGAGGACGCCAATCCGGTCGACTTCCACTTCGACCCGGTCGCCGGGCTTCATGAACAGCGGCGGATTGCGTTTTGCACCGACGCCGCCGGGCGTCCCGGTGACGATGACATCGCCCGGAGCGAGCGGCGTAAAGGTCGACAGGTAGGCGATCTGCTTCGAGATGCCGTGAATCAGCATCTGCGTGGTCGCGCGTTGCACTTCCTGCCCATTGAGGCGAGTAACGAGCGTCATGAGGGCGTTCGGTTCGATTTCGTCACTCGTCACCATCCATGGCCCGAACGCTCCAGTGCGATAAAAGTTCTTGCCCGGTCCCCACTGGGTGGTATGACGCTGCCAGTCGCGCACGGAGCCATCGTTGTAGCAGGCGTACCCGGCGATGTGATTCCAGGCGTCGGCTTCGGCGATACGCCGTCCACCCCGTCCGATGATCACGGCAATTTCGCCCTCGTAGTCGAATTGCTGGGACTCAGGGGGACGCAGCATCGGCTGCCCGTGACCCACCTGCGAAGCCGGGAGCCGCATGAAGATAACCGGCTGCTCGGTAGTTTCGCGATTGGTTTCCTTGACGTGCTCCGCATAGTTGAGTCCCACGCAGAAGATCTGTTCAGGGTTGGGAATCACCGGCAGAAGCGTCACTTCCGACAGCGGGTAGTCGCCCTTACCAGCCTGGGCCGCCTGCGCGGCTTCCCCCAGCGCGTCGGCGGCAATCAGTGCCTTCAGGTCGGCATAACGATTGTCCAGGCGCTTGCCGAGATCAACGACGCTGTCGTCGCGAACGACGCCGAAGGAGGGGCCTTGATGGGTAGAAAAGCTGACAAGTTTCATTGACGCTCCAGTTAGATAAAAATTCGGTCAGATCGATGCTGCAGACCTCTGAAAAGTCGTGCATTTATCGTATTTTGAGAATAAGCTATGTTTAATGATGAACACAACGTGTTTTTCGTTAGGGTTTATCACTACTGGAGGCGAGCATGGAAGGTACGAAGAGAGCGCGACGCGGGCTGTCACTGAGCCATATGGGCTTCTACGTGAGCGATATGGCGCGGGTGGAAGACTTCTATTCGCGGGTGCTGGAGTTCACCGTAACGGACCGCGGCATGCTGCAGACGCCGCACGGCGAAGTGCGGCTCGTATTCTTGAGTCGTGATCCCGCTGTTCATCACCAGATCGTGCTTGCGAGCGGTCGGCCCGAGCACCTGGCGTTCAATCCGATCAATCAGATCTCGTTCGAAGCGGATAGTCTCGACACGCTAAGGCAGTTTCACGCGCGCTTTGTCTCGGAGGGTCTGGAAGAGATCAACCCCGTCACGCATGGCAACGCGATTTCGATTTATGCGCGCGACCCCGAGGGCAACCGGCTGGAGATCTTCATCGACACGCCGTGGTACGTCGATCAGCCGATGCGGGTGCCGGTCGACTTTGACTTGCCTGACACAGACCTGATGGCGGCCGTTGAGCACCACGCGAGCGCGCTGCCAGGATTCAGACCACGAACCGATTGGCAGGCCGAGATGGCAGTTCGTATGGGGCTTGTCTAACTCGTTGCTTGAGCGGTCGGCTGCGCATCGGGCAACAACAACGTAGCGCCCTGCGTAAAACAGGGGGCAGCCGCGCACTCAACCGTTTTCCGTGAGTGAGCCGGGAAGGCCGCGGGAGAGCGCGCTGATGGCATAATCCGCTCACATAGAAGGAGCTAGCGCCGCGATGTCGAGCATCACCCGGCTTTTATCTATACTCGAACTTTTTTCGGAGGCAAAGCCGTTCTTGTCCGCCGAAGACGTTGCTGCCGAACTCGATTGTTCGGCTCCGACGGCCTATCGCTACGTGCGTGAGCTCGTGGATGCTGGCCTGCTCGTCCGGTTTACAGGTGGAGATTACGGTCTCGGTCCTCGCATCATCAGGCTGGATTACCACCTGCGCGCGTCGGATCCATTGCTTGCGGTCGGCCAGCCAATCATGCACGAGTTGAGTGAGCATTCCGGCTTCGATGTAGTGATGTCGCGCTGGTACGGAAACGAGCTTGTTGACACACATAGGGAGACGCACGACGCGGCTCTTGACCTCCGGTACGGTCGAGGCCGTCCGAGGCCCCTGTTTCTTGGAGCCGCTCCTAAAGCGATCCTTTCCAGCTTTCCGAAGGCCAAGCTCGCGACCCTGTTCGAACAGTATCCCGAAGACATTGCGCAAAGCGGCCTTGGGACGACGCTCGAAGAGTTTCGTGCGTCATTGCTCAAAATCCGACGCGCGGGTTTTTATCTTTCAAGAGACGAGCTGGAACGTGGAGTTTCGGCACTAGCGTCGCCACTGTTCACCGACGACTCCGGTGAAGCGGTCGGATCGCTTGCGTTGATCATTCCGACCCAACGACTCGAGTTCGCAAATCTCGAGCGTCTCGTCGAAACCCTAAGGGAAGCAGCGGGGCGAATTTCACAGCGCACGCGGGCGGTTATCGAGAGCCGAGCGACTGCGACAACTGGCTCGTCGCAGACCGTCTCGCAAGTAAAACGCTCGGCATAGTGCTCTGCCATCCGCTCCCAAGAGCATTGGTGCAGTTCGATCGATTTGAAGACCCGACCCGTTGTCGCCACAACTCGCACGAGCCTTTAAGGAATAGCGTTTCCGAAGGCTGTTTCAAGACCGACTTGGGACGTCCTCGGACCATTCGCGAGACGCAAAAATGGGGCGAGTGGGCGCGTTCGCTCGAAGCGAGCGCGATAGCCGCTCAGTAGGCCGACACGAGATCGCACGACTGTCATGGTGAGTCCACGTATGAACTGGAGCAGACCGAGGACACCGTGTGTAGGCCAGCGCGATCGTGTTCATTCCATACTCCTCGCTTGACAGTCGAAATCAGCAATTCAGGGACGCCCTGCGAGCGATGGTGTGTGGCGGTGCGGACGCTCTTCGGTGCTTCCTAGGGGAGGACGGCGACACCTGAAATATATCTCCCAACCGACACGGCGCGATGCGCGGACCGACCGCCGTTCGCACGGCGTCATCCGGACGTTTGAGATCAGCTCAGCGACAGGAAGCTCGCGCGAACCTCGGGCAAGCACCCTTGTGGATGCTGCGAGGCGGCGAAGTTTCCGCCCTGTGGGGAGGCGGTTACGGTGTGAAGGTGGGACATGAGGCTCATCTTGCGCCAAAGGTGGGACTCAGCCGAACGTGAACGCGTAAGCCAGCACGCCCGGGTCGAGAAACGTGATTTCGAAGGTGCGTTCGCCGCTGCCATGGGCTTGCCGCACGAGCTGGTAGAGACGCTGCCCGGTGACCGTTCCGTTGCCATTCACATCGATGTCCGTGCCGCGGTCGGCGCCTGGCGCCTTGCCGTCGATCAGCACGCGAAAGCGCACGGGCTGGCCGTCGCCGCCGGGCCCCAGCACCATATGCAAGTCACGGCCACGGAAGCGATAAACAATGCGTCCGTCAGGGCTGTCAAGCCGCGCAGTTTCGTCGCCCACCAACCAGCGCCCGTCGAGCGACCACTGGTTGACCTTCAGGGTCTGGGCCGCGTGATACGTGGCAGTCGCGTCCTGCGCCACCGGCCCACCGGCGAAGTTCTGTGCGCGTGCGTAGCCCACGTAGGTTTCCGGCGAGCGATTGGCATCGCCCGAGCTGGCGGCGGCCTGTGCGCCCTGCGCGACCGGTTGCACGTAGCCGTCAGGCAGGTTCTTCTGGCCGGCCTCGGCGAGCAGCCGGCGGATCACGTCCTCGCTTTGCTTGTAGTCGCCCTCGCCAAAATGGTGGTCACGAATATGCCCCTGCGGGTCGATGAAGTAATGCGCAGGCCAGTACTCATTGCTGAAGGCCTTCCAGATGGTGTAACCGTTGTCGATTGCGACAGGGTAGTTCACGCCCAGGTCCTTCACGGCGCGTGCGACGTTGCCCGGATCTTTCTCGAATGCGAACTCGGGCGCGTGCACGCCGATCACCACCAGGCCGTAATCCTTGTACTTGTCAGCCCAGCCCCGCACGTACGGCAGCGAGCGGATGCAGTTGATGCAGGAGTAGGTCCAGAAATCGACCAGCACCACCTTGCCGCGCAGCGACTGCGCCGTGAGCGGTGCGCTGTTGAGCCACTGGGTGGCGCCATCGAGCGCGGGCAGATCGCCTTCCACCGGCAGCGTATCGCCGGCCTTCACGGCGATCTGCACGAGAGGCGCAGGACGCGCCGCGTCGATCAGCTTCTGTTCGATGCCGCCCGTGCTGGCCAGAGACACGCGTGTCAGCAGTCCGGTATCCAGCCCCAGCGCGATGCTGGCCACACCTGCGAGCACCAGCACACCCAGGGCGCGGCGCACCCATTCGCCTGCGCCCAGCGAGCGCTTCATCAAGGCGAAGACGCGTCCGCCAATCAGCAGCGCCAGCGCGAGCGAAGTCGCCGCGCCCGCCGCGTAAGTGAGCAGCAACAACGTTGTCTGCACGCTGGCGCCTTTGAGGGCCGCACCGGTGAGCAGCAGGCCCAGGATCGGGCCCGCGCAGGGCGCCCACAGCAGCCCCGTGGCCACGCCCAGCCCGGCCGCCGAGAGTACCGAATCGTCCTCGCTGCCGGTGCGCTCGGTGAGCTTGTTGCCAAGCAACACGAACGGACGGGTGATCCATTCGGCGACGCGCTCCGACAGCAAGGTCAGGCCAAGCACGGCGAGCACGGCGAGGGCGACGAAGCGGCCGTACTGGTTGGCGCGGACGGCCCAGCCGCCGCCGACGGCGGCCAGCGTGGCGACCACGGCAAAGGTCAGCGCCATGCCCACTAGCATCGGCAGTCCATTGCGCGCGAACGGGCGGTCTGCTCGCGAAAATACGAAAGGTAGCACCGGCAGGATGCACGGACTCAGGATTGTCAATGCACCGCCGAGGTAGGCAAGGATCAGTAATAGCATGGTGAGGACATCCGTGAAGGGTTGTGGTCATGTGCCAAGCTGAGTGGCATGCACCTGCGATTGACGCGATTTGAGAACCACCGTGGCTATCTGTGATGGGGCGGGCCGACTGGCGACGTTGTCGGCCGTCGGCGCAAAGCCGACAGGTGCCCCATCGAGACGATCACCGGTCAGTTCGTCGACTTCGCCGCAGCCTCAATCACTCGCGCGACCGTGGCCGGCTGAGAGATAAAGACAGCGTGGCTTGCGCTCACCTCGGTCACCTTGGCACCCGAGCGCTGATACATCCAGCGCTGAAGCTGAGGGCTCACCATGTGATCCTGTGTAGTCAGGATGGCGTAGCTGGGCTTGCTTCGCCATGCCGCCACGGAGACCGGCGCGCCCAATGCTTTCTCGGCGAGTTGGTCCTGTGAGTCCGCCAGGAATTGCGCGTCCGAGGGCGAGACGTCCGCTGCGAAGTTCTCACGAAACTTCGCAGGCGGGAGGAAGAAATACTTATCCGGCGTCGCTCGCATCGCATCGTTGGGCGCGGCGAACTTTTGCAAAAGCTGGCCGCTGGCTTCGCCGGCATCGGGTTGCAGTGCGGCCACATAGACGAGCGAGCTGACCTTCGGGTCCGCACCTGCCTCCGTGATCACGGAGCCGCCATAGCTGTGACCGACCAGCACCACCGGGCCCTGCTGCTGATCAATGACGCGCCTGGCCGCATCGACGTCCTCGGCGAGGCCCGTGAGCGGTTCTTGCACGATCGCCACATGGTAACCATCCTTCACCAGGATGTCGTGGACGGCCCGCCAGCCGGAACCATCCACCAGTGCGCCGTGGACAATGACAACATCTTTCGAGGCCGCCTTCGCCTCAGCGTGCGCCATCGTGGTGCCCAGGGCAATCAGGGCGGCAACGGCCAGTTTGTTTCGCAGTGCAGACATTTGGAGCTCCAAGGTTTTAACTAAGTGCCGTCGTTTCGCGCAATCGCGCTTGACGGGCGAGGATTGATCGGTGATGGCTAACCGCGAATCACGGCAGCCTGTTCTTCATAGCCAGAACGTCGATTGGTTCGACCGACGGAGGGCTCGCAAGCATCTCGTCGACCCGAGCCATCAGGGCGCCGGCCATGCTCCCGTGCAGGTGTGCCTGGCGATCCTCTTCGCTCGCAAAGGCGTCGAAGACGCCGAACGTCGTCGGTGACAGTCTGAGGGCGAACCAGATCGGTGTGGTCGCCTCCCGATTCGTGAGTTCCAGGCCAGCGTCGAGGAAGTCTGCGACCGCCTGCTCCTTGCCCGGCTTGGCTTCAAGTCGTACGAATAGCGCTTTCTTGATCATCTTTGCTCTCCAGGTCCGCGTGATCCATTCACCCGGTGAGCCAAACTTTACAAATGGAGCGCCTGGGAGAATACTGTCTCAATCGACAATTTTGGTATCAATCCCGCCATGCGAATATATGTCCTCGCGCTCGAGGGGGTGTTCGACACCGGCCTCACCACGGTGCTCGACGCCTTGACGACGGCCAACGAACTCGCGCGCGCGACGGGGATGGCCACACCGGGCTTCGATATCACCGTTGTAGGGATGCGGCCAGAGGTGCGCACCGCGCTTGGGCTGCAGGTTCCCGTCCGCGATATGAGAGATGCGCCCGCCCCGGACTGGGTCGTCGTACCCGCGCTTAACAGGACGACGACGGACCTGCTCGTGCCTTCGCTCGGCCGGGCCGACGTGATCGAAGCGCTAGGGGCATTGCGCTCGTGGCACCATGCCGGCGCCCATATCGGAGCTGCCTGCACGGGCACCTTCGTGCTGGCCGAAAGCGGCTTGCTCGACGGGGGCGAAGCCACCACCACCTGGTGGCTCTCGCCGGTGTTCCGGCAACGTTACCCGCACGTTCACCTGGATGTGCATCGCATCGTGGTTCCCAGCGGCGACACAGTGACGGCAGGGGCCGCCCTGAGCCATCTCGACCTGGCGCTCTGGTTGATCCGCAACAACAGCCCGGAGCTTGCGGCGTTAGTGGGCAAGTACCTCGTATTCGATTCGCGACCCTCGCAGTCGGCCTTTGCGATTTCCGATCACCTGGCCCATTCGGACCCGCTCGTCGAGCGTTTCGACCGCTGGGTGCGCGAACACCTCGACACGGCCATCGCCCTTGACGACGTCGCGAACGCATTGGCTACGTCCACGCGAACGTTGACGCGGCGTCTGAATGAAGTGCTCGGTAAAACGCCCGTCGAGTACATACAGGATCTGCGGGTCGAGCGCGCCGTTCATCTGCTGAAAACGAGCAAGGACAGCGTGGATCGCATCGCCGAGCAGGTCGGCTACGCAGACGGCGTCACATTGCGGACGCTACTGCGGCGGCGGATAGGTAAGGGGGTCCGTGAGTTGCGGGCGTCGTGAGTCTTATCGACTATTGAGTATGCGGTGGCCGTGCGCGCGCCAGTACCAGCAGCCTTTAGGAAATGGCTGATCGGCCGCCAGCCCGCTCACAGCAGCCCCATGGTCGAGCCCTTCAATGTCGCCGCAGCACGCGTGGAACAGCCGAGCTTGCGAAACACGCTTTCGACATGGGTGCGCACCGTGCTCGGACTCAGCGCCAGTTCGCGCGCGATCTCCTTGTTGCTCGCACCGAGGCTGATCGCACGTAGCACGTCGGTTTCACGCGCCGACAGACTCGCCGCCTGCTGCCGCGAGCGGGTGCCGCCACGTGGCGTAGGCCTGGAAACGATCAACGCGTCGACGATATCGCTATCGAATCGTCCCTGGTCCGCTTCAGCGCGTAACACCTTCTCGGCTTCGTCCGCCGGCATGGCGTCGCGCCAGGGCCGCAGGGCGCGCAGGGCGACCCACGCCACTGACGCGGCGAGAATACGCGCCTCGAGCGTCAACGCTTCGCCGCTCACGCCTCGAAAATACCCAGAGCCGTCGAGCCGTTCGTATGCGTACGATGCAAGCTCGGCGACCTGCGCGAGCGCCCCGGTCTGCCTGCCCGCGCGCGCGGTCCAATACGGGACGAGCCGTACTTTTTCCCACGCGGATGCGGATAGACGTCCCGCCGATTGCCACAGCGCATTGGGCACTGCCGCGCGCCCTATGCCGTGAATCAGGCCTGCGCAGTAGAGGCGGTCCTGTGCCGCTGCGTCGAGCGCGAGCCGTTCGCAGCACGTGGCGGCCGTCGCCGCGACTGCGCGCGAGAATCCCGTCATCCACGGCAGCTTGAGATCGATGACGTCGGCGATGAGTTCGGCCGACGTCGTCTGGCGCATCTGCGGCGTCATCAGCTCGTTGTCGGCCCGAGCCACTTCGGTATGCTCCAGAGCATCCAGCCATTGCGACGCCTGCGCGATGACGATCATCGCCAAACGCTGCGGATAGCGCGCGTCGGCCTGGTGGGCGATCGAATTGAGCGCACGCTCGAGTCCGTAGACACGGCTGAATATTTCCAGGTCGCCTGCCAGCCACACCACGAATACGGCATCCGGCACCGAGGCGCCGGCCAACCGGTCTGGCATGCCGCTGCCGTCCCACTTCTCGAAGATGTGCCGCAGGGTGGCCTCGGTCTCGCGCTCAAGTCCCATGATCCGCGCGACTTCGCTGGACACCTCGCAATGGATCTGAGTCAGGGGCGTCAGAGCGACCCTCACCCCGCCGAGCGCTTCAAGCGGTCCTGCCCAGTCGGGTCGCAGCGCCAGCATGGCCTCTCGCCCCGCGACATCGTCGCCGAGCACATCGGTGAATCCCGACGCATTCGCGGTGCAACCGGACCAGCGCAACAGCGAAGCCTCCACCGCCGCGGTGCGACTCGATTCGTCGAGACCGGACGCGTGGGCCAGCCGGGCCGCGAGCCACGCCGTGCGCGACGAGTGGTCGGTCGGCTGGCCCATGCTGAGGTCGCCGATAAAGGCAAGCGCCTTGACCGCGTCGAAAACACGAATTGCGAAACCGTCGTCGTTCATCTCTGACGATGCCCCCTCGGACTCGAGCCTAAATGGCGTCCATCCAGGATGGGCGCGATGCCCATCGCCGGCTTGCGGCGGGGTCGGTTATTTGACCGATACCGTCCGGACAGGCTGCTCGCGATACTGGTGGCTCACTCTACACCCTTGAGGAAACGCCCATCATGAACCATCAGTTGAAGAGATATCTCGCTTCGGCGCTATTGATCGGGAGCGCATTTTCGCTGAACGCCGCCCTTGCCGCCCCGCCGCAGGATCTGAAAGGAACGAATATCGTCCTGGTGCACGGCGCTTTCGCCGACGGATCGAGTTGGGACAAGGTGATCCCGTTGCTCGAAGCGCGCGGTCTTCACGTGGTTGCGGTTCAGAACCCGCTCAGCTCGCTTGCGGATGACACGGCAGCCACCCAGCGCGCAATAGACCAGCAAACCGGTCCGGTCGTGCTCGTCGGCCATTCGTGGGGCGGCGCCGTAATCACCCAGGCCGGCAACGACGACAAGGTCAAGGCACTCGTGTACGTCGCCGCTCTCGTCCCGGATAGCGGCGAGTCGGTCAACGACTTGTTCAAAGGCAAGCCGGCGACGCCCGGGGCGGGCGAGTTTAAGAAAGACTCCGCGAACTTCCTGAAGTTGTCCACCAAGGGCGTGGTGAACGATTTCGCCCAGGATCTGCCGCCGGCGCAAGCGCGCATCCTCGCCGCGACCCAGGGCCCCTGGTTCGCGGGCGCCCTGGACGACAAGGTGGGCACTGCAGCGTGGCACACGAAGCCGTCATGGTACCTGGTCGCCAACCAGGATCGGATGATCGATCCGCACGCCGAGGAAGCGATGGCCAAACAGATCGGCGCAACGACGACGCATGTCAACTCGAGTCACGTCCCGATGTTGAGTCAGCCGAAGGCGGTTGCCGACGCGATCATCGCAGCGGCAAGCAAAGTCCACTAACAGTGGCATTGGCTCCGACTGATTGCGGGGGCGCTTCGGAAATTCCGTGGCGCCAGGTCGTGCCGACAAACAATCCAGAGAAAAACTGACCGGCCTGCCTGGCGTTAAGCGCCCGGGTCAATTGCGTGCATCGTGCCAGGACTGAATACACATCCGTCTAGTCCCTACCGAGTCCGGCACCCGGTGTGAATGAAATGATTTTGCTGTTCACCACAGTGTGATGCTGAAGTTTGTCGATTCAGCAAACCACTTGCCGCTGAGCATGAAGATTTGGACGTCCGTTGGACCTTGGAAGCAGCAGTTGACCTCGCGCTAGCTCGAAAAAGCCATTCGCCAGGAAATCCGTATACCGTCAGATGCGCAAACGCGACCTGACGGTATTGCTAGCGACAAGAGAATTGGTGCAGAAATCAGAAGCTTTTTGATCATGTGCTATCTCGACCGTTAACAATGGACCGTTACACGAGTGGAACGGCCGAGCCGGCCAGCGGCAGGTGCAGGAAGAAAACGCGATTGAAAGCACCAGCGAGTTACCGCATCGGCGTTAGCGTTAGTGCTTGAACGAGGCGCCCGGCGGCAGTTCGGGCGCGTTGACGGCCACCATCTTGCGGACCTTGGCGACGTCGTCGGCGATGACCGGCGCGCCGGTGTTACCCCAGTTGACGCGCACGAAGGTGGCCACATCGGCTACGTCCTGATCGGACAGGCGCCAGCCGAACGCCGGCATCGTGAACGGCGAGGGCGCCGATTTCGTGCCTTCGAGCGTGTTGCCGCTGAGCAGTACATGAATCAACGATGTGGGGTCTTTGCCCTGCACCACCGGATTGCCGCCGAGCGCCGGGAACACGCGCGTGTAGCCGCGCCCGTCGCTGCGGTGGCAGGCCATGCAGTTGTCGCGATAGACGGCTGCGCCGCGTGCGCTCGCGTCGCCGCTTTGCAGCGCGTTCGCGGCGATGGCGTTATAGGCGTAGGGCGGTTCCTTCGGGTCGTTCGAGGGCAGTGTCTTGAGGTACCGAGCCATTGCGAGCAGGTCCGCATCGGTCATGTGCTGCATGCTGTGCTGAACCACGTCGGTCATGCCGCCGAAAGCGGCCGTGTGCAGATTGCGGCCCGATTTGAGGAACTGCACGATGTCGTCCTCGGACCACGCGCCGATGCCCGTGCGCGCGTTGCCGCGCAGGTTCGACGGCACCCAGCCGTCGATCGGTCCGCCGCCCGCGAGGAAGTCGTCGCCTTCGAGGTCAGTGAGCGCGAGTTCCTGCATCGTGCGCGCCCGCGGTGTGTGGCACGCGCCGCAATGGCCCAGGCCCTGCACGAGATATGCGCCGCGCGCGACGACCGTGTCGCTATAGTGCGAGCCGTCGAACACCTGCACCTTGGGCGCAAATAGCGTGCGCCAGATCGAAAGCGGCCAGCGCATCGAGAGCGGCCAAGGGATGTGCGCGGCGCGGTTCTGCGCGTGTACGGGCGCGACGCCCTGCATGAAGTACGCGTAGAGCGCCCTCATGTCGTCGTCGGAAAGGCGCGCGTACGACGGGTAGGGCATCGCCGGGTAGAGCGTTTCGCCGTTCGGGCGCGCACCCTCGCGCACGGCTTTCGCGAAATCGTCGTAGCTCCATTTGCCGATGCCGCTCCCGGCGTCGGGCGTAATGTTCGTGGAGTAGATCGCGCCGATGGGCGTATCGAACTTCAGCCCGCCCGCGAAGGGCTTGCCGCCCTGGGCGGTATGGCAAGCGATACAGTCGCCAGCGCGAGCGAGGTACTCGCCGTGCGCGACGAGCTCGGGGTCTGCGGGCTTAGCCGTGGCGTTGGCGGCACGGGCCGTGAGCAGCGCAAACGCCATGGATAACACAGCATAGACGGCGAGCGTGATCGCCGCCTTCGAAACGGGGTTCAGGCGGCGCAGTGCGCCGCGTGCGCTTTTACGAGCGAATCGCACGGGGACCGGGTTTTTCTTCATGATCGTCATGGGCTTCTCACACGCTCACCAAGGGGCCGGGGTTCTTCAGATACTGGCTGCGAATCGCTTTCGCGGACCAGTAGGCGAGAGCGGCGACGAGGCCGGTGGGGTTGTAGCCGATCCCCTGCGGGAACGCGGATGCGCCCATCACGAATACATTGGGCACGTCCCAGCATTGCAGATAGCGGTTGATGACGCTCGTCTTCGGATCGGTGCCCATCACGGCGCCGCCCACGAGGTGAGTGGTCTGATAGCGGCGTGAGTCGAAGTGGGCGCCGAACTCGCGCGTGTAGACGTTGATGGCCTTTGGGCCCATCGCCTCGGCGATCTTCTGCATCTGGCCCGTCACGTACCGCGCCATCTTGATGTCGTTGTCCTTCCAGTCGAAGGTCATGCGCAAGAGCGGTTGACCGTACGAGTCGCGATAGGTCGGATCGAGGTCGAGGTACACGTCGCGGTACGACATGTTGGAGCCGTGCGCGTCCATCGAAATGGTGTGCGCATAGTGGTCCTTCACAGCCTTCTTCCACCCGGCGCCCCAGTTCGGCGTGCCCGCGGGTGTGGCGATGCCGCTGATCGGCTTCACGCCCGCCTGGTTCACCCAGAGCGGCGAGCCGCCGACGAAGCCGAGCGGCCCGTGGTCGAAGTTGTCGGCGTTGAAGTCGTCCATGGCCACGCCGTTGCCGCCCGCGCCGATGAACGGATTCGTCCACGTGTCCTTGTCGAAGAAAGCCGTGATGGTCGAGAGGTTCTGGTATGCGAAGTTGCGGCCCACCACGCCTTCGCCCGAAATCGGGTCATAGGGCTTGCCGATGCCCGAGAGCAGCAAGAGGTGCACGTTGTGATACTGGAACGCGGCGACGATCACGAGATCGGCGGGCTGGAACACTTCCTGGCCCGCGGGATCGACGTAAGTGACGCCCGTGGCGCGTTTTTTCGTGTCGTCGAGCTCGACGCGCAGCACGTGGCACTTTGAGCGGAGCTCGAAATGCTTCTCCTGCTTGAGCGCGGGCAGGATGTTGAGGTTCGGCGAGGCCTTTGAGTACATGTAGCACGCGTAGCCGCTGCAGTAGCCACAGAAGTTGCATGGGCCCATCTGCACGCCATAGGGGTTGGTGTACGGGCCCGAGGTGTTGGCCGAGGGTAGCCGGTAGGGATGCAGGCCGAGCGCTTTCGCTGCGTCGTAAAAGCGCTGGGCGGAATACGTGTTCAGCTGCGCGGGCAACGGAAAGTTGTCGCTGCGCGCCGCCTCGAACACATTGCCGTCGCCGACCACGTTCCCCTGCACCTTGTACGCCTGGCCCGAGGTGCCGAACACCTTCTCGGCGAAGTCGAAGTGCGGTTCCAGTTCGTCGTAGCTCACGCCGTAGTCCTGGATCGTCATGCCTGCGGGGATAAACTTCTTGCCGTAGCGCTCCTCATAGTGGCTCTTCATGCGCAGCTCTTCCGGCGTGATGCGGAAATGCACGCCTGACCAGTGCAGGCCCGCGCCGCCCACGCCTTCGCCGGGCAGGAACGCCGCAAGCTGGCGGTAGGGCAGCGCCGTGTCGTTCACGCCGTGGCGGATCGAGACCGTGGTCTTTGAAAGATCCAGGAAGAGCTTCTTGCGGACGTTGTGCGTGAGCTCGTCGATTGTGTTGGGGTATGCGCCGTCCGGGTAGGTGTCGCGGTACTCGCCGCGCTCCAGCGCCACCACCTTCAGGCCCGCTTCGGTCAGTTCCTTTGCGAGGATCGCGCCGGTCCAGCCGAAGCCGACCACCACGGCATCGACATGCGGTTTCTTCTGGGTCATTTACGCACGCTCCCCGTTGATCGAAACCGGGCCGTACGGATACGGCTTGCCGTTCTGGTTCACGAAATCCATGAAGTCGGCGCGCGCGCCGGGGAAGCCGATCATCTTCCACGCGGCCATGTCGCGGTTGCCGCCGTGGATCGGGTCGCAGAAGTAGCCTTCGCGCGTGTTCTGCAGCAACTGGCCGAAGAACACGGAGGCGGGCACGCCGTCCAGGTCGACTTTGCCCGCTTCGAGCGCCGTGAGCACGCTGTCGCGCGTATTGGCGTCGAGCGCGTCGAAGTCCTTGCCGTAGGCCTTCGAGCAGTACACGTTCACGGCCTTGATGCCGAGCCGGTAGATGTCGCGCGGCACGAGCTTCAACTGATAGCCGAGTTCGGGCACGCCTTGCGGGAATGGCCCCTGCATGTACCAGAGCGCGCCGTGCGCGTAAGGCGTATCCATCTGCCGGTCGATGAATTCGGGCACGCCCGCTTCGAGCGCGCCAGGGCCTTCGGAATCCGCGGGAATCATGCGGTCCACGGCCGCTTGCAGGAACGTCCACTCACGGGCGTCGAAAAAGCGGGGCTTGTAGTCTCCGTGGACTTGATGCGCCACACCCGCGGACTCGGAAGGCTGGCCGCCTTGCTGCGCAGTACCGGGGGAAGCTCGCGAGCCGCGTTCGCAGCCGGCAAGTGCTCCTGCAGGAACGAGTACTGCCGCCGTGCGCAGGAAGCCGCGGCGTGACGTGAGAGGAGAGTCTGACATAGTTGAAATCCGTATCAAAACTGCGCGGCCTGTTTCGACTGAGACGGCAAGCGGAGACTGGCTCATATAAACTGCGTGAAATGCTCAACGCGTGGCGCTGCATCGTGCGCGTGGATGCATGTTGCGTTCGCTGCCGCATGCGTCCTCACACCTGGAACGAGTATTAACAACAGGCGCCTGCCTTGCCTGAGACGCTCGGAAGTGTTCAATTCGTAAACTCTTCTGTTCTTTTCCTCATTCGTTTAGGATGTCTTAGACAAAAGGATAATCGGATATTTCAAGACACACCATTCTCCGATGGTGTAAGCGCTCGATGTTCAAGCTCACCAAATTGGTGAAGCAGACCACCGATTGCTCCGGTTATCAGGAAGCGATAGCAACGAGGGTTAGATCGCGGTCACAATCAGCGGTGCGCCGATGAGCACGACCTCGAACCCAATCCGTATGTCCGGAAGCAACGGAGACGATACCCATTGCGGCACCAGGTTGCCCACGAATCGCGGTGGTATGTGCATGACGAGCTGGCCGAGGAGATCCAGGCCACCAAGCGGGGAGACACTCAACGCCGCCGCGTCAATGGCTTTAAAGAAAATTAGTCCCTCGGGTTGCGCAGGTCAGCCGCTTTTCTGAAATCCACAAGAAGGCTTTCCGCCTACGATCCAATCTAGAGTAGGCCACGCGAAGACGCAAATACACTTTGGGTTAGCTATGACATGACGCTACTTCCCATCGACACATAGATGCAGGTAAGCCATTGTGCAGTGGACCGCCACACCGCTTGCATCCTAGAGTTGCTGTCATGTCGCGCTGTTCACTCACGGCATCGAACACATGATTCGCCGTTCAGGGTGAATTGGATGAAGTGTCTCAAACACGTGGATACGCGGATGATTGAAACGGGCTCGATTTCAGGAGTAGCTAATGATGACGATAGAGTGCTCTGAAGTAGAAGTAGCGCGTGTCCAGATCGAAGTTCTTGAACAGTTTGAAGATACTCTCATCATCCGGTGGGTGGAGCCAGGGCGATGCCACTATGGCGAGCAGCGCTGGCGCCGTCGTTTCGCGAGGGCCCCCGGTGTGTGCGTTGTGTCGCAACGTGCAATCCGCCGCGGTGATGCCGTGTTTAGTCCCGCCGAACGCCCTGCACGGGCGAACGCATCTGCGATGATATCTGTGGATGCGTTTGGGCTATTCGACTTGGCATCCCGAGAATATCAGTGGACGCGCGACCTCCGGCGACTGACTCACCGGCCGTAGCGAGAAGGCTATATTGGCGCTCTGATTTTGTCTGACAAGACGTTGGCTCCGCCGCTGCGGAAGTGTGAACCTGGGCTATACCATAGTGCAATTGAAACGCGTACCGGCTAACGGTTAATCTTCCTTTTGAAAATGAACGATCAGGAGAGTCAAGAGATGGCTAGCAGTGAGGCAGCGCGCAGTGTCGGCTGCAGGCGAGCGTTACCGAAGCGCGAACGGCCTTGTGAAAAGGTACGGACGTTCTTGACCTTCTGCATGAAAAGGTGCCATCGATTTGGTCTGATGTTCCCTCCCTCAGCGCGCAGATACAAACACGCGGCGTGTCTATCCAGCCACGTCCGAGAAGAGTCGCGTGAGCGGATCTCGCGGCGCAACTGCGATCGTGCGACGATGGGATTACTGAATAGTTGAACCGATTTTCCAAAGGTAGGTATCCGTGAAAGTCTCTCATTTCATTCGATGCGCAGCCATCGGAACAATCATCGTGTCGAGGGTAATACACGCACACGAGATCGGTGCAAACTTCGATTGCCGTGCTGGTCCGCACACATTCATTGAACAGTTGGTCGAAGGAAAGGAGATCGATCCGCTACCGATGAAAGTGTCGGACAATGCGGTCAACGTGTATCGGGTGAGACCGAATCAGAACTTCACCGCTTTTGGATTCAGGGTGCGGGCTGTTTTTGGCTACGCCCATAACGACGACATGTTCATTCAGAGGCGAGGCGGAGCTGAAGTGCCCCACCAGGTCTATGGGGTTGTCGTGATGGCCGGGAAAGATACGGTCAACAATCGCATCAGTGAAGCCGGAAGCCCGGCGACAGTGAGAGAGGTCATGCCGCTTGTCATGTCGGCCGTCGTTTGTGAGAAATAGCTTGACTTCGACGGCCCGATGGCTTGAAGGAGCCACTCTAAACGTTGGTCAACGAGAAGGTGGTCAGGACCAGCCCCGACAGCCGAGCGCCTCGCGTACTGGCAGAGACGGCAAATACATTCGGCTTGTCCGTAGAGATGACATCTGCTGTAGTTATGCAGGCAGCCATGCGCAGATTAAATTCATTCCTGCGCGCGTGGCTCCTGGGTAGCCGTCAGCGGCGGTCGATCGCGCAACCAATCACTGCGGCCCATCTGTGCGATGATTTCGCAAAACCGCGGATAGCGATACAAGCAGGACGCCATGGGAAAGTATCTGGATAACTGCAGGTAATTGGGATCGCGGATTTCGTCGACTTCGCGGGCGTAGCGAATCGCCTCATCCTCCCTCGCCACCGCGCAAGCCGCGATAGCGAGTACCGTCGGCGTAACATATTCACGACGCGCTCGGGCCTGCATTTCGCCGTAAACCGCGTCGGCCTCAGTGGATTTGCCCCATTCTGCGAGGGCCACGACAAGCTAGGCCATGGACCAAGGGTGCCGGCCGGACATTGCCAATGTCGCTTCTCCCGCCGCGACGGATGTTTCGAACTGACCGTTCACCAGCAGTGCCGCCTGCAGCACGCCGTTAGCAAGCCAACTCTCGGGATCGAGTTGGACGGCGCGCCTGGCGACCTCCACGCCCTCCCTGGTCTTGCCTGCGACAGTACAAGTCAGCGCGTATAGGGCGTGTGCGTAGGCCGATAGCGGGTCCGCTGCCAGTGCTAACCTCGCTTGCTCCATTCCCTCCGCCAGCCGCCCTTCCGAGAACTGGAGATAAGCGCTTCCGTACCATCCGCGTGCAGAGATGTACTTCGGATTCAGGTGTAGTGCGCAAAGAAACTCACGCTCGGCTTCCGCCGTGTTCCAGGCCCAGAGCAGGGCGGCGACAGCCAGGACGCAGTGTGCTTCGGCGAGCGATGAATCCAGTGCCACCGCGTGTCGAGCGGCCTCTATGGCCTTTGGCATGAAAGCCTGAGGAGCCGCAAACCCGTAGAAGCAAAGCATCGAGTAGCAATCGGCAAGACCGGCCCACGCCAATGCATAGCCTGGATCGAGATCCACTGCCCGCTGGAAAAAGGCGAGGGCACGGGAAATCGCGGGCCCCCTTTTGTAGAGCAGAGCGTGACCCTTCAGGTAGGACTCGTAGGCCTCGAGATTCGGGGTTCGAGGGTTCACCAGGTTCTTCGTACCCCACGGGAACGTGATCTTCAAGCGCTGCACGATCGCCTGGGCAATCTCCTCCTGAATTGCGAACACATCCTTTAGCTCACGGTCATAGTGCTCCGACCAAAGATGATATCCGTCTACCGCAGACACGAGTTGTGCCGTGATCCGCAGACGGTTTTCCGCTCTGCGCACGCTTCCCTCGAGAACGGTGCGCACGTTCAGTTGCTCGCCAACAATGCGCAGGTCGATGTGCTTACCCTTGAACGAGAAGGCGGAACTCCGCGCCACGACGTGAAGCTCCTGGATCTGGGCTAACGCGTCGATGATTTCTTCAGTGATTCCGTCGGCAAAGTATTCGTGCTCCGGATCTGCGCTCATGTTGACGAACGGCAGTACCACGATGGAATCGTTTATCACACTCTCGGTGGGGGCTGGCGTGGCGCTGCCTGCAGCTACCGGTGCGATCAGTCGATAGCCTTGTTTCGAGATGGTCTCGATGACGCGTGGATCGCGGGCATCGTCGTCAAAGGCGCGACGCAACTCGGCGATGCAGCGCTTCAATACATCCTCGGTCACCACGGTCCTGGGCCACACGGCTTGAAAAAGCTGCTCTTTGGAAACCGTGACTCCCGGGTGCTGGGCTAGGCACACCAGGACCTCCATTACTTTGGGCTCGAGGCGAGTGGTCCTGCCCAGGGAAGAGATGCTGTTGAGGCTGGGGGTGACGGCCCAGTTCCCCACTCGGAGGTCGTCCATCGGGTCTCTCCTCCAGCCGGTCGGTTGTCAGAATTATAGCTTTGCTGAATACCGTCCGCACGAGCATCCGCGCACGCAGAGGAGCTGTACGGCGATCTCGCCGTGGAGCGCGTCTGTCGCGGTTGTTGCAATGCAATTCGCGCTGGTGATCGGACCGGCGCACACACCCTAAAGCGGTGTTTGAATGCGTGCTTGCAAGGCGCCTGGATCTCCCCGTGCGCATCTCCCGATGCGCTGATGCGCGGCTACGGAGACGCGCTTGCATAGCTCAATGGCGAGCTGGGCACTGATCTCCAGGTTGTCGCAGAGGAATCTGCGCCCCTGTTGCAGCGCGACGCGTCTGAAAGTCATCGGTTGCCAGCAGCCGGATCCGGATGCGAGGCAGCCTTGGCATCCCGGATTTCGGCGAGCAATACGCCGGCATAGAGCGCCTCGGTTGCCGCCAGCGGGCTGGTCGGGGTGCGGCGAACGGGCACCCTCGAGCGCGTGCTGCGCTTCGAGCAGTTCCCGGAAGAGGTGCGCACGCCAAAGGCTGGCGAATGATTCCATCGAACGATAGTACCGTCCTCACCAAAATTCCACCGCGACATTACCGTCTTCTCACGACTTTCGGGCACATCCACACCAATAATGCTCCCGTCGTAACCATATTTTTGAAGGAGATGGTGTGGACGCGGCGGGATGATCAAGACCGGAGTGTTGACCATAGCCTCATATTTATCGGAAGGACCATGATGAGCATGTACGCAAGAGATTTGCTTGAACTACGCCGAGATGATCCGGCGTCGATAGAACTACGGAAGATGGCGATGAACATCATCGCCGTCGGCACCCGAGATCAACGTGAAGGCTGCTGACATGAACGCACTCGAACGGTGGCGCTCACGACCGTTGCAGGTCCGTGCCTTGACTCGCTGCGATGAATGCGGCGAGTTGAAGGAGGACGCCAAGAAGCGCGTGAACTATTGCTCGAATATGACGGTCGTCTGTTGTGCGAAGTGTTTCGCGGAACTGAAGGAAATTCATGAGGCGGAGCGGGTCAGCAAACTGCGATTTCCGATAAATGTCGGAGGCCGGCAGCGAGCGCCGATCGAGCGCCGTCTGACGTGATGGAGAACGGACATGTGCAGGATCGGCTTTCTGATTAGCGAGGGTCTTCAGATCATGGATCTCGCGACGCAGTCGGTGTTCGAGTGGGCGAACATTGTAGCGGATGAACCGTTCTACGCACTTGAAAACTTTTCCGCAGTAGGCGGAGAAGTGCGTTCGTCACCTGGCCCGAGAGTGGGCACACGATCATTGCACGAATGTGCCGACGTGGACACGTGGATCGTCGGCGGGGTCATTGATCCGCTCAGTTCGCCGCCTCCTGACACTATAGTTGCGTTCCTGCGCAAAGCGAGCATCAGCGCGAGGCGCATAGGCGCGATCTGCACCGGCGGATTCATGCTCGCGGAAGCAGGCTTGCTGGCGCGGCGGCGCGCCGCGACGCATTGGGCGTATGGGCGCGCAATGCAGGAACGTCTTCCGGATATCGACGTCGAGGAAGACCCGATCTACATTGTCGATGATCCGATCTGGACGTCCGTGGGCATGACGGCTGCGACCGCGTCGGACTGCAGGATCGAATGATTCATCCAGGTGCCTGTGAATGGAGCTTGTAATGACACGCTGCCACGCAGTTGAACGTGAATCGGAATCGTCGGCGCCGCACGACACGCCGGTGGTATTTGTCGTCGACGATGACGTTTCGGTGCGTGAGTCGCTCGAAGCAATGGTTCGCTCTGCCGGCCTCATTCCTGAGATGTTTGCTTGCGCGCAGGACTTTCTTGGGCGCCCGCGTCCGATGGTCCCGAACTGCCTGGTGCTGGACGTCAGTCTTCCCGAACTCGGCGGCCTCGACCTGCAGAAACTGATTGCAACCGAGCGTACCGACATGCCAATCATCTTCATGACCGGCTTCGACGAGGTGCGCACGGCGGTGTGGCCCATGAAAGCCGGGGCGTTTGATATTCTCACCGAGCCCTTTGACGACTATGTCCTGCTCGATGTCATTCGCCAGGCTATCGAGCGCAGCCGTGCGGCAATGCGCGAGGAGGCCGAGTTGCTGGCGATCCAGGATCGCTACGCAGCGCTGAGTCAACGCGAGCGCGAAGTGATGGCGTTGGTGGTGACCGGCCTTCTGAACAAGCAGGTGGGGGGCCAATTGGGCATCTGCGAAATCACTGTGAAGATGCACCGCAGGCACGTCATGCGAAAGATGAGCGCCCGCTCGCTCGCCGATCTGATAAGCATGGAGTGGAGACTTCATCCTGAACTCGCGCCACGGGCGGTGCTGCAACGCAGCTTCGTGAGCGATGGGGGGTATTGCGCCGTGGCAGCAAGTCCGCTATTCGAATAGAGCAGCCAGTTGCATGACCATCTAAAGAGCCTTGTCAGGTGGAGCAGCGCGCAAAATTGTGCTGCGTGGCTCCTGCGCAACCGTTAGCGGCGGCTGATCGCGCAACCAATCACTGTGCCCCATCTGTGCAATGATTTCGCAAAACTGCGGATAACGATACAACCGGTATGACAAAGGAAAATATCTGGAAAAGTAAAATAAATTGGTGTCGCGGATTTCGTACGCTTCGCGGGCATAGCAAATCGCCTCATCTTCCCTCGCTGCCGCGCAAGCCGCGATAGCGAGTGACGTCGGCGTAACGTATTCACGACGCACTCGGGCCTGCATTTCCGCGTAAACCGCGTCGGCCTCAGTGGCTTTACCCAAACTTGCGAGGGCCACGGCAAGCCAGGCCATGGACCAAGGGTGCCGGCCGGACATCGCCAATGCCGATTCTCCCGCCGCGATGGACGCTTCGAACTGACCGTTCACCAGCAGTGCCATCTGCAGCACCCAGTTAGCAAGGAAGCTCTCCGGATCGAGTTGGATGGCGCGCCCGCTGAACTTCACACCTTCCCCGGTTTTGCCTGCGACAGTACAAGTCAGCGCGTATAGGGCGTGTGCGTAGGCCGATAGCGGGTCCGCTGCCAGTGCTAACCTCGCTTGCTCCATTCCCTCCGCCAGCCGCCCTTCCGAGAACTGGAGATAAGCGCTTCCGTACCATCCGCGTGCAGAGATGTACTTCGGATTCAGGTGTAGTGCGCAAAGAAACTCACGCTCGGCTTCCGCCGTGTTCCAGGCCCAGAGCAGGGCGGCGACAGCCAGGACGCAGTGTGCTTCGGCGAGCGATGAATCCAGTGCCACCGCGTGTCGAGCGGCCTCTATGGCCTTTGGCATGAAAGCCTGAGGAGCCGCAAACCCGTAGAAGCAAAGCATCGAGTAGCAATCGGCAAGACCGGCCCACGCCAATGCATAGCCTGGATCGAGATCCACTGCCCGCTGGAAAAAGGCGAGGGCACGGGAAATCGCGGGCCCCCTTTTGTAGAGCAGAGCGTGACCCTTCAGGTAGGACTCGTAGGCCTCGAGATTCGGGGTTCGAGGGTTCACCAGGTTCTTCGTACCCCACGGGAACGTGATCTTCAAGCGCTGCACGATCGCCTGGGCAATCTCCTCCTGAATTGCGAACACATCCTTTAGCTCACGGTCATAGTGCTCCGACCAAAGATGATATCCGTCTAGCGCAGACACGAGTTGTGCCGTGATCCGCAGACGGTTTTCCGCTCTGCGCACGCTTCCCTCGAGAACGGTGCGCACGTTCAGTTGCTCGCCAACAATGCGCAGGTCGATGTGCTTACCCTTGAACGAGAAGGCGGAACTCCGCGCCACGACGTGAAGCTCCTGGATCTGGGCTAACGCGTCGATGATTTCTTCAGTGATTCCGTCGGCAAAGTATTCGTGCTCCGGATCTGCGCTCATGTTGACGAACGGCAGTACCACGATGGAATCGTTTATCACACTCTCGGTGGGGGCTGGCGTAGTGCTGCCTGCAGCTACCGGTGCGATCAGTCGATAGCCTTGTTTCGAGATGGTCTCGATGACACGTGGATCGCGGGCATCGTCGTCAAAGGCACGGCGCAACGCAGCGATGCAGCGCTTCAATACATCCTCGGTCACCACGGTCCTGGGCCACACGGCTTGGAAAAGCTGCTCTTTGGACACCGTGTCTCCTGGGTGCTGGGCTAAGCACACCAGGACTTTCATTACCTTCGGCTCGACCCGAACAGTCCTGCCCAGGGAAGAGATGCTGTTGAGGCTGGGGGTGACCACCCAGTTCCCCACTCGGAGGTCGTCCATCGGGTCTCTCCACCAGCCGGTCGGTTGTCGGAATTATAGCTTTGCTGAATACCGTCCGCACGAGCATCCCCCTGCGTCGAGGCGCTGAATGGCGAATGTCGACAACTACCGTCAAGGCTCCATCGGACTTCTCAAAGGCCGGCCGCAATACTATGCGAGGTCGAACGCGTTCGAAGTTGCGAACTGTGTCGCGCCGTACGGGAGGATCGTCGTCGGCAAGGACCTCAAGTGCGGCATCGACGGCGAGATCCACGCGCATTGGATTCGAGTTACGCCACCGGGGGCTCCGACCGCCGAAAGCCGTCCTCACCAAAAATCCACCTCGACATCACCGTCTCCTCACGACTTCCGGGCAGCTTCCCACTAACAATGTTCCCATCGGAACGATTTTATTCTGAATGGAACACTTAATATTTCTTCGAGCCAGAGGCGTGCGCGCCTCTTCGGGGAACATTCAGAAGCGCGGCACCAGTACGCAGAACGCCGACCCGGCTGTTGGTGCCGACCGAGGCCCGCCAGGCCGTCATATTGCGCGCCGAAATTCTGGATGCTTGGGCCGGCTCCCACCCGGTTTGGCTGCGGGAAATCGATGACAGTCAGACGCACCGCGCGCCGTCACGGGCGCAGATTGGAAAAGTTCGCGCTGGTAGCGCGCCTGCAGAGAAGAACCGCGATGGAAAATGAGCTTAGTCGTACTGTGGATGCGCTTCCAGGCCTGGTATGGACCGCAGTGCCGGACGGCCGCATTGTATTCGTCAATCACCGCTGGTGCGAATATACGGGGCTTTCCGCAGAGCACGTGTTCGGCGAGGGTTGGCAGTCGGCATTCCACCCCGAAGACCGGCCCGCGCTGCTTGATGCTTGGAAAGCCGTCGTTGCTTCTGGCATGCGGGGCGAGGCAGAAGCGCGAATGCGTCGCTTCGACGGCACGTATCGCTGGTTTCTGTGTCGCGTCAGTCCGGTCGTCGACGCTGCAGGCAAGATCGTGAAGTGGTGTGGGATCAATACGGATATCGAAGACCGTAAGCTAGCCGAAGCTTCCCTGCGCGCACACGAAGCCCGCTTTCGGCTAATCGTCGATGGGCTGCCTACACGTGTGATTCTTTTTACGCCGGAGGGGGAGGTGTTCCACGCCAACCGCCATACGCTCAACTATTCAGGCGCGACAGTTGACGAACTGAAGCAGTGGACTAGCAGAGATCTTACCCACCCGGATGATCGACGCGCGACTATTGCCAGATTTTATGCGTCGATCAGAACCGGCGAGCCATACGATTTTGAGTCGCGCCATCGTCGCTTCGACGGCGTTTATCGATGGTTCCGCGTACAAGGCTTTCCGCTACGGGATGAGGAGGGGCGAATCGCTCTCTGGTACTTCTTGCAGACGGACATCGACGACCGTAAGCGGGCCGAGGCGTTGCTTGCGGGCGAGAAGCGCCTGCTCGAAATGATCACCATGGGCCTGCCTTTGCACACGGTTCTCGATGACTTATGCCTGCTGGTCGAACAGATCGCGAGCGACTGCTTCTGCAGCATTGCGTTGATCTATCCCGGCGAAATGATATTCCAGCGGGTGAATGCGCCAGGCCTCGCCTTGACCTACACCTATCCTTCGAGTGGCAGCCGCATCCACCTGGACATGGGACCCTGCGGATTGGCAGCGTCACGCAGCGAGCAGATAGTCGTATCAGATATCGCGTCCGAGTCACGCTGGCCACGGGCATGGCGCGACCTGACTCTCGCGCACGGTCTGCGCGCGTGTTGGGCGACGCCGATTCTGTCGCGTACGAACGAAGTGCTGGGAACATTCGCGATATTCCGGTCGGAGCCTGGAATCCCCACTCCGTTTCAAACCGATCTCACAGGACGGCTTACACACCTCGCGAGTATCGCGATCGAGCGTGCACGGAGCGAACTCGCACTGAAGCGAAGCGAGGAGCGTTTCCGTGCGATCGTGGACACGACACCGGAAAGCGTGACGGTCCTCGCAAACGACGGAACAATATTGTGGGTCAATTCGGCTGGACGCCGCGCTTTGGGATCTGCGCGTGCGGAAGGTCTAATTGGAGCGTGTTACTTCGATTTCGTCGCTCCTGAACATCGCGCGCGGTATGTCGAGTTCAACAGAAACATTTGCTCAGGAAGCGATGGCGTCCTGGAGTTCGACTTAATCTCGCCATACTGCGAGCGCCGGCACCTCGAAACCCATGCCGCGCCGATGCACGACAGCGACGGCGCGATCGTGCAGCTGGGCGTCACACGTGACATCACGGCACGCAAGCAGGCGGAGGAGCAGTTGCGCAAGAGCGCGGCGCTGATGGCCAAAGTGGAGCAGCTCACCTTGAGCGGAAGCTTCAGTTGGCGCCCAGAGACTGGTTCATTCACCTGGTCGGAACAGCTCTATCGGATCTTCGGCTTCGAGCCAAGTGTGAGGATCACGCTGGACACGATCGCCGCGCGAGTCCACCCTGGCGACCTTCATGTACTGCACGAAATGATCGAGCGGGCGAAAGACGGCCAGCACCTGGAGTTCGAGCACCGCCTGCTGCTGTCCGACTGCTCGGTCAGGTATGTACGCATCCAGGCTCACGCCACGCGTAACGCGCAGGGCCGGCTGGACTACATCGGCGCCGTACATGATGTCACCGAACGCCGCGAGTCCGAAGAAGCGCTCTACGGCCTGCGCGCCGAATTGGCGCACGCAAGCCGGGTGAACAGCCTGGGAGCGCTGACCGCCTCGATTGCGCACGAGTTCAACCAGCCGCTGGCCGGCATCATGACCAACGCCAACACAGGCTTGCGCATGCTGAGCGCACAGCCACCCAATGTCGAGGGCGCGCTCGGGACCATGAAGCGCACGATCCGGGACGGACAGCGTGCCTCGGAGATGATGACACGTCTGCGCGCGCTATTCAGCAAGAGGGCGGTAACGACGGATGCCGTCGATCTGGTCGAAGCCGCGAACGACGTCATCGAACTGCTGCGCGCGGAGCTTCGCAAGAAGCGGATCGTGCTACGACTGGAGACGGCCGACAACCTGCCGCCGGCCACAGGCGACAGGGTCCAGCTCCAGCAGGTGGTGCTGAACCTTCTTCTCAACGCCGTGGAGGCGATGAATGGCATCGATGACCGCCCACGGCAGATGCTGGTCAAAATAGAGCGCGACGATGGTGACCACATACGACTCGCTGTGACTGATTCCGGCGAGGGCATTGCCCCGCAGCATGCGGGCAAGCTCTTCGACGCGTTTTTTACGACCAAGGGGGAAGGGATGGGCATCGGGCTGTCCGTAAGCCGCTGCATCATCGAGCGCCATGGTGGTCGCTTGTGGGCCACCTCGAACGAGCGCTTTGGTGCCACCTTTTCATTCTCGATCCCGTGTCGAGCCGAACGCATGGCGGCGGACGGTTCTGCAGACAAGGGCCTGCAGCTGCGCTCGGACATAGAGCAGATCGTGAGCAACCCGTGATGGTCGAACGCCCGCTTATCACGGTGGTCGATGACGACGAGTCGGTACGCGAATCTCTACCTGACCTGTTGCGTGAGTTTGGCTTCGCGTCGCGCGCCTTTTCTTCGGCGGAGGCGTTCCTGGCCTCCAGCTGTGTTGGCGAGGCGCGCTGCCTGATCCTCGATATGTGCATGCCCGGTATGTCCGGCTGGGACCTGCAGCGCAAACTGCAGCAGCGCCGCCAAACCGTTCCGATCATCTTCATCACGGCGCATGGCGATGAAGCCCTCCGCCTACGCGTGTTAGAAAAGGGCGCCGTTGAATGTCTCTTCAAGCCATTCAGCGATACCTCTCTACTCGGGGCGATCCGGGCCGCGCTCTACGCCAAATAATTCATCCAGGTGCCTTCGAATGGAGTTCTCAATGACACCAGCATATGTAGTCGAACGTGAATCGGAACTCTCGCTGGCGCAAGCCATGCCGGTCGTCTTCGTCGTCG
Organism: Paraburkholderia sp. BR13439; assembly: GCF_040948805.1. Classification (NCBI taxonomy): domain Bacteria; kingdom Pseudomonadati; phylum Pseudomonadota; class Betaproteobacteria; order Burkholderiales; family Burkholderiaceae; genus Paraburkholderia; species Paraburkholderia sp. BR13439. The sequence continues at coordinate 52,897 of NZ_JBFPKN010000010.1, read as the reverse complement.
ACGACGATGTCTCGGTACGTGAGGCGCTCGAAGCCATGATCCACTTTGCTGGTCTTAGGGCAGAGACGTACGCCTGCGCACGGGACTTTCTCGAACGTCCACGCGTCAGGGTCCCGAGTTGTCTGGTGCTGGACGTCATGCTTCCCGATCTCAGCGGTCTCGACCTTCAGAATCTCATTGCCGCCGAGCGTACCGACACACCGATCATCTTCATCACCGGCTATGGCGACGTGCCGATGACGGTGCAGGCCATGAAAGCTGGAGCGGTTGAATTTTTCACCAAACCCTTTGACGACCAGGTCATGCTCGATGCTATTGGGCACGCCATCGGGCGCAGCCGCGTGGCATTGAGCGAGGAAGCCGAGATGCAGTCGATCCGGGATCGCCACGCGTCACTCAGTGGGCGCGAGCGCGAGGTCATGGCGTTGGTCGTGACCGGGCTCCTTAACAAGCAGGTGGGAGCTGAGATGGGCATCGCCGAGATCACTGTGAAGATGCACCGCAGGCAGGTCATGCGAAAGATGAACGCACGCTCGCTCGCCGAACTGATCAGCATGGCGCGAAGACTTCATCATGACCGCGCGCCCAACGCCGCGCTGCAAAAAGTCGCGTAAAGCGGTCGGCATATCGCCGGAAGACTACGCGAGCGACGTGACCATGCACCAGGAAGCCGTGTGCGCGCCAGCTCCCGCTTGTCCCGATCGGCTAGCGGCGAATCGAGCATCGATCCGGGGGTGTCTAGCACTGATACTGCGCCGCGTTCGTATGAGCGATTGCATGTAAGCGCCTTGCGTCTGACCCACAAAGGGTCGGCGCTGACCGCCTGGCGCTCTGATTTGGCCGATACAATGCGGCTCACAAGCTCATGTTTGGTCGTTGGCCGTGCGTTTTCTTACGCTCAAGTGAACGCCAACACTGTCTCCCGCCAACGACGCGATGGCGAATGATGTAACGCACGCTGTTTTGGCAATGCACTCAATCGTCGAGAAGATTGCGATGGCAACGTAGCGCGTGTACTCAAGGGGTAGCGCTGGTACCAAGGCGAATACGCTCACTCCACAGATGAACGTAAAGAACTGACGGGCAAAGCGCAGGTTGGCTACGGCAGCCGTGCCAGTAAGGCCGAGCAGCACCTTCGACGCCACCAAGGCAAGCAGCGCGGTTGGATCAAGCGCGCCACCAAGCTCCAAAGGTGTCTCAATCACTGCCCAGACGCATACCGCGATGACAGATGCGCTGAAAAGCAGGTCCCATCTTTTCGCTAACTCGACGGGTTCTTTGGGAATACGTTCGGATAAGACGTCCTTGTAGTCCATCGGGTCGATCATGTTGGCTGTTTTCTTGGGATCCACGAGAAATCCTCCTCTGAGCGGGGCACGTGTCCTCATGGAGCACCCACCATGAAGAAAAGCCACGTTCAACGCATTAAGCGGGCGTCGCGGTTAAAGGTTGGTAATGTTGCTGCCACGAATCTGCCGGCACTGCGCAGTGCAATACACATCGTGTGCAGTTGCGATGAATCTTTCGCCGACTAGGGGATACCATGCGTGGGCGTGCGGCAGACCTGCGTTTGAAGCGTTGGCCTGTGAACGAATTTAGGCCATGCCCAATATGGCCGCAATGACACTTTAGGTGAGGAGTGGAAAGAGATTCACTCGCGTCGATGCGGCGATGTTCCCACACCATTGTGCATTTGAGTTGCGCGCCACCTTGCGCTTAAGCTTCTCTCTGGAAGGCGACTATCAGGACGACTCGAGACGTAATCGCGGCGACAAGGCGGCTCGATGATTCGGTAGGACGAGCAGGTACATCGAGGGCTCCATCGAATGAAGTTCCTCTTCCTTCAACCCTTTCCCTGCCGCTTTCAGAGCCGCCATAGAGCAAGGTGCCTGTATGAGAGAAGTCTGCCGGAAAGTTCTTCGTCCCGCTGCAATAATCGCGGGGCTGTCAAGCCTCGGTGGCTGCAGCTGGGTCCTGTTCAACACGAAGGGCAGTGTCGGCCTTCAGGAGCGCGACCTCATCATCCTGTGCATCGGGTTGATGCTGATCGTGGTCTTGCCGGCCATCGTGTTGACCTTTGTCTTTGCGGGGCAGTACCGGTCGTCGAATCACAACGCCACGTATATGCCCGAGTGGGCACATTCAACGCGGATCGAAGCAGTGGTGTGGGGTATCCCGATCCTGATCATCGTCACATTGGCAATCATCGTGTGGAAATCGACACACGAGCTGGATCCGTACCGGTCGCTCGACGTGCCCGGCGAGCCCATCAACGTCGAAGTCATCGCAACCGACTGGAAGTGGATCTTCATCTATCCAGAGCTGGGAATCGCCACGATCAATCAACTGGTATTTCCCGCACATCGCGAGGTGACGTTCAGCATCACCTCCAACTCAACAATGGGGACGTTCTTCATTCCCCAGCTCGGCGGCCAGATCTATGCGATGGCAGGCATGCGGACCCAACTGCACCTCATGGCAAACGAGGAGGGGAAATTTCGTGGCATGTCGGGCAATTTCAATGGACCCGGTTTCTCCGACATGAAGTTCATTGCGACCGCCACCAGCGAGGCTGACTTCCAGCACTGGGTGAAGCAGGTCCAGACGTCGCCTAACAGGCTCGATTTCAACACCTTTCAGAAAGTGGCAAGGCCCAGCCAGGGTACTGCGATCGTGCAATTCTCGCAGGTTCAGCCGGGCCTTTTTAAGGCGGTGATCGACCAATATGTTGGCCCAGGAGCGGACGCCGCGGCGCATGCTGCTCTCGAGCTCAGCGCTTCGTCGAAAAGAGAGGAGTAACACATCCATGTTCGGAAAATTGACATGGGCGGACGTGCCGCTGCACGAGCCCATCATCGCGGTCACCCTGGCGGGCATCGTGCTCGGGGGCGTGGCGGTTCTGGGCGCGATCACCTACTTCAGAAAATGGACGGTGCTCTGGAACGACTGGATCACCTCGGTCGACCACAAGCGCATTGGCATCATGTACATCTTCGTGGCGATCGTGATGCTGATCCGCGGCTTCGCCGACGCCATCATGATGCGAACGCAGCTTGCGCTCGCCGGTCCCGGGCACCTGGGCTACCTGCCGCCGCATCACTATGACCAGATCTTCACGGCGCACGGCGTGATCATGATCTTCTTCGCCGCGACGCCGTTCGTCGTGGGCCTGATGAACATCGTCGTGCCGCTTCAGATCGGGGCTCGCGACATGGCGTACCCATACCTGAACGCCTTCAGCTTCTGGCTGTTCGTGGTGGGTGTCGTGCTCGTCATGCTGTCGCTCGGCGTCGGCGAATTCGCGCAGACAGGCTGGGTCGCCTATCCACCATTGTCGGACATAGAGTTCAGTCCCGGAGTGGGGGTGGACTACTACATATGGTCGCTGCAGGCATCGGGTCTCGGAACGCTGTTGACGGGCGTTAACCTCTTCGTGACCATTCTCCGGATGCGCGCGCCGGGCATGACGCTGATGAAGATGCCGATCTTCACGTGGACGGTGTTCGTCACGAGCGTAATCATCATTGCGGCCTTCCCGATCCTGACCGTTGCGCTCGCTGCGCTGGCGCTTGATCGCTACCTGGGCTTCCATTTTTATACGAACGAGTTCGGCGGTAATCCGACGATGTACGTGAACCTCGTATGGGCGTGGGGGCACCCAGAGGTTTACATCCTCGTTCTCCCGTCATTCGGAATATTTTCCGAGGTTACCTCGACGTTCGCCCGAAAGAAGCTGTTCGGCTACAAGTCGATGGTGGGCGCGACGCTGGCAATCGGTATCCTGTCGTTCCTCGTCTGGCTGCACCACTTCTTCACGATGGGTTCGGGCGCGGACGTGAACAGCTTCTTCGGCATTATGACGATGATCATCGCGGTTCCGACTGGCGTGAAGATCTTCACGTGGTTGTTCACGATATACCGCGGGCGCGTCGAGTTCACGACGCCTATGCTCTGGACGCTGGCCTTCCTCGTAACGTTCACGATCGGCGGCATGACCGGCGTTTTGCTCGCCATTCCGGGGGCTGACTTCCTGCTTCACAACAGCCTGTTTCTCGTCGCCCACTTCCACAATACGGTCATCGCAGGCGGGTTGTTTGGCTATTTCGCCGGCTTGAACTACTGGTTCCCAAAGGTCTTCGGCTTCAAGCTTAACGAGCGTCTCGGCAAATATTCGTTCTGGTGCTGGGTGATTGGCTTCTATCTCGCGTTCATGCCGCTATACATGCTCGGCTTCATGGGCATGACCCGGCGCCTGAATCACTACGACAACCCCGCCTGGACGCCGTATCTCCAGGTCGCGTGGGTGGGCGCGGTCTTCATCCTTGCGGGGATTGGACTCCTCATCGCACAGATTCTCGTCAGTATCCGCGAGCGCAAGCAGAATCTCGACGTCACAGGCGATCCGTGGAATGCGCGCACGCTGGAGTGGTCGACGTCGTCGCCGCCGCCGTTCTACAACTTCGCCGTGGTTCCGCGCGTGGATGCCGTCGACGCATTCTACGTGGCGAAGAAACGCGGACTGCCGCCGCGCCCGAAGAAGTACGAGCCGATTCATATGCCGCGCAGCACCGGTGTGCCGTTCATCCTCGGTGTATTCATCCTGCTGCTGTGCTTCGCGCTGATCTGGCACATCTGGTGGCTGGTGGGGGCCAGCTTCGTTGCCACAATCGCGACGGTGATCGTCCGCTCTTATAACGACGATATCGACTATTACGTTCCGGCCGACGAAATCGCACGGATCGAGAAAGCACCCGTTGCTCTCATGAAACGAGATCTGAACCATGTCTACGCAAACACTAATTGAAACAATCGAGACTGAGGATGAGCACGCGCGTGATGGCCACGACACGGGCTCGCGCAAGGTGCTGGGCATGTGGATCTACCTGATGTCCGACTGCATCCTGTTCGGTTCACTGTTCGCGTCGTACGCCGTATTGAGCGGCGCGTTTGCAGGTGGCCCCGGCCCGAAGGACATCTTCGAGCTGCCGTACGTGCTGGCCGAGACGTTCGTGTTGCTGCTCTCCAGCATCACCTGCGGCTACGCGATGCTTGCCGTGCACCGCCGCGATCAGGACACCGTGCTCCGATGGCTGACCCTGACCTTCATTCTGGGCGCCGTCTTCATCGGCATGGAAATACACGAGTTCCATCACCTCGTTTCGCGAGGCTTCGGACCGCAGCGCAGCGGGTTTCTGTCTGGCTTCTTCACGCTCGTCGGCACGCATGGACTGCATGTCGCGTCCGGCCTGCTCTGGATGGCGGTGCTCCTGCATCAGGTGGCGATCAAAGGACTGACACCCACCAATGTGACACGCCTCTCGTGCCTGAGCCTTTTCTGGCACTTTCTGGATCTGGTCTGGATCTGCGTGTTCACGATTGTCTATCTCATCGGAGCATTCTGACCATGGCGAGCGATGCGACTACCCGCGCCGGCCAAGCCCACGGCAGCGCGAAGTCCTACAACACGGGCTTCATCCTCTCGATCGTCCTGACGGCCATCCCGTTCGCGCTGGTCATGCATCCGATGCTGCCGCGTGCGACGACGCTTCTCGTGGCGGTGATATTCGCGGTTCTGCAACTCGTGGCGCAACTCGTGTACTTCCTGCACATGAGCCGTTCCTCGGAGGGCGGCTGGAACCTGATCAGCTTCGTGTTCACGCTTGTGATCCTGTTCATCGTCGTGGCGCTGTCGGTCTGGGTCATCTGGAGCATGCACTTCAACATGATGATCCACTGATGCGCCGCGCACATCCGACGAAGAACACCCCCGGACCATGTATCGACCTTACCTGCAACTGACGAAGCCCGGCATCGTGATCGGCAATCTTATCGCCGTCACGGGCGGTTTTCTGCTGGGTTCGTACGACAGCATCGACTGGCTCCGGGGCGCTCTGGTGGCCGTCGGTCTCATGCTGGTCGTCGCGTCAGGGTGTGTGGTCAACAACGTGATCGACCGGGATATCGATGGCCTGATGGCCCGGACACGCAATCGCCCAATGGTGACCGGCAGCGTCTCAGTGCCGTTCGCGTTGCTGTATGGCGTCGCGCTCGGCCTCGCGGGCATGAGCGTGCTCTACGCGGGCGCGCGGTGCGTCCTGCCCCTCGCGCTGATACTCGTCGGCTACGCCGTGTATGTTGGGCTGTATAGCCTGTACATGAAGCGCAATTCGATTTACGGGACGCTGGTCGGCAGCATTGCCGGTGCGATGCCGCCAGTGGCCGGATACTGTGCGGCGAGCACCAGGTTCGACGCCGCCGCCGTCACATTGCTAGTCATGTTCAGTCTCTGGCAGATGCCCCATTCGTATGCGATCGCGATCTTCCGGGCCCAGGATTATCGCGCGGCTTCGATTCCCGTTTTTCCGGTTGTCCGTGGCTTTCCGGCCGCGAAGCGCCACATGTTGGCCTACATTGTCGCCTTTACGGCGGCCACCCTGACGCTCGGCTTCCTCGGCTATGCCGGCAAGATCTATATGCTCGCCGCGCTCGCGGCGGGGTTGTACTGGTTCGGGCTCGGCGTTGCGGGATGCACCGCGGCAAACGAGGGCAGATGGGCACGGAAGATCTTCTTTGCGTCGATCATCATCGTGAGCGTATTGAGCGCCGCGATGTCGGTGGATGGCTCCGCGCCCCAACCGGCAACCCATCTCGCGCTGATTGCGAGGGGTTTCGGCGGGTAGCGCGGCGAGCTTGCCGTACGCGAGCAACTGCGGATTCGGCAGTGGCATTGATGGGTCGCTCGTGCTTACCGGTGTGCAGACGAACGCATTCGGCGTCCGGCATTTTCCTGGAGCAGAAGTCTCAGGTCGCTCGCACTGTCCTCGGCAGTTTCCTCAGATTGCAGCGCGAAGCGCACCACACCCTTCGCGTCGATTACGTAATCGAGTACCGAGTGTTCCATCGTATACGAGTTGCCGGACGGGACTTTCCGGTAGTACGCTCCAAAGGATCGGGCGACTTCAGCTGTCTGCTGCGCATCGCCGTATAGTCCGATAAACGTCGGGTCGAAGGCTGCGGTGTAGGCCTTCAGAATCGACGGCGTGTCGCGCTCAGGATCGATCGAGATAAAGACTAACTTCGGCCCCTTACCCTGATCTCACGATGAGATTCTTTTGCCGCACGCCGCCACGGCGAGCAGGAGCGCAGCACCGAGCAGACGGCGGCGACGTGATGACGGAGCACTTTGGAACGGGCGGCGCTTCATGGTCTCGGACATGCTGAAACTCCATGAGGAGGAGGCAGGGGCGAAGCTGGTCGCGTGCGGAGCACAGCGTGTCGTTAGCGCACCAACGATAGACCTCTATGCGTGCTGGCCGCGGGCGGCATTCCACGGGCAATAGCAGCCGACGGCGACCATTGGAGCAGGTTCGACATGTGCACCTGCGACCAGCTTGTCGAGAATCGGCTCCACGAAACTGTTGTTCGAACTACAGACAAGACCCGCGCTATAGGGTCCCGCGTAGGCGAGCTTGCCATCCGCAGCCCAAATCGCGATAGCGGGACTGGCCGGTATGCGCTCCATTCCTTCGATTCCCGGTAAAGGCTTGAGCTTGCCTCGCAGGAAGGCCGGTAATTGTCCGTGGGTACCGGGCTTGCGCACGCTGTAGAAGTCGATATCCGCGCCTCTGAACATCGTGATCAGATAGTTCAAGTGGGCGTCGGTGTTCTCGTTACAGCTTGCGCAATCGGGGTCCCAGAAATGCACGACACGAATGCGTCCGGTATTGCCTGCCAGGTCTGGCGGCAGACGCAGGTCGGAGTCTAGGAAGAGAACAGCCTGATTCGAGTAACTGGTCACTCCACCAACGCCGAAGTATCGCCACAGTGCTACCCCGGTCCCGACCAGAATGCATACAGCTGCACAGAGAAACAAGATGACCGGGCGGCGACGCAGCAGGGGAATGGTTGATCGATGGGGTTCCCCGGTATTGGCTGGAAACATGTGTGGCAGGCGAGGTATCGAGTCTTGTGATCAGCGGCGGAACCGACCATAGACGGTGTGACCAAAGATTCGGTTGCCGCTCGCAAAGTGCAATAGGGTAGTGCGGCTGGTCGAACAAATATTTCCTAAAGGTCACGATCCCGAGGCTGGCGAACGAGGTCGATAGCCTCCCTCAATGTCATGGCGGTTACACCATTCTTCTGCGTTTTGATGCGAGGCAGTGTTATGTAGGTGCGGGATATCTCACGGTAATACTCGTCATGGGCCTGCTCACATAACCAGTTAAGTCGTTCGCTGTCCGCATTGCTGGTATGGGCCTCGGCCAGGTGCCTGCGAAGCAGCTCGATCTCGTTGGCGACTTGTCGAAGGGTATCGGCCACCTCACCCGTCATCAATTCTGCCTGTTTCCTTATCTGTTCAAGATCAACGCACATGATCAGGTATTTTAAGTAATGCAATAATGTCGCCGAACAACGTCCTCTTCTCACGCGGACTGAGGCCCTTCACGTAGTCTCTCGCATCGATCGAGCCAGCTGCGTTGATGAAGTCCACAACAAGGCTTCCGTCTACGAATGAATTTAAAGTAAGCCCCGCGCAGTCGCAATAGTACTTTGGGTTACATATGAGATGGCACCTGGTGCCACCCGTACGAAGGTTTAGCTAGTCCATTGTGCAATGGAGTGGTGCACCTCCTGCACGTAGAGTTTCGGTCATGTCTCGCTGTCCACTGACGGCATCGGATGTGTGACTTCCGCGGTCATGCTGGTCCGGATTGGCCTGTTGTTCCCGGCGATGTACGGCGAGAACCAGTACCACCCCGCGATTTCCGCGGCGGGGTGAACGGCAGGATCCACGCGGGAGGGTACGCGAACCAGTCAAGCGGTTTGAGCGGCGCGATATCGGCATTGCCGGGCACATCTCCCGGAAAGCGACGAGATCAGTTTGCAGGCGAGGTCACATGCATGTGCACGGTCGCGGGGTCGAGATTACCTGGGTCGCTCGCGAGGTGAAAATACAGCAACGCAGTAAGGATCGCGATGCACATTGCGATTCCCGAATACTTCGCATCGACGCTGTCGATCGCGCGGCTCAGAGCACGCCGTCGGCGCGCGGTAGTGTGAAGGCCCGCAGTCATGCTCCCTGGTACCCAATTCTTTCCAACGGGCACGCGCGCAGTGAGGCGCTGCCGCGCTAAAGCAGCCTTTGCCGCCTTCGGCCGGTCCACCGTGCACACGCCACGCACCTCATAAGTGCGCCGCTCTGCGCGAGATCGCGTTACATACCGCATCCCCACCTCCCTGATTCAGGTAAATCGATGCAACAGAATGCGTGGCCATTTCACCATGCACTGGCGGATCAAATAGGGGCGCTAACTCTGGCGCATGACTAAGCGCCTCCGGCATGATTTGCACATACATCGTCCACTTCGGAAAATCACGTCGCTCGCCAGCAAAGTAGGCAAGCTGAATACGATCCCACGGCGTCTCGAGCGTATGCCCGGCAAAGGACCGCCGTGTGTTTTCTCGATCCTCGACAAGAAGTCCGTCCTGCGTCTCGATAGCCACGTGCTCGGCGTTGAAGGCGGTACGGTGCGCGGGGTCCAGGAACGGGGAGTGCGACGCCCGCTGGTAATGGAGGGATGTAGCGACGTGCGATGGTCCGATGAATCCCTGTTGTCCTTTAAGTCCCCAGAGTACTCCGCCAACCTCCAGGTCGGCCGATACTTCCGATAGCTCGTTCCAGCGTTTTAGGCCGCCATGGGCCTCAATAGCAAACGTCAGCAGGTCCTTCATAGCTTTACACTCAGAAGAAGTTGCTCTAGCCGGATCTTTGTGAGTCGAAGATACTCGGGAATCCGTTCATGCTTAGGTCCTTGAACATTAATTGGACTTTCACACCTGCCGCTGCTGTGTTGCCGGGTCCCTCCGAGGGGGACTATCCGCTGCGGGGGCTCCCTCGCGGCGAAGAATTCTGGGGCGACCGGGTGTTTCCCTGGGAGGTTGAATACGGTGGAAGTCTGATTGCCGGGACCTATAGTGCCGTCGCATACCGCGGTGCAGGAACATCGTTCGACAGATCCCGCGACATCGTGCGCCGTGCGGCTTCATAGGCATCCCATTTCTCGCCGGCATGCAATGACGGGATGGTGACGAGCTCGCGGCGGTCGAAGCCCGTCAAAGCCGCGTCCACCATGTCAGAGGCAGACATGACGGTCCCTTCGGGTAAATGCTTGATCGGGAGCCCGCCGGTCTGCCAGAAGTCGGTGGCGGTCGCGCCGGGCAGCACGGCTTGCACCTGCACGCCCTTGTCATCGAGTTCGTGGTGCAACGACTGGCTGAAGGAGAGAACAAAGGCCTTGCTGCCGCCGTAGACGCCGTTGAGCGTCTCCGGCGAGAGCGCGACGATCGACGAGATGTTGATCACGGCACCCGTGCCGCGCGCAATGAAGCCCGGGACGGCCGCGTACGTGAGGCGGGTGAGGGCGATGACGTTCAGATCGATCATCCGGGTCATCGCATCGATATCGCTTTCGAGCAGCGGCGTGTGCGTACCCACACCCGCGTTGTTGACGAGCAGCGTGACGCTTGCGTCCTGTTTCAGTTTCGCCTCAACGCCGGCAAGCGCCACGCGATCGTTGAGGTCCGCGTCGACGATTTCGACGCTTTGGCGCGTGTCGTTCGTGATTCGGTCGGCGAGTGCGATCAGCCGGTCGCGGTTTCGGGCGACCAGAATCAGGTCATAGCCACGGCGTGCCAGCCGATCGGCATAGACTGCACCGAGACCCGACGACGCGCCGGTAATGAGGGCTGTACCTTGGTGTGCCTGGGCCATGATTTCACTCCGTTTGAAGGTGATTGATGAACGCGTGATTGCATTCTGGCTTTGTTTCGGCGAGACAGAAATGACGGAATTCGGGTTGGTTTAGGACATCATCCGGTGGAAGACGGACATGCACCGCCCCGGCTTTCTGATTGTCAGTGCGCGCCCGCAGCAGGGTCGTTCGATCCGCCAGCCTTGCCAGGCTTGGTGATCCAGATGAGCGGGATAATGACGATCATGATGACCGCTGCGGCATAAAACACGTCGTTCAGCGCTAACATGGCCGCCTGTGTCTGCACTGTATGATCGAATAGTGCATACGAGGCGCCTCTTCCCAGACCAAGCAACGAATGGTAGGCATCGATTTGCGCGTTGAACATCGGGTTGGTCGGACTTGACTGCTGCGTCAGGATTTCATGGTGCATGATCGTCCGGTTGTTCCACACGACACCCGCGATAGATGTGCCGACGCCACCGAAAAACATGCGCGCAAAGGTGGATACGCCGGCAGCCGCGGGCACTCTTTCGGGCGGCTGCCCTGACAGGATGATCGTGGTAAGCGGGGCGAAGAACAGCGCCATCGGGATGCCTTGCAGCAGGGTCGGCAGGACGATGTAGCCTTCGCTGATATCCGTGTAAAAAAGCGAACGCATGTAATAGACGATCGCGAAGCTGACGAACGCGCACGTGCCGATGATGCGTGCATCGGAACGCGGCAGAATTTTCCCCATGATCGGTGCACCGATCACCGCGAAAATCCCCAGTGGCGCCGTCGCGAGCCCCGCATCCAATGACCGGTAACCCAGATACTCCTGCATCCACTGCGGAAGCAACACCAGCGTGCCGAAGAAGATGGCATACGCGACAGCAATCGAAACCGTGCCGCCGAGGAAATTTCGCTGCTTGAAGAGCGTCAGGTCGACGATGGGGTTTTTATCCGTCAGTTCCCAGACGATGAAGAACGCCAGCCCCACGGCGGCAACGATAGTCAGGATAACGATCGTGCTCGAAGAGAACCAGTCCAGATCCTTACCCTTGTCCAGCATCACCTGGAGCGACGCCACCCAGACGATCAGCAGCAGCAGTCCGACGGCATCGACGGGAAGCTTTCGGGTCGGCGTGTCGCGATGGCGATACAGCATCCACACCATTGCGGCAGCAAATAACCCGACCGGGATATTGACATAGAAGATCCATGACCAGCTATAGCTGTCCGTCACCCAACCGCCAAGCGTCGGCCCCACGATCGGCCCTGCCACCATGATCATCGAGAACAGCGAGAGTGCAAATGATGATTTTGCCCTGGGCCAGGAACTGAGTAGCAGCGCCTGGGACATCGGAATCAGCGGTCCGGCCACGGCGCCCTGCAGCACGCGCGCGAAGAGCAGCATCGGCAGTGACGGCGCAATTCCGCACAGCCACGACGCCATGACGAACAACAGAATCGAACCGACGAACAGGCGGACCTGGCCCAGCCGCTGGGTCAGCCAGCCGGTCAAGGGTATGGATACGGAGTTCGCCGCGGCAAAAACAGTGATGACCCACGTGCCTTCGTCGACCGATACACCCAGGTTTCCCGAGATGGTCGGAATGGCGACGTTGGCGATCGACGAGTCAAGCACGGTCATGAAGCCCGCCAGGCCCACACTTAGCGAGCCCAAGGCAAGTGTCGCCCCCGTGAGCGGGGGGTGGTTCAGTGGCTTGGTGGTCATGGTGATAGTCCTGCTATCGCGTGTCTGAAGAGCAGGGCACAGCGACTTTCACGTGTCCCCGTCCAATGAGAGAAGCTCATTCGTTTTTAGCGATGATGCGTGCGATCGCCGAGTCCGCTTCGTCGCCGTACTTTGCGAATACGTCGGTCTTGTAGGTCGACGGAGGATCGGTGTCGAGCTGCGGACCGGCAGAGTCCTTGACGTCGACATCCACGTTCATCGAGAGCCCCACCCGCAGCGGATGCTTCTCCAGCTCCTCAGGTGGAATCTCGATCCGCACTGGTAGCCGTTGCACCACCTTGATCCAGTTGCCCGTGGCGTTCTGCGCCGGCAACAGCGCCAGGGCCGACCCGGTGCCCGGCGTAAAGCCCACCACCTTGCCGTGATAGACGACCGAGGTGCCATAGACGTCGGCGGTCAGCTCGACCGTTTGTCCAACCCGGATATGACGAAGCTGCCACTCCTTGAAGTTCGCATCGACCCAAACCTGCTCGAGCGGGACCACGGACATCAGCGCTGCGCCAGGGGAAACGCGCTGGCCGACCTGAACTGTTCGTTGCGCGACATAACCTGTGACGGGGGCTGGCATCGTGGTGCGTGCATAAGCCAGGTAGGCGTCGCGCACTCGTGCGGCGCTCGCCAGTACGTCCGGATGGTTCTCGATCGACGTATTGGCCGTCAATGCGCGATTGGCACCGAGCTGTTGCCGGGCAGCATCTAGCGCCGCCTGAGCCGACCTGACGGCATCGCGGGCGTGCGAGATCTCCTCGTCGGACACGGCCCCCGTCATGCCCGTGGAAAGTCGGCGCTTCAAGTCGTCATGTGCCTTCGAAAGATCCGTCTGGCGTTCGGCGATATCTGCACGAAATTTGTCGTCGTCGACATACAGGCCATGGACTCTGCGAACGGTTTGGCCCAAATTGGCCTCGGCCTGTTGCAAGGCAATCCTGGCGTCCGCGGGGTCGATCTCGACGATCGGCTCGCCCTTTTTGACGATTTGCGTGTTGTCCGCATTGACCCCGATGACGGTGCCCGTGATCTGAGGCGTGATTTGCACCACGTTACCATTCACGTAGGCGTCGTCGGTATCCACGTGATAGCGAGCGTCGAGGAAATAGTAGGCGCCATAAGCCGTCCCCGCGATCGCCACGGAAGCGACGAGCAGTACGATCAGGAATTTGCGCTTACCGGCTTTCTTTGCCGGCTCGTTGGCCGACGGTGGCTGAGGGGTGTTCATCGATAGCTCCAGCAAGGTTGTGCGTGTGCGGTCCGTTGCCATGCTTGACGGCTAGTGGTTCGATTCAGTGGGTAGCCGCGTCATCCGACGGCGCGGGAATCGGTGTTTCGGTGTTCGCCGCGAGGCCCGCTCGCGCTGCATTGAAGCCGCCGCCGAGTGCCTTGATCAGGCCGATATGCTTGTCGCGGCGGCCCATCTCGAGGTTGACGACTGCCGTTTCGGCAGCGAGACGGTTGTCGTCCGCATTCAGCACCTGCAGTTGCTGATTCAACCCCGCCTTGTAGCGAACCAACGCCAATTGATACGCCGTGGTCTGCGCGTCCAGCGCCTGCTGCGCGTCCACTAGCTGACGGTCGTCCGAGCGGATCTGCGAGACCTGCGTGGCCACATCGGACAGTGCATTGATCAGCGTCTGGTTGTAGGTCGCGACGTCGTAATCGAAATCCGCGTAGCGGCCCTTCAGTTGGGCGCGCAACGCACCGGCATCGAATATGGGAAGATGAATCGCGGGTCCCGCCGTCAACTGACGGCTACCGGCCGTCAGAAATCGTCCCCAGCCGAGCGCGTTCAGTCCGATCGATGCGGAAAGATTCACGTCCGGATAGAACTCGGCCTTTGCTTCTTTCACATCGTGGATGGCCGCATCGACCTTCCAGTAGGCAGCCACGATGTCGGGTCGGCGCGAAATGAGGTCGGCGGGCAGGTTGTCCGGCAACGCGATCTCGGCTACGTCTCCAAGCGATGGCAGCGCGATCGTCAAGCCACGGTCCGGTCCTTTGCCAAGCAACGCACCCAACTGGTAGCGCACCGTCGTGATTTGCCCGTCGAGATCGCTGACGTTCGACCGGCTCGTTGCGGTTTCGCCTTTCGCGGTCTGCTGTTCGACGTTCGTGTCGAGTCCCGCGCCAACGCGCCCATGGGTGATCTGTGTGATGTCCTCGCGATTCTTCACTTCGCGGACCTCGATATCACGCAACGCATAGAGCTGAGCGAGACGGTTGTAGGCGCTCGCCACCGATGCGGCGAGCGAAATGCGCACCTCCTCGGCTTCGGCGTCGGCGACCTTCTCCTGCGAGATGGCCTGACGAAGCCGCTCGCGATTTTTTCCCCACAAATCGAGGTCCCACGAGGCACTGGCAAGCACGTTGTTCTCGCTCTGCCACGTGCCGGCGAACGGCGGCGGAACCAGGCCGTTCGCGCTATAGCGCTCGCGCGTCCATGAATAGCTACCCGTCACGTTCGGGTACAGTGCGGAATTGGCAGTGCTGATATAGGACGACGCTTTCTCGATGCGGGCCCGTGCCTGATCGATAGTGGGATTGCCAGCCAGCGCCTCGTCGATCAACGTGGACAGTTGCGGGTCGCCGAATTGGCCGGCCCAGTCCATTGCCGGCCACCGTCCGCCCTCGGCAGGCAAGCTCTCCTTCGTCTCGTAGATTGCAGGCGGGGAAATCTGCTTGTCGCTTTTTATGCCAGCGTAGTTGACACACCCAGCCAGGCTGAGTGCTGCCACCGCCGCGGCTGTCGAGGCCGCCCATGTGCTCCCTCCCGGCTGGCGTCGGTATTGATCCGTCATGGTTTCCATTCCTTTTGCTCATCTGGATGCCCTGGGTTCATAGGATCTTTTGTGCATATGCACTTTATTGCCCTTGGTGGCTCACTGATCTATGCATCGAAGTGCACGCGTTTTTTGCGCGGTGATTAACCCTCGGATGCGTCGGCCGTCATGCGGAACAGTTCGGTTCGCAGATGAGCGGCCTGTTGCTTCCCAAAGCATCGCTCGAAGCGGGCCTGCGCCGTTGCCCAGTGAACGACCGCTTCGTCGAGCTTCGTCAAACCTCTTCTCGTCAGTACAACCCGAAGTCGCCGATGGTTGTGGCCTTCGGAAGAAGCCGCCACAAGGCCACGTTGGAGCAAGGGTTTGAGTGCCCGCACAAGCGTCGTTCTATCCATCGCCATCGCCTTGGCGAGCTTCACCATCGTCAAGCTCGGACAGTGGCCCAGCGTCCTGAGAATGCTGAACTGTGTGGGCGTGATGCCGGCCTCGGACAAGTCACGCTCGTAAAGCTTCGAAATGTGTCGAGAAGCCTGACGGAGGGCGAAGCAGTCGTCGTCCTGAAGATCATCTAACCGCATGGGCCGTTGCCTCGCGCAATTTGGCCACATCGGACGCGCTTACACCCGTCGATGCGTTGTTCCAACGCGACCGTACGAATGTGAGGACGTCTGCGACCTGCTCGTCTGTCAGCACGTTCGAAAATTTCGGCATCGGATACGCAGCCGGTAGCCCGTTGATCACGAGCGCTTGCGCCCCGTTCAAGGTGACATTGATCATCGAGGTTGGGTTGGGCTCCAGCACGGCCGGATTGCCCGCGAGTCGCGCGAGCAGCGGCGCAAACCCTCCGCCATTCGACCCGTGGCAATGCATGCAGTAGGTGGCGTACAGCTTTGCGCCCGGGTCGGTTGCCGGAGTGGCCAGCGAAGGCTGAACGCCGTGCGGATCATCGTGGTACGGTGGCATGCCGCTGCCAGCGGCAGCGGGCAGCGACTTGAGGTAACGTGCGATAGCATTCGCATCGTCTGTCGCCAGCCACTGCGTGCTGTGGTTGATCACGTCCGTCATTGAGCCAAATGCGCTCGCGTGCTGGTTCGCACCCGTCTTCACGAACAGAACGATGTCCGCCGGGCTCCAGCGGCCAAGCCCGGCTATCGGCTCGCCAGTCAAGTTTGATGCAAACCAGTTGTCGATCGGTGCGCCCGACAGATACGCATGGCCACTCTCGTCGAGCGCTTTCTCCTGAAAGCCGACGCCGCGCGGCGTGTGGCAGGACCCGCAGTGACCGAGCCCTTGCACGAGATACGCGCCGCGATTCCACGTCGCATCCTTGCCGGGCTTGTCCGCGTATACATTCGTGTCGAGGAATACCGCGTTCCACAGCTTCAGCGGCCAGCGCATGTTGAGCGGCCACGGGATATCCACCGCGCGGTTCGGCTGCTTCACTGGCTCGACGCCATGCATGAAGTACGCGTAGAGCGCCTTCGCGTCGTCGTCTTTCACCTTCGCGTACGACGGATATGGCATCGCCGGATACAGGTTGTGGCCATCCTTCGCGACGCCCTCGCGCAAGGCGCGCGCGAAATCCGCCTCGGTGTAACGGCCGATGCCCGTATCCGGATCGGGGGTGATGTTGGTCGTGTAGATCGCACCCATCGGTGTTTCCATCTTCAGGCCGCCGGCGAACGACGCGCCGCGCGGCGCCGTGTGGCACGCAACACAATCGCCCATCTTCGCGAGGTACGCGCCGCGCGCGATCAACGCGCCGTCGGGGGCGGAAGCTGGCGCGGCACCGGCCGCCAGCGTGAAGAGGGCCATGCAGAGCGCCGTCGCGTCGTGCGTCAAAGTGGTGATTCGAATCATCGTTTCCTCGACGTCAGGCCGATTTCAGCTGGCTGCCGACGGGCAGCTTACGCAGGCGCCTGCCCGTCGCCGCGTAGATCGCGTTCGACAGCGCGGCGGCGAGGGCGGACGTGCCGGGCTCGCCGATCCCGCCCGGCGCCTCGGCGCTCTTCACGATGTGCACGTCAATTGGCGGCGTCTCGTTGATCCGCAACATCCGATAGTCGGTGAAGTTGCTTTGTGTGACGCGGCCGTCCTCGATCGTGATCTCTCCATACAGGGCGCCCGTGATCCCAAAGATGATGCCGCCCTGCACCTGCGCCTCGATCGTGTCGGGGTTCACTGCCATCCCGCAATCGACCGCGCAGACGATGCGCTTCACGGACACTTCGCCATCGTCGACCGCCACGTCGACCACCATCGAGAAGAAGCTCCCGAACGCGTGCATCACGGAGACTCCACGCCCTTGCCCCTGGGGCAACGGTACGTCCCAGCCTGCCGCCTTCGCCGCGATGTCAAGGACGTTGCGTGCACGCGGCGTGTTGCCGAGCAGCGCGCGCCGGTACTGCACGGGATCGGCCTTGGCCTGGGCCGCGAGTTCGTCGATGAAACTCTCGACGACGAAGGTGCTGCGCGTCGGCCCGACGCCGCGCCAGAACGCGGTCGGCACGTGGCGCGGCTCCTGCCGCACGTAGTCGACGAGCTGGTTCGGCAGGTCATAGGGCAGGGCGGCTGCGACCTCGACCGCGTCCGGATCGACGCCATCCTTGAAGGCCGGCGGCGCGAAGCGCGCGAGGATCGACGAGCCGACGATCCGGTGCCGCCACGCGAGGGGCTTCCCGTTCGCGTCGAGTCCCGCTGAGATCCTGTCGTAGTAGTACGGCCGGTACATGTCATGCTGGATGTCTTCTTCGCGCGTCCAGACGACCTTCACCGGCGCGCTCACCTGCCGGCCGACCTTCACGGCCTGCCCGATCATGTCGGTCTCGAGACGCCGGCCGAAGCCGCCGCCGAGCAGATGGTTGTTGACGACGATCTTCTCGGGCGGAAAGCCGGTGATCCGCTTCACCGTATCCACGGCGCGCGTCGGCACCTGCGTGCCGACCCAGATCTCACAGGTGTCGGACCGCACGTGTACCGTGCAGTTGACCGGCTCCATCGTCGCGTGCGCGAGGAAGGGCTGTTCGTAGACCGTGCTGACGCGCGTCGTCGCGCTGCTGAACGCTTTGTCGACGTCGCCTTCCTTGCGCGCGACCGCGCCTTTTCCATCCGCCGCGCCCGAGAGATCCGCGACGATATCCTTCATCGACACGTTCGCGCCCGCGCCTTCGTTCCACTTCACGATAAGCGCTGACGCACCGCGCATGGCCGCCCACGTGTGGTCGCCGACCACCGCGACCGCGTTGTCGATACAGACGATCTGGCGTACGCCTTGAATCTTCTTCGCGGCGGAATCGTCGACGCTCGCGACCGTGCCGCCGAACACCGGGCAGTTGACGATTACCGCGTAGAGCATCCCCGGCACGCGCACGTCGAGGCCAAACTGTGCGGTGCCGTCGACTTTCTCCGGCGAATCGAGCCGCTTGACGCGCGTGCCGATCAGCTTGAACGCTTCCGGCTGCTTCAATGCGACGCCGTTCGGCACCGGCAGCTTCGCCGCCGCGTCCGCGAGTTGCCCGTACGACGCGCGCCGTCCGCTCGGCGCATGCAGCACTTCGCCGCCCTCGGCGCGGCACGAGGCCGGATCGACCTTCCATTGCGCGGCGGCGGCGATAACTAGCAGCGTGCGTGCGCTCGCGCCTGCGCGGCGCAACGGTTCCCACGCATAGCGGATCGACGTCGAGCCGCCGGTCAGTTGCCCGCCCAGCAGCGGATCGAAAAACAGCTTCTCGTCTGGCGGTGCATGCTCGAGCGTGACACTCGACAGCGGCACTTCCAGCTCTTCTGCGATCAGCATAGGAATTGATGTATAGACGCCTTGCCCCATCTCTACCTTCGGCATCACCAGCGTCACCTGCCCGTCGCGGTCGATCTGCACGAATGCGTTCGGCGCGAACACACCCGGACGCGGCTCCTCGAGCGCGTCGCCGCCGATCACCGAACGCCGCGCGTCGCCGCTGGCGGCCCTCACGCTGAAACCGAGCAACAGGCCGCCGCCGGCCGCCGCGCCGAGCGTCATGCCGAACTTGAGGAACGTACGGCGCGAGACGGCCGCGCCGGCCTTGCCCGCTTCGATCAGTCCGCGCGACATGTCAGCCTCCCCCGTGCCGCCTCAAGGAGGCTGACCGCCCCCTCGGGGGACAGTGAACGAAGTGAACGTGGGGGCCGTTTCATTTCACGCCTCCTTCGCGGCCTGCTTGAGCGCCGCGCGAATCCGGTTGTACGTGCCGCAGCGGCAGATATTGCCGGCCATCGCCGCGTCGATGTCGGCGTCGCTCGGGTTCGGGTTCGACGCGATCAGCGCGGCGGCCGCCATCACCTGGCCCGACTGGCAGTAGCCGCACTGCACGACATCGAGCGCTCGCCACGCCTGCTGTACCTTGCGGCCGGCCTCTGTGGCGCCGACTGCTTCGATCGTCGTGATTTGCCTGTTGCCGACCGCCGCGACCGGAAGCACGCACGAACGCGCCGCGACGCTGTCGAGGTGCACGGTGCATGCGCCGCATTGCGCAATCCCGCAGCCGAATTTGGTGCCGGTCAATCCGATAATATCGCGAAGAACCCAGAGCAGCGGCATGTCATCAGTTGCGTTGACGGTATGAGCTGCGCCGTTGATGTTCAGGCTAACCACAGAGCACTCCAGGAAATAAGCCGTTGAAATAGCGCTATCGTGGACGGTGTATTAGTCGCCGCGACCTTGTTAAAGCAAATTCAAAGCGCCCTTCCGAAGATCATTGACGAATGCGCAATTGCATTCTGGCTTCGTTTCCATGCGACAGAAATGACGGAATTCGGGATGGTTTAGGACATCGCGCGACGCAGAACGGACATTCACCGGCTCGGCTTTCTGATTCGCCTCGACGCTGGCAATACCTGAGCGGTTGTTGATGCCGCGGTTCCGCGCAACCGTGATCAAGCTGTAGATTCGGCAATTCGCCCGTAATAGTGGCCGTACCATGAAGTGGTTGCGCCAGGGTGTCAGTTCGCAGGTGGTGGACGAATGACACCTTGGTATGTACACCTTGTTGCTATATTCAGACCCGGCGCGGCGCTTATGATCATGACTTATGCCACGACGTGACGGAGAACGGACATGTGCCGGATTGGCTTTCTGATTAGCGACGGTTTCCTGTCCATGGATCTCGCGATGCAGTCGGTGTTCGAGTGCGCGAACGTCGTGGTCGGAGAGTCGTTCTACGCGCTCGAAACCTTTTCCGAGGACGGCGGGGAAATGCGCTCGTCATCTGGCCTGACAGTGAGCACACGATCATTGCACGGGCACGTTGACGTGGACACGTGGATCGTCGGCGGAGTTATTGATCCGTTCAGTTCTCCGCCTCCTGACACTATAGTTGCGTTCCTGCGCAAAGCGAGCATTAGCGCGAGGCGCATAGGCGCGATCAGCACCGGCGGATTCGTGCTCGCGGAAGCAGGCTTGCTGGCGCAGCGGCGCGCCACGACGCATTGGGCGTATGGGCGCGCAATGCAGGAACGTTTTCCGGATATCCACGTGGAGGAAGACCAGATCTACATTGTCGATGGTCCGATCTGGACGTCCGCCGGCATGACGGCTGGCCTTGACCTGGCACTCGCGATGGTGGAAAAGGATCTGGGTGTGGAAACGGCCCGTTCTGTGGCGCACAGGCTTGTCATGCCTCAGCGGCGGGCGGGCGGCCAGTCGCAGCATTCCGAAATGCTGAACCTCGCCCCGAAATCCGATCGGATCCAGAATGCCCTGAACTATGCGCGCCAGAATCTGAGGCGTTCGCTGACGGTAGAGGAGTTGGCCAAAATCGCTCACCTGAGTCCGCGCCAGTTCAGCCGTGTGTTTACGCTCGAAACGGGAGCGTCCCCGGCCAAGGCTATTGAAAGACTTCGACTGGAGGTAGCGCGGCTGATGATCGAACAGAGCCGGCATCCGCTTGATGTTATCGCGAGAGAGGCCGGTTTTCGCGACTGCGAGCATATGCGCGACGCTTTCATGCGCGAGGTTGGCCGTCCGCCCCAGGCAGTCCGGCGCCACAAACGCATGGGTGTCCGAGGGATTCTGCGGACTGACCCGGTCGATGCAACACCAAACTCGCACATCTTGTCTGCGAGGGAACCACCCGTCAAGCCGCTCGAACGCGACCTTCGGTATGCCGGCGGAACCCAAGATGAAACCCATAGAACCGAGGATCCCGGCCTGCAAGAATTTGCGACGTCTAGCTTTGGAGCGGACAGACGGGACCTTGTTACAGGCGCGCATCAATCCGAGTGACGCATTTGCAGGTCACACCGCCATGTCCCAGTGGGATGATCTGCATCTCGCGTATTTCTGCGGATACGCCAATTGGAACTACTTCGTCGTTCCCTTCGTGTTTGCAGATCCGGGTTTCGAATGCGTGGAGGACGGTATCTGGCAGGAAAATGGCGAAACATGGCGTCGACTCCGCGTCACGTACCCGTCCGGATTTGTGACTCATACACGTGTACAGACCTTCTACTTCGACGGTAAAGGCCTTTTGCGACGACTGGACTATGGCCCGACTCTGGCGGGCCCGGGGGCACGTCGCCCATTACTGCGATGAGCACAAGATCTTCAACGGCATCGTGATGCCCACGAAGCGCCGCGCTTACCGACTTGAGGCCGACGGCAACGTTGTCAAATCGCTCTTATTGGTAGGCCTTGGTATTTCGTCGGCCGAGTTTTCATGATCCGTGAGTAGCGTTCGTCTGCCCCGTGGCGATGATGTGCATCTGCGCGGCTGCCGTGAGTTGAGGACGGGGAAGACGTCAAATCATGCTAGCTTGTGATGGATTGCCTCGATACAGCGATGTAGCCACTGCATCAGTCCATTCTCTGCCATGTGGACCTCTGGAGACACCTGCATCAGGGCTTGTCCTTTTCGTTCGCGTGCCTCGAGCTTTGCAGCGAAAGCGTGTGCGACATCGGCATGTTGTTTAAGGAGATTCATAACGGCGTGGTCTGGTAATTCATAGACGATTGCATAGGTCCGTGCGACGAACGTAACCATTGAAGCAACACCCGCGATTGGTCCGCTCTCGCCGAAGTATTCTCGAGGACCAAGACGGACGATGTCGTAGTGGCCACCAGAGTCTTCCGTTGCGGATGCCGCGACGACTCCATACCCGACAATTGAAATGGATTGTGAGCACGTTCCGGCGCTAAGCAGCACTTGTCCGGGTGCGCATTCGCGACGAACCAGAGATTTTGCTAGCTGAATCCGTTGGTCTTTAGAAAGCATCCCGAATATACCGATAGCTTCAACTAGTCGATATGCGAGTGTTCCGCCTGGGATGTCGGAGAACTCGTTCCCGTGTTCCAGTGGAACGGTAAACGACTCCAGATGGCGATGAGCTGCGTCATAGAATTTGTTCAGCACCTCTACTTCTGATCGTTCACCCGTTCTGGAAAAGGTCACGTCGTACATGGATGTTCTTCGACCGATGGAGGTCGTAGCCACGCTCGGCTTAGGATCTTTGCAGATGCCAACACAGGTCTGGAGGGCGAGTTCGAGGGCGAGCACAACTTCAGACGGTCGAAGCCGCGTCGTGGTCTCAAACTTGGCGACTGTTGCGTGAGGACCGAGAGGGAAGCTGTGGTTTACGATTCGCGATTTGGCGATGACACTGTTTGGCACGACGACCATGTCGCGGTTTGCTTTGGCTATGTGAGTCGCGCGCCAGGTAACTTCAACAACTTCACCGTCCGCTACCTCATCCAACTTTACGGAATCTCCGACACGATAGGGAGACGTAGCGTTAATCAACAAACCGGAAAAAAGGTCCGAAAGGGTGCTTTGGAGCGCGAGGCCAAGGACGATGGCTAAAGCGCCAGAGGTGGCCAGGACTCCCTTGAGCGGGATGTCGAATACATCGGCGACAATTGCGATCACTGCTCCAAGATAGAGCAGGGCTGCGATTACGTCCAGCGTGAACCGGTTCTGACGCAGTCGATAGCCAACAACGTAGTAGGCTCGCACTACGGCCATAGTCGTCGCGGCTGCTAACAGCCACCATCCCGTTTCAAGGACTCCGTGAAGAAAGTGAACGGATGGGTCCGAAAATCGATGCGCGGCTTGGGTCGGGACGATGCCATATCGAAGCATCGACACTGTCAGAAGCACGAATAGGGCGCATTTTAGTGCCGCGTGCAGGACGGGCTGCCGTCGGCCAGGCGACCAGAGCAGGACCAGTACATTTATCACGGCTGCTCCGCATGGATAGAGTATCTGGTTCAATGGCTCGGTCACGGTAGTGGGCTCTGACTCAATTGCGATGGGCGTTACCACTCGCTACGGCGGAAATGGCTCGTATGGGCCGACGCCAATGAGCGGAATATCGGAGCCCGTATTTCGCATCTCAGGTTTCATCCCCGTAAATCCGAAGCCGAGAGATTCACCGTTGGTTCCGGCGGCCTGCAATTGCTCTCGCTTTGTCTACGCCAGCGCTCAAAGATGTTGCTCTTGACGGGAACTTTAGGTTGCAAGCGGGCGCGATGCAATAGCACGATGGTGTTAGCAACACCATATGGAATTGAATGAGTGTCGTGTAACACCTAATCCAAAGTGCAATTGTGACTGTCCTCGGCATACCCTAGACTGTGTTCGAAGGCCGGCGCTCAAAATGAGGCACCTGCATGGTCTTCCCGCTATGTCGAGGGATTCTTTCCCATGTTCGGGCGTTAAGTGTGTATATGCATCGACATGTATTTCCAAGTCATTGAAGGTGCAGATGCAGGTGCACATTAGCGCTCGAAGCTTGTTCAGCAACGAGGACCGGCACCCGAACGTGTTTCGGATTACAGAGACGTGCAATGTCTGGGTCAAGCGCAACGTTATATGCTGACTGGCCAGGCAGTCGAGCCGTCGTTCGGCCCGCGTGGTCATCCAGATGTCCCTGGGTTCCACGGTCGACGAATGGGTGATTCGGTGCAATGCGTTAGGCAAAAGACGACGCGGTGAAAGCGTTTAACGATCGAATCCGAATGTCCGTTGAACATTGAGAAGCGTCCTGCTGTGGGACTAAGGATCTGACTCTGAGCTGTACGACGACAGTTATTTTGACTAGATGGAGGGTACTTACTGTGGCTACGAAGAATGGCGGTACGCTATATGTCCTGCAGGCACGTCCACCAGCGATCATCGCTCTGTTGCCGGACGGTTCACACGAGGTCGTTATCGCGAATCTTACGCGCACGCCCGACGGCATCAAGGTCGATGCTGAAAGCCGGGTGGTGTACTGGACTAACATGGGAACCGGCATCCATCTGGTCGACAGCGATCCGGCTTCCGGCGCAGTTCCCCCTAATGACGGAACTATCGAAAGCGCGAAGCTCGATGGAAGGGAGCATCGTGTACTGGTGCCTTCTGGTCTGGCCGGGACGCCTAAGGAACTGGCGCTGGACAAGGAGGGCGGTCATCTCTATTGGTGCGATCGCGAAGGCATGCGGGTCATGCGCGCGCGGCTGGACGGTACGGAGGTGACGGAGCTCGTCCGCACCGGAAGTTTCCCGGAACATACGGGCGATGCGACCCGCCATTGCGTAGGCATCGCATTGGATAAGGCAAACGGCCATGTCTATTGGACGCAAAAGGGACCGCCGGACGCCGGAGAGGGCCGCATCTTCAGGGCTGGCATTGAGTTGCCGCCTGGTGCGACACCCGATCAGCGCCCGGATGTCGAATGCTTGCTGGCCGATCTGCCCGAGCCGATCGATCTCGATATCGATCACCGCGATGGCGTACTGTACTGGACTGACCGTGGCGACGATACGCATGACGGAAATACACTAAATCGCGCAAAAATCACGTCGTCCGGACTGGTTGATCACCAGGTGCTCGCCCGCGAGCTGGAGGAAGGCATTGGCGTGTCTCTGGACGCACTGGGCCGCCGCGCATTTGTGACCGATCTGGGCGGCAACGTCCGCGAGCTGAACATCGATACGAAGCAAGAGTCGCAATTCACTACAGTTGCTCATCTGGGTGTGCTGACTGGTATCGATTACGCCGACATCTAAGTCCGATCCCGTGGGGCTGCACGTGCAGATGGCTGAAACTGTTTGGCGCAGTGTTGCCGGGAGTTGCACCGGGCCTACGAGATGTGAAGGTGTGCGTCCCGTGGCGGACCTCAGGCTGGGGACTTTCACGAAGTTGCATTCGAGTAACTCAACGGGCGTCGAGTGAAAAGCGTGTGCGCGGAACATTCGAGCCGTCACAGTCAATTTGGGAGATGCTGATGTCTATGTTGAACAAGAGTCTCACCGGAAGAGTTGCACTGGTTACCGGCGCCGCAAGCGGCATCGGCAAACAGATCGCGTTGACGCTCTCGGCTGCGGGCGCGGCGGTTGCGATCGCCGATTTGAATCAGGGCGGGGCGAACGCCGTAGCAGAAGAAATCAAACAGGCTGGCGGCAAAAGCATTGGTGTGGCGATGGACGTCACGAAGGAAGATGCCGTCAACCAGGGATTCGACATGGTGGCTGCGGAATTGGGCGCAGTCGACATCCTGATTTCAAACGCCGGCATCCAGATTGTCAATCCCATCGAAAACTATGCATTTTCCGACTGGAAAAAAATGCAGGCGATTCACGTCGACGGTGCGTTCCTGACTACCAAGGCCGCATTGAAGCACATGTACAAGGACGACCGCGGCGGTGTCGTCATCTACATGGGGTCCGTGCACTCGCATGAAGCTTCGCCGCTGAAATCCGCGTATGTGACCGCAAAGCACGCGTTGCTCGGCCTCGCGCGCGTTCTTGCGAAGGAAGGGGCGAAACATAACGTACGCTCCCATGTCGTTTGCCCGGGGTTCGTGCGCACGCCGCTCGTCGACAAGCAGATTCCCGAGCAGGCCAAAGAACTCGGCATCAGCGAGGAGGAGGTGGTGAAACGCGTGATGCTCGGCAACACTGTAGACGGCATGTTCACTACGGTGGACGACGTGGCACAGACGGTGCTGTTCCTGTCGGCGTTCCCGAGCGCAGCGTTGACCGGCCAATCGTTCATCGTAAGCCATGGCTGGTATATGCAGTAAGCCCGCAAGGAGAGGCGTCATGGTGCAAAGCAACGTCAGGCGGGTCGGCGTCGGCGCCCCCGGAAATGGGGTGGGTGAGCGTGCCCAAGCGTCGGTGGACGTTCGCGCCAGTCCGCGTATCGAGTTGCCCGAGTACGAGACGATCGCGCTGATGTTACAGGGCGGGGGCGCGCTGGGGGCCTATCAGGCAGGCGTCTATCAGGGTCTTGAAGAAGCAGGTATTCGCCCGAACTGGCTGGCCGGCATTTCGATTGGTGCGTTGAACGCGGCGATCATCGCCGGCAATGCGCCCGAGCACCGGGTGGCACGGCTCTCAGAATTCTGGGAGACGATCTGCCAGCCTGCGTTCGGAATGCCCATACCGGCCGCGATCGAGGACACGTTGTTCAACGTGCATGACGGTGTGCGTAAGAGCTTTACGGCATTTCAGGCTGCGAGTGCGATTGTCAATGGCCAAAAGGGATTTTTCGTACCCAGGTTTCCGCCGCCCGCTTTCCAGTCAACCGGGAATCCGCAAACGGCAAGCTTTTACGACACGAGGCCGCTCAAGGCCACGCTCGAGCGGTTGTGCGACTTTGACCGAATCAATTCGGCGGAGGTACGGGTTTCGGTGGGCGCCGTGAACGCCCGCACAGGGAACTTCGCCTATTTCGACAATACCCGCATACCGTTGCGTGCCGAGCATTTCATCGCGTCCGGTGCTTTGCCGCCGGGCTTCGCGGCGGTGGAAATCGAGAACGAGTATTACTGGGACGGCGGCCTTATGTCGAACACTCCGCTATTCGAGGTTATGCAAGCGACGCCGCGTCGCGACACGCTCGCTTTTCAGATTGATCTGTGGAGCGCGACCGGGCCGGTGCCGAGCGATCTAAGCGAAGTCATGGGACGCGTCAAAGATGTCCAGTACTCCAGCCGCACCCGTCTTGTGACGGACTTGCTGCAACGAACTCAACATTTTCGGCGCGTGGTGCGGGAGTTGCTCGAGAAGCTGCCCGAGGGAAGCGAAAAGGACCGCTGGTACGAGCTCGCACAGGAAGTATCATGCGACAAGCGCTACAACATCATTCATTTGATCTACCGAGACAAGGAGTACGAAGGCCACTACAAGGACTATCAGTTTGGTATTTCGACAATGCGCGAACATTGGCGAACCGGATTGGCCGATACCAGGAGGACCCTGCAGAATCGGGATTGGTTGGATATGCCGATCAACGACCTCAGCTTTGTTACGCACGATATCCATCGGGACGATTGATGCCATCGTCCCGTGCAGATGCCAAGCTGTTCATGAGACAACATGCAACGTGTTTTACGGCGACCC
Source organism: Paraburkholderia sp. BR13439 (assembly GCF_040948805.1). Taxonomy (NCBI): domain Bacteria; kingdom Pseudomonadati; phylum Pseudomonadota; class Betaproteobacteria; order Burkholderiales; family Burkholderiaceae; genus Paraburkholderia; species Paraburkholderia sp. BR13439. The sequence continues at coordinate 25,270 of NZ_JBFPKN010000010.1, read as the reverse complement.
GCAGGCCGTACTTGCCCAGAAGGTGCGGGCGATCAAGGAAGTGGTCGTCTAGATTCAGGAACTCGATCCGTTCTTTCTGAGGAGTTGGTACATTGCCTTGCCCGAAATTGTAAAGTTCGACATGCCACCCGCTGCGGTTACCCGACACATGTTGCCTTGCTGGAATCACATCTGACCGTACGGTTGCTCAATTGGAATATTGCACCCAAAGTGTTATTGCGGCTGCGCTGCTGCTTTCTTTGAAATTCATAGCAAGGCTTCCACCTACATAGCAAGTTAAGAGAAGCCCAAGGTATAGGCCCCTGCGGCCGTTTCGCAAGGAGCATATACACAGATATCGGCGGGCACTGTGCCTTTATGCGGCACCGGAGACATCGCCCGGTGGATCATTTGCACGGCAGCAGGTTCACGCTGACTCGGCGGTATTGGTGAGTGGTTGATTGGCGATGCGAGGCATACCATCAGCCCTTCGGGCTCTTCGTAAAATCGGGCGCACGTTTCTCGAGAAAGGCCGAGAACGCCTCCTTGGCCTCTGCTGAACTCACCTGTGCAAAAAACGTCTGGTTTTCACTCTTCACAGCCTCCTGGAGCTGCTGAAGCGCAGCCTGCTTGATGAGTCGTTTGGTAGCGAGCAACGCGCTGCCCGGTTTTGCCGCGAGCTTATGTGCTGTTGCAGTAGCGGTCTCGAGTAGATCGCCGTCGGGCAGCACGCGAGTCGCGAGGCCCAGTTCCACTGCTCGCGACGCAGTGAAAGGCTCCCCGAGCAGAAACAGGTCCGCTGCCCCTAGATGTCCTACGCGCGCTGGTATCGAAAAGCTCGACCCGAATTCCGGCACCAGCGCAAGGTTGATGAACGGCAACTGGAACTTCGCACTTTCGCCCGCGTAGACGAAATCGCAGTGGGTCAGCATCGTGGTTCCGCCGCCGATCGCCGCGCCTTGCACGGCCGCCACGATGGGCTTTTCGAACCGGATGAGCGCCGAGATCAGGCGGCCCTGCGGAAAGTCGCCCAGCCGGGGCGGATGCTTGAGAAAATCCCCGACGTCGTTGCCTGCGCAGAATGACTCGCCCACGCCGTGCCATAGCACGACGCGGACTTCTTCGTCTTCGGCAGCCTCGTTGAAGATGTCCGCGAGATTCGTGTACATGGCTCCGGTCATGGCATTCTTCTTCTCGGGGCGATTGAATGCGACCCGCAGGACGCTGCCGGTACGCTCGGTGATGATGTCGCTCATGCTTGCTCCTTTCTCTCTGTGCTTCGTGTGTCAGGCGGCGTGTTCCTTCATGCTCGCCACCGCGCCGCTCGCGCGCAGGCCTTCGACGTCGTTTGCATCGAAGCCCAGCTCGCGGAGGATGTCGTCGGTATGCTCGCCAAGATCGGGCGCGCGTCGCGCCGGCACTTTGTCGACGCCATGAACCCGAATCGGATTGCTGATCGTCGAGGTCAATTTGCCGCCGGCGCCCTCGAGCGGAACGATGACATCGTTGGCTCGCAGCTGCGGGTCGTCGATCACCTCTTGTGGTCCGCGCACGGCGCCGTATGTGACGTGGAGACTGCTGAATGCCTCGTGCCAGTGCGCCATCGGCTGCGCGCCGAAAACTTCGTCCAGGATGGCCGTAAGTTGCGGCATGTTCGCCGCTACCTTCGCCGGATCCGCAAACCGTGCATCAGTCAGCAGATCCGGGCGTCCGATGGCTTTCGCGACGGCCGCCAACTTGTCGTGCATCACTACCAGGACGAACCAGGTGCCGTCTGAGGCGCGGTACACGTTGAGCGCCGCATTCGCGGGATGCGTGCGATCGTGCGGTGCTGGAAACGTCGCGCCGGCCAGGGCGGCCTGGATCGCAACGCTGGCCGACCAGACGCCTGAGGCAAGGAGCGAAGTCGTGACGTAAGAGCCCTTGCCCGTGCGCTCTCGGCGGTAAAGCGCGGTGACGATCGCCGAATAGATTCCAACCGCCGTCGCGTTGTCGCCGCTTCCAGCCACCGGCCAGATCGGTGGCGCTCCAGCGTCACGCGTCATCGACAACAGGCCGCTACGCGCCCAGAACGCGGTCAGATCGAAGCCGGGCAGATCGGCATCCGGGCCGCATTCGCCAAAGCCGGTGATATCCGCATAGATCAATCGCGGATTCCAGCGCGCCAGATCGTCATACTCGAGCTTCAACTTCTTGCGCGCCGGATGTGGCGTATTGACGGTGAACACATCAGCCCATGTGACGAGCCGCTGGAGAACTTGCTGGGCGCTGGGCGACCTCAGGTCGAGCGCGATGCCGCGTTTATTACGATTGGCGAGATGCCACTGATACGGCTCATCCGCCATCGGTTGCGACGGGATCTGGTGCCCGTGTCGCCAGGGATCACCACTCGGGGGTTCGACCTTGATCACATCGGCGCCGAAATCCGACAGCATGACGGCGGCGCCAGGCGCCGCGATAAAGCTCGAAAAGTCGACCACCTTCAGTCCGGAAAAAATATTGTCGGTTGCCATTGGGTCACTCCTAAATCGTGTTGTCTGCTTCACCGTCCCACGAACTGCGGGGCGCGCTTATCGAGGAAGGCGGAGGTGCCTTCCTTTTTGTCATCTGTCGCGGCGCACAGCCCGAAGTAGGAGGCTTCGAGCGCGAGGCCTTCGCTCTGGTTCGCGTCCAGGCCCTTGTTCACCGCTTCGAGCGATAGCCTCACCGCGACAGGAGCGTTCGAGGCGATCATCATCAGAATGGCTTCAGCGCGTCCAATGAGATCGGCCGCCGGAACCACCTCGTTGACGAGCCCGATGCGCCATGCTTCCTGCGCACTGATGAGCTCCGCGGACAGAATGAGCTGCAGCGCGCGGCCTTTCCCGACGAGGCGCGGCAGCCGCTGCGTGCCGCCTCCGCCTGGCAGCAGCCCGAGCTTTACCTCGGGCTGTCCGAGCTTCGCGTGCTCCACGGCGATGCGGAGGGTGCACGCCATTGCCGTCTCGCAGCCGCCGCCGAGGGCAAAGCCATTGATTGCCGCGACCACCGGTTTGCCGAGGTTCTCGATCAGGTCGAGCACGGCTTGCCCAAAACGGCTCGACTGCTCCGCTTCGATCGCGCTCGCGTGCGCAAGCTCACTGATGTCCGCGCCGGCGATGAACGCCTTATCGCCCGCGCCGGTGAGAATGACGCCGCGCACGACGGTGTCCTCGCGTGCATCCTCGAAAGCCGTTCGCAGATCCTTCCATGTCTGCGTGCTCAGGGCATTGAGGACCTTGGGACGGTTGACGGTCACGTATGCGATCCCATTGCGCTTTTCGTACAGAATGTTCGCGAGCGTGACGACTTTCGCCTGCGGATCATCGGGCACTACTACTACGGGTGAAGCTGGGGCTGTCACTGTTGTCGATGACATGTTTAGCTTTCCTTCTAATTCGGGTAAATCGGGGACGACGACGAACTCGTCGTCACGACTGCAGTCTTAGATAAACGCGCTGAACCCAGTGATCGCTTTCCCGACGATCAGGTTCTGCATCTGGTAGGTGCCCTCGTAGGAATAAAGCGCCTCGGCGTCGGCAAAGAAACGCGCGACGTCGTAGTCGGCTAGAATGCCGTTGCCCCCGAGCAGCTCTCGCGCCCACGAAACGGTCTCACGCGCCTTGGACGTCGTGAACGCTTTCGACAGCGCGGCTTGCTGGTCCGTCAGCCTGCCTTCGTCGGCGAGCTGTGCCGTGCGAACCACCATGCCCTGGCACGCGGTGACGTTGGCGAGCATCTTCGCAAGAAGATCCTGAATGAGCTGGAACGAGCCGATAGGCTTTCCGAACTGCAATCGCTGCTGGGCGTACTGCAGCGCGTGCTCGTACGCACCCATCGCGCATCCAGTCGATTCCCATCCAATGAATGTGCGCACCTTCTGAAGAATCGCTCGCTCGTCTGCGTTCAAAGTGTCTGCGTAGTGATAGAAATCACTGTTCGGTGGCGGAAGCCCCTTGGCGGCGGCCTTGGTGTCTGTTGCAGCGATAGACATTTTGCGACTCCTGTTGCTATGCCTGGAAAGCCGGAAGAATGACGTGTCAGTCGGGGGAGCAATCCGGAAGGTTGTGCCTGGGCTCACGCGACCGGAGCGAGTTATTTCGTCTGTTTCGAACCGCCAACCTTGCGGCGTAGCTCGAGCAGACCGAGCAGAACCTCATCACGCTGCGCCTCCAACTCTGCGATGGAGCGCGATCCGGCCTCAAGGTGTACGCTGTCTACGAGCTTCTTTTGAACCTCAGGGCTCAGAACCGGCTCGCCGAGCGTCTTCCACCACGCCGTCATCGGGCCGCTGAACTGCTGGAAGAAGTGCTCGATTCCGCCAGGGCCCCCGCCAAGATGGTTGAGCATCATGTTGCCCATCACGCCCCAGCGTAGGCCCGGCCCCCAGCACAGGGCGGTGTCGACGTCGGCAGCGCTTACTACGCCCTCGGCGACGAGGTAATACACCTCGCGCGCCAATGCGGCCTGCAGCCGGTTCGCGACGTGGCCCGGCATCTCCTTGTTGACCCGCACCGTACGCTGCCCGATCGCGGTATAAAATTCCGCTGTGCGCTGGATCGTCGCTTCCGAGGTCTTCGAGCCGCCGACGATCTCGACCAGCGGGATCAGGTGGGGCGGGTTGAACGGATGGGCGATGACGCAGCGTTCGGGATGCGCCGCAGCCCCCTTCTGGATTTCGCTCATGGTGAGCCCCGACGAACTCGAAGCAACGATCACGTCGGCAGGCAACAGCTCGTCGAGTTGCCCATAGAGCTTCTGCTTGAAATCGATCCGCTCGGGTCCGTTTTCCTGGACCAGGTCCGCGCCCACGAGTGCTTGTTCGAGCACGGGCGTGAATGTGAGGTTCGTGATCGATGCTCCAGGCGAAAGACCCAATCTCGTGAGCGCCGGCCACGCGGACTCCACGAATTTTTTCAATGACGCTTGCGCATTCGGTGCTATGTCCGTCGCCACGACATGCAATCCTTTGGCGAGAAACAGCGCGGCCCAGCTCGCGCCGATCACGCCCGTGCCGATGATGGCGACGCGGCGAATGGGCTTGGTGTCAGTCATGTCATTTCTCCAATGTACGGGTCAGACTTCGGCGTAGGCAACGCCGGTGAGGTTGCCCTGGGCGTAGAGAAAGTTGCGCAGGTTGCTGCCATCGAGTTGCGCTGAATAGACTGATCCCCCCAGGTCCGTGACGAACATTCGGCTACCAGCAACGTCGAGCGTGATGCCAATCCCTTCCAGCAGATGCGTGATGACGATCTCGGGCGTCGCCGCTTCGTCGACCGGGGCGCGATTGACTGTGTTTCCGCGCGGAGGATCGCCGCGGTCGGTCCAATAGAGGACGCGGTTAGCCTCGTCGAACTCGAGATCGATCGGTTCCGGCAGATGGTCGAAGAGCACTTCGATGTCGGAGCGGGTAGCTGGATCTTCGCCGCGCGGGATCTCCAGATTCGCGCGGAGGATGCGGCCCCGGTCGCCGTTGTCAGGGCCCTTTTGTGTCCAATAGAGCTTCTGGTGCACGCGATCGACAGCGACTCCGACGCACCATCGGTTCTGGTCGTGGCGGTCGTTGTCGTTGCGCCCGGTCTCGACCAGTGTTTCGATATCAGAGCCGTCGCAGTTGACGCGCATCACGCGCATGCCTTCGCGGTCGCACCAATAAAGTTTTCCACCGTCCTGGTCAAGCTGGAGCTGCTTTGGCGTATGCGTGAGACCTTGGGGGACGATGACCACGCGGTTGTTGCCGTCGAGGTCGGCGCGCTCGATCGATCCGTCATTGGCGCTCAGAGCGTGACCCATGTTGGTCCAGTAAATGTGGCCGGCGTGCGCGTCCACTGCGATGCCATCGGGGAGATGGCAGTCCGTGACGATCGTCTTGCGGTCGGTTCCATCTGGATTCATCGAGTAAATCGAGTTGCTGCTCAATTCGAGGAGAAACAATCGTCCCGAGCAAACCGTGTCCTGAGAAACGCTGCTTGAATTGGTGTGAGTCATAGTCATTTGTCATCCTTAACGTTTTGCCGGAGGTGATGTGAACGCAGAACATCAGGCAGAGAGCGAGCGCCACAGGTATCGGTGTTTTCGCCCGCCCAGGGCCGCGATGCGCCCGTGAAGTTGAGCGACTGGCGGGGTTTGAACGACGCCGGTGTTGGGGGCATTGTTCATGGACATCAATCTATCTGGTGACCGGCATCGATTCAATTGCACGATGGTGTAACGACACCATCTTGTCGATGGGAAGACTTGTCGATCAATCCTGCGCCCAAGGTGTAATTGCGGACGTCCTACTGCATATCCTATTTTGCGAAAGTACCGATGAGTCTCATTGGAGGAACCGCTATTGCGAACCAGTGCATTGTCGTCGGCACAGGTTGTTCGAAATCGTCCTTCATTTATTGAGTGATCGCTATGAAAAAGCCAACTCGTATCGTTATCGTAGGTGGCGGAATCGCCGGGATTCTGCTTGCAACCAGACTCGGCGACCGGTTAGGCCGGTCGGGTGAAGCAAGCGTGACTTTGATCGACAGAAGCCCGACGCATATCTGGAAACCGATGCTGCACACGATTGCGGCAGGTACGCGCGATGTGAATCAGCAGCGTGTAATCTATCTTTCCCATGCGCGCGAACACAGCTTCACGTATCAGCCGGGAGAAATGTGCGGACTGGACCGACAACGACGTGAAGTTCAACTTGCCGCAATCGAGTCGCACGAGGGCGGCTTGATGCTCGAGAGGAGAACAGTTCCATACGATGTGCTGCTGCTGTCCATAGGCAGCCGCGCGAACGACTTCGGCGTGCCTGGAGTCCTCGAGCATTGCCATCTTATTGACAGTCAACAGCAGGCAGAGACATTCAACGTCGCATTGCGCGAGCATTCTCTTCGTTCCGTGGTGAAGGATGAGGAGCTCAGGATTGCGATCGTGGGCGCTGGTGCTACCGGGGTCGAGTTATCGGCCGAGCTCAGTCATCTTTTCGAGCTCGCGGCCAGCTACGGCGATCCTGCGATTACAGACAGGCTGCGCTTGACGCTTCTGGAGGCCGGACCACGCGTGCTTCCCGCCTTCCCTGCGGAGATCTCGTCAGCCAGCCAGCAACGGCTCGAGAAAATTGGCTTCCGCGTTCTGACCTCGACTGGAGTCTCCGCTGTGGAACCGGGAGGCTTTGTGTACGGAGACGCCAAGCTTGCCGAAGCGGATTTGATGGTATGGGCGGCAGGCGTGAAGGCTCCCGATTTCATGAACCGGCTTTCTGGCCTCGAGACCAACCGGTCGAACCAGATCGTGGTGTCGGGCACGCTGCAGGCTTTAGGCGACGAGAATATTTTCGTGCTCGGCGATTGCGCTTCGCTCACGCCGCAAGGTGCGCAGCGACCGCTGCCTCCTACTGCGCAGGTGGCCACTCAGCAGGCCGAGCACCTGGCGCGCCATTTGCCGGAATGGATCCTTCACAACAAGCCTCTTCCTCGCTTCGCATTCCGGGACTTCGGATCGCTCGTGTCATTGAGCGAGTACGACTCGTTCGGCACGCTGGGTCGTTTTGGATTGTTTCCTGGGGGGATCATTCGGGGCAAGCTTGCCCAGCTCAGTCACGCGATGTTGTACCGACGCCATCAGCAGGCGCTGCACGGTTTTCGCCGGGCAACTCTGCTCTGGACGGCGGAGCAGATCAACGGATTGGCTCAACCGGCGATTCGACTCGCTTGACGGGCTTTCGCGGTCCAGCAGCTGTTCATGTTCGCCGCTCTTTGGAGCGGCATGTTACTTTCCGATGCGAGCGACTTGAGAACGACGCTGCAGCGCAGCGTCGCTAATGAGGAAGAGCGTCGGAATTATATGCGACGTGCGGATTCCGTTGAGTTGAAGCCAACGCCGCGATTTGAATAGCCAAACGCTTCAACAGAGATCATCGCCGATGCATTTGCTGGAGCGGGGCGCTCGGCGGGGCGAAAGACGGCGTCGCCGCGGCGGATTGCACGCCGCGACACGACGCACACGCCCGGCGCATTCGCATGGCGAAGACGCCAGCGCTGCTCCCCATAGTGACATCGTCCAGGCTCCACCCAGCGAATGATGAGTGTGGTCTCGGACTGTTCGAGAATTTCGACCTGGACTCGTGCGTCGTCTAACGCAGCGTACTCTGACGTTTTCACTGGCGGCTCCTGGAATGGGGCTTTTTCGCTGGAATCGCGTGCTGTCACGCGTGGGGCGTGTCGATAACCTTGCCGCGGAAGATCGCATACTGGTGCAGGTTGTAGCCGATCATCACCGGGAACACGAGGCCGATTCCGGTCAACATGAACGCGAGGGTCAGGGTGTCCGACGCGGCTTGCAAGATCGTGAGCCGGCCCGGAATGAAGTACGGGTAGAGGCTAATCGCAAGGCCCGCGAACGACACGATGAAAAGCGTTATCGCCGCCCCGAAGGGCCCGCGGTCGCGTCCGCGATAGAGCGACGCCATGAGCCAGCCGTACGAGAGGACGGCGAGTACGCCGAGCACCGCAAGCGGGGCGAACACCCCGGGCTCGGCCCAGCGGGCATGGACCGCCACGCTGTCGAACCAGGTCGCCGCGGTGAGCACGATCGCGGCCGCGACGGTGAACTGTGCGCTCAACAGGGCCAACCGGCGGGCCCAACGTTCGAGCGGACCCACCGCCTTCCTGGCGAGCCACGTCGCGCCGAGCAGGCTGTAGCCGCTGACGACCCCGATGGCTGTCACCGTGATGAACGCCGTACTGGATCCGCCAGGCACGAACCCCGTGATCACCTTGCCGAGTACGATCCCCTGCGAGATGGCCGCGACGAGGCTGCCCACGCCGAACACGACGTCCCATAGGCTTCCGTGCTGCGCACTATGGCGGAATTCGATGGCTGCACCCCGCATGATCAGCCCGGCTATCATCGCCATGACGGGCAGATAGAGCGCTTGCATCAAGGCCGCGTAGGCAGCCGGGAACGCGCCGAACAGGGCGCCCCCGACCACGACCAACCATGTCTCGTTCGCATCCCACACGTGACCAATGGTTTGAACCATCACGTCCCGGTCTCCGCGATTTCTGCTCAGCAGAGTCAGCATACCGACACCAAGGTCGAATCCATCGGTCACGACGTAGAAGGCCAGCATCAGGCCGATCAGGCCGAACCACGTGAGGGCCAGCAGGGAATGAGTGGTGCTTTCCATCGGACGATCTCCCTTGAGTTGGAGAGGGAAGTTTCAGTATTCGGCCGCCATCGTTTGGGGCGTGATGCTCGTGGTCGTGGGCGGTGTGGCAGTGAGATCGGGACCGTTCTTCAGCCAACGCCGCGCGAGTACGAAGAAGCTGATGAGTAACACGACGTCGAACACGAAGAACATCGCCATGCTGGCCGTTACCGAGGACGCGGGCACCGCGGACACGGCTTGACTGGTTCGCAGCAGTCCGTAGACGACCCATGGCTGACGTCCCACCTCGCGTACGATCCATCCGGCCTCGACGGCCACGTAAGGCAGCGGGATGCACAGTACCCATGCGAGCAGGAGCTTGCGCTGCGCGAGAAGGCGCTGGAGGTTGCCGCGCGCTTTGTGCAGCGCATACGCGGTCCAGAGCGCGAGCAGCATGAACGCGAAGCCGATGCCGGCCATCACCCGGAACGCGTAGTAGAGGAGCGGCAGCATCGGCGGCTGGTCGGCGCGCGGGAAGTCCGTGAGACCCGAGACCCGTCCGTGCAGCGAGTGCGTGCCGAGAATGCTCAGGAGTCCCGGCACTTCGATCGACCAGTCATTACGCTGCTTTTGCTGATCGGGCCATGCAACGAGCGACCATGCGGCGCCTGTGCCCGGCTTGTTGGTCTGCCAGTGCCCTTCGATGGCGGCACCTTTTGCGGGTTGAGTCGCGAACACGCTGGTGCCGCTGGAGTCTCCCAGCCAGACCTGAAGCGGTGCAACGACGACGAGCACGCCCAGTGCGATCTTGAAGGAACGCGCAAAGAACTCAGGGTGCCTCCGGCGGAACAGGTGGTATGCCGAGATGCCTGCGATCACAAACATCCCGGTTTCGATCGCGGCCGTCCACATGTGAGAGACGGCCCACACCATGTCGGGGTTGAAGATGGCCGCTGCATAGTCCGTGATCACGAGCTTGCCGTTGAGGACGGTGATACCGGCGGGCGTCTGCATCCACGAATTGGCGACCATGATCCAGAATACGGAAATGCTGGATCCGAGCGCGACCATCGCCGTGGCAAAGACGTGGACGCCACGTGACACACGTCCCCAGCCGAGCATCATCACGCCGATGAATCCGGCTTCGAGCATGAACGCCATTGCGCCTTCAAAGCCAAGAATATTGCCGACGAACTGGCCACTGAATCGTGCGAAGCCGGACCAGTTGGTGCCGAACTGAAATTCCAGCGGAATGCCAGTGACCACGCCGACCGCGAAATTGAGCGCGAGCAGCTTACTCCAGTGGCGGGCGTGGCGGTAGTACATTACGTCGCCGGTGCGAATCCACAGTACTTCGATCAGCAGCAGGAATACCGACAGACTGACAGTGAGGATAGGCCACACGATGTGGAAGATCGTGGTCATCGCGAACTGCGCGCGCGAGAGTTGGAGTACGTCAGTGAGCATGATGACCGTCCCATTGCGGTGTGCGATTGGCTACGTTCGAGCGACGTCAGCATTGGGAGACGTTGCCCGTATAGAGCAACTTTAGGCCGTTGATGTTGCGCGGCTCAATTGCACGAAGGTGTAACGATACCGAGGCGCCGAAGGAAAGAAGGTCACCGAAACTGCTACCAAAGTGTAGTTGCGACTGTGGCCGGCGAGGCCTAAATTGGTTCGCAGGCTAAAGTTTCTGTCGCGAATGCCTGGGAGATGGCGGTCAGATCGGCTCGCTATACAAGCTCTGTCTTGGGGACTGTCCGGATGGTGCTTGCGGCGATCCGTCATGATGAAAAGCGAAATCTTCACCGCTATTGCGTCGCGCCTTTGTAGCGCTTACATCACAAGGCAGGTGCGACGCACCGTCCAGATCGCGACAAACGCCAGACAGTGGTCTGCCCTTGCCGGCGGCCCTATGACGCCGGCCGGTTACGTGATTCTCGCGTTCATGGTCGGTGCCATGCTTCTGGCCGCACTACTGACGACCTGTTGGGCGCGTGTTGGCATTGGCAGCGTATTCCGGGTGGGCTGCTGGTTTCCGTGAAGCCGGAGCGGCTTCGTCATTTTTGCCAATGTCGGACTTGCCGCGGCCGCATAGGACCTAGGCATCATCTTGCGTGCGTGCGCGGCGCGCTGCCTCCTGAACCGCGTGCACGAACGCGGCTGTGACCATACTCGTCACCAATATGCCCTGCACTCCGATCAGCACCGAATCGATCCGACCCACGACGGTGGTGGGCACCACGTCGCCGTAGCCGATCGTGAGCGCCGTGATGATGCAGAAGTAGAGGGCATCCCCAAACGACGATGGCGTTCTGCTTCCCGCTTCCATTGGACCGCCGGCGTAATACATTACCGCCGAAAGCAGAAGAAACAACACAAATAGCGCTGCGAGGGGCGCACGCAGGTACCAGAGGGTCCGCCCAAATTCTTCGAATACATGGCCAGCCTTCAGTGGGGCGGGCGCGGTAGGCCTAACTTTCTTCTCCATGGCTCATCTTCAACAGTCTTCGTTCACACGGCGAGGTTAGGCCGAGGGCGGGGGCGGATCCATTGCACGATGGTGTTAGTCACACCTTCGCATCCCAGCAAATACGTGTCTTGCACCCCAAGGTGTAATTGCGGCTGCGTTGGGGACGCCCTAGATTGGTTCGCAAGCCGCCACTCCAAACGAGCCCGCTTTTTCATGCACTGGCATGGCTCGTTTGTAGCGTCAGCCGTTTGCCCTCGAGGACCTGGAGCTGAGCAATGAATCGTAACCGCCACCAATCAGGCACTGAATACTGCGCACAACGTGCAGACGCCTATACATCGATTGACGTCGGGCTTGGCGGCTCGAATGACGAACCCGCTCTCGGTGCCCACCTGATCACTCAACGCCACGGCTACCAACATCACGGCATTTATGTCGGTAGCGGCATGGTCATTCACTATGCGGGTTTCGTGAAGTCCGTGCGTCGCGGCCCCATCGAGGAAGTCCCGCTCGACCAGTTCGCCGATGGTCACACAGTTGCCGTGCGTCGGCGTCCGTACCCGAAGTATTCCGGCCTCCAAGCCGTGCTGCGGGCCCGCTCGCGGCTCGGCGAAGACCGCTATCGCCTGCTGACGAACAATTGCGAGCACTTCTGCGCATGGTGTCTGGTTGGTGAAAGCCGCAGCGAACAGATCCATGCATTCCTCAAACATCCGGGCGCAGGCGTGCACGCGCTGCTGTGTCTCGTGAGCGCGCTCATCGGCATCCGGATCAAAACCGATCGCGCAGCGGTTACTGCGGCGTGAATCCCCCTCACTTGAGTTTGATACGGCCAAAGGCGCGAAGGAGGCCACCATGAGCCCGACCGAAATGACTCTGCACTGGGCCGTCGAGAAATGGCTCGCGCCCACGCTTGCGATGCGCGCGCATGTCGTGCGGGTCCGCCGCGCTGGTATGCATGGGCGCTGCGTGTGTGTCGAAGCGGTGCTTTCCGGTGGCCTGCTGTCGATTTTCTTTTTCCGTCACGACGACGGATCGTGGAATGTCTATCCGCCCGCGCAGGCGCGGCCGGCCATGTCCGCGTGGAGGTCTGTGTGATGAACCGCGGCGTTGGCAATGTGACGAAGCGCGTTCCCGGCGAGCACTACGTGTCGGGAGTCTCGGCGGCTGCCGACCACCTCGCGTCTAGATCGAAGCGCCTGCTCAAGGTGTCAGTCATTGTGGTCTGTTGCTGGACACTGATTGAGGCACCGCTGGAACTGAGCGGGTCGATCGATTCAACCTCACTGCTCGCTGTGGTTGCGTCGAAGGTACTGATTTGCCTCATTGGTTTCGCTGCCATCGTCCACCTGCGCTGGACCGGTCACGTCTTCGCATTCATTTGCGCAGCGAGTGTATTCGCCGTAGCACCGGCGTTACGTCTCGAGTACACGCGCAGTGTTGCCCTTGCTTTCGTCTCGACGGTCGAATGCCTCGGTAAAGCCGCATGTGTCGTGGCGTTCGTTCTGGCGTCGTGGAACGGAGACAGTGTCAGCGGACGATTGAGCGAAGGCCGCCCTGCGGCCAACGACCCGCAATGAGCCGCTCGATTGTCGTGAGTCTGTCATTCGCATTTGCGCCATCAATTCCGCTGTGGGGTGCAGCCTTTCCGGACTGGTGGTTCTGCATTCTCGGCGGCATCACGGGGACAATTCTCGTCCACCTCGCATTGAGCCGACGCGGTGCGATCGTGGCGCTCGCACCGCTCGCCGTCAGCTATCCGGCGCTGAGTGCGCTGCTTGCGATGACCGCCTGGTTGGCGTTTTTTCACCGTTGACGTGACCCGAAAATGACTGACGACGACGCTCGCGCTGCGCGGCACATGAAGAAGCTTCCTTCCGCTTTCGATTGTGCTGATTGCCATCGGCTTGCTGGTCGTGGTTCTGTGGCGGCTCGATCACGCACCGTCCGCCGACGACGCGTATGTGTACGCGGACACGATCAGCGTCGTTCCCGAAGTCAGCGGCCGGATCATCGACCTTCCCGTACGCGACAATCAGGCCGTCAAGCAAGGCGATCTGCTACTGCGCATCGACCCGCGCCCCTATCAGGCTGCGCTGGATCAGGTGCGCGCACGGCTCGACACGGTCAACAACCAGATCGTTTTGACGCAGCGTACGGTCCATGCGCAGCAATACAACGCGGATTCCGTGCAGGCTGCCGTCGAGCGGGCCCGCGCAGTGGCAAACCAGGCCGAGGACACACTGCGCCGCACCGAACCCTTGCTCGCGCAAGGCTATGTATCCGCCGAGGAAATCGATCGCGCACGTACTGCGCAGCGCTCCGCGCAGGCGGAACTCAATGCCGCGATGCGCGAGGCGCAGCAGGCTAGCGCGGCAGTTAGCGGCGTTGATGCGCTGGTCGCGCAGCGCGCGGAAGTCAGGGCACAAATTGCCCTTGCTGAGCTGAATCTCGAGTTCACGGAGGTGCATGCGCCGTTCGACGGTCGGGTGGTCTCGCTGCGCACGACGGTCGGGCAATTCGCATCGGCACTGAAGCCTGTTTTTACGTTGATCGATACGCGGCATTGGTATGTCGTCGCCAACTTTCGGGAAACGGAGTTGAAGGGCGTCCATGCAGGGACGCCTTCGACGGTGTACCTGATGAGCGACACCGCCAGACGTTTCACTGGCGCGGTCGATTCGGTCGGTTATGGCGTGCTGCCAGACGACGACGGCGGGGTGGAACAGGGTCTTCCGAGCGTGCAGCGCACCATCAAGTGGGTGCATGTATCGCAGCGCTTCCCGGTCAAGATCGCCGTGCGCAATCCCGATCCCGAGCTGTTCCGCATCGGTACTTCGGCGGTCGCAACGCTCAACCGCTGTGACCTTGGCCGTCGGTAATGCGATTCTTGTGCTGAAGCTGACGTTCGATTATCCGTTGCTGAGAATCCTGCTGTCGGCAGCACTGTTCTTCGCTAGCGCTTACCTGATGCGGGTGGCAAACATCGGCGCTGCTTTCTTTGTCGTGGGCATTGTAGAGATCTATTTTCAGTCGTTCGTCGACCTGACCGATCACGCGGAGGCGCTCGTACGCATTGCGCTATGGCGCTAAGGCCGCGTTTTATCCGAGCTTCGACGTCAAGGCGTTTTTTGGCCTCAACGCGCTGCACCTCGCGGACCTCTTTACACATGCCAGTCAGCAGATCAATCTGATTCCCGGTCTGTATCTGCCGATCTTTCGACGGCGGCCGGCTCAACGCCAACCTGAGCGGCGCGCGCACGGCGAGCAACACACTCATCGCGCAGTACAACGAGGCCGTACTGAACGCCGTGCGCGACGTAGCCGCAACGGGTAGCAGACTTCAGGACCTCGACCAGGAAGCCGTGCTGCAGGCACAGAAAATCGACGCGGTGTCGTTCGCCGAGGCCAGTGCGCAGGCTCACTATGAAAGGGGCGTTGCGAGCCGACTGACGGCAATGGACGCTCGCCAGGCAGTGTTGCTCGAACGCATCTCCGTGCTGCAGCTCGACGGGCAGCGCCTGAGTCAGGCGATTGCGCTGTCGAAAGCGCTAGGAGGAGGCTATCGCGACGAGGCACCTGTTGAATTGCGGGTAAGGTGACCTAGCCTTCACGCCCGTGTGTGCTCTGGGTTAGTCGTCCCGCGATGTTGACGAGTTCGGGGAGCGAGCGCGCGTCCATCTTTCGCATCACGTGTCGGCGGTGCACCTTCACTGTGATCTCGCTGATGCCCAGTTCGGCTCCGACCTGTTTGTTCAGCAGGCCGGATACCACTAACGCCATGACCTCCCGCTCGCGTCGACTGAGTGAGGCGTAGCGATCACGGATCGACTGCATCCCGGCTTCTTCGGTCAACGCCGCGCGGCTGCGCTCGAGCGCGTGCCGGATGGCGTCGAGCAGCACCTGGTCGTCGAACGGCTTGGTGAGAAATTCGGCCGCTCCCGCTTTCATGGCTCGCACCGTCATCGGCACGTCGCCGTAGCCGGTGATGAAGATGATCGGCATGTCGGTACGTTCGGAAGCAATCAGATTTTGCAGGTCGAGGCCGCTGAGATCGGGCAGGCTGACATCCAGCACCAGACAGTTCGGGACCATCGCGCGCGTGCGTCCGAGAAAGTCCTGGGCGCAAGCAAAGGTCTCTGCCCTTAGACCAGCAAAGCGAATCATGGCTTCGAGCGACTCACGCACCGAGACATCGTCATCGACGACGAAGACGACCGGCGTGGCTTGCGCCGACGACGATTTCGAGGCGGCTTCAACTGCACGAGCGGGTATCATTTTGAACTCCATTCACAGGCCCCGGGGTGAATCATTCGACCTTGAGCGCGGCCTGGATCGCCCCCAGAAGGGCGGTGTCGCTGAAGGGTTTGAGCAGACAATCGACGGCACCTTGTTCGAGCATGCGCGGGCGCAGCACCTCGTCCCCATGCGCCGTGATGAAGACGATCGGAATGGCTTCCCGGCGCCGCTTGAGCTCGTGCTGCAGCTCGTCGCCGGACATGCCTGGCATGGCGACGTCGAGGATCAGGCAGCGCACTTCGCCGGCGCATCCGGAGGCCAGAAATTCTTCTGCCGACCCAAATGCCCGGGTTGCGAAGCCGAACATATGCAGCAGGTCGGGCAGCGATTCGCGCACCGACTCGTCATCGTCGACCACCGCGATAAGCGGGCGCTCTGTCATCACGAATTCCTTTAGGGTCGCTCCGCGTCCGCGCGCGCGGACTGTCCTGTGGGCGCGGACCGCTCGGCGGCGGCCACGCTGTCCGCCCGACACGGAATGGCGAAAGTAAATGTGGCGCCGCGGTCTTTGTTCGGGGAGGCCCACAACCGGCCGTCGAGGCTTTCGATGATGCAACGGCTCACGGACAGGCCGATGCCCATGCCTTCCCGCTTGGTCGTAAAAAGCGGATCGAAGAGCTTGCCGGCCAGCTGCGGGTCGATGCCCACGCCCGAATCGGTCACAGAGAGCCGCACGTGGTCGCCATCGTCGCGCTCGATGCTCACCAATATCTGCCGTGGCCGGTCTTCGACGCCATTCATCGCCTCCACGGCGTTGACAAGCAGGTTGAGCACCACCTGCTGGAGCTGGATCTTGTCCCCGGCGACAGGCGGTAGATCGTCCGCCGTCTTCAGATGCAGCACGATCCGCTTGTTGCGAATCTCGCCTTGCAGCAGATCAATCACCTCCCGAGTCGCTTCGACCAGATCGAGCGTATCGGTCGTGATGGATTTGTTGCTGAACAGCGCGCGCAGGCGTTTCATCACCTCGGATGCGCGCTGCCCGTCGCGGATCGTGCGTCGTACCGTCTCGAGCGCGCCTTCCACATTGGGCGGTTCTGCACTCAGCATGCGCAGACCGGTGCTGGCGTTGGTCACGATTCCAGTCAGCGGCTGGTTGATCTCGTGCGCGATCGAGGCCGTCAACGCGCCTTGACTGTTGAGCCGGCTCAGATGGGCCAATTCGGCGCGCAACGCGAGAAGCGCATCTTCGGACGCCCGACGCTCCGTCATGTCCTGCGCGGCGCCGATGTAGTCCAGCGAGCCTTGCGGGTCGCGCGTGGCGTGCGCCTGTATGTGAATGTGCCTGACCGGGCCGTTGGGCAGCAGCAGGCGGATTTCGAACTCCAGATCTTTGCCTTCTCGCGCCTGCTCGATCATTTCGTCAAGTAGATGGCGGTCGCCAGGGTGGAAGCGGGAGGCGATCGTGTCTATCGTAATCGGCACCCCCGGTTCGATCCCGAAGATGCGATAAAGCTGATCTGACCACGTGAACGCGCCGGTTTCAAGGTGCCAGCAGAAGCTTCCGCTCGAACTGAGCTGCTCCACTTTGGCCATCAGCGCCGCGCTTTGGCGTAAGCGCTCATCAGCCTCCTGACGCGCAGCGATGCTATGTGCCCGCTCGATAGCGATACTCGCGATGTGCGTGAACTGTGCGATCAGTTCGCGCTGGATCGGCGTGGGATCGCCGGGAGCAGACCGAAACAGAGTGAACGTTCCCAGCACTTCGTCGGTACGCGACAGGATCGGCGTCGCCCAGCAGGAACGCAGTCCATGCGCGAGGCTCCGCTCGCGCCACGCCCTGGTCCAGCGCGCGTCCGACGCGACATCGGGCACGATCACCTGCGCCTTGAGGGACACCGCCATGCCCAGCGGGCCGGAGTCAGAGGAGGTGGCACGCGTACCGGCACGAGGGAGGAAACGCTTCGGGAGACCGGGAGACCCCAGATGAACGCACCCAGTGTCGTGTGTCTCCCGAAAGGTGACCATGCAGACGCAGTCGGTCGCGATCTCTTCGACCAGTCGGCATAGGTCGTCGAGAACGTTCGGCAAAGGCTGCCCTGTCGCGACCATCTCCAGCAGGCGATTCTCGCCCTCGAGCAGCGCCTCGGCACGCTTGCGATCATCGATATCCGTCTGAAGGAAATACCAGAGAGCGATTCGGCCCTCGTTATCGCGCAACGGAAAGCCTTGCACGCGGAACCATCGGTAGATGCCATCGGCACGGCGATGGCGCGACTCCGCATCATAGGGCTCGCCGGTGCTGATCGACGCCCGGAACCGGGCGATCACCGCCGCCCGGTCATCGGGGTAGGTCAGGGTGTTGGTTTTCCATCCCCGCAACTCCTCGAGCGTCGAGCCGGAAAATTCGAGCGTATGACGGTTGGCATGCAAGACGTCCCCGTCGGGCGAGAAAAGGATGACCCGGGTGGGGAGGCCATCGACGATCAGTTCGAAGCGCTGTTCCTGCGCGCGCAGCGCAGCTTCGGTCTGCTTGCGGTCCTCGATGTCCGAGTTGATCCCACACCACTTTACGGCTTGACCGGTAGCATCGGTAATCGGACTGGCTCGGCATGTGAACCAGCGATACACGCCATCGAAGCGACGCATGCGCGCTTCCGCCTCGCCCCGCTCGCCGGAGGCGAGGACGGTTCGCCAGGCTTCGATCAGCCCCGGCCGATCATCGGGATGGAACGCCGTCTGCCAGCCTTCGCCCGACGCTTGCTCGACGGAAAGCCCCGTATATTCGCACCAGCGTCGATTGACGAACTCGATGCGGCCGTCAGGGAAGGCTGTCCAGACCAACCCGGGGAGCGCATCCACAGTACGACTGAGTTCGTTTTCCATCGCGACCCCATTCTACAGCGTGCCTCACGATACAACGATCGGCTTTTGGGAACCGGGAGTCAATATACCTTGGTGTCGGTTTGGGTCGGCTTATGCTGAAACGGCCGGATTGATGGGCAACGTGAATTGAAAGATCGCACCGCGGTCGGGGGCGTTGCTCGCCCACAGGCGGCCGCCATGTGCCTCGACGATCGAATTGCAGATCGGCAGCCCCATGCCCATTCCGCTGGCCTTGGTCGTATAAAACGGCTCGAAGAGGCGCTCGAGGTTCTCCGGGGCGATACCCGGGCCGGAGTCGCGCACGGACACGCGGACGACGCCTGGCTCGATCACCGCGGTGTCGATCGTCAATTCGCGCGGCCCTTTGTCAACCGCACTCATTGCATCGATGGCGTTGATAATGAGATTCAGGATCACCTGCTGTATTTGCACGCGGTCGCCCTTGACGGGCGGTAAATCCTCCGCAAGCCGCGGCCGCACGGAAACGCCGTTCCGGTTAGCCTCGCCGGACGTGAGCGCCATCACCTCGCGGATCGCTTCGTTGATCTCCACGATCTCATTGCTCATAGGGGCCTTGATGACAAGGCCATGAATCCGCTTGATTACCTCGCCCGCGCGTCGCGCGTCACGGACGATGCGATCGAACGCCAGGCGGGCCTCCCCGACATTGGGTGGGTCGAGACCCAGGAAGCGCAGACCTGTCGACGCATTGACGGTCGTCGCAGCAATCGGCTGCTTCATTTCGTGGCTGATCGACGCTGCGAGTTGCCCAATGGCAGTGACGCGGTTCGCATGCGCGAGCTCGAGCTGCATCTGGCGCGCCTGAGCTTCCGCCCGTTTGAGCTCGCTCAGATCGAGCACAAACGCGATAGCTTGAGTCGCGTTCTCGCCGAGCATGGCAATGCCGACCAGCACCGGCACGCGGCTGCCATCCTTCCTGAAGTACTCTTTCTCGTAGGGCTGTAATATCCCGGTCTTCTCCAGCTTCTCCCATTCAACACCGCTGCGCTCGAGCCACTCAGGCGGCGTCAGGTCCCTCCATCTCAGACGCCCCACGAGCAGATCGTCATGGCCGTATCCCAACATACGAAGGAACGCGTCATTGGCTTCGAGGATCCGACCTTCGAGATCCCCGATCAGAATCCCGACGATGTTGGAATCGACGAGGCGCCGGATTTTCGCTTCACGTTCTGCAAGGTCGCGGTACAGTCGCGCGTTTTCCAATGCGATCGCCGCCTGCGAGGCGAGCAGCTTCAGCAGGGCGATGCGCTTCGGAGCGAATACGCCGGGCGCGAGGTTGTTCTCGAGGTAGAGCACACCGATCAGCCCGGCCTGCTTGAGCAACGGCAGACAAAGGACGGAGCGAGCGCATTTCTGGCGGATATAGGGGTCGCCGGAGAAGCGGTTTTCGGCTGAGGCATCGTCAATGATGACAGGTTCACGCGTGCTTGCGACGTAGCGCAAGAGCGAGTCCGGCAAGGCCACCGGTCTCGGTGGCTGTTGCTGCAATTGCACGATGACCCGGCCACCTTGAATGGTGGCTTCGGCCTCGACGCGCTGCAGGGCGCCCTGTGGAAGGATCAACAGACCGCGTTCGGCGCCAGCATGCTCGATTGCAGTCGTCATCAAGGACTTGATCAGGTTTTCGAGCACCATTTCGCCTGAGATTGCCTGAGCCGTCTTCACGATGGTCGCGAGATCCAGTTGCTCGCCGCGTTCCTCGATGGTCACGCGTGAGACAGGCGCGGCTTCGGGTTTGCTCAAGGGGTAGAGCCGATCCAGTTGTTCGACCTTGCCGTGCGCGCCCCATTGGGAATAGCAGTCCCGCGCCTCACGCAAATAAGCGTACGCGGCGCGTTCGAGGCCAGCGGCAAAGCAGCATTGCGCAGCGAGCTCGTTGGCCAGTGCCTGATCCTGGACGAATCCCTGCTCGCCTGCCGAGCGGGCTGCATGCTCATAGAACCGCATGGCCTGCATTGCGTGCCCGTTCAGACGGGCCAGTTCGGCGCGCAGCAGCAGATGCTTGTGCGCAAACGTGATCGGGCAGCTTTTCGCCCATCTTGCGAACGCCTCGATATTTGCGGTGATGTCGGCCCTGATCTGCGCTTGTCGATCAGCAGATGCAGAGCCGTGAACCGCGGCGAGCGTGAGCGAATGATAAAGGCAGTAGTTCGCGAACTGGATGTGGCAGCGTCCGGACCAAAGCAGTGGTTTGGCCTTGTCGGCGCACGCGAGCGCCTTCTCAGGTTCGCCCATCAGGAAGTGGCGCTGGATCTGCAAAATCCAGTGGAAGCAGTTGACCACGGCAATGCCGCCTTCCGTGATTTGAGCATCGATCGCGGCGTCCTCCATCACCGTCGGGTCGCGGGTGCGGCCGCGAAGCCTCTGGATGAAATGTTGGATGCTGGACAGAATATCGTGCACGTGACGGAAGTGGATTCGTTTCACGAACTCGATTGCGTTGATCGAATCGAGCCACGCCTCATCGAGGCGATAGCCGCGTGCCAGAAGGTCCGTCAGCCGATGTTCGAGGCTGAAGCTGGCATAGATGACTTCGCCTGTTTTTTGCGCATATCGCATGGCAGTATCGACGCACCCTAATGCGACCTCGATCGGTTGCGTCCAGAGAACCGCCATTTGCAAGAAAAAGTGCGCGGCCACTTGTTGAGCGGCGAAACTATGCTTCTCCGCCACGGCGACCGACAACCGGGCGAACGCCTCGCCGTCCCGGTATCGGTGGAAGAATGGACCTAGAAGAATGGAGATGAACGCATAGGCGATGACAGCCGATTCGGTCGTGCCGTATTGCAGCGTCACGACTACCATTCGGCAGGCGATCGTCTGGGCGAGGTTCATATCGGTGAAATAGGCGGTCTGCCCTAGCATATGGAAGATCTGCATGACCTCTCGCATCTCGGGGTCTTCCATCATCGGGAGGTCAAGGAGGCTTTCAATCGGGCGCGCGCCGAGGCGCATGAAGACGACATCGTACTCTGCGGATAATTCGTCGTCCGTAGGATGACATGGCAAGTCGATGCCGAACATTTCCAGACATTCTCGAGCGGTTCTGACTGCGGACGCGTTGTCGGCATTCACCAGCTGCAGGACCATCCTGAGCCGGTAGGCCTCGGCGCGGTGGATTTTCGATCGCGCTCGAAGCAATATGTCATCGATCCATCGGGTGGCTTCGCTGAAATGGGAGAGTAGAAACTCGCATTCGGCCCGTTCGAACCAGACGCTGAAGGTCAACTCGTAACAGTCGTCCCACCCTTGCTGCGAAAGCAGCGACGCAGCGGCCGCGAGATAATTGCAAGCCGAACGATACGCGGTTGAGCCCTTCGCCTTCTTCGCGGCATTGAAGTTGAGGGTCGCTGCGCGATGTCGTTCGGACCGTTCGATCATCAGCTCGGATCCATGATTCAATTGGTTCACGAGATCAAAAATCCTGGTCGCAATGTCCGCTTCATCGAGCTTCGACAAAAGCAGGCGGCCAATGCGCAGGTGATGCTCTGCGCGGGATTCGGTCGGAATCAGTGCGTAGGCGGCTTCTTGCACCCGGTCATGGAGAAACTTGAAGCTGCGGTCCATGGAAACGATCGCGCCGGCCCGGACGGCATCGAGGAAATCCGCATGGACTGCGGCCTCGGAACCGCCCCAGACCTTCGCCAGGGTGCTGAAGTCGGCCTGGTTGCCGAGGCACGCCAGCATCTTCAACGCGTCCTGTGCACGAGGCGAGAGCCTCTGCAGTCTGCGGATCATCAGCTCTACGACGTTTTCGGTGAAGCCCTTCGCGTCGATGTGTTCGAGATTCCACCGCCACGAGGCTGAATCCGGCTCGAACTCGAGAAGACCTTCCTCAACGAGATTGGTCAATAGCTGGCCCGCGAAGAATGGGTTGCCGCCGGTTTTTCGGTGTACCAGTCTGGCTAGAGGCAAAGCCTTCTCGCGCGTGCATCGGAAAGCGTCGCAAAGCAGTTCGCCGAAGTCCTCCGGCGATAGCGGGCCGAGTACGATCTCATGCACCTTCGTCCCGGCCTCGCGAATCGAACGGAGCATATCCATCAGCGGATGTCCGGGCGCGACTTCGTTGTCGCGATACGCGCCGATCAATAGCAAGTGATGCGCGTCAGTATGCGTGATTAGATATTCGACCACCGTTAATGTCGCCGGATCGAGCCACTGTAGATCGTCCAGGAAAATCACAAGCGGATGCTCGGCGCGCGCGAACACGCCAACAAACTTTTGAAAGACGGATTGAAACCTCAATTGGGTTTCCAGTGGCGAGAGAACGGGAACGGGAGGCTGGGGCCCGATCAAGCTCGCGAGTTCGGGAATCAGATCGGTCAGCAATCGCCCGTGCTGGCCAACGGCTTCTGCGATAGCGTCGCGCCAGCGCACAATTTCGGCATCCTGGCCGTTCAGGATTTGTCGGATCAGGTCGGCAAATGCCTGGGCCAATGTGGAGTAGGGGATGTCTCTCAGGCGCAGGTCGAATTTTCCCGAGATGAAGATACCCCGGGGCAGCACGATCACCTTGTGCAGCTCATTGACGACGGAGGATTTTCCAATTCCCGAGTAGCCGGATACGAGGACCAGCTCCCGCGTGCCTTGCGTCGCGACGCGATCGAACGCATCCAGAAGCGTCGCGATTTCACTGCGGCGCCCGTAGAGCTTCTCGGGGATCAAAAGCTGTCGCGTCGTATCGTGCGTTCCGAGCGGGAAAGGATCGATCCGATGAGCGGCTTGCCATTCAGTTAGGCATTTTCTGAGGTCCCACTCAAGGCCAGCTGCGGTTTGATAGCGATCCTCGGCGGGTTTCGACAGCAGTTTCATCACGATGGCCGAGAGCGGGGCAGGGATGCCTGAGACGCGCTCATCCGGTTTGACGGGCTGTCGCGCGATGTGGCAGTGCACCCATTCCAGCGGATCCAGCGCAGTGAAAGGCAGGGCTCCGGTCAACATCTCATACAACGTGACCCCGAGCGCGTAGAGATCGCTGCGCGAATCGATCGACCGGTTCATCCGGCCGGTCTGCTCGGGTGCCATGTACGCGAGGGTTCCCGCGATCAATTCGGGATGTTCCGGGCTCTGGCGTTCGCGCGGAAGTCGCGAGGCGATGCCGAAGCCGGTGAGCCTAACCTCGCCCGTTGCGTCGTTCACCAGGATATGCGCCGGCTTGATGTCCTTGTGGATGAGGCCGCGCTGATGGGCCTTGCCCAAAGCATTGACGATGTCGATGGCGAGCTGCAGGAAGCGTTCCAGTCGAAGGGGAGTGCTGATCAGCCGGTCGAGCGGAGCGGCGCCCGAATCTTCCAGCACCAGCACGGTCTGACTGCCCTCAGACACGAGTTCGAGCGGCCGTGCGGCCCAATCGCCGGAAAGCTCTTCCTTCAGTTGATATTCGTGCGCCAGCCGTTCGAGGCTCGCGGACGTGCAGCCGGTAGCCAAAGGCCGCAACTCCATGACCGAAGTCGGCGCGCCATCCGGGGTCAGGCGCGAGGCGCGCGAAAAGATTCGCTCGCCATCCTCCCATAAGACCTGGCTGCTATCTGCAATCGAGTGGGACCGAGGCTCAGATGACATGCTCTGGAGGAATCGCTTTCCTGACGGAGGCCAAAATCATGGCTTCCGTGTTTTGCAGCGCGGATACCGCGCAATACTTGGACGATAGACGGCATCGTCTGCCCGAGTGACTTGCCCGCTCAGTGCTCGAATAGTTTCCGCTTTTGTGCGCAGCGCAACGTCGCCAGAACGGTTCGCCTTAGCGGCACGCTGCCGCATCGCTCCATGCGACGGTGGCGGGCAAGCGGCTTTAGCAGTGCAACCAGCTTGTTCACATGACCGAGCACCTTACCGATGATGTCATGGTCCGCAGACATTTTTCGGGTTATGCCGTATGACCGTTGATTCGAATGGTAGCAGAAGCATAAAGGCACTTCCGCGCGAGAGAACACCTGGCGTAGAGCTTCTCCGGCTCGCGACTTATGCAGTCACTGAAAAGATTCATCGATTGCATGAGAGGTGAGCTATTTCGGGCAGTGGACGCTCGGCCAGAGAGGGAGACTGCGATTGTTTGCAACGCGGCGAAAAGCTCGCCAGGTCGGAGCGCGGTTTCTTTGGCGCGGGGCGCCACGTGCTTTCACTGCATACATAATTGCATTTGGCCATATGAGCTATAAATTACCTAATTGTTGATTAAAAATTTCTATATGAATGGCCGCACCCGGCCGCAGGTGTGGCGCGATCAGGTTGGCCGGCTCGAGCGCTCCCACGATCTGCTCGACCGAATACTGTTTGCGTTTCATCGCCACGCGCTCATTTCGCCTCTACGGCCAGGATGTGTCTAGCAAGGTTGCATTCGAAAGAAGGTATGCATCAGCAGCTAATCGAGACTGCATTGGTCGCTTGGGCGCCTAAAACCGGCGATAGCCTATCCTGCTGTAAGGACTTTCGCTGTATGTCAACTACGGTTTATGGGCCGTGGATGATCGTCTTCGTTTGTGTTTTGATGCACACGGGGTACTCAATCTATTTGCGCTTTC
>NZ_JBFPKN010000109.1:0-1496 GCF_040948805.1 Paraburkholderia sp. BR13439 | reverse complement strand
GCGATGTCCTCTTCGAGGATCGGGCCGTGGCCGCACCACTCGCTGTTGCGCTGACCGAGGATCAGCGCGGTATCGGCGAGGCGCAGCACGTACTGCAGATGTTCGGGCGTGATGGACAGAGTGGTCATGGCGCGCTTACATGTGGTTGACTTCGTCGGGCAGCGTGTAGAACGTCGGGTGGCGATAGATCTTGTCGCCCGCCGGTTCGAACAGCTCCGCCTTCTCGTCGGGCGCCGAGGCGGTGATCGCCGAGGACGGCACCACCCAGATGCTCACGCCTTCCTGGCGGCGCGTGTAGACGTCGCGCGCCATGCGCAGCGCCATCGGCGCGTCGGCCGCGTGCAGACTGCCGCAGTGCTTGTGGTCGAGTCCCTGCTTGCTGCGCACGAACACTTCCCAGATTGGCCATTCCCTGTTCATTGCTGATCTCCTGATTCCTGTGATGTGCGGTGCCGCTCAGGCGGCGTGCTGTTGCGCGCGCTGGCGCTGCTTGTCGGCATGGGCGAGCGCGGCTTCGCGCACCCAGGCGCCGTCCGCATGGGCCTTCACGCGCGTGGCGAGGCGCTCGCGGTTGCACGGGCCGTCGCCATTGACGACGCGCCAGAACTCTGCCCAGTCGATGTCGCCATAGTCATAGTGGCCGCGCGCCGCGTTCCATTTGAGCTGCGCATCGGGCAGCGTGACGCCGAGCACCTTCGCCTGCTCGACGGTCGCGTCGACGAATTTCTGGCGCAGGTCGTCGTTGGTGATGCGCTTGATGCCCCATTGCGCCGACTGGTTGCTGTGCACCGAGTCCCTGTCGCTCGGGCCGAACATCATCAGCACCGGCCACCACCAGCGGTTCACCGCCTGCTGCACGAGCTCGCGCTGCGCGTCGGTGCCGGCCATCATCGCGAGCAGCGCGTCGAAGCCCTGGCGCTGGTGGAACGACTCTTCCTTGCAGATGCGGATCATCGCGCGGGCGTACGGCCCGTAGGTGCAGCGGCACAGCGGGATCTGGTTCATGATCGCCGCGCCGTCGACCAGCCAGCCGATCACGCCGACGTCGGCCCAGGTGGGCGTCGGGTAGTTGAAGATGCTCGAATACTTGGCCTTGCCCGCGTGCAGCGCGTCGATCAGCTGCTCGCGCGACACGCCGAGCGTTTCGGCGGCGCTATACAGATAGAGCCCGTGGCCGGCCTCGTCCTGCACCTTGGCGATCAGGATCGCCTTGCGCTTGAGGCTCGGCGCGCGCGTGATCCAGTTGCCCTCGGGCAGCATGCCGACGATCTCCGAGTGCGCGTGCTGCGAGATCTGCCGCACCAGCGTTTTGCGGTAGGCGTCGGGCATCCAGTCCTGCGGCTCGATCTTGCCGTCGGCGGCCATGACCGCGTCGAAGCGCGCCTGTTCGGGCGAATTCGCGTCCGCGTCCAGCGGGGCGACGTGGCCGGGGATATCGAGGGATTGGGTGTACATCTGCACCATCCAGAAGAAGTGGCAATGTGACGCAGTATAAA
>NZ_JBFPKN010000108.1:0-1514 GCF_040948805.1 Paraburkholderia sp. BR13439 | reverse complement strand
GGGATAGTTGGTGCGCTCCTGCGCACCCAGCCACTCCATGCCGTCCAGGACATCGTCCCCCACGACGCCCGGGAGCGCCGCCAGCGTATTGTGGCGATAGTTCAGCAGCGCGCCAAACAGCGGCGCAGGCGCCGCAACGCCGCTGCAGCGCTGCGCCAGCGCCAGCGGGGCATGCTCGTGGGTTAGCAGCTCCGCCAGCCGCGCGTGTGTGCGACGCACACTCTCCTCGACCCCGGTTCCATCCACGTCGAGCCGCACCGGCAGCGTGTTCATGAACAGGCCCATCGCCCGGTCCGCGCCCGTGCCACCATGCATGCGCCCGAACAGCACCGTGCCGAACACCACCTGCTCGCGGCCGCTGCTGCGCGCCACCACCTGCGCCCACGCCAGATGGCACAGGCTGGCCACGCTCACCCCCAGCCGCCGCGCCTGCTGCCGCAGCCGGTCGTTAAGCGCCTGCGGCAACTGCCGCCGCGCCTCGTCCACCCCGCTGCCCTCGCCGCGCACCTCGCCCAGCCCGAACGGCAGCGTCGGCCCGTCAATCTCCGAGAGCATCTCCCGGAAGAACTGCTCATGCGCCTGCTCTCCCACACCCAGCCGCGCCTGCGCTATCAGGTTACGGAATGGCTGCGGCTCGGCCAGCTCGTGCCCGCGTCCTCCCAGCACGCTCCGGACCTCCGCATGCATTACCTCTGAGGTGGTGTGATCGCCGATCAGATGATGCTGCAGCTCCAGCAGCAGCCAGCGCCCGCTGTCCGGCTCCCGGGCCGTCACACACCGTATCAGTGGCGCCCGCCCCAGATCGATGCGCTGCCCGCGCGGATCGAACCGGCGCCGCAGCTGCTCGGGAGCCGGCCCCTCCGCCTCGTCCAGTTCAACCTCCACCACCTCCAGCCGCGCCTGGCGCCACACCACCTGCGCCGGAGCGGACAGCCCCTCCCACACAAACGACGTGCGCAGGATATCGTGCCGGTCCACCACCCGCTGCACTGCCGCCAGATAGCGCTCCAGCTGGCCACGACCGGCAAATGCCATCTGCGAGACCAGCAGGTATGGATCGCCCTGGCTGGCCAGCAGGTGATGGAACAGGATGCCCTCCTGCAGCGGCGAGAGAGCATAGATGTCCTGGATGTTGGCCAGCCCCCCGGGCACCGTGGCCACCACCCGGTCGATCTCCGCCTGGCTCAGCCCGATGAGCGGCAGCATCCCGGGGGTGATCGCCGTACTGTGCGCGGTAATCAGGTTGGCGGGGACCGCGACCTCCTGATGGCTGCCCAGGCTGGCCGCCAGATCGGCCAGCACCGGCCGCGCGAACAGCGTGCGCACCTCTACTCCCAGCGAGCGCTGCCGCAGCCGCTCCATCAGTTGCACGGCCAGCAGCGAATGGCCGCCCAGCTCGAAGAAGTGGTCATGCCGACCGACCCGCTCCAGACCCAGCAGCTCCGCCCACAGCTGCGCCAGCACCGTCTCGAGCTCCCCGCGCGGCGCCTCGTAACCCCGCCGCGCATACGCAT
>NZ_JBFPKN010000107.1:0-1546 GCF_040948805.1 Paraburkholderia sp. BR13439 | reverse complement strand
CGGACGCGCGTGGGATTTGCGCGAAGGAGTAGACCTCTGCGCACGACGTTTGCCCGGTACGGTGTACGACCTGATTTTTAATATCCGCGTGATTTGCGATTCCTTTGCCGTGAGGCTGTAGATGCTGGGCGTGTGCTGAGCTGTAGAGGTAGCAGACTGCATCCCTGTAACCGGCCTTCTCGCGCCAGAACTGCCAGCGCGGGCCACCATATCGAAGCCGCACGGGAGCTCCCAATTCCATCCGAGACGCAGCCTGCGCAGCGGGGATCAACCGCCACGGAATGGGGCTGGCCAGCAGGATAGCCGGGGTTTTCTCCCGTTCGGTCTGACCTCATGTTGCTATTGCACGTTGCAGCGTGGCGGGAAGTGCCTGGTACTACACGGTCGCGGTCGCGGCCGGCGCGCGATAGCGCTGCCAGGCGAGCGGATCGTAGGCTTCGTCGTGAGCCAGCATCGCCCACAGCATGCGGGCGTGTTTGTTGGCGATTGCGACGAGCGTCCTGTGATAGCCCTTGCGGTGGAACAGGTCGACGATCCAGCGCCCGAGGCGGGAGAGCCTGTCGGGCAGGCAGCGCAAGGCTGACTGCAGGGCGCTGCGCGCACCCTGTACCAGCAGGCTGCGTAGATAGCCATCACCGTGCCGGGTCACCTTGCCCAGTCGGGATTTGCCGCCGGAGCTATGCTGCTGGGGCGTCAGGCCGAGCCAGGCGCCAAACTGCCGGCCGTTCCTGAAGCTGGAGGCATTGGAAACGGTGGCTACAAGCGCGCTGGCGGTAAGCGGTCCGATACCGAGCAGTTCCCGCAGGCGCCGGGCGGGACCGTTACCAGCAAGATGTGCCGCAATTTCGGCATCACACCGTGTGACGCGCGCTTCAAGAGCGGCGAATTGCTCGCGCGCTTCCAGCAGGAGTGCCCGGATCGACGAGGGTAGTGCCGCGTCGTCGGTGAGTCGGGGTAATGCAGCTCGCAGTGTCGATCGGGAGCGGCCGAGCGCGATGCCAAATTCGGCGAGTAGTCCCCGCAGGCGATTGATCAGTGCGGTGCGCTCCTCGATCCATCCCAGGCGGGCGCGATGCCAGCTCAGGATGGCCTGCTGTTCGACCGTCTTGATAGTCACGAACCGCATGGTGGGTTGACGGGCCGCTACTGCAATCGCCTCGGCGTCTGCCGCATCGTTCTTGCCGCCTTTGCGAAACGGGGCGACGAATTCGGGGGCGATCAGGCGTACGGTGTGACCGCGGGCTGAGAACCAACGTCCCCAATGATGGGCGGAACTGCACGATTCCATCGCGATGGTGCCACTGGGGGCCTGCACGGCCCAGCGCTCGAATGCCGCCCGGCGCAACACCCGTCGCTCGCGGACAGCACCGCGTTCGTCGAGCACACAGATCGCGAAGACTTCCTTGGCCAGATCAATGCCGATCGTGATGGGACTGTTCATGGTTCACCTCGTCGTTCGGAAGAAAACAGCACGCCGCTTCGCGCGCCGCTGTGCGCGCCAGTTTGCGCGTGCCACTACCGACTCGAAAGTCCCTGATATTCCATC
>NZ_JBFPKN010000106.1:0-1729 GCF_040948805.1 Paraburkholderia sp. BR13439 | reverse complement strand
CCATTTCCGACGGGTTCTTCGTGACCTTGATACCGCATGCGTCCATGATTTCCAGCTTCGCTTCAGCGGTGTCCGCACCGCCCGAGATCAGCGCGCCGGCGTGGCCCATGCGCTTGCCCGGAGGCGCCGTGACGCCAGCGATGAAGCCAACCACCGGCTTCTTCATGTTGCCCTTGATCCACTCGGCAGCGTTCGCTTCGTCCGGACCGCCGATTTCGCCGATCATGATGACGGCGTCCGTATCCGGATCGTCGTTGAACATCTTCATCACGTCGATGTGCTTCAGACCGTTGATCGGGTCGCCGCCGATACCGACTGCCGACGACTGGCCGAGGCCGATCGCGGTCAGCTGGCCGACTGCTTCATACGTCAGCGTGCCCGAACGCGACACGACGCCGATGCGGCCCTTGCGGTGGATGTGACCCGGCATGATGCCGATCTTCAGCTCGTCCGGCGTGATCGTGCCCGGGCAGTTCGGTCCGAGCAGCAGCGTCTTGCGGTTTTCGCGACGCATACGGTCCTTGATCTCGATCATGTCGCGGACGGGGATGCCTTCCGTGATGCAGATTGCGAGATCCAGGTCAGCTTCGACGGCTTCCCAGATTGCCGCGGCAGCGCCTGCCGGCGGAACGTAAATCACCGACACGGTCGCGCCCGTTTCAGCCTTGGCTTCAGCGACGCTCGCGTAGATGGGGATGCCTTCGAAATCTTCGCCGGCGCGCTTCGGGTTCACGCCCGCGACGTACGCTTCGCGGCCGTTTGCGTATTCACGGCAAGCACGCGTGTGGAACTGACCGGTCTTGCCGGTGATGCCCTGCGTGATGACCTTGGTGTCTTTGTTGATCAGAATCGACATGTATTGACCTCTGTTCGTTTGGCGTCGCGCGGCAGCGCCACGCGGCGCGATGCTTCACGCCTGTGTCGCTCGCGCGCCGCCACTCGTCATTTTGGCAAATGAGCTGGTAAATGCGCCGTAGACAGGTGGCTTACGCCTTGCCCGAAGCAGCCGCGACGACCTTCTGAGCCGCTTCTTCCATGCTGTCCGCCGAGATGATCGGCAGGCCGGATTCAGCGAGCATCTTCTTGCCCAGGTCTTCGTTCGTGCCCTTCATGCGGACCACGAGCGGCACCTTCAGCGACACGGCCTTCGACGCCGCGATCACGCCTTCCGCGATCACGTCGCAGCGCATGATGCCACCGAAGATGTTGACCAGGATCGCGGTCAGGTTCGGGTTCTTCAGCATGATCTTGAACGCTTCGGTGACCTTCTCGGTCGTAGCTCCTCCGCCGACGTCGAGGAAGTTCGCCGGTTCGCCGCCGAACAGCTTGATGGTGTCCATCGTTGCCATGGCGAGGCCAGCGCCGTTCACGAGGCAGCCGATGTTGCCGTCAAGCGAGATGTACGCGAGGTCGAACTTCGATGCTTCGATTTCAGCCGGATCTTCTTCGTCCAGATCGCGGTAAGCGACGATTTCCGGGTGACGGAACAGCGCGTTCGAGTCGAAGTTGAACTTCGCGTCGAGTGCGATGACCTTGCCGTCGCCGGTCAGGATCAGCGGGTTGATTTCGGCGAGCGATGCGTCGGTCTCCCAGAATGCCTTGTACAGGCCTTGCAGGATTGCGCGGGCTTGGGGGATCGAAGCGTCTGGCACGCCGATCTTCTTCGCGAGGTCGTCGGCTTCCGAGTCCTTCAGGCCGGTCGACGGATCGACTGCAACCTTGTGGATCA
>NZ_JBFPKN010000105.1:0-1757 GCF_040948805.1 Paraburkholderia sp. BR13439 | reverse complement strand
AAACCTCGCCAGAATTTGCAGGCTATACCCAGCAATATGCCAGGTCTCTGCAATTCCAACAACACGATTTCCGCCGGAAACCCCCAACGCTTAAGGCTCTACGGTTTGTTCAGGCTGGACTAGCGAGGGCGTGGCTCGCGTGACTGTGGCGCATCCAGTGCGGACTCGCGATACCCGCGTCGCCGTCTTCGCCCAGACTCGCGACCAGTGATGTCTTCGGGTTCCAGCGTTGTGGCGTGACAGGCAGGCGTCGCTGTGCAAGGTACTGATCGAGCGCAGTACGCGCGACCGGCGGCAGTGCCACCTTGCCGGGCTTGCTGCCCTTGCCGACCAGATGCAGCCAGTGATCACCGTGCCCGTCCACGCGGATGCTGCCGACCCCGGCGCCGACCAGTTCGCTCGCGCGCAGACCCGTCGCGTAGCCGAAGTCAAGCAGGAAGCGCAGCCGCTGCGCCGCTGGCTCCGACCAGCCATAGGACCCTTCGAGGCCGTCGGCAATCGCGCGGACCAGCAGCCACTCACCCTCGGTGAAACCGCGCGTCGTGTCCAGCGCTGGCTGCGAGGCGTGGCCTCGGACCTTGACGCCGGAAAACGGATTGGCGAGCACGTAACGCTGCTCGATCAGCCAGCGAAACAGCGCCGAGAGCACCGTCAGTGCGTAGGCTGCTGAGCGCGCTGACAGGCCGCTCGTAAAGGGGCGCCATTCGACGGAATCGCGCGGCCGCGGTGGCCCGACCCAGCGCTCGCGCGGCGCCGGACGTCTCACGAACGCCCGGTAGGCGATCGCGTCGTCGGTTGTCAGTGACGACAGCGCCCGCCCGCGTTCGACGATCGCCCACAGGATCAGCCGCTTGGCCTCCTTGCGATAGGCGCGCTGCGTCGTCGCTGTTTCGTGCAGCGCAAGCCACGCCTGTACCGCCTCGTAATCGTTTCGTCGCGTTCAGCGTGCAGGCATTACGCGGCGCCCGGAAACTGCCCTGCAAGCCATCGACCTCGTGCGGCAGGCGCAACTCTTCCCACGGCACGATGCTGCGTGGCTGGGTGACCGCGACCAGTGCGCGGGCGCGCTCGGTCAACAGCGGATGCCCGGCGAAGAAGGCTTCGACTTGCCGAGCCCCCATCGCGCCGAGCCCCTCGATCGTTCGCCACCATCCGCGCCGTCGCGGGATGCGTACGGTCAGTTCCGAGAGCGTATGGATGCCGTGTGCACGCAGGGCATTCGCGGTCCGGGGTGCGAGGCACCGTTCAATGTCGTCGCTGATCTGGGGCTGTGGCGCATTCACCGAGGGCAACGTCCTGAGCGCGTGTTCAACTGCCTTGGCTCGCCCCTGCCGCTCTTGGGGCGTGTGCTGGAATACCGCCGCCAGATCCAGTCGATGGCGGCTTTCGGCGAACGCGATGAGCTGCCGGCGGATGCGGCCGAGCATGCCACGTGCGGACTGGCCCGACGCCTTGAGGCCAGGCAGGTAGCGCAGGACGGTTGCACGTGAACTGAGGCCTGCATACCAGCCACGCAGCGCGGCCAGCGCATCGGCATCCGGGAACCCGGGTTCGGCAGGCGTCGCGGCCGGGGGCGCCGGGGCAGACGCGTCTTCATCGGTTGAGGTTACGTAAAATTAAGATGGTAGCCCGATAATCCAGAGGATTTTTAGCAGGGCGGAAACGGCGCAGTGAGCAGGATAAGGGCTCCGCAAACGAGCCGTTTCTGCCCTGCTAAAAATTCCTTGAGCTAAGCCGCTCCAGTGTCGGTGGCTATG
>NZ_JBFPKN010000104.1:0-1804 GCF_040948805.1 Paraburkholderia sp. BR13439 | reverse complement strand
CGTCAGGGAAGGTGTACGGGCTATTAAGGAAAGGCGACCGCCTCACTTCAAGGCCCGACAGGAAGCAGAGAAGTCACTCAAGTTGCCGGGCTTCTAACCAAAGGATGCACTATGTCACGAGACTCCCGCGTTTGCCCCGAAACACGAAGACGTGCCCGCAGAACGGATCTCGTACAAGCACGGTTTGCACCTTGGCGGCGAGACTGTTGAATCCGGCTCGCATGTCGGTGACTCCCGCGGCCAGCCACACTCGGGATCCGGACGGCAGGCCAACAGCCGACGGCAGCATCAGAAGGCTCATCGGGCGAGACCCCGCACAATCTTGATCAGGGTTGCGATGGGCGTAAGCGGCCAGCAAACCCGTCTTGGCGAACTGAACTAGCGGATGGGATCCGCCGGTTGCCAGCGATGAGGCAGCAATGCTGCGATGTCGCTGGCCTTTTGAGTCGGCAATCGGGTGAGAACGTCCTTCAGGTAGGCATGCGGTTCGTGCCCATTCAGTTGCGCTGAGCGTAGCAGACTCATGATGGCTGCGGCTCGTTGGCCGGCTCGAAGCGAACCGGCAAACAACCAGTTCGACCTGCCGATAGCCCAAGGACGTATCTGATTTTCGACCCAGTTGTTGTCTATAGGCACGTGACCGTCATCGAGATAGCGGGTCAGCGCATCCCATCGTTTAAGACTGTAATCCAGCGCTTTGGCAATCGCCGAACCTTCCGACACCAGCTTGCGCTGCGCCTTCATCCATTCGTGAAGTGCGTCGCAGACCGGCTTGGCCCGACTCTGTCGAAGCTTGTGGCGTTCCTCGGCTTGTAGCACTGCAGCGTCGCGCTCGATGTCGTAAAGCGCAGCGAAGAACGGCAGCGCCTGCGCAGCGATCTGACTGCTGTGATTGGCGTGCAGATCGAAGAACTTGCGTCTCGCGTGCGCAGCACATCCAATTTCAGTGATGCCCTGCTGGAATCCAGCCTTGTAACCACTGTAGTCGTCGCATACCAGTTTGCCCTGCCAGCCAGCGAGGAACGCGCGGGCATGCTCGCCTGCACGGCTGTCGGCGAAGTCGTAGACCACGGCGCGTAACTCACTGTAGTGTGTGGGCGTATACGTCCATAGATACGCGCGATGTGTCTTGCCTTTGCCGGGACTGAGCATCTGTACCGGCGTCTCATCCGCGTGCAGCACACCCTGCTGCAGGATTTCCTCATGCAGCGCGTCGACCAGCGGTTGTAGCTGCACGCCGCACGTACCGACCCATGCGCCCAATGTCGAGCGCGGTATCGCGACGCCCGCCCGCGCAAAGATCTGCTCCTGACGATACAGGGGAAGGTGGTCAGCGTATTTGGCAACGAGCACTGAGGCCAGCAGTCCCGCAGTCGGAATGCCCTTGTCGATGACGTGCGCAGGCACCGCGGCCTGAATCCGTGTTTCGCAGTTTCTGCACACCCACTTGCCACGGACATGCCGCTCCACGGTGAACACGCCCGGTGTGTAGTCGAGCTTCTCGCTGATGTCCTGATGTCCTCGCCGATGCGCGTGCGCTCGCAGCCACACTGGCATACGGTGCTCTGCGGCTCGTGGCGAATCTCTGTGCGCGGCAATTGCGCCGGCAGCGCTGCACGCTTCGGTTGCTGGGGTAGCGGCTCGGCTGTGGCTTGTGGCTGAAGTTGCTCGAGTTCAACTTCAATGGCGGCGAGATCCGCGTCAATCGCCTCATCCAGCAGATTCATCTGATCGCTGCTGAGCTGCTCGCTGCGCCTGCCGAACTGATGGCGTCTGAGAATCGAGATCTCGTGGGTCAACTGGT
>NZ_JBFPKN010000103.1:0-1825 GCF_040948805.1 Paraburkholderia sp. BR13439 | reverse complement strand
AGGCGTATGCGCATCGCGCCTATGAGGCGCCGCAAGGCGAGGTCGAGATCACGCTGGCACAGATCTGGGCCGAGCTTCTCGGTGTGGAGCGGGTCGGACGCCACGACCACTTCTTTGCGCTCGGCGGGCACTCGCTCTTGGCGGTGCAACTGATGGAGCGGCTGCGGCGGCGGTCACTGCGCATCGAGGTGCGCACCTTGTTCGTCAAGCCGGTGCTGGCGGACCTGGCTGCAAGCCTCAGTAGCCATCACGAGATGGCGGTCCCGGCCAACCTGATCGGCGAACAGAGTCCGGCGATCACGCCAGAGATGCTGCCGCTGATTGAGCTGACGCAGGGCGAGATCGACCGGAGCGTCGCCACAGTGCCCGGCGGCGTCGGCAACATCCAGGACATTTATGGCTTGTCGCCACTGCAGGACGGCATCCTGTTCCATCATCTGTTGGCGACAAAGGGCGATCCGTACCTGCTGGTCTCGCAGATGGCGTTTGCGGACCGTGACCTGCTCGAGCGCTATCTTGCCGCGGTTCAGCGGGTGGTGGATCGGCACGATATCCTGCGGACGTCGTTTGTCTGGGAAGGGCTGTCGCGCCCGGCCCAGGTGGTGTGGCGGAACGCGCTGCTGGAGGTGAGCGAGGTCGAGCTGGACGGGTCTTGTGGTCCGGGCGACGCGCAGCTGAAGCATCGGTTTGATCCGCGCCAGCACCGCATCGAGCTTGGCCGGGCGCCCTTGTTGCGGTTTGTGATTGCGCGCGAGCCCGGCAGCGCGCGCTGGCTGCTGCTGGAGCTGCAGCATCATCTGATCGGGGATCACACCACGCTGGAGCTGATGCATGCCGAGGTCCGGGCCGTGCTGGAGGGACGCGAGCATGAGCTGGCAGCCCCGCAGCCGTTCCGCAACCTGGTGGCGGCGGCACGGCTTGGCGTGGGTGCAGACGCGCATGAAGAGTTCTTCCGGGGACTGCTGGGGAACATCGATGAGCCGTGCACGCCCTTTGGCTTGTGCGAGGTCCAGGGCGACGGCCGCGGGACCCGTGAGGCGCAGCGGATGCTGCCGCAGGCGCTCAGCGTGCGGCTGCGGGTGCAGGCGCGGCGGCTGGGGGTGAGCCTGGCGAGCCTGTGCCATCTGGCCTGGGGCCAGGTGGTGGCGCGCAGCAGCGACCGCGAGCAGGTGGTGTTCGGCACGGTGCTGTTCGGCCGCATGCATGGCGGGGCGGGTGGCGACCGCGCGATGGGTCTGTTCATCAACACGCTGCCGCTGCGGCTTGACCTGGACGGGACCGGGGTCGAGGCGAGCGTGCGGACCACCCACGCGCGGCTGGCCGAGCTGCTCGTACATGAGCATGCCTCGCTGGCGCTGGCGCAACGCTGCAGCGGCGTTGCGGCGCCGGCGCCACTGTTCAGCGCGCTGTTGAACTACCGCCACAATACGCCGGCGGCGGTCTCCGCCTCTGCAGCCGATGATGTGCTGCCCGGCATGGAATGGCTGGGCGGGGAGGAGCGCACCAACTATCCGCTGACCCTGTCGGTGGAGGATTTTGGCGAGGCGCTCGGGCTGACGGCGCAGGTGGCGGAGGGCGTCTCAGCGGATCGGGTCTGCGGCTACATGCAGCACACGCTCGCGCAGCTGGCGGAGGCGCTGGAGCGGGCGCCGAACACGCCGGTGCGGGAGCTGGACATCCTGCCACCTGACGAGCGGGCGTATCTGCTGGAGGAGCTGAACCGGACGGCGGTGACGTATCCTGAGCAGCAGTGCATCCATGAGCTGTTTGAGGCCCAGGTGCGCCAGGCGCCGGATGCGGTGGCGGTGGTCTATCAGGACCAGCG
>NZ_JBFPKN010000102.1:0-1828 GCF_040948805.1 Paraburkholderia sp. BR13439 | reverse complement strand
CCACCAGCGCCCTTCCTGACGGCTGCTTGCAGCCGTTCGGAGAAGCACCGGACCATTCAACTCCACCTGGATGGTCTGCTCAACCAGCCGGTGTTGGAAAATCGATGCATCCCGCAATGCTTCATCCAACGATTATCTCCAGCTGGACTTGCGAGGCGACGGCGTTTTCGTTGCCTCACTTTTTTCATTGAATCAGTCGGCGACATACAATGCAGCAGCCATGGATTAGCTTCCGCTCCCGTCCTGTACCCGCGTTCTGCTTGAACGAAGCGGCGCGCATTGACATCTCATTGCGCAATTTCCTTTGTCTGTCAGTCCTCGAAACTGGGCGTGCGACTGCATTTCATCTCGGAAGCGTTGTTCGCTCCGCGTTCGTGCTGGCGTATCTCAGAAGGCTAGGATATTCCACCCTTACGGTTAAAGAATTCCGTCGCGCGGAACGTGACTTTGGCCGGGCGACCATAAGATTCGAAACAACGGGCCAATGGGACCTTGAGCTCGCGGAGCTAGAATCGGCGCGTCAGGTTGTACGCGCATTCGACCTCTCTCTAGAAGTCTCTAGAAGGTGTCCCCATCGCAGTGCTCGCACAGGCGCACCGTTACGCACAGGCGAACCTCAGCGCACCGCTACATCGGCGATTGAGTATTTCGACGCTCGCAGACGATGAATACGCTGCACAGCCATACTCTCAGGGTGCTGCCGCGGCCTAGTCAAATAGCTAGGTATCGCTGAGCATATGCTTAAGGTTGTCGAAAAGCTTCGCCGACGCGTGCTTCAGTTCGCGCGCTTTGCCGGCGCTTGAGGAGGTGTTTCCGACCACACGTGGCCAGCGCTGCTGGTTTCATAAAATGGGAAACGAGCGTTCGCATAGATAGACTAGAAACGACGTCATGAACGCGCTGCCCGAGTCGCAACAGGCACGCGCGAAGGCCGACATGCAATCGATCTGGATGGCGGCGACCCGCGCCGACGCGCACGCTGCCTTCGATCGGGCCCGGGTGGAGGCGGTGCCACCCATCAATCGCTTTTTGCAGGCGGTCGCGCTCTGCCAGTAAGGCTTGATTGTATGGGCCGAGCTCATGAACCAGCTTGTCGAAACAGGACCAGAAATTTCCGGAGCAACGCAGTTCCGGGCAACGCCTCACGCTCGAGGAAGTCGCAGAGTTCTCTTGCTACTAAAAGCCTGCCGCGGCGAATCATTTCATACATGGAAGTACAGTTTGTCGAGACGAAGTTGAACAGCAGCGAAAGTGGCTTCCCGCTACTCGAAATTGGTGTGCTTCGGCTTAATCAGCCAGCGTGAGAGCCGACACCGGCCTTGGCAACAGCGGCATCTTGGTCCGGCTTGGCGCCAGAGACTCCAACAGCGCCAACCACAGCGCCCTCTACCAGAATGGGAACTCCGCCTTCGAGAGCGCCGAGAACGCCCGCGCTCAGAAATGCCGTTCGTCCACCGTTTATCATCTCTTCATACAGCTTGGTTTCGCGTCGACCAAGTGCTGCAGCCCGGGCCTTCTCTGTGGAGATATAGCTGGAAGCGGGGGCTGCTCCGTCGAGCCGCGTGAAGCCGAGAGGATGACCGCCGTCATCGACAACGGAAATAGAGACTGCCCAACCCTGACGCGAGGCTTCATCGGCGCACGCGGAGAGAATCGTTTGAACGTCGGTTTGCGAGATGACGGGCTTTGAGCGCATATCGATCTATTGAATGTGTGTGAATCCTCTCAGCCTCACGCAAAGTGGTGAGGTTGACGAGGCAAGGCAGGCACTGGGAATCGACCCACTTAGCCCTGCCGCCGAAAGGTGGCGGCAGGGAATGGAGGTTGA
>NZ_JBFPKN010000101.1:0-2000 GCF_040948805.1 Paraburkholderia sp. BR13439 | reverse complement strand
TGGGTGCGCGAGGCGGTGGTGGTGGCGCGCGAGGAGCGGGCCGGCGAGCCGCAGCTGGTGGCCTATGTGGTGGCCGCACAGGAGGCGCAGGAAGCGCAGCTTGCGGCGACGCTGCGCGCGCATCTGGCGGGGCAGCTGCCGGACTACATGGTGCCGGCGGCGTTCGTGCCGCTGGCGGAGTTACCGCTGACGGTGAATGGCAAGCTCGACCGCAAGGCACTGCCGGCGCCGGCCGACGATGCGTATGCGCGGGCGGCCTATGAGGCGCCGCAGGGCGCAGTCGAAACGGCGCTGGCAGAGATCTGGGCCGAGCTTCTAGGTCTGGAGCGGGTCGGTCGGCATGACCACTTCTTCGAGCTGGGCGGCCATTCGCTGCTGGCCGTGCGGCTGCTCAGCCGGCTGTCGCAGATTGCGGGTGTGGAACTGTCGCTGGCGATGCTGTTTGCGCGGCCGGTGCTGGCCGATCTGGCCGCAGGCATGGCCGGAGCGGTGAGCGGCGCGGCAGCGCAGGCGCTGCCGGCCATTGGAGCCGTATCGCGCCAGGCGCCGCTTGAGCTGTCGTTTGCGCAGCAGCGGCTGTGGTTTCTGGCCCAGCTGGACAAGGACAGCGCCCGCTACCACGTTCCGCTGGGCTGGCGGTTGCGGGGCAGGCTGGACCGCGCGGCGTGGCGACGCAGCCTCGATCAGCTGTATGCGCGCCACGAGGCGCTGCGCAGCGTCTTCGTTGATGCGGAGGAGGGCCCCCGGGTTGAGATCCTGCCGCCCGGCACGGGCCTGCCCGTGCTGGAGCACGACCTGCGGGAGCGGCCGGATGCGGCGGCGGCGCTTGTGGCGCTGTGCGCCGAAGAGGCGTGCATGCCTTTTGATCTGGCGCGCGGGCCGCTGATCCGCGGGCGCCTGATCCGGCTGTCGGAGCAGGAGCATGTCTTCCTGCTGACGCAGCATCACATCGTCTCGGACGGCTGGTCGGTGGGGGTGCTGGTACGGGAACTGGGCAGCCTGTACCGGGCGTTCGTGGCCGGACAGGCCAATCCCCTGCCGGTGCCGGCGATCCAGTATCCCGATTATGCGGCCTGGCAGCGGCAATGGCTCTCCGGGGAGCGGCTGCAGCGTCAGGCGCAGTACTGGCGCGAGGCCCTGTCAGGCGCGCCGTCCATGCTCGCGTTGCCGACGGACCGGCCGCGCCCGGCGCGTCAGTCGTTTGCCGGCGCCACGGTGCCGGTGGAGATCGATGCGGAGCTCACGCGGGAACTCAGGCGGCTGGGCCGTGAGCATGGCACGACGCTGTTCATGACGGTGCTGGCGGGCTGGGCGGCGGTGCTCTCGCGTCTGTCGGGGCAGGACGACCTTGTGATCGGGGTGCCGAGTGCCAACCGCGGCCGGCGCGAGATCGAGGAGCTGATCGGCTTTTTTGTGAACACGCTGGCGCTCCGGGTGGACCTGTCGGGCGGGCCGGACGTGGCGACGCTTCTGGAGCGGACACGGCGCACGGCCCTGGGGGCGCAGGAGCATCAGGACCTGCCGTTCGAGCAGGTGGTGGAGATTGTGCAGCCGCCACGGGCGCTTGATCACACGCCGCTGTTCCAGGTAATGCTGGCCTGGCAGGATAACGCGCTGGGGCGGCTCGATCTTCCCGGGCTGGGCGTGGAGGAGGTGATGGACAATGCGCCCGGGCAGGTCCGGTTCGATCTGGAGCTGAATGTAGGCGAGTGTGACGGGAGGATCGTGGGCACGCTGGGCTATGCCACGGCGCTGTTCGAAGAGTCGACGGTCAGGCGGCAGCGGGATTATCTGCTGGCGCTGCTGCGGGCGATGGCTGCGGACGCGGGACAGCCGGTGGAGCGCATCGATATCCTGCCGGCGGCGGAGCGCCGGTATCTGCTGGAGGAGCTGAACCGCACGGAGGCGGCGTATCCGTCGGAGCGGTGCATCCATGAGCTGTTCGAGGCGCAGGTGCGGCGGGCACCGGAGGCGGTGGCGCTGGTGCATGAGAACGAGAG
>NZ_JBFPKN010000100.1:0-2066 GCF_040948805.1 Paraburkholderia sp. BR13439 | reverse complement strand
ATCAAAAGGCATGCACGCCTCTTCGGCGCACAGCGCCACAAGCGCCGCCGCCGCATCCGGCCGCTCCCGCAGGTCGTGCTCCAGCACGGGCAGGCCCGTGCCGGGCGGCAGGATCTCAACCCGGGGGTCCTCCTCCGCATCAACGAAGACGCTGCGCAGCGCCTCGTGGCGCGCATACAGCTGATCGAGGCTGCGTCGCCACGCCGCGCGATCCAGCCTGCCCCGCAACCGCCAGCCCAGCGCAATGTGGTAGCGGGTGCTGTCCTTGTCCAGCTGGGCCAGAAACCACAACCGCTGCTGCGCAAACGACAGCTCAAGCGGCGCCTGGCGCGATACGGCCACAATCGCCGGCAGGTGTTGGGGACCGGAGCGGCTCAACACCTCGACGATACTTGCCGCAAGATCGCCCAGCACCGGCCTGGCGAACAGTGTCGACAGCGGCAGTTCGACCCCAACAGCCTGCGACAGCCGGCTCGACACCTGTACCGCGAGGAGCGAGTGGCCGCCCAGCTCGAAGAAGTGGTCGTGGCGTCCGACCCGCTCCAGGCCTAGAAGCTCGGCCCAGATCTCTGCCAGCGCCGTTTCGACTGCGCCCTGCGGCGCCTCATAGGCCGCCCGCGCATAGGCATCGTCGGCCGGCGCCGGCAGTGCCTTGCGGTCGAGCTTGCCATTCACCGTCAGCGGTAACTCCGCCAGCGGCATGAACGCCGACGGTACCATGTAGTCTGGCAGCCGCGCACTTAGGTACGCGCGCAAGGTGTTGGCAAGCTCAGGGCCATCCAGCCCATCCGATTGAGCTTCGGGTGCACACACCACATAGGCGATAAGATGCCTGTCGCCGGCGCGGTTCTGTCGCGCCACCACCACCGCCTCGCGCACAAAGGCGTGCTCGCCAAGCCGCGCCGCGATCTCGCCCGGCTCGATGCGATAGCCGCGAATCTTCACCTGGTCGTCGTTGCGCCCCAGGAACTCCAGATTGCCGTCCGGCAGGTACCGCGCCAGGTCCCCCGTGCGGTACAGCCGATCGCCCTCCACAAAGGGACTGGCGATGAACCGCTCGGCGGTCAGCTCGGGGCGGTTCAGATAGCCCCGCGCGACCCCCGCCCCGCCAATGTAAAGCTCCCCCACCGCCCCGCACGGCACCGGCTCGCCATGACCGTCCAGCAGATAAACCCGCGTGTTCGAAATCGGACGGCCAATCGGGACCACTGACCCATTAAAATCAGCCGGGCAATTCCAGCCCGTTACGTCGATAGCAGCTTCCGTGGGACCATATAGATTGTGCAGACCGGTCCAAGGTAA
Organism: Paraburkholderia sp. BR13439; assembly: GCF_040948805.1. Lineage (NCBI taxonomy): Bacteria > Pseudomonadati > Pseudomonadota > Betaproteobacteria > Burkholderiales > Burkholderiaceae > Paraburkholderia > Paraburkholderia sp. BR13439. The sequence goes on along the minus strand of NZ_JBFPKN010000100.1, from coordinate 764 downwards.
TACGCACCGAACCTTCTGCGTGAGGGAAGCAGAAAGCGCCTCACCACTACACACGAGACGCTGCAGGGATGTGCAGCGATCAACGCCCTTCGTGTTCATGAAGCTGGCCAGCATCGATGGTACAAAGTGTGCGGTGGTGATGCGTTGGCCGATTATCAGGTTTACAAGCGCATCCGGGTCTTTGTGTACACCAGGAACCGCCAGCACCAGGGTTGCCCCTTCAAGCAATGTCCAAAAGAATTCCCAGGCAGAGACATCGAAGCTAAACGGGGTCTTCTGCAAGACGACATCAGCCGTATTGAGTGCATAGGCCTTTTGCATCCAGATCAGGCGATTGATAACCGCTCGATGCTCATTCTGTACTCCCTTGGGAGTTCCGGTTGAGCCTGAGGTGTAGATCACATAGGCGAGATGGCGGGACGTGAGGCCAAGCGTGCGCGGCTCCGGGTCCGAAGGCGGCCGCTCGCCCCAGACCGGCGTGGCCGTTTCCAGATCGACCGCTATCACATCGGTCAGCACCTCGGCGCCAAGTGCGGCGCGGCCGGCCACATCGCAAAGCAGCAGCTGCGGAGCGGCATCGACCAGCACCTGGCGCAGCCGCTGAGACGGATAGGCCGGATCCAGCGGTAGATAGGCACCCCCCGCCTTCAGGATCGCCAGCAGCCCCACCACCATCGCCGCGCTGCGCTCCACGCAGATCCCCACCGGCTGATCCGGCCTGACTCCGAGTGCGATCAGATGGTGCGCCAGCCGGTTGGCCCGCG